>NZ_DASWTF010000052.1:0-315565 GCF_036402275.1 Steroidobacter sp. | reverse complement strand
GGGAGGGGGATGTGTTCTCCCGGCAATTGGGATCAACATGGACGTTGACCCAATAGCGCTACATGGACGTACAAGCCACGCGCGAGCGACAGCGACGCGCGGCGGGTGCAGCGGTGCCGGGAGGACACATCCCCCTCCCGGCGGCGCGAGCCACCGACGCAATTCTTGTGGCAAAAATGAGCAGGCAAAAAAAACCCCGAGCTTGTGGCTCGGGGCAGAGAAGCGGACTTTCTGAAGGGAAGTAAAGCCCGCTAGGGGATTCGAGAAAGCAGCAACTACATCAATGTAAGCGGGACCACTGCAGAACCTTGATATCCTTGGTGTCGCATTCGAAGTTCTTGGCCAGCACCGAGGCGGCTTCCTTGAGGTCGCCACGCAGCAAAGTGCGGTTCACTTCGACGACGCCGCGGAATTCGCTCATGCCCTTTGGGGCCCGTTCCTGCAGCAGAAAGTGCGTGTAGTACTTGATGCTCATGGGGCGGCAGAGTAAAGAGCGCCCCGTTCGGCTACCGTGAAGGATTCCACAGAATTCCCGCCATTTGACGATATCAGCGACGGCCTTACGAAAGCCTGGCAAACCAGCTCACATGTCACGTTACCGACCGCCTCAGCCCAAGGGTTCAAAGTTCATTACTCCTGTCGGCGCCCAACGACTGAAGGACGAGCTCGACCATCTGTGGCGCGTGCTGCGCCCGCAGGTGACGCAGGCCGTGCAAGAAGCCGCCGCCCAGGGCGACCGCTCCGAAAATGCCGAATACATCTACGGCAAGCGCCAGCTGCGCGAGATCGACCGACGCGTACGTTTTTTACGTCAGCGCCTCGATGGCATGGTGATCGTCAGCCAGCCCCCATCAGATTCATCGCGCGTGTTCTTTGGCGCCTGGGTGACGCTGGAAGACGACAACGGCGCCGAAAGCGAATACCGCATCGTGGGCCCGGACGAATTCGACGCCGCCAAAGGTTATATCAGCATGGACTCGCCGCTCGGACGCGCCCTGCTGCGCAAGGGCTTGGATGACGAGGTGCGAGTGGAAGTTCCGGGCGGCGCCAGGACTTATGTCATCACTGCCGTGCGCTACGAGCCATCAGGCGGCTGATGAGTTGCAGGTCCTCTCGGAGCCTACATTTTCTGGTGTGACTTTTTCCGGACTACATTTTCTGGTCGAAAGCGGCCGAGGCCCTTTCGACACGTCCGGAAAAAGGCGTGACTTTTTCCGGACTACAGCCCGAACAGTGAGAACAGGCGGCGCACCGGCCCGGCCGCCGCGTCCAGGTCGCGTTTACGGCGCGTGTGCATGCGTTTTTGCAAGGTCTCGCGCCGTTGACTCAACCATTGCTCGCGATCCGTTCCGGGCGGTGAGTGGCGCTTGGCGATCTGCGCCTCGCGAAACTTACTGAAGTCGCGATACGCGTCGATGTCGTGATGTAAATCCCGGCTGACCAGCTCGATCATGATCGCCTGATCGAGCGCTGAAGACGCGCCCGCGGAGGGCTCGCTGAAACACGCCAGCGCGTTCACGAGCCGCTGCGAGTCTTCCTGACTGAGCCGCCACTCGGCGTCATCCACCATCTCCAGCATCGTGCCCAGCCGCGAGTAACGCTCTCTCACGAAGTCCGCGAGATGCGCCTGGCTGCCTTTGAGATAAACCTCGCGCGCAGCGCTGACGATGCGCTCGACAGGTTGTGAACGCGCCGCCGACTGCCGCACCTGCGCGACTTCCGCGAGGTGTTGCAGATCGGCGTCGCCGAGATTGAAGCTGATTCTGAATGGCATCGACGAGACTATCCGTAGTCTCGAGACTTTCTTCAGCTCAGACGATCACGTTTTTGAATTGCCACGGATCGCTCTTGTCCAGCTGTTCATCGAACAGCCGGTTGCGATCGAACAGCGGCGTCCAGTCGCTGTACGCGCCGATCACGGGACCGAGGTACGGCATGCAGATTTCCAGGTTGCGGCGGAAATCCATTTCATCGGGCTCGATCACGCCGCGATTCGGATTTTCCATCGCCCACACCATGCCCGACAGCACCGCGACGCAGACCTGCAGACTGGTGGCCGTGTTGTGCGGGCAGAGCTTGCGCGCTTCGTCGATCGACAACTGCGAGCCGTACCAGTACGCGTTCTTCTTGTGACCCGCGAGCAGCACGCCGAGCTCGTCGATGCCGCCCGGAAGAATCTCTTCGTTGAGAATGCGCTTGCGATCCTGCAGGCGCCAGTTGCGGCCGGCGAACTCGTGCACCGACATCACCGCGTCGTCGCACGGGTGATAGGCGTAGTGCACCGTCGGACGGTACGCGACCTTGTCACCTTCACGGTGCGACAGATAGTCCGAGATCGAGATCGATTCGCCGTGCGTGATCAAAAAGCCGTGGAAATGCCCGGCCTTCGGCGTCCAGGTGCGCACACGCGTGCCAGCGCCCGGCTGCAACAGATAGATCGCGCTCTGCCGGCCGAACTCGTGACGACGGCCCTGCGGCGGCAGCTCCTTCTCGTGCGTGCCCCAGCCGAGCTCGGATGGCTGCATGCCTTCGCTGACGAAGCCGTCCACCGACCACGTGTTGACGAATTCGTTGACCTTCTTCGGTGTGTTGGCGACCTGCGTGTCGCGCTCGGCGATGTGGATGACTTTCACGCTGAGCTTGGCCGCGAGCGCCGCCCAGTCTTCGCGCGACTTGGGATCGCCAGCGTCGATCGACATGTCTGCCGCGATGTTGAGCAGCGCCTGCTTCACGAAGTGCGACACGAGGCCCGGATTGGCGCCGTGCGTGATGACAGCCGTCGGGCCGCCCTTCTGCGCGTCCCGCACCTTCAACGCCTCTTCACGCAGCGCATAGTTGGAGCGCAGCGACGGCGGCACGTTCGGATCGGTGTAGCCGCCCGGCCACGGCTCGATGCAGGTGTCCAGATACAACGCGCCCTTTTCGTGCGCGAGCTTGATCAGCGCGATGCTGGAAACGTCCACCGACAGATTCAGCAGGAAATCGCCGCGGCCGAGCATGGGCTCGAGCACCTGGCGATAGTTCTCCTGCGTGAGCGGATGAACGATGTGCTTGATGCCGTACTCGACGGCTTCTTTCAGGCCCAACTCGTCGGCGGTCACGATCGTGATGCGCTCCGGCGGGAGCGCGATGTGACGCAAGATGAGTGGCAACACTCCCTGTCCGATACTGCCGAAGCCGACCATGACGAGGCGGCCGGGGAAGTTGAAATGCACGGGATATTGGGACATGTCACTCACTCGCAAAGAGACGTTTAAACGAACGTCGGACCTCGATGGCGAAAATTCGCTGGGACGACGGCGCGAAGTGTACTGACTTTTGCCGTCGCGTCGACCGTAATAAAAATCGACGGCGATAAGTGCGCCGTCGCGGCGCACTTTCAAGGGCCAACGCCGTTTTTTGGACCGATTATTTTTCGAGCGTGGCGGGGCCGCGCTTATTCTTTTTCTTTCCAGTGCGGCGGGTACGTTTTCTCGTAGCCGGGCAGCGCCTCGACGCGCTTGATCCACGCGGCGATGGCGGGAAAATTCGTCTCCAACGGCAGCAGGCGCGCACGCAGATCTTCGGCTTCGCGCCGCTCCAGCACTCGGAGCAGCTGCTGAATGCCCGGAAACACGACGATGTCCGCGGCGGAAAACGACTCGCCCACCAGCCACGAGGACGTCGAGAGGCGGTTCTCGATGGTGCGCGCCTCGGCGATCACGAAGTTGAGCGCGCGCTCGATCTCTTCCATGTGGCCTTCGACGCCCTGGAACAGAATCGCGTAGATGAGTTTGGCGAGGTGGTCCTCGGCGTACGACTGGTACTCACAGATCACGCGCGTGATGGTGCCTTCTTCCTCGGCGGTCGTGCCGAACAGAGGCACGTCGGGATACTTGCGGTCGAGATAGCGCAGGATGGCGAGCGACTCGAACACCACGTAGTCGCCGTCCTTGAGCACGGGCACGCGGCCGCGCGGGTTCATTTGCAACATCTGCGGCGAGCGGTGTTCCTGCTTCGCGAACTGCACCATGTGCGACACGTACGGCAGGCGCTTGTGCTCGAGCGCGAGCAGCGCGCGCCAGGAATAAGGGCTGCCGCTCCCCCACCACAGTTCCAGTGCCATACGTCGCCCCAGCCATGCCCGAAAAGATTGGGGCGGGATTGTAACCAAGCCGGGCGGCAGGGCCAGAACTCTCCGACGAGCGACGTGACGCCGTTCCGCTACAGGCTCAGAATGCCCGCACCTCCATCGCGCACCAGTACGCCATGCTCACCACGCTCGTCTCGGCCGACGCGCTCGCCGCTCATCTGCAGGATTCACACTGGTTAATCGTCGACTGCCGCTTCGATCTGACGCAGCCGGCGGCTGGCGAGACCGCGTATCGCGCCGGACACATTCCAGGCGCGATCTACGCGCATCTGGATCGCGATCTGTCGAGCCCGATCACGCCGCAAACCGGTCGACACCCGCTGCCGGACCCCGAACGTTTCGCCGCCACGTTGAGCGCGTGGGGAGTTACCGCCGACACGCAAGTGATCGCCTACGACGCGGACAACGGCATGTATGCCTCGCGCTTGTGGTGGCTGCTGCGCTGGGTTGGCCATCGCGCGGTCGCCGTGCTGGATGGCGGCTTCAAAGCGTGGTCGGCCGCCGGCCTGCCGACGAGCACTGAAATTCCTGCACGCAGCCCCAGCAAATTCCAAGCGCGGCCTGATCGCGATTTGTGGCTCGACGCCGATCAGGTGCAGGAGCGTGTGCAACAACCCGATTGGCGGCTGCTCGACGCGCGCGCGCCCGAGCGCTTCGCTGGCAAGGTCGAGCCGCTCGACACCGTCGCCGGCCACGTCCCAGGCGCTCGCAACCATCCGTTCTCGACCAACCTCACCAGCGACGGGCGCTTCGGCGCGCCAGAAGAACTACGACGTCGCTACGAACAGTCCCAGGCGGGCGTCGCCGACGATCGCACCATTGTGATGTGCGGTTCCGGCGTCACCGCGTGTCACCTGCTGCTCGCGATGGAAGTCGCCGGCAAACCCGGTGCGCGCTTGTACGCAGGCTCGTGGAGCGAATGGATCAGAAACCCAGCGCGAGGCGTTGCAACTACGGATTAACTTGCACGCTTAATTTCGCAATCTCTTTGCAGTATCGTTCGCGCCCTTCTTACCATCGGCCACGTTACAGAGGCCACGCACTTGGACTCCACCGCTAAAAAACCGCTGCCTTTAGGTGTCACCAACGGCGCCTGGGATACCGAGGACTCCCTCGATCTGTATCAGGTGCCGAACTGGGGCAAGCACTACTTCAGCATCAACGCCGCGGGCCACGTGGTGGTGCGGCCGGATGGCACGCCGGATCGCGAGATCGATTTGTATGAAGTGGTCGAAGGCCTGCGTCAGCGCGATCTGACCACGCCGGTGGTGGTGCGCTTTTCCGACATCCTGCGCCATCGTCTGGTCCGGCTGCAGAAGGCGTTCTCGCAAGCCATCGCCGAGAACGACTACAAGAACCGCTATACCGCCGTGTTCCCGATCAAGGTGAATCAGCAACGGCTGGTCGTGGAAGAGGTGTATCGCTACGGCAAGGAATTCGGCTTCGGCCTGGAAGCCGGCTCCAAGCCCGAGCTGCTCGCGGTGATGGCGCTCACCGAGGACGCGCCCGAGCGCATGATCGTCTGCAACGGCTTCAAGGACGACAGCTACATCGAAGCGGTGATCCTCGCCACCAAGCTCGGCCGCACCATCATTCCGGTGATCGAGAATTTCGAGGAGCTGCAGCTGGTGCTGAAGCACGCCCAGAAGTATCAGGTGCGGCCGCGCATCGGCGTGCGTGTGAAGCTGGCCAGCGAAGGCGCCGGCCGCTGGCGCGATTCGGCGGGCGAAAAGTCCAAGTTCGGCCTGTTCGTCACCGAGATCCTGGAGTTGGTGAAGACGCTCGAGAGTCACAACATGCTCGACTGCCTGGAGCTGGTGCACTGTCATCCGGGCAGTCAGCTGCAGGACATCCGCCGCGTCAAAGATGCGATCAACGAGCTGGCGCACGTATACGCCGAGCTGAAGCTGATGGGCGCCGGGCTGAAATACATCGACGTGGGCGGCGGCCTCGGCGTCGACTACGACGGCAGCGGCACCAACTTCGAATCGTCGATGAACTACACGATGAACGAATACGCCAGCGACGTGGTGTATCGCATCGGCAGCGTGTGTAACGCGCGCGGCATCGACCATCCGGTCATCGTCAGCGAATCGGGCCGCGCCACTGCCGCTCATCACAGCGTGCTGGTGTTCAACGCGCTCGGCTCCTCCTGCCTGGACAAGTTCCGCGTGTCGGACCGCATCGAAGATGAGCACAGCGGCGACAAGGACGAGCTGCCGCAACCGGTGCTCGATCTGTTCGAAGCCTATCGCACGATCTCGGCGCGACGGCTGGTGGAGTGTTATCACGACGCTTTGCAGGCGCGCGAGCAGGCGCTGCAGATGTTCAACCTCGGCCTGCTGAGCCTGGAGTTCCGCGGACTGACGGAACGTTTGTATTGGGCAACCTGCGCCAAGATCCGCGATTTCTGCCGCAAACTGGATAGCGTGCCGGAGGAGCTGGAAGGTCTCGAGCTGATTCTGTCAGATACCTACTTTTGTAACTTTTCGGTATTCCAGTCGCTGCCGGACAGCTGGGCCATCGGCCAGCTGTTTCCCATCATGCCCATCCACCGGCTGGACGAGAAACCCACGCGCAACGGCGTGCTGGCCGATATCACCTGCGATTCGGACGGCAAGATCGATCGCTTCGTCAGCCAGCGCGAGGTCAAGCGCACCCTGGAGCTGCACGAGCTCAAGCCCAACGAGGAGTACTACCTCGCGGCGTTCCTGGTTGGCGCCTACCAGGAAACCCTGGGCGATCTGCATAACCTCTTCGGCGACACCCACGTGGTGCACATCCGCCTGCACGACGAGGGCGGCTGGTGGATCGAGGAAATCGTCAAAGGCGACACGGCCGGCAAAGTGCTGAGCTATATGCAGTACGACGTCGACCGTTTGTTTCCTCAGTTCGCCCGCGACTGCGAGCGCGCGGTGCGCGAAGGCCGCATGACCCTGGCCGAGAGCCAGGCCCTGCGCCGCTTCTACGAATGGGAGTTGAACGGGTACACGTATCTCGAAGGGGATTGATATCTCTTGATGTTTCTTGGGGCCGGCCGGCAGCCGGCCCCCGCCCGCCCCGCGCTATTCGCAGCTGCAAAAAAATCCAAAAAACGCCTTGTCAAGTACGGTCATTGCAGTCGCCAAAAGGCTGACGTAGTATCGGTCGCGGTCAGCTGAATACGCATTTCAACCTACAAGAGCGACCTTCGGACAAAGCGCTTCACCCAAGCCCGGTCCCACCGCACTCCATTCCCATGGTTGATTGTCAGCGACCAAGACACGGCGATCGACATTCCATCCGGAAGCTCTCGAGGCTTCGCGGAGGCGATCGTTTGGCTGCAACTTTTGTCTGGCCTCAAGAGTGACCTTCGATGACGACGATCTACGTTGGCAATCTGCCGTTCAGCGCCACTGAAACGGACGTCCGCTCCTTGTTCGAGAAACACGGCACGGTGCAATCGGTCAAGCTCATTAACGATCGCGAAACCGGACGCCCGCGCGGCTTCGGCTTCGTGGAAATGCCCTCCGGCGACGCCCAGACCGCCATTCAGCACATGAATGGTTTCGACATGGGTGGCCGCCCGCTGCGTGTGAACGAAGCTCGCGAGCGGGAAGCCCGCCCGCCGCGGCAAAACGGCCGCTGGTAACCCGGTAACGGCAGTCCGGCGCACGCCGGCTGCTGGGACTGAACTGGCGCCGATCGCGAATCGGTCGTGCGCCGCGCTTCTCGCAGGGGCGCGGCGTATGGCCGGTTTTGATTTACACGCGCCGATTCCACTATCTTCGCGACTCCAAGTCGCGAGGAGAAGGAATGAAATTGCCGTGCGCCGCCCCGTTGTTCAGCTGGCTGGTTCTGGCGGCGGTGTTTCTGACGGGTTGCACGACTTCGCCGACCACCGATCCGGCGACCGCCACCGCGCTGGACGCGATCCTCGCCGGCCAGCACCGCGTTCGAGAGCACCGGGCCCGCGATCCCTACCGTCACCCCAAAGAGACATTGCAGTTTTTCGGCATCCGTCAGGACATGACGGTGGTCGAAGTGTGGCCCGGCGCCGGCTGGTACACCGAGATTATCGCGCCCTTGTTACGGGATCGTGGCCAGCTCTACGTGGCCTTGCTCGATCCGGCCTCGGGCGAATATGCGAAGAACACCGTCGAGACGTATCGAAGCAAGCTTCAGCTGCGGCCGGATCTTTACGGCAAAGTCGTCACCACCACCCTCGCCGCGCCGCCGGCCAAGAACGAGATCGCCCCGCCCGGCTCCGCCGATCTGGTGCTCACGTTTCGTAATCTGCACAACTGGATGATGTTCGGCTGGGAGCGCGATGCGCTCGCGGCCATGCATGCCGCACTCAAGCCCGGCGGCGTGCTCGGCGTGGTCGCGCATCGTGGCGACCCGACGATTCCACAGGATCCGAAGGCCGCCTCGGGTTATGTGCGCGAGGACTACGCGATCGGCATGATCGAAGCCGCCGGCTTCCGCCTGGTCGAGCGCTCCGAGATCAACGCCAATCCCAAGGACACCAAGAACTACGAGCAAGGCGTCTGGGCGCTGCCGCCGAACTTCGCCGATGGCGACGAGGCGCGTTACAAACAAATCGGCGAGAGCGATCGGTTCACGCTGAAGTTCGTCAAGGTCGCCCAGCCATGAACAAGGCCATGAACGGGGCCATGAAGCGCTGGCTCGCGATCCTGAGCTGCCTGCTCGGCTCAGTCGTCCACGCTGCCGAAGAACCCGCGGCGCCGACGCCCGCGCCCGCGACGATGGAAGGTTCCGAGACACTCAAACCCAAAGGCCGGCTGCGGCTGCTGGGCAGCGAAGTGGCGCCGGGCACGCGCAAGAAACTGATCTGGACCAGCGGCGCGGCCATGGAAGGTTTCGTGTCGCCGGTGCCAGTGTTCGTGCTCAATGGCCAAGGTCCGGGGCCGGTGCTGTGCCTGACCGCCGCCGTGCATGGCGACGAGTTGAACGGCATCGAAGTCGCGCGCCGCGTGCTGGACGACATCGACGTCGAAGAGCTGAACGGCGCCATCATCGGCGTGCCGATCGTCAACATTCAGGGCTTTTATCGCGGCGCTCGCTATTTGCCCGACCGCCGCGATTTGAACCGCTACTTTCCCGGCAATCCGAAAGGCAGCGCCGCCACGCGCATGGCGCACTCGTTCTTCACCGAAGTCGTGAAGCATTGCTCCGCGCTGATCGATCTGCACACCGGCTCGTTGAATCGCACCAACCTGCCGCAGGTGCGCGCCGATCTGCGACTGCCGCAAGTGTCTCGCATGACCAAAGCCTTCGGCGCGACCGTGGTCCTGCACAGTGTCGGCGAGCGCGGCTCATTGCGACGGGCGGCCACCGAAGCGGGCATCCCGTCAGTGACATTCGAAATGGGCGAGCCGATGCGCGTGCAATCCGAACAGGTCGAGCACGGCGCCAAAGCCGTTGAAACGTTGCTTTACTCGCTCGGCATGACCAAGCAGCGTCGCTACTGGGGCGATCCCGAGCCGGTGTACTACGCATCCAAGTGGGTGCGTGTCGATCACGGCGGCATCCTGTTCTCCGACGTGGCCCTCGGCGAGCGCGTCAGTGAAGGCGAGTTGCTCGGCGTGGTCACCGATCCCATCTCCAATCAGCAGCATCGCATCTACGCGCCGACCAGCGGTCGCGTGCTCGGCATGGCGTTGAATCAGGTGGTGTTGCCTGGCTTCGCGGCGTACCGGATCGGCACCGCCACCACCCCGTCGAAGATGTCCAAACAAACTGCCGAAGATGCGGCCGAGGATGACGACGCCGTTCCCGCCGACGACACCGAGCCGCCTGGCTGAGTCGCCGCCGCAGTCCAAGAGCGAAGTCGCATGAGCATCGAAAAAGTCACCAGCATCTACACCGGCCGCGTCATCCAGGTGAACGTCGAGGAAGTGCGCCTGCCGAACGATCACCTCGCCACGCTGGAGATCATCCATCACCCGGGCGGAGCGGCCGTGGTGGCGCTCGATGAAACCAACCGGGTCTGTCTGGTTCGCCAGTACCGCCATGCCGCCGGCGGTTACATTTGGGAATTTCCGGCGGGAAAGATCGATCACAAGGAGCCGCCGCTGCAGACGGCGCAACGCGAGCTCGAGGAAGAAGCCGGCCGCACGGCGCGCGAGTGGCGCAGCCTCGGCGAGTTCCTGCCCTCGCCCGGATTTTTGACAGAAGTGGTGTATCTGTTTCTGGCCACGGGCCTGACGGAAGTCGAACACCGGCTCGAAGCCAGCGAGGTGCTGGAAGCTCACTGGCTGCCGTTCGAGCAGGCGATGCAGATGGCGCATTCCGGCGAGCTGCGCGATGGCAAATCGCTGGCCGCGCTGCTTCGCGCCGCCGCTTATGTGCAAAGCCGGACTCGTTAGAATATTTTTTGTCGGTATTTTTATCGCTACTTTTCAGGTGTCGGAGCGCATGACAGTCGGCCTTGCGCATCCGGCACTTACTTCACACTTTTGTAACTTGCCCCCACTGCTACGAAGCCATTCAATAGCAGCACTATCTAACGAGACAACATGGAAGTCTCAACAGCTGCCGCGGGCGCGGCGGTCATGAGAGCAAGCCAGGAGACCGGAGTTGAATGACGATTTGAAAAAATTCGGGTACCGACTGCGGCCGCGGGTGGTCGAGCCTGCCAAGCAGCCGGGACGCATCGCCTTCGACGATCGAGGCAATGCGGTCTACGAGTGGAACGACGGTCGCTTGAGCGAAGATGGCGAGGCCGGCGAGCGCGCCCGTCGCAAAGCTCTGGACCATCCCGGCCTGTCGATGGTGGAAGAGGAAGCGGTCGGCAACACGCCGATTCAGAACAACGCCAAGGGGCTGCGCCTGGGTTACAACCCGTACGAGAGCGGGCTGCTGCCGCGTAAGCAGACCGCGCAAAAGCGCGACCTGCGCGAGTTGTCGAAGTGGATCGAGATGAAAAAGAAGGTCGGCGGCAACCGCGACTGACTCGCGGGACGGCCCGACTTGACGCAGCTCAGACGACCAGGCGCCGAATCTTCTCCTGATGTCCGCAGCGGAAGAACCGGCGCAACTCGGCGAGCCACTTCTCCGGTTGCGAGCGGCGCGGTTGCAGATATCGCTGATCGAGGGATCGGCAGTAGCGCGCCGCGTGGCGATTGGCCTCTTCGTAACGACGCCGGCTGGCGTCGTCCAACTGCGGCAAGAAACTCACGCCATTGAACATGCGCGCGTGTAGCGCGCCTGGGAAGGCGCCAGCGCGCTGTTGTGTCATCAGCGCCACGGCGGTGGCGTACTTGTCCACCTCCGCCTGCAACTCGAGCTCCAGCAGCGACACGGGCCGGCCGCGCGCCAGGCTCCAGATCAGATAGTGGAAATGGCTGACGCCTTCGAGCGCCGTGCAGAAGTCGTGCAGATTGGCCTCGTCCAGCGCCTTCAACGGATCGTGCCGCTCCAATCGTTCGAGGACGCGCTCGTCGATGAACAAGCCGATGCGCACGGCGCCATCCTCCTGCACCACGAAGACCTGCTCGTCGCTGAGCGGGCTCTGCTGATCGCCGACGACCTCGCGCAATCGCTTGGGGTCGCAGATCAGGAAGTCTTCGGCATCGTGCTCGACGGGTGCGTCGTACAGTCGTGTGAGGAGCGACTGCATCCGACGCAGCAGCATGTCAGTGCTCCTTCCTCGCGCCCGATGGCACCGGCGCGACGCCGAGCCGCTGCAAGATCGCAAAGGCGCGTGGGCTGCCGGTCTTCAGCCAGATCTCGTACAAGCGCAGAATGTCTTTGTCGGTGTGCTGATACGCCATCTCGGCGACGTCGTTGAGCACGTCGACCAGTCGTTGGAACTTGCCGGCCAACTCCAAGAACACGGCCGCGAACGCTTGTCCGCGAATCGAGTAACGCAGGTTCTCGGCGAGCGTGCCGTACGCACGTCCGCCCATGGCGATGTGATAGTCGACGTCGACGAGCTTGCGCGCGAAGCTCTGCGCGAAGAATCCGGCAATGAACAAAGAGACATCGCCGAGACGGCGCAGCGCTTCGTCACGCTGCTGGCTGGATGGCGCCGCCGCCGCATCGGCCAGCATGTGCGCCAGTGGCCGAAGTCGCACGCCATCGGGAGTCTGCTCGTACAGTTCTTCGGAACGCGCGAACATCGTGAGCACGTTCACGACATAGTGTTCGGTGTGATCGTCCACGGCCACGCGCTGGTTACGCAGCGCCTTCTGCACCGAGTCGTGAAAGAACTCGCGCAAATTGGGAACCGCAACTACCGTTCCAGAACCCGCCTCAGCCATCGCCAGGTACCTCGTGCGTTCAAGGAAAACTCAAGGTTGCTGACCACTCGTATACATCACGCGCTACTGCGCGTGTAATCAACATGTCGGCACTCGTCGTCGAGAATTTAATCCTCTATAGGATAAGACAGTTCCCACGGCCCGGAGTGCAATGGGACTAACGATAAAAGTTCCTTAGCACTCACCGTGGATGTTTGCTGACTAGGTTTACTTCGCCAGCGCGTTGAGACTGAGCCCCACCACCAGCGAGCCGATGGGCTTGCGACCGTCGAGCACGGGCACCGCGACCTGCACCTGGCGCAGGCCGGACGACGCGTCGATTTCCACGTCGCCCTGCCAGGTCTTGCCGCTCATCGGCTGCTCGTGTTTCGGCTTGCCCTGGTGGCTCCAATTGGAAGGTTTGCCCAGGAACGCGACCTTGCCGCCGTCCGCGCCCGACAGGAACGCTTCCGCCAGGACTTCGTTGCTGGCCCGGCGCTTGTTCTTCAGCAGTTCCGCGGCGGGTGTCTTGGTCAGGCCACGCACGAAAGGATCGATCACGCTGGTGGCGCCCCACTTCGCCTGATCCATCCCCGCGGCTTGCGGCGACTTGCCGGCGTTGTAAGCCTTCACCGCGTCCACGATGGCGGCTTCGGCCGCCCAGGCCCGAATCTCCTTGGTCTTGGCGGTCACCTTGGCTTGCATCGCCGGCTCCAGACCGGCGGCGTCGGCTTGTGACAAACACAGCAGCGTTGCGAGCAACGCCGCGGTGAAGGCTTTGATGACATGCATGCTCATCGATCCTCAGAACTTGGTGTTGAAGTCGAGCATGAAGCGATCGAAGTCATATTCGCTGCCGACGTCTTTGTTGTTGACGGTCTTGAAGTAGGTCGCATTCAACGCCCAGTTCTTCAACGGCGCGTAACCGGTGCGCAGCACCCAGCCCTCGGCGTCCGGCACACCGCCGCCGAAATCCGAATCGATGTGCTGAGCAAACAACGCATCTTTCTCGACCAGCTGATAAGCGAGGCCCGTTTCCCACGTCCCCGGATTCGACGCCTTGCCGACCAGAGTGCCCATGGTGAACGCGGTGTCGTACTCCGCGTCGAGGTTCTTCGCGAAGTCGCCCCACACTTGCAGCGGCAGGCCACCGAGCGACGTGTTGTATTCGGCCATCAAACCGACGACTTGGTAGTCGTAAGCCAGACCGCCGGTGCTCGTGAGTGAATTGCCGTTCGCGCCGCCGTTGTAGAACGGACGGCGACCTTCTGCCGCGGCCAGGTCGTAGTACGACGCCGCGACCACCAGCGTGTTGCCGTGGAGATCGAAACGATTGCCGAGTTGGAGACCGTACATCTTGGTGTCGGTGGTGGTCGCGGTGCTCGCCGCCGTTCCGGTCTGCACGTCCTCATCGATCCAGTAATTCCACGCCGAGCCGAACAGCGAGCCGGCGCTATACGTCAGAGCGAGACCTTCGGGATTGATGTCGTTGTCCCAGAACAGGCTCTGCCCCGGACGCGCGAACGGCATCTTCATCTTGCCGCCGATCAAATGAGCGTCGCCGGCGATGGTCCAGTCGAAGTAGGCGAAATCGAGATAGAGAGATTTACGGGAGAACTCGCCGTCGAGTTGCACGTTGCCGCCGCGCGGGCTGCCGGGCGCGGACGAAGTCGTGATGCCGATGCCTGCGACGATGCGATCGTTTACTTTGGCTTCCGCCGACATACGCGCACGTAACAAATGTTCCTCTTCGGTCGCGGCGCCCTCGACGTCGGTCTGCTGATGACGGTAACGAGCGTCACCCTTGAGCACGACGCGGCTCGGCCAGTCGGCGGCCTTCACGGCCGGCGCAGGTGAGTCCACGCCTCTCGTCGATTGGGGGGTGAGTTGCTTGCTGACCTGCTCGGTCAGGATCTTGAGTTGACCGTTCTCGTCCTTGAGGGTGGCGTTTTCGGCTTCGAGTTTGTCGACTCGCTGCATGAGAGTTTGCAACTGCGAGCGAATCTGCGCGAGCTCGTCGGTGGACGCGGCGTCGGCAGTAGAAGCCAAACTCAAGGCAGCCGCGACGGCCGCCGCGAGTAGCTGGTTTTTCACAAAGTTCTCCGATGGGGACGAAAATCCGCCATCGCGCCGGCCTCGTCGGGCCGGTTACGCGATCGCAGTATCGTTACCGGCATGCAGCACGAGCGCTGTATGCGACTTCGCCTGATGCACCCCTCGGGGGCCCACCGGGGCCGGATCGTTATGTGAACCCCATCCCAAATAAAAAACCCCGCGGCATTGCTGCCGCGGGGTCTTTCTTAACGAAGCTAGCTTCGTTGCTGCCGCTTACCAGCGGCCGCCACCGCCGCCGCCGCCGCCCGGGCCACGGGGACCGCGGCCACCGCCGCCGCCACCACCGCCCTGGCGTTCCTGCGCTTCATTCACGCGCAGCGGACGACCACCCATGTCTTTTCCGTTCAGCGATTGAATGGCGCGCTGAGCGTCAGCACGCGGCATTTCCACGAAGCCGAAGCCGCGAGGACGACCGGTTTCGCGGTCGTTGATCAGGGCGACGGATTCCACGGTGCCGTGCTGTTCGAACAGCTGCCGAACCTGGTCCTCGTTCGCCGAGAACGGCAGGTTACCCACATAGATCTTTGTCATATCGATACAGTCTCTCTGAAAAAGCCTCGAGCGCGATCCCCCTGCTTGGGAAGCAATCATCACTGCGAGGCCTGGTTACATACGGGCTCCGCCCCTGCAACGCTCAGCCGTGCCTGACTGAGCATTACGGTTTAGGTCCCAGGCCTACGTTCGCGGTCTCGTCGGATTTTTCAGAAGTTGGCCGATAAAAGGGTCTTCAATGACCCGGCTGGCCAAGCCAGAGAAAAAAGCGGGCAAAGGCACAACGAACGGCGCGGAATTTACGCCAATCAAAGAACCAAGGCAATCGGCGACAAAGCCCGCAGGTCTTTGAAAATAGGGATACAACGGCGAATGTATCGGGACCGGGACCCGTCCTACAGGTGACTTCGCATTGGGTGCGGTGCGGACTGACACTGACTAAAGTTATGACCTGAGCCCCAACAGAGTGCTCAGCTCATCCAGGTTTCTCACCGTATGCGCCCTTTCGCCGAACTCGGCCGGCCAGGTCGCGCGCTCGCGATTGATCCACACCGGCAGCATGCCGGCCGCCCGGGCGCCCACCACGTCCAGGGCCGGATCGTCACCCACATACACAACCTGTTGGGGTTCGAGCCCGGTGCCTTCGATTACCTTGTGGAACAGCAGCGGATCGGGCTTGAGCGCGCCGACCTGCCGGGCGCACAGACTGCGCTCGAAATAATGCGCTAAACCAATGCGATCGAGGTCCGCGTTGCCGTTACTGGCGGTGAACAGGCGGAAGTGTTGCTTGAGGCGCTCCAGGCCGGGCAGCACATCGTCATAAAGCACCACTTCGTTGCGCGCCTGGATGAACGCCTCGAACGCTTCGTCGGCCATGGCCTCGGCGTAGCCGAACTCGCGGGCGTGATCCGCCAGCGTCTGCCGGCGCAAAAACGTGAAGTCATGCGCCATTTGGGGGTAGGCCTGCGCGGTTTCCTGGCGCGCTTTGCGCAACATCTCGACCGTCATCGCCGCGGTCACGCGCGGGTACCGGAGGGCGAGAAAGTCGTACATGGCCTGCTCGGCGCGCTCGATCACGGGCATCACGTCCCAGAACGTGTTGTCCAGATCGAAACAGATCCCCCGAATGCCGGACAGTTGCCCGCCCATCATCGGCCGGCAACCGCGGCGACCGCGGCCAGGCCGCGCTCGATGTCCGCTTGCAGATCGCGCACGTCTTCCAGTCCCACCGAGATGCGCAACAAACCTTCGGTGATGCCGGCGCGCTCTCGCTCGGCCGGCGTGATGCGCGAATGCGTGGTCGTGGCCGGATGGGTGATGGTGGTTTTGGCGTCGCCGAGATTCGCGGTAATGGACATGAGCCGCGTCGCATCGACGAACGCCCAGGCGCCCTGACGGCCATGCTCGACATCGAATGCGATGATGCCGCCGAAGCCACTCTGTTGACGCTTCGCCAGTGCGTGCTGCGGATGCGACTCCAAGCCCGCGTAGTGAACCTTTCGGACACCCTGTTGTGCTTCCAGCCACCGCGCTAGCTGCAGCGCGGCTTGCGAGTGCGCGCGCATGCGCAGCTCCAATGTTTCCAATCCTTTCAAAAACACCCAGGCATTGAACGGGCTCATGCTCGGCCCGGCCGAGCGAATGAAGCCGAAGACGTCCTTGCCGACCAGCTGCTCGTTGCCCAGCACGGCGCCACCGACCACGCGGCCCTGACCGTCGAGATATTTGGTGGCCGAATGAATCACCAGGTCCGCGCCCAGGTCGAAGGGCTTTTGCAGAGCCGGCGTGCAGAAACAGTTGTCGACGACGAACAGCACGCCGCGCTCGTGCGCGATGTCGGCGATGGCGCGGATGTCGGCGATCACGGAAAGCGGATTCGACGGCGTTTCGACAAAGAACAATTTGGTGTTGCTCTTGATGGCGCGTCGCCAGGCTTCGTTGTCGTCCGGCCGCACGTACGTCACTTCGACGCCGAACTTCACCAGATAACGATTGATGAGCGCGATGGTCGAGCCGAACACGCTGTCCGAACAAACGATGTGATCGCCCACCTTCAGCAGCGCCATGCAGGTGGCGAGAATGGCGGCCATGCCCGAGCCGGTGGCGACACACGACGCCGCGCCTTCCATCGCCGCCAGCCGCTCTTCGAAACACCGCACGGTCGGATTGGTGAAGCGCGAGTAAATGTTGCCTTTGGCGCTTTCATCGAAACGAGCGGCCGCTTCGGCCGCGCTCGCGAACACGTAGCTGGAGGTGGTGAAAATGGGCTCGGCGTGCTCGCCTTCGTGCGTGCGGACCTGGCCGGCGCGCACCGCGAGCGTTGCAAGGTGATGTTCAGTCATAGGACGTCTTGAAGCCTGGACGGACGGCTAGTTTAAGAAAAACCACAGCATGGTTCATTTGATTTCGCAGCAGGTCCGGGCATGGCACGCTACAGTGCGCGTTCCCTACTGCTCCCTGGCGCAACCATGCTCACTCTGGTCATCGGCAACAAGAATCTGTCCTCCTGGTCGCTGCGTCCCTGGCTGGTGCTCAAGCACTTCGGCTTCGAGTTCGAAGAAGTGAAGCTGCCGCTCGACACGCCGGCGTTCTATCGCGACATCGTCAAGTACACGCCCACCAGGCGCGTGCCGGTGCTCATCGACGGCGCTGTCAGAATCTGGGACTCGCTGGCCATCGCCGAGTATCTCAACGAGAAAGCGCAGGGTCGCGCCTGGCCCGCCAACGCGGCCGATCGCGCGCTGGCGCGAGCTGTGAGCGCCGAAATGCATTCAGGCTTCGCAGCCTTGCGCACTCACTGGCCGATGAAGGCCACTGGCGCTGGCAACGTGCAGCTGCCACCCGAGGGCGAGGCCGACGTCGCCCGCGTTCAGCAGCTGTGGCATGAGATCCGCTCGCAATATGCGCAACGCGGACCGTGGCTGTTTGGTGAGTACTCCATCGCCGATGCCATGTACGCACCAGTGGCCCTGCGCTTCCGTCACTATGGCGCGAAGTTCTCCAGCCCGGTCGTCGAGGCTTATCAACAGCAACTGGTTCAGGACGAGCACATGCAAGGGTGGCTCGCCGATGCGAAGCGCGAAGTCGACAGCAACTGGGGCGCGGCCGGCTGATCGCGATGGGTCGGTAAAAAACCGGCGCTCGCAACAGCGGTGATTGCAGAATGGCATTTAACGGAAGAATGCCTAGAATCGACCGCTCGACTCGCATTCACGCAGGAAGGCTATGCGCTGGGCATCCGCCGTCGACACCGATAATTCGTTGCGGGCCGCCGTGGAGCATGCCGCTGAGACGGTGTACCTCGGCCTGGGCAGGCAGGAGCCTGACCTCGCGATCGTGTTCGTCAGCGCCGAGCACTCGGCGCACTTCGACGCCGTGCCGGCACTGTTACAGCGAGAGTTCGAGAACGTCTTCATATTCGGCTGCTGTGGCGGCGGCGTCATCGGCGGCGGTCGCGAGATCGAGGATCGCCCGGCTTTTTCCTTGACTGGCGCGGTGTTGCCGGGCGTGCGCTTGAAGGGCACGCATCTCGACGCCGCTCAAGTGCCGCCGGTCTACGCGGAAGCTCGCGCATGGGAAGACGCCATGCGCGTCTGCTCGAGCCAGCAACCGTCGTTTCTGCTACTGGCCGATCCTTTCAGCTTCGAAGCCGAGACCTTCATCAAAGGCCTGGACCGGATCTATCCGATGGCGCCGAAAATCGGCGGGCTGGCCAGCGGCGCGCGGCAAGTGGGCGGCAGCGTGCTCTATCTGGGCAACCAGGCGTATCACTCGGGCTGCGTCGCTCTGGCCCTTACCGGTAACATCGACATCGACATGGTGGTCGCGCAAGGCTGCCGCCCCATCGGCGATCCGATGTTCGTCACGTCCGCGCACGAGAATCTGGTGCGCGAGCTCGATGGCCGCTCGCCGCGCGACGTATTGTCGGAGCTGTTCGAGCGGCTGCCAGCGCCGGATCGGGAGTTGTTCAGTCAATCATTGCATCTGGGCATGGCCATGCGGCCCGATGCGAGCGAGTTCAGCCACGGCGACTTTCTGATTCGCGGCATCCTGGGCATGGATCCCCAAAGCGGAGCGCTTTGGGTCAGCGCCAACGTGCCCTCCAACAGCGTGGTGCAGTTTCATCTGCGCGACGCCGCCACCTCGGCGCTCGACCTGGAGCGCACGCTGACCACCTACAAGGCGTCGAACCTGGTGCCGCCGGATTCCGGAGCCCTGCTGTTCTCCTGCCATGGCCGCGGCATCGGTCTGTACGGTCAGGCGGACCACGACAGCAACGCGTTCCGACGGCTGGTGGCGGATCTACCCATCGGCGGCTTCTTTTGCGACGGCGAGTTCGGCCCGATCCAAAACTCCACCTTCCTGCACAGCTACACCAGCGCCTTCGCCGTCATTCACGAAAAGAAGTAGCCCGCGGCCCAACGGCTATACTTCGGCCTTTCGCCCTCCCCGCTGAAACAGTCGGAGCCGTGCCCGTGATGCGTCTGCAGTTCCTCCCCGCCACTTGTCTGCTGTCCGCGTGTTTGTCGCTGCCGCTGGCAGCAGCCGTGGCTCAGACACCCCAACAACAGGGCTCCCGTCCCTTTACCGCGGAAGACCTGGTCCGCCTGCAACGCGTGTCCGATCCTGCCCTCTCGCCCGATGGGCGCACGGTGATCTACAGCGTGCGCGAGACCGACATGGCCGCCAATCGCGGCCGCACCGATCTGTGGGCGCTCGACCTGGCGACCAAAGGCGCGCAGCCGCGTCGCCTGACGACTCACTCGGCCAACGACAGCTCGCCGGAATGGTCGAGTGACGGACGCGAGATTTATTTCCTTTCCACCCGCAGCGGCTCCAGCCAGGTGTGGCGCTTGCCGGCGAATGGCGGCGAAGCGCAGCAGGTCACCGATCTGCCGCTCGATGTGGGTTCATTCCTTGTCGCCAGCAACGCGGGCCGCCTCGCTGTCACGTTGGAAGTGTTTCCTGACTGCGCCGACCTGCCCTGCACCGTCACCCGGCTCGCGCAAACCAAGGGCGCGAGGAACAGCGGTCAAACCTACGACCGCATTTTTGCGCGACATTGGGATACGTGGAGCGACGGCCGTATCTCGCAGCTGTTCACGCTCAAGTTGAGCAACGGCAGCGCGGTCGAGCCCGTGTCCGTGAGCAAAGCGCTCGACGCCGACGTGCCGTCCAAGCCGTTCGGCGACGCCACTGAATATACGTTCTCGCCGGACGGCACGAAGCTGGTGTTCTCGGCCCGCATCAAGGGCAAGTCGGAGCCCTGGTCGACCAACTTCGATTTGTATGAAGTCGCGGTCGACGGCAGCGGTCTGCGCAATCTGACCGAAGACAATCCGGCTTGGGATACTCAGCCGGTGTTCTCGCGCGACGGCAGTCAGCTCGCCTGGCGCTCCATGGAGCGCGCCGGTTTCGAGGCCGACCGTTTCCATATCGTCGTGCTGGACACCAAGACCGGCCAGCGGGGCGCGCTCACCAAAGAGTGGGATCGCTCGGTCGATAACATGGCGTTCTCGAACGACGGCCGCACGCTGTACGCGACCACCGATCATTTCGGCCAGCATCCGCTGTGGTCGGTCGATCTGAAGACCGGCAAGCCCACCATGCTCACCGGCCCGGGCCGGATCGAAGCCTTCAGCATCGGCGAGAAAGAAATCGTGATGGCGACCTCGTCGCTGAAATCGCCGGCCGAGTTGCAGGCGCTCACGATCAAGGGCGGCGATCTGCGAGCGCTGCCTCGCATGAACGAAGCCGCGCTGGCCGAAATCAAATTCGGCGAGCCCGAGCAGTTCACGTTCGTCGGCGCCGAAGGCGCGACGGTGTACGGCTATGTGATGAAGCCGGCCGCGTTCAAAGCGGGCGCGAAATATCCGGTCGCGTTCATCATTCATGGCGGCCCGCAGGGATCTTTCGGCAACTCCTGGAGCTATCGCTGGAATCCGCAGACGTATGCCGGTGCGGGGTACGCCTCGGTGTTCATCGACTTCCACGGCTCGACCGGATACGGGCAGGCCTTCACCGACTCCATCAGCCAGGACTGGGGCGGCAAGCCGCTCGAGGATCTGCAGAAGGGGTTGGAAGTGGCGCTACAGCGCTATCCCTGGCTGGACGGCGGACGCATGTGCGCGCTCGGCGCGTCCTATGGCGGCTATATGATCAACTGGATCGCCGGCAACTGGGCCGAGCCGTTCAAGTGCCTGGTGAATCACGACGGCATTTTCGACACCCGCGCCATGGCCTACTCCACCGAAGAGCTGTGGTTCTCGGAATGGGAACAAGGCGGGCCGGCCTACGAAGTGCCGGAGAACGTCGAGAAGCACAACCCGGTGAATCACGTCGCGAAGTGGAGCAAGCCGATGCTGGTGATCCACGGCACGCTCGATTATCGCGTGCCCTACACGCAAGGCCTTTCGACCTTCACGGCCCTGCAACGCCGCGGCATTCCGAGCCGGCTGCTCATGTTCCCGGACGAGAACCACTGGGTGCTCAAGCCCAACAACAGCGTCCGCTGGCATCGGGAAGTGGAGCAGTGGCTGGGCCAGTGGACCGGTAGCGGAGAGTAATCACTCCTCGTCTGCGCGCCACGCCGCCTGATAGTTGTTGCCGACTCGGATGATCTGCTCGAGCAACGCCGGATATTCGATGCCGGCGGCGAGCGCCGAGTCGGCGAAATCTTCCTCGCGGCTGATGTTCGGATTGCAGTTGGCTTCCAGCACGAACACGCTACCGTCCGGACGCATGCGAAAGTCCATGCGCGCATAGCCGCTCAGATACAGCGAGCGGAAAATGCGCTTGGACAACTTATCCAGATAAGCCGCGCAGCCCTCCGGCAAGTTCTGCGCGGCGCCGGTACGGATGCCGTGTTTCATCTGGTAGCGGCGATCCCACTTCACTTTGCGGGTCGCGATGCCGGACATGACCCCGCCCGGCAACGTGCCAAAGTCCATTTCCCACACCGGTAAGGTGCGCAGGCGTTCGTTGCCCAGCACGCCGACATACAACTCGCGGCCTTCGATGTATTCCTCGATCAGCGCGTCGGAGTTGGTCTGCTCGTGAATGAACTGGATGCGCTCCTTCAAACGATCCGAGTCCGGAACCACCGATGCTTGTGAGATGCCGAGCGACGCGTCCTCGGTCACCGACTTCACGAACAGCGGGAACTTGAGCTTGCGAGGCAGCCGGTACCGCTGGCCCTTGCGGATCACCGCGAAGCCCGGCGTCGGAATGCGGTGATAGGAAAGAATCTGCTTAGATAGCGCTTTGTCGCGCGAGATCATCATGCCGCGCGGATTGCAGCCGGTGTACGGCAGCTTCATCAGCTCCAGGAACGCGACCACGTACTGGTCGTACGTCACGATGCCTTGGAATTCTTCGAGCAGATTGAAAGCCACATCGGGCTTCCAGTCGGTGATGACCGAGCGCAGCTCGGAAAGATTGTCCCCCAGCCCGAGCGCTTTGACCTCGTGACCGGCTTTCTCCAGCGTCGCGGTCACATCGTATTCCGTCCTGAATTCGTCGATTTCCTTGTCACTGAGACCCTTGAGGCTGGCCGGCGGCACGAGACTCTCATGCATCAGCACCAGGACTCGCGACGGCTTCATACGGCGGCTCGCCTCATGCGGGTCTCACAGTGTGTAACGTTCGCGGTCGCGCCGCAGGATGTCGATCAAGATTCGCTCCAGTACGCCCAGCAATGCGCGCTTGGCTTCGTGCTTGGATGTATCCAGCACCAGATTCAATTCGCGGCAGCGCTGGATCACCGTTCGCAGCACATGATGCACGAGATAAGGGTACAACCGCGAGCGCCGCATCAACCAACGTTCCATTTCAGGCCGGACCTGGCGCACGAACGTGCTCGCGCGCATCCGCCTGCGCCCCTTGCGATGTTTGCCGAAGACCCGCTTGAGCCGCAAGTCATACGCTTCGGGCGTGTCGAACTCGTAGCGGGCGCGCTTGCGACGATAGTGCTCGGCCAGCGTGGTTTCGTTTTCACTCACCGGCTCGATCAGCGAGCGGTTCATCACGTGCGGCAACACGCCGGACAGCTCGCTCATCAGACGATCGACGTATTCGAGCTTGTTGAGCGCCGGCCAGCCCTGATAATCGCGCCGCCAGCGCGCTTTCGGCTGCATCCACACCGCGAAAGTCTCGGCGAAGTCTTCCGTTGGATGGCTTTGCGCATACCAGTGGCCCAGGTGGAGCACGAAGTCACGGCTGGCGGGCCGCGGCCGATAGACATTCGGATAAGGGCGGTCGGGATCGCCGAAAGTCTCGCGCCATTCCTTGCGGCGGCGAAGGCGAAAAGCGTTGTCCAGCGCATGCGCGAATTCGTGACGCATGATGCGGGTCAGCCAGCTGGCGTTGCCGCCTTCCACTTCATCCATCATGCGGCGTTCGAGACGCATCAGCCGCGGATGCGCCATATAGAACGCGATGGCAATGCCCGGAACGCCGTCGGGAGAGAACCATTCCTCCGACAACCACACGTGCGGCGCGAAACGAATGCCCCGGCGAGTGAGGTCGCGGCGGATGCGGCGGATGTGCTGATCGATCACCGTGTGCCGCAGGGTCAGGCGCAGATCGCAGAAACGTTTCTGCAACAACTCTTCGTCGGAGAGATGCACCCAGGAGGGTTCGCGCGACCGGGAACGCCTGGCCTTCTTGGGCTTGGCCTTCGTGAGCTTGGACTGAGTCGCCATCTGGATGGATCAGGCAGGCATCAAATGGCGCGCCAGTGAGCGTAAGACCGGTTCGTCCGCCAGTTGGCGTTGTAATTCGGGCGGGATCGCGACACTGCCGTGACACGCCCCGCATAGCGCGCCACTCAGCGCAGCCGCCGCGGGCGCCGCACGCGACGAAGTCAGGACGCGAATCAAAACATCGTGCAACGTCTTGCCCGACGCGAAACCATCCAACGCCACGCAGGTGACCGACACCGCGTCGTTGGCATCGGCGCACGGCTGATTGGCACGCCCACGGAACAGTTGTTTGACCGGCGCTTTGAGCTGGCGCTGACGGACCAACTGCATGGCCGGGCCGTCGAAGCTCAGCAATGTTTGTTTGCTCACGCCGGCGAACGCATCGACGAACAGCGCCGCCCAGACCCGGCACAGATCCAGCACCACGGGCGACTGCTGCGTCGTCCGCGATGCTTCCACCGCGCCTTCGATGGCCGCCTGCGGGTCGTTACGAAGAAACATCGCGACCGCGAGCGTGCGTGGCAATGAATGTGGATCGAGGTTGGCGGGATCGTGGGTGCCCGCGAGCTTTTTTCTGGACCACTGCCAGCCCGCCAACGCCCGCCGCACTTCCTGCGGCACGCCGATATTGCCGACACTTTGGGTCCAGGCGAGGTAACGCTGCATTTGATCGTCGGAATCGTTGCCGCCCTTGGCAATCAAGCTCTCGGCCAAAGCTCGCGTCATCGCGGTGCTCGCGCCCGTCGCCAGAGTGCCCGAGTCTCGCACTCTGCCACCGGCAACCAGCGTCGCCGCATCGAAGTGACTGTTCGACACCATGCTGCCGATGGCGTCGCCAATCGCCAGCCCGATCAGGCTCGCTTCGTAGCGCGCCAGCAGATCCGAGACACTCCCGGACACCACCCTTTCGCTCCACAACCGCACGAACTCGAGCTGCTCGTCGGTCTCGGGAATGGTCGGCCACCGCTTCGCGCGCCCGCACTGCTGCCACAGTTCCTGCAGACGATCGATGGCCTCTTCGCTGGCGAGGCCGCTGCGGATCAGGTGGCAGCCAATCGTGGTCCCGGTGCGACCGATGCCCGCATGACAGTGGACGTACACACGACGTCCGGCGGCCAGCTCACTGTCGATCAAATCCAGGATGCGAGCCATATGCGCAGGCGTGTCCGGCAAGCCGTGGTCGATGATGGGCAAGCGGCGGTAACGGATGTGCTGCTCGCTGAGCTCCGCCAGCAGCGCATCGTAGGCCGGCAGCTCGCCTTCCTCGGTGAGATCGATGAAGCTGTTGATGCCCGCGTGCAGCAGCTTCTGAACGCGCTCGGTAGCCTCCGCCCGCGACATCGACCCCGGATATTCACCGGCCAACAGCTGCCCCGGCCGCACCCAATAGCAATTGGGCAGCGGCACCGCGGCGGCGCCAGCAGTGAACGGGTCGGTGCTCATGGGGTCAATGATAATGGATGCGGTCGGCATAAAACCCCCGCGGCGGGGCATGCGTTCCATTCGATCGTCCAGCTGGACACCCTGCCCGCCGGGCCGCCAACCTTGACTTAGCCGACATCGCCGCCAATTCTGCGAAACCAGCCCCGAGGACTCGCCATGCAAAAGCGCACCGATCAGGTCACCACCTCCGCCAGCGGCTATGACTTGCGTCCCCTGCGGGGCGCCGAGCGGGAAAAGTTCGCGGGTTCGCTGACCCCCGAAGAGCGCTACGTCATTCTCGACCACGGCACGGAGCGCCCCTTCTGCGGGACCTTGCTGAACAACAAGCAGTCAGGGATTTACGCGTGTCGCCTGTGCGGGCTGCCGCTGTTCCAGGCGAATGCCAAGTTCGAATCCGGCACCGGCTGGCCGAGCTTTTATCAGCCCTTCGATCCCGAGCACATCACCGAGCTGCGCGACACCAGCCACGGCATGATTCGCACCGAGATCCGCTGCCGGCGCTGCGACGGCCACCTGGGCCACGTGTTCCCGGACGGCCCGCCGCCGACGCATCAGCGTTATTGCCTCAACTCCGCCTCGATGCAGTTCTTCCCGGACGGAGAGCAGCCGGAACAGCACACGGCCGCGTGAGGGGTCACACCTCGCCCTCGTGGTTGTGGGTGCCGTGAGATTTGGCGGTCATTCGATCGAGCACCCCCATCATCACCGCAGACACCACGAAGGTGAGATGGATGATGACGTACCACATCAGCGTGGGCTCGCCGCCCTGTTGCCCGTCGACGTTCGCGACGGTTGCCTTCGTTTCCATGAAGGCGCGCAGCAAATGAATGGATGAGATCGCGACGATGGACGAGGCCACCTTGAGCTTGAGCGAGTTGGCGTCGAGCTTGCCCAACCAGCTCAGCTTCTCGGCGCCCTCGTCCACATCCAGCGCGGAGACAAAATTCTCGTAACCCGAGAACATCACCATGATGATCAGGGTGCCGACCAGCACCATGTCGACCATGGCCAGCAGCATCAGCACCAGGTCCGCCTCGCCCATGCTGACCACATGGGTCAGCAGGTGGTAGAGCTCCATGAAGAACTTGATGCCGAGCGCGACCAGCGCCAGCGACATCCCCAGGTAGATCGGCGCCAGGATCCAGCGGCTGGCGAACAACAACTTTTCGATTGTTTTTTCCATCAATGCATCTCTGCCAGTCAGGCCATCTTTCGGAAAGGGGCAACGCCCTGGGCACGCCAGCCGGGGATTCTACCGCATCGCTGTGACCGTTCGACGCTGGAGGAAATCCGTCCCGCTGAACGTATTGGATGTCCGACCGTCCAAGGGTAGAGTCGATCAGCCTTCGCACGGCGGACGATCGGGCGCGGGGCGACCAGAGGCAGCATGAGTGCAGAATCTCGGCAGGAGGTAGGCAGCGGAAGCCCGGCTTCGTTCGAAGCGGCGCGCATGCAGCTGGCCAGGCTGCACGCCAGCCCAGAGTCGCGGCTGCGCGACTTGTGGCTGCAACTGGCGGAGATCGCGGCTAGCACCTTGAATGTCGAGCGCGTCGGCGTATGGATCCTGGTGGATGAAAACCGCGCCCTGCGCTGCCGGTATCTCCTGCAATTCTCCAACCACCAGGTGTTCCAGGGCGCGGTGTTGCGGGCACAGGATTTTCCAAGTTATTTCCAAGCGCTGGAGCAACATCGCACCATCGCGGCGGACGATGCGCCAAGCGCGAGCACGACCGCCCAATTGCGCGAGCCCTATTTGGAGCCGCTCGGCATCACCTCGCTGCTGGACGCTCCCATCTACCTTGGCGGCAAAGTCGCAGGCGTCGTCTGTCACGAACACATCGGCGCGCCGCGCGTGTGGACCGAAGCCGAGAGCGATTTCGCCGCGGCCGTCGCCGATACCATCACGCGTGTGTACGAGGAATACGAGCATCGCCACGCCGAGACGGCGGTGGAAAGCTATCAGCGCCACTTGATGGAACTGCATCGCATGGAGGCGCTCGGGCGCATGGCAGCGGGCGTGGCGCACGACTTTCGCGGCATCGTGAGCATCGCGCTTGGCTTCACCGAGTTGATTCGTCGCGTGCCGAATCTCGCGCCTCAGGCGGATCACTACGCTCAGCGCGTCATCGACGCCCTACAGCGAGGGCAGACGCTCACGCAGGAGATCATGAGCTTCGGCAAGGACGATCCGATCTCGCCACGCGTGCTGGATATCAGCGCCGCGCTGTCGAAATGCTCTCACATGTTTCGTGTGCTGCTGGGATCGAGCATTCGGCTGCGCGTGCGCGGCTCAGGACCAGTGAGCCGCGTATTCATGGACGCGTCGCAGTTCGAACGCATGATGCTCAATCTGGTGTTGAATGCGCGAGACGCCATGCCGAACGGCGGTGAGCTCGACATCGACTATGAAGACGCGGTCATCGGCGATGAAGACGATGAGCGCGCGACCTACGTCGCGATCTATGTTCGCGACACGGGCGCTGGCATGGATGAGACGACCAGGTTGAATGCGTTCAAACCGTTCTTCACGACCAAGGGCGACCGTGGCACCGGGCTTGGATTGGTGATCGTCGATCAGATCGTGTCACGCGCGGGTGGACGAGTGAAGATCGATAGCGAGGTCGGTCGCGGGACCACGATGCAGGTTTACCTGCCGCGGATCGCCGCCGCCGCGCCGTAGCTATTTCTTCGCTTCCCGGGCCGTGTCGTCTTCGGCTACTTCGTAGTTGGGAAAGGCGGCGAGGAAGCGGCGCCATTCGCGGTCGGCTTCTTCCTGTTTGTTGTCCTTGCGCAGCTGACGAATATCTTTCAGCCACGCCTCCGGATCTGTGTACGTCATCGAAGGCGCTGGCGCGTCTGCGACGGGCATCGCGCGGCGGAGCTCGGCGGCCAAACGCTCTTCTTCTTGCGCAGCGTCCTTCCGGAGGGCCGATGTTTGTAACATTCGTGCAGCGGCATCTGCGGACTTGGCGATGGAGTCTGCTGAACTCACTTCGAGAGGCGCGACAGGCGAGCTGAGCGGCGGACTCTCCGCGATTCTCGCGGCCTTCGTTTCGATCCGTTCAATCGGCTCGGCGGAAGGCATGAATTGAGGCGATTGGACTTCCTGTCTCGGCGGCGGTGGCGGCGCCGCTGGGGCAGCACGCTCACGCTGCGGAGAAGTGCCGCGCGCGCTATCGGCCAAGTGATTCTCTGCGACAGCTTCAGCCGCTGAATCCGCAGCAGGCGCAGCCGCTGAAGCAGCCGCCGGCGCTTCGGGCTCGGCCGCAAATTCTTCCTCGGCTTTGCTCTGCTGCTTCGCCTGGATCGGCTGCGGAGCGCTGACCATTGTTTCATCCCGCACGCCCGTCTCGATGACGATCGCCAATGCCAGCACCGCCGACGCCGCGACGGCCAGCGGCGCAGACCATCGCACCCATGCGGGTCTCTGTGACGAGCCGCGCTTCACAGCATCTTGAGCCTGGCGCAATACGAGACGATCGAGCTCCGCCGGCACTCCGGCGCCCGGCAGCTGACGATATTGCCGTGACACACTGGAATCCCCCTTCAGGTATTCATCCAGCTGCTGCTCGTCGAGCAGAGGCTTATCGGTGGGTTCAGTCATGACACGCTCGACTGCAGAGTCGGAGATTGATGCTGGCGCAGCGCGCCGCGCAGCTTGCCCAAGGCATAACGCAAGCGGCTCTTGGCTGTTTCCATGGCCACGCCCGTGACGCGCCCGATGTCCTCCAGCCCCAGCCCAGTCTCCTCGTACAAAAGAAACACGTCGCGTTGTTCCGCCGGCAGCTCGTCCAGCGCTCGTTTGAAGTCCGCGCGCAACTGCGCTTCCGAGAGCGCGCCGTCCGGACTTTCATGACTCGGCCCGGGCAGCTCGTTCGCCAGCGCATCGACATCCTGCACGCCTTTCTCCTGCGGCCGACCGGCGCGCCGGAAATAATCCACCGCGCAGTTGTGCGCGATATGAAACAGGAACGTCGTGAACTTGGCCCGCACCTCGTAGCGCTCGCGGCTGGCGATCACCTTGCTCCACACCTCCTGAAACAAATCATTGGCCACGTCCTGACTGCGACACAGGCGCTGCAAGTATCGATACAACGGCCCCTTGTGCCGCTCGTACAGTATCTCGAACGCACGCACGTCGCCCTTGCGATAGCGAAGCATGAGCGCCGCATCGTCGGGCGCCGTCCCGATGGACGACACCGTCGCGCCGGCCGGCGATGGCGCGGCGTTGACCGCGCCGCCAACCTCGCCGGCGGCAACCACGCGTTGCGTGCCAGGAGTCGATGAAAGATCCATGCACTAAGAGTATCAGCAATGGCTCATTCTGAAATCTGACTCATTTTGTCACCCGCCGGCGCATTGGACGGCGTCAGGCTGCGCGCCAGCGCCACCAGCGAGACAAACTCACGACGGTATCCGTCCCGATCCTCGCCCAGCGCGCCGCCAGCGAGCTTGGTGACATCGCCATAGTCGAAGTCACCTAGATACTTGCCGCCTCGCAGGAGCTGACCGAACGCAGCCACACTGGCCGCGAAACGAAAGTCGGTGGACAACTTATCGGCCGCCACCGCCGCATCTTTTCGGATCGGATATTCCAGCAGCTGACTGCTGTCGGAGCCCGGCTTCTTGTAACGCAACCTGACGTTGGCGAGCTCGCCCTGCCCCGCGGCCTGGTCGGGCTTCGCGCCATAGCGCAACGGATCCAGGCGACCCTTCGACCCGACGGGCACCACTTCATACAACGCGGTGACGCGATGACCCGCGCCGATCTCACCGGCATCGACCTTGTCGTTGTTGAAGTCTTCGCGCGCCAGCATGCGGTTCTCGTAACCGATCAGCCGATACTCGAGCACTTCGGACGGGTTGAACTCGACCTGAATCTTCACGTCCTTCGCGATCGTGTACAGCGTCGAGCTCAACTGAGACACCAGCACCTTGCGCGCTTCGGACAACGTATCGATGTAGGCGTAGTTACCATTGCCGGCATCGGCGAGACGCTCCATGAGCTGCTCGTTGTAGTTGCCCGTGCCGAAGCCCAGCGTCGTCAGCTCCACGCCCGTGGCGCGCTCGCGCTCGACAATGTCCACCAGCGCTTCGAAGTTCACGGTGCCGACGTTGAAATCGCCGTCGGTCGCGAGCACGACGCGATTGATGCCGCCCTTCACGAACGTGTCGTGCGCCAACTGGTATGCGCGCTCGATGCCGGACGCGCCGTTAGTCGAGCCACCCGCGGACAGGCGAGCCAGCGCTTCCTGGATGCTATGTTTCTGATCGCCCGCCGTGGGCTCGAGCACGACGCCCGAGCTGCCGGCGTACACGACCATCGAAACGCGATCGCGGCTGGTCAGTTGATCGGTGAGCAAGCGAAACGCGTTCTTCAGCAACGGCAATTTATCGGGCGAGTCCATCGAACCGGACACGTCGATCAGGAACACCAGGTTCGCCGCCGGTCGCTCCTTCGCCTGCACCTCGAACCCTTTGATGCCGATCCGCATCAGCAATGCTTGTGAGTTCCAGGGCGCGGCCGCGAGCTCGGTGGAAACACGGAACGGCGTGTCACGATTGCCGGGAGTGGCGTAGTCGTAGTCGAAGTAGTTGATCATCTCTTCGACGCGCACTGCGTCCTGCGGCGGCAGGCGACCTTCGTTGAGGAAACGACGCACGTTCGCGTATGCGCCCGTATCCACGTCGATGGAGAAAGTCGACACCGGCTGCTCGGCCGCGAGTTGAACGGCGTTGTCCTGCTGGTGCTGATACCGCTCGGTGTCGACAGGCTGCGGGGGCGGAGCAAACATCGGAGGGACTGGCGCGATGGGCGCGGAGGCGCGCCTGAGCTGCGCTTCTTCCCTTACAACCTGCTTCCCGATGGCGTCCGCGTGGGTAGCCACGATAGGCGAAGCTGAATCCTGCACCGCCGAGTGCATCCGCTGGGACTCTGTGACGACGTTGGCAATCGTCTCTTCTACTTTAGTGCCCTCCGGGGCGGCCGCGGGGGGAGGAGGAGAATACTGGGGTTGCGGCTGGACGACCTTGTCCTCCCGCTTGGCCGCGCAGGCGGCAAGAACGGCGGCAGCAATCAGCAACGATCCCAGACTGACGACCCGGTTCATGATGGCTCCCCTATCGACGCGGCTTGCGTCACGGGGATATGAACGGCGGTCGGATTCGAATCGGGTTAAGCGGTCGCCGAAATTTTCAGGCCGGTCCCCAGAGCAGTTCGTCCAGCATCTTGGCCCTGGGCGGCCAGCCGTAGCGGTCCAGATCCACCCGGCCACCCACGAAGTCGATGCCCTCATTTTCAAGGTGCTTGCGCTGGCGCGCGTAGGCATCGCTCCCCTGTGGAAACGAAATGCGCCCGCTGGCATTGATGACCCGAAACCACGGCAGCCCGCGCGAAGCCGGCGTCTGTCTCAGCACCGTGCCAACCAACCTCGCCCGCCGCGGCAGCCCGGCCACGTCCGCGACGTTTCCATATGTGCAAACCTTGCCTCGCGGAATTTTCTTGATTGCCGCGATGATCCTGGCTGCATCGCTCTCCGGCGCGACGACCGGACCTCGCTTGCGTGCAGGCTGCGTTTTCTTCGGGGCCTTTTTGGATTTTTTCTTCGCAGCCATGCGCCACCTCAGATCGGCACCCGGTCGTGCACCGTCTCCTGCGAGCGGTCGGCGCGATCGGGATTGCGGCGGCGTTCGCCGCCGGTCAGGGCGATGCCGAGAGCAGCGACAAAGGGCATGACACGTTCCAGGAAATCGCCGGGCGAGTCGGGCAGTAAATGGAACAGCAGGGAAAGAATGAAGCCGGACCAGATGGCCGCCACCGTGGCGCCCGGCCGCACGCGTTTGCCGCACAGGCGGACCAGGAGCAAGGGGCCGAAGGACGCGCCGATGGCGGCATAACCAAACATTGCGTGCTCGAACACCGTCGCGGGCGCCCATAAAGCTGAGAGCACAATCAACACCGCCGACAGCACCATCGCTGCCCGAATCCAGGCAAGGGACAACGGCGCATTCATGCGTCGCAGATCGATGCCGAGGCTGGACGCGAGCGCCAGCAGCTGACTGCCGACGTTGGCGAGAATGGCGGCGATCAGACAGGCGACGATGAAAGCCGCGAGCAATGGCGGCAGCAGCCGGTCGGCGATAGTAAACAAGGCAAGCTCCGGCCGATTCAGACCGGCGTACAGCACGCTCGCGGCCCAGCCACAACACAACACGATGCCGACCAGCAACGCGATCATCGCCAGCGCCAGCCAGCTGGCCCAGCGCAAGGTCGCTTCATCCCGAGCCGCCATGAAGCGGGTGGCAAGCTGCGGCTGCCCAGTCGCGCCGAGGCCGATACAGAACACTCCGCCGGCGAACGCCAGCGCCACCACTCCGTGACGCCCGCCCAACCAATCCGTCGCGACCGGGCCGAGTGCGTCGAAAGCAATTTCGAATTGTTCCTTGCCGCCGATGGCCACCGTCGCTCCCACCAGCAGCAGCGCGGCGAATATTCCAATCGCAATCACCTGCACGGCGTCGCCGACCGCGCACGCACGCAAGCCGCCAGCAAACGCCCCCACCGCGATCAGAGACACGGACGTGAGCGCCATGCTGATCAAATTGAAACCGAACTCGTCCACCAGCAGGCCGCCCGCGAAGCTCAGCATGGCGCAGGTTTGTAACAAGACGCACAGGAAAAAAATCAGAATGGCCGAGCGCGCCACCCACGGCTGCAAACGATCGCCCGCGTCGCCGCTCAACAATTGAAACAAAGTGGCATTGCCCTGCGCGACCGAGGTACTGCGCAGGCGAGGCGCGATAAAGAACAAACTGAGCGCGGCGCCGGCGACGAACGCGCCCCAGATCCAGATCGCCGACCATCCCCACGCGAACGCGGCGCCGGCCAGCGTCATCAGCAGCCAGCCATTGACGGTATTCGCCGTGCAGCTCGACGCGAGCAACCACACGCCCAGCCGACGGTTCGCGAGCGCGAGATCAGCAGCATTGTGTGTGCGGCGGGCGGCCCAGACCGCGACGGTCAGCAGCAACGCCACGAAGGCCAGCAGCGTCAGCAACACCGTGGCGGAACGGTTCATGGTGGAATCGGATCCTTTAGCGCCTACGGGCGGCCGGCGATGCTACACGAGCGCGTATGGCGCGCGAAATTGTGTCGTCGAAATCAGCCAGCCGCGCGTAACAGCGCATACAGCCGCTGCCAGTCGAATGCCGGCCCCGGATCGGTCTTGCGGCCGGGCGCGATATCGCTGTGGCCGGCGATGCGAGTCAACGACAGCGAAGGATACGCCTCGCACAGCGCCAGGATGGTCGCGGCCAGAATTCGATACTGCGCCGGCTCGTAGGGAATCTCATCGGCGCCTTCCAGCTCGATGCCCACCGAAAAATCGTTGCATCGCTCGCGGCCCTGATAGCTGGACGCGCCGGCATGCCAGGCGCGCTCGTGAAAAGGCACGTACTGCACCAACTCGCCATCGCGACGGATCATCAGGTGCGTGGAGACTTTGAGGTCCTTGATCTTCTCGAAGTACGGATGCTCGTCCGGCGGCAGCGTGTTGGTGAACAGACGATCGATCCACGGACCACCGAACTGATCCGGCGGCAGGCTGATGCCGTGCACGACGATGAGTTCTGGCAAGATGCCGCCCGGCCGCGCATCGAAGTTCGGCGAGGGCACCTGCCGAGCGCCGCGCATCCATCCCCGCTCGTCGACGCCTGCGGCTACCGCGAGCAAATACTGGGACAGAGCTTCCGATGTCGAATGCATGGCTGTTCCGCTTGAGGTCCTATCCTGGTGTTGACATTCCGGCAAATGATCTTCGATCAACATGGTCTTACGATCATCGGGGCATCGAGGTCAGAGTAGTAAACGTGTCCGGCTGCTGCTCTGGCGTCTTAGGCACAATGTTTGCTTACTCCTGGATAGAACCCCGGCCTGACGCCGACGTTCCAGGGATCGCACCACTCGCAACGAGGCGAGCATGAGACTGAATCGAATTTTTTGCGACGGGCCTTTGGTCGGTCGCACCGAGATCGCCCTGCCCGCCGCCGGCGGCTACCACGTCGCGCGCGTTCTGCGTATGCGCGAGGGTGCGCCGCTCAGTGTATTCGACGGTAGTGGCCAGGAATTTCGCGCCGAAATCACTCGCGTGGAAGGCGACAAAGTCACCGTCGCGCTGGGCGACGGTACCCCCGGCACCGCCGAGTCGCCGCTGCGAATCACCCTGGTCCAGGGCGTCTCGCGCAGCGAACGCATGGATTGGACCCTGCAAAAAGCCACCGAACTGGGCGTCGCCGCCATCGCGCCAGTGTTGACCGCCCGCAGCGTGGTGCGCCTCGATGAGAAGCAGGCCGCCAAGAAACGTGATCACTGGAAGGGCATCGTCATCGGCGCCTGCGAACAATGCGGCCGCGCCAAGATCCCCACGGTCTCCCCGCCCGTGACCCTGCGGGAATACTTCGCAACGGTCCGCAAGGACGGCCTGCGCCTGGTCCTGAGCCCCTCCGCCCCCGCCTCCCTGGTCGGCCTGGCGAGCATGCCCAGCAAGGCCGAACTGCTGATCGGCCCCGAGGGCGGATTGGACGACGATGAGCTGCATGCCGCGCAAAAAGCCGGCTTCATGCCGGTGCGTCTGGGACCAAGAGTGCTCCGAACCGAAACAGCCGCGGTGGTTGCTCTCTCTGTTCTTCAAGGACTGTGGGGCGATCTGCAATAACAACGAAGCCACAAACCGTTGCTAAAACCGTTTTGCAAGGGAACAAAGCGCACGCATCGGCGTAACTGGCGTTCCCTCTTTACCTCGCCAACTCACCGCACGCATCGGCGGTGGCTGGTGGGTCCTATGTCCTTCCGGCAGCGTCGAAAAAGAGGGACCTTTTCGTCGCAGTGCGCCCAGGGACGGGACCCAGCGGCACGCGCGACAGCGCGGGCAAGGGGGAGCACGGTGCCGGAAGGACATACCCACCAGCCGCCGCGAGCCACCAAGGCCCTCTTACACACGCGCGGCAATCAGGCCGCCCGGCTCTCCTCAGAAATCATCTGCTCAAGATGCTCGAAATCCGGGATGAGCGGCGACTCGTTGAGCATGCGGACCTGACACAGGATAGGCCCGCGCTCAGGGAATGATCGGCTCGGATCTGACTTCACGACGTCATTGTTGACGCGCACGAGTTGCGGGAAGCCTTGGGTGATGACGCCGAAATAACCGCCCGTCACCTGGCTGCTGAGCGCCACGAAAATCACGATACGTGTGCGTGTGCCCGCCGGCGGCACGGGTTGGCCGCAGGCCGCTTCGAAAGAGATGACCGGGACCGGCCGGCCGCTCCAGGAAATCGTGCCGAGATACCACGGCGGCACGCCTTCCACTTTTTCGGGCGCCTGCCAGGTCACGACCTCCGCCACGCATGCGCGCGGCACGATCAAACGTTCCTGCGCGAGCGGGATCAGCAGGCTGTACAGCTCGTGGGAGGGTACGTCAGCGGCACTCACGACACTTTCCTCTTACGGGCGGCCTGCACCAGCGGCTCGATCGCATCCAGCAGCTGATTTTCCTGATACGGCTTGCCGAGGTAATCGTTCACGCCGATCTCGATCGCGCGGGCGCGATGTTTCTCGCCGACGCGCGACGTGATCATCACGATCGGAATATCGGTCAGACGGGCGTCGGCGCGCACCTGCGTCGCCAGCTCGTAGCCGTCCATGCGCGGCATCTCGATATCGAGCAGGATCACGTCCGGGATGTGTTCCTGCAGGATCGACAGCGCATCGACGCCGTCCTTCGCCGTCATCACGCGCATGCCATTGCGTTCCAGCAGACGTTGCGTCACGCGGCGCACGGTGATCGAGTCGTCGACGACCAGCGCGAACGTACGCGTGTCCTGCTTCGGACCCTGCGTTTCCAGCGGCGCCTTGCCGCCACGCCAATCCGTACGCACCAGCGTGCTCATATCCAAGATGATCACGATGCGACCGTCGCCGAGGATCGTGGCGCCGGCGATGCCGCGAATCGTCGCGATCTGCGGGCCCACCGATTTCACGACCATCTCGCGGCTACCGACCAACTCGTCCGTGACGAGCGCAGTCGAATGCTCGCCCGCACGAATCAGAATCAGCGGCACGGAAACGTCGAGCTCTGGCAACGCGGACGGGCCACCGCCCACGAACGCGCCGAGGTGCTGCAATTTATAAATCTGGCCGCCGTAGTTGAACGTCGACACTTCCTCGGCGAGATGTTTCTCGACTTCCGACTTGGAAATGCGCGCCACGCCTTCGACCGACGGCAACGGCAGTGCGTACAACTCATCGCCGGTGCGCACGATCAACGCTTGCGTGATGGCCAGCGTGAACGGCAGGCGAATCGTGAACTTCACGCCTTGGCCCGGCTCGGATGCCGTGAACAGCGCGCCGCCGAGTTTCTTGATCTCGTTGACCACCACGTCCATGCCGACACCGCGGCCGGCATGTTGAGTGATGTTGCTGGCCGTGCTGAAGCCCGGCTCGAGGATGAGCTGCATGGCCTCTTCGTCGGTGAGCACGCGACCCGGCTGTAACAAACCACGCTGTTTGGCGCGTTCGCGCACGGCGTTCACGTCGATGCCGCGACCGTCGTCTTCGAGGACGATGACCATTTCCGAGCCTTCTCGGTGCAGGCCCACCTTGATCGTGCCTTGCGCCGGCTTGCCGCGAGCGACGCGCTCGTCCGGCATTTCGATACCGTGCACGACGGAGTTACGCAGCATGTGCTCGAAGGGCGGCAGCATGCGCTCCAGCACCTGGCGATCCAATTCGCCCGACGCGCCGACGACCACCAGCTCCACGCGCTTGTTCGTATCGTTCGCCACCTGGCGCACCAGACGGCTGAGACGCTGCACGTGACGTTGGAACGGAACCATGCGCGTGCGCATGAGGCCGTTCTGCATTTCAGTGACCACGCGCGACTGTTGCAGCAGCAGGTTCTGCGCTTCGCGCGTGAGATTCTCGAGCAGGCCTTCGATGGAGCTCACGTCGCTCACCGATTCGGCGAAGGCGCGCGTCAGCTGCTGAATGGTCGAGTAACGATCCATTTCGAGCGGATCGAAGTCGGCGCGATCGGGGAACTGCTCCTGGTGCCGGTGCAGGATCTGCGATTCGGTTTCCAGCTCCAGCTTGCGCAACTGTTCCTTCAAGCGCGTGACCGTGCGGCCCAGCTCGGCCAGGTTGAACTCGATGGAGCTGACCTGCTGCTCCATACGCGAGCGGAAGATGCTGACTTCGCCGGCGTTGTTGAGCAGGTTATCGAGCAGGTCGGCGTCGACGCGCGCGAATTCGCGAGGCTCTTGCTGAGTCGGCTTCTCACGACCCGGCAGCGCCGGCGCTTGAGCTTCGGCGGCGACTTCCTCCTGTTGCTGTTCGCCATCGGGCGGGAGCTCGGGGGCGACAGCGGAAACATCGAGCGCCGCGTGCACGCCGGTCGCTGCATGTGCCGCCACTGCGGCTGGTGCTGGCGGTTCTTCGACACGCACGGCTTCGCGAGGCGCGACTGCGCCCAGCTCGTCGGCGCCGAACTCGACTTCGACGTCGGAAACGGCTTCGATTTCGGGCTCGGCTGGAATCGGTGCGCTTTGGGTCCAGCCTCCTTCGGTCGGCTCTTCTTCCGTGAGCACGACTTCTTCAACACGCACTTCATCAGCGTGCGCCGCCTCGGCGGCTGCGGCTTCGGCGGCTGCGGCTTCGTTCAGCGCTTCGATTTCGGTGAGCGTCGGAACGATATCGGTTTGCGAGCCGATGTCCGTGTCGTCGGGCGAGTAGCTCTCGATCTCGACGATTTCTTCAGGCGGCGCATCGAACACCGGAGGCAGTGTCAGCGCGGCGGGCGGAACGACTTCCGGCGCGATCGGCGCAGCCGGCGTGATCGCCTCGGCCGCGGTCGGCACTGGTTCGGCTAGCGTCGGCGCAACCGGAGTCGGTTCTGGTGCTGCCGGCGCCGGAGCGGCTTCGACTTCGTGGCCGCACAGCGCGCGGATGCGATTCATCAACGCGCGGGCCGGCTTGCAACGCTCGCCATTCGCGACCACGTCGCGCATGCGATGCAGCTCGTCGAGGCTGGCTTGCAGGACGTCGAACACGCCTTGCTCGGCGGGCACCTGGCCGGTCTCGACCAGGCCCATCAATGTTTCCAATTCGTGGCTGAGATCGCCCATGGCGCGAATGCCGGCCATGCGCGCACCGCCCTTCAGCGTGTGCACGACGCGCTTCAGCTCGAACACCAATGCGGTGTTGGCGCGATCTTGAATCCAGGAAGACAACGAGTGGTCGGCCGTTTCCAGCAGCTCGGTGGCCTCTTCGGTGAAGATGGCCGCGACGTCCGGATCGAAGTCGCTGTCGTCGTATTCTTCTTCGATCGGCTCGGGCGCGGCGACTGCCGCGGCAGCCGGTGCAATGACGCCAGCCGCAGCGGCAGCCGCGGATGCGAACGAAGGCGCATCGTCCGTTGCGGGAACAGGAGCGACCGGTTCTGTATCGCTTGTCATTGCAGCCTCAGGCGCGGCTGCGGCCGGGCCCGTACCGGTATTCGCAGCAACGTCGGCGGCGGATGCGGCCTCGGTCAATGCAAAGGGCTCGATAGCGGCTTCGTTCTGCAATGTTTCCTGCGCAGCGGGACGCAGGAAGGGGCTGCGGATGGTTTCGGCGTCGTCGCGGGCGATGGTCGCCTCGTGCTCCAGCACGGGCGGCTCGAAATTGGCGGCCCACGCAGCAGTTTCGACGACGATGTCGCTGGCCTCTTCGGGCAGCGGCTCGTCCATTTTCAGCAGCGCGCGTTCGACGTCGGCATCGCCCATTTCATCGACGACGATGCCGGGCGGATTGGCGAACTCTTCGAGCGCGACGGATTCCTGAGTCAGATCGGCGTCGGCGCTGAGCTCCGCCTCGTCCACCTGGACTTCATTCGCGGAGGCTGCGCTGTTCGCGGCAGCCGCGGACTCGGTCGGGAAGTGCTCGTAGGCCCACTGCAGAGTGTCGAGGGTGTTGGGTTCCGACTCCAGCTCGACGACTTCGGTCGCCGGCTCGCCGGCGGTGACTTCTTCAGGCGTGACTTCGATCGCGCCCAGCACGATCTCTTCGGCCAGCGCCTCGGTCTCGCCAGTGCTCGCAGCGAGGGTGATCTCTTCTCCGACCAGCTCGATGCTGTCGAGAGTGATTTCCTCGCCAGCCAGCGCGGCCGTGTCGAGGTTGATTTCCTCGACCGCAACTTCAGGCGAGTCGAGCGTAATTTCTTCGCCCGCGAACGCAGCGCTGTCGAGCGTGATCTCTTCGCCCGAGAGCGCGGCGTTGTCGAGCGCAACTGCCGACGGCGCGGCTGGAGCCACTGGGATTGCGTGCTCTGCCGAGAGCACCAGCGTGCCGGTTTCGAGCAGGCTGGGTTCGACCGGCGCGAGCTCGAACGTTTCGGGCTCGGGCGGTGCAAGCACGACGCCCGTGAGCGAGATCTCGTCGATCTCGATCGCGTCTGACGCCGCGTCGACAGCCAGCGGATCGCTATCGCCCGACGCCATGGCCGGCACGATCAACGTGGCCGCGGCCGGCACGGTCAAACGCTCGTCGAAGCCGGTTGCCGGCGGCGCGACCAAACGTTCGTTGACGCTCGTCGCGCCAGTCGCAATGACGTGCTCGCCAGTCGCGTCAGTGTTGAAGCCGCCCGCGGTCGTCGCCGCGCCCATTTCAGCGAGACGTGAGATATCCGCGTCGAGCCCATGCTCGAGCTCGGTCAGGCGCCGCACGATCACATCGTGGTTGAGGAAGAACCCGGTGTTCTCGTTGATGTTGTCGACGACATGCTGGATCGCGGTCACCGCGTCCTGCAACACGTTCAAGCCCGCGTCCGACATTCCGATGGAATTGTCGTAGAGCTTGCGAATGTAACGATTCAGCGGCTCGGCGATCTTGATGCCCTGGCGCGCGCCGGCGGTTTTCGCCGTGCCGCTCAGCGTATGACACGAGCGGTGCAGATCTTCGGTGACGATATAAGGCGCGGTCGCCAGCCGGCAGGCCGCGATGAACTTATGAATCGTCGCGAGGTGCCCCGCGGTTTCTTTGGCGTAGATCTCGTGGAGCCCCGGGTCCATTGGGGATTCGGCCGATGCCGCCGCGGGGGTTGTTACCTCCGGGGCTGTTTTTTTTTCCGGCAGCGGCTGAAGCGTCGGCGCTTCCATGACCGGCGCCTTGAGCACCGGCGGCTCCGGAGCACGACGCGGGGCAGGCGCCGGCGCGGCGGCAGCAGGAGCTGCGCTCGGACGCACGCCAGCCAAGGTGTTCGCCGAATTGATGATCTTCGCGATATCGGCTTGCGGCGCGCGACCCGTTTCGAGCTGCTCGACTAGCTCGGGGACGGCGGCGACCGCCGAGCGCATCAGCGCCATCATGTCGGGCGTGCGGTCCAGCGTCTTGTTGATGACGCGGTTGAGCATGTTCTCGACCGACCAGGCGAAATCGCCGATGAGCTGCGCGCCCACCATGCGACCGCTGCCCTTCAACGTATGGAACGAACGGCGCACGTTGACCAGCGCTTCCTGATCCTGCGGGTTGGAATCCCACAGCGGGAAGAACTGGTTGAGCTTGGCGATCTCGTCCTTGGCTTCTTCGATGAACAGCTCGACGAATTCCGGATCCACCTCGCGATCGACCGGCTTGGTGAGCGCGGGCGGCATCGGCGGCGGAGGCGGCTGCGGAGCGGCGGCCGGCTTGGTCGGACGACGCACTTCCTGCGTGACAGGATCGAGCACCGCCGTCGGTTCGTGCTCGGTGCCGAGCGCGACAGTCGGCGCGTGCGGCTCGATGACGACGGTGCGAGCGTGGTCGGAAGTGGCGCCACCAAAAGCTTCGATGCGAGGAATGGGCTGCGTTTCGGCGAGGAAACGCAGACACGTCTCGGCGTTGTCGAGCATGTACCAGGGATCGGCGCGGCCGGCCTGGATGGTTTCCATGTAGTACTCGACGGCGACGATGGCGTCGGCGAGACGATCCACCGCTTCCTGCGGCAACGTCATGCCGTCGCTGCGCACGAAGTTCTGCAGCGCCTTGTCGATGCCTTCCATGATCTCGACGACGCGAGTCTTGCCCAGCATCAGCAGGCCGGCGGTGATGCCGCGCATGAGCTGAGGAATCTGATCGACGGCCTGTCCTTCGCGCGGCTTGTCCAACGAGTGCGCGATCGCTTCCTTGATGCGCGCCATGTTGACGATACATTCGCGCAGCACCGCTTCGGTGACCAGGCGGAACTCGATGTCGTCCGGACCGGCGGGCTTCGCCGGCGCACTGCCCGACTCCGACGCCGTCGGCACGATCATACCGACCAGCTGCTCGTCGAGACTGTCTTCGACTTTGATCAGCGTCGCCGCCATGCGCAGCAACGTTCCTTCAGTGGCCGCGGACTTCTGCGCGACGATGGCTTGCAGATCCGCGGTCTCGGTCTGCACCTTGTCTCGCAGGTCGCCGAGGCCGAGCACGCCGAGCGTATCGGCGATCTTCTTCAACAACTCCAGCTGCGGCGCGAGCTCGTCGACCTGCGTACCGCCCTGGCGCACGAAAATATCGAGCGCATCTTTGACGCGGCCGAGATCTTCCTTGATGGCCGCGGCCACCGTTTTCATCAGCTTGACCGACGGCGCGGACAAGCTTTCGCGCGCCTGCTCGACGCCCTCGTCGACCGGCAGCAATTCAGACAGACGGAACGATGCGCGAACGGCCGCAACGCGCGGACCGTTGGTGCGCGCACGCGCCACGTAATAAAGCAGATTGTTCAGCAGCTCGAGCGGCGGCGAATCGGCATAACGCGCTTCGCCCGACTCATACAAACGTTTCATTTCCCGGTCGGCTTGACCGAGCAGACGTTTGATGGAGGCGCTGCCTTCGAGGCCGCCTTCGCGCAAGCCTTCCAGGATGGAGCCGACGACCCACCACAGCTGGAACACAGCCTGCGTGGTTGCAACGTGCTCGAGCTTCTCGGCGGTGCGCGACAGGATTTCCAGATTCTGGTCGACGCGCTCGCCCTTGATCCAACCCAACAAACCGAGCTGGAAACGCGTACGAAGCTTGCGAGCCCACTGCGCGACGGTGAGCGCGCCTTCGGCAGCTGCGGCGGCTGGATTGGCCTGCTGATCCGAGCTGAGATTCAGCAGCAGCAGCGTGCCTTCCGACAGCAACGCATGACCGCGCACGGCGCGCAGGTCGTTCAACAACGGCAGCAACACGAGCGCCATGTCGCGCCCGCCGCTCATCACGCGCTCGAGATAAGTCGGCAGCTGCACCATCGCGCGCATCAGCGCGTCGAGGCCTTCGGCGAGATGACGTTTCTCGTTGAAGTTCGAGATCAGATAATTGGCGACCTGGCCCATTTCCTCGGCCAGCAACGCCGCGCCATACACTTCGGCGACGCGCAGAGCGCCATGCACCGCGTGCAGATGTTCGTTGCACTTACGCAGCAGCGCGAGATTGTCCTGCTGCTCGCCGAATGCTTCCAACGAAGCGCGGGCTTCGTTGAGCTCGCTGGCGAGCTCGCGCGCGACGATGTGCAGAGTCTGCGATGAAACCTCAGCCATGGTTCTGAGCGTTGCTAAACTTTATGCGTTGAGGCCGCTGACTTTTTTCGGCGCGTTGGTGCGATTCGCAGCCGTGCCGCTGCCGGTCGCGGTGAGCGACGGCGGTGGCGCGACCGGAGGCGCTTTGCGAGCCGGGTCGGTCAGCAAGGCAGAGCCACCGGACACGGCGTCCGGCAGACGGAAGCCCGCGACGGATTTACGCAGCTGCGACGACAGCTCGGCGAGTTTGCCGACCGAGCCGGAAGTAGCAGCGGAGTTCTCCGCGGTCTGCGAGCTGATCTCTCTGAGCACGCCCATGTTGCGTGCGATGTTCTGCGCCGCCGAGGACTGCTGGCGGGCGCTGGCGGAAATGTTTTGCACCAGGCTGGCGATCTGATTCGACACCTGCTCGATTTCTTCCAGCGCGGCGCCGGCGTTCTCGGCCAGCAGGGCTCCACCCACCACGTCCGTGGTGCTGCGTTCCATCGACACCACCGCTTCGTTGGTGTCGGCCTGAATCGTGCGCACCAGCACTTCGATCTGCTTGGTGGCGGTGGCGGCGCGCTCCGCGAGGCGCTGCACTTCGTCGGCGACGACCGCGAAGCCGCGGCCCGCTTCACCGGCCATCGACGCCTGAATCGAAGCGTTCAACGCCAGAATGTTTGTTTGCTCGGCGATGTCGTTGATCAGCTCGACGATGTTGCCGATTTCCTGCGAGCTCTCGCCGAGGCGCTTGATGCGCTTGGACGTTTCCTGAATGGTCTCGCGGATCGTGTTCATGCCGTCGATGGTACGGCGCACGGCGTCGCCGCCCTTGTGGGCCACGTCCACCGAGTGACGCGCGACGTCCGCCGAACGTTCGGCGTTGCCGGACACTTCTTCGGTCGAGGAGGCCATGGCGGCCACCGACTCGGAAGCGAGCGCGACTTGTTTGGATTGCGCGACCGAGGCTTTCGCCAGCTGGCTGACCGAGCCCTGCGTCTGTTTGGCGGCGGAGTCGAGCGACACGGCCGATTCGTTGATGGTCGCGACCAGCTCGCGCAGCGCTTCGATGGCGTAGTTGATGGAGTCCGCGATCGCGCCGGTGATGTCTTCGGTCACCGTCGCCTGCACGGTCAGGTCGCCGTCGGCCAGGCTCGACAGCTCGTCGAGCAGCCGCAGAATCGCTTCCTGGTTACGTTCGTTCTTGCTCGCCTGCACTTCCAGCTGTTTGCGGATATTGCCGCCCATGGAATACAGCGCGGTGAGAATAATCAACGAGATCAGACCGGCCGCGAGCAAAGCGATCGGCAAGGCTTTGCTGTTGACCACGCCAGCCGCGGCGCCGCCGGGCACGCCGACGCGAGTAGCGAAGGCGGAGTAAATCTTGTCGCCGCTCGCAGCGAGAGCCGCGGCAGCTTCCCGCGCAACCTTGACGCGATCGGCCGAAGTGATGGCCGTGCGAACTTTTTCGCTCAGCTGCGCATACAAAGAGCTGGTGCTCTTGTAACGACCTTCGGCTTCCGGACCGGTGACCTTGGGCAACCCGAGGCCGGAGTCTTCACCGCCCAGACCGCCGACGACCTGACCCATGTAGTCGTTGCCGTCCGCGAGACGACGCGCGATCACGGTCGCATCGCCGACGCCGCCGGCGAGCGCTTCCACATCCTGTTGCAAACGCATGCCAGTCAGCTCGAAACGTTCGAGGTGACGAGTCATGCCTTCGATGCCGGGAGAGCCGAGCGCGCTCGCGACGTTGCCGAGGCTCTGTAACAACTGCGGCACCAGCGCGCGCACTTCGATCGCCGATTTCTGCACGCCCTCGATGGCTTCCTGCGCGTTCAGGATCGCCTGGCTTTGTTTCAGCAGGTCGGTCGAGCCGGCGAAGCCCTGCACGTCCGGACCGAGCGAAGCAGCCAGGGTGGAGTAGCGAGTACGGGATTCGGACAATGCGTTGAAAGCGCCAGGCGTGCCGCTCAGCGCGGCGTTGGCCTGCAACGGCAGCTTCTGAGACAGCGCCAGCAGCTCGTTCAGTTCGCGCACGCTCTTGTCGTCGCCGCCGGTCTCCTTGCCTGCGAACGCTAACAAGCCGAGCGCCGCGACCACGCACACCAGCGCTATCGCCATGAGAGCCGGCAGAAAGCGCACGCCGGTCATTTTTGTATTAGCCATGTCCCTGCCCTTCCTTAACGCACGACCGCGCGTCCTGCGCTGAATTGGCGATCGCGACTGTTACACCTGCCTCGAAAGACGCAACGTCGTGCACGCCCGCAAGCTGCGGCACATGCCGTGTGCTGATGCTGTAGTTGTTTTGCACGACCGTCTTCCAACTCGTCTGTAGGTCTGACTTAAGGCCAACTATCCGGACTCTTGAATCGGGCTCGACGATGCGCGGCTACGATGCCGCCGCCTGCAGGAACTCGGCGCTCTCCAGCAGCGAGCGCAGACTGAACACCGGCCAGCTCTCCGTGCCGCGCCTGAAAGCTCCGGCCAAGTAACGTTCACAGCGCACGATGGTCGGCGGCGTGGTGGCGGAGAACTCGCCATCGGCGAAACGCCGGAACCCCAGCACTTCGTCCACCAGCAGACCGGCGGGCACTTCGCGATGATTCGCCACCAGCACTCGCGTGCTGCGATTGGTGCTGGTCATGCCGCCGCCTAGATAAGCGCGCAGATCAACCACCGGCAACAACTGACCTCGCACATTTGCGATGCCACGGATCCAGGGTTTCGCGCCCGGTACGCGCGTCACAACCGAGGGATAACTCAGCACCTCGCGCGTCTCTTCGCGCGCGGCCAGAAAACTTTCCGAGCTCAGACGAAACGCCACGCCGACCCACTCGCGCTCGGCGGCCGCGTCGCGGCCCTGGCCGGTCAGCGCAACGCGCGCCAGCCGCTCGAGCTCCCGCAGGAGATCGAACGGCTTGTCACGCAGAGACTTGAGGGTGGCTGTCGAGCTCATGAGGTGGCCGGGTCAGCCTGCCAGCGCCGCTTGCGCTTTTTCGATCAGCTTTTCCATGGAAACGGGCTTGACCAGGTAGTCCTTGGCGCCCTGGCGCATGCCCCAGATGCGATCGGTTTCCTGGTCCTTGGACGTCACCATGATCACCGGGATCGCCTTGGTGTCGGGATCGGAGGCGAGCTTGCGGGTCGCCTGGAAGCCGTTCACGCCCGGCATCACCACGTCCATGAAAATCAGATCGGGTTTCATTTCCTTGGCCTTGCGGATGGCTTCGGCGCCATCGCCCGCCGAGGCGGTCTGATAACCGTGGCGCTCCAGCGCCTTTTGCATCACATGCACTTCCGTCGGCGAATCGTCGACGATGAGGATCAGTGCCATACCTTGCTCCGCCGTACCTTGCTCCGTTCGGGTCGCCAATGCCGTACGCATTCTGGTTCCTACTGGGGTTGCTACCGGGCCGCGCCCACGTGGGTTTCGATCGCGTTCAACAACTCATCCTTGGTGAACGGCTTGGTCAGATAGTGCTCGGAGCCGACGATGCGGCCGCGCGCCCGATCGAACAGTCCGTCCTTGCTCGACAACATGATCACCGGAATGGAGCGGAACACCTTGTTGTGCTTGATCAGCGAGCAGGTCTGATAGCCGTCCAGCCGCGGCATCATGATGTCCACGAACACGATGTCGGGCTGATGGTCGGCGATCTTCGACAGCGCGTCGAAACCGTCGACCGCCGTGAATACCTCGCAACCTTCCTTCGACAACAGTGTCTCGGCAGTACGACGGATGGTCTTGCTGTCGTCGATCACCAGCACTTTGAGGCCCGACAGCCGGGCGGACTGGCTCGTTGCTAAGTTCTCCATCGCACTGTTTCCTCAGGACCTCTGATCGACTCGTGGCTGCGCCTTCCAAATGGCTCGAAATACCTGGGGCACAACCGCCGGAACTTTTAACATATTGGTTATAGGGCCGCCATCGCCCGCCTTCCTATACTATGAAGCCCGTCACAGAGAGACGCGCCGCGAATTCCCTGTGATGTGTACGCTCGACTTTCCAGGTGAAATGCCCATGTCCCCAGCTGAGAACAAGGTCAGTCCCAAGACTGTGTCGCAACCGGTCCGCGTCGTCGTGGTCATGGATCCCATCTCCGACATCAAACCGGCCAAGGACACCACCCTGGCGATGCTGCTGGCGGCACAGGAGCGCGGTTGGGAGATCTGGTACGCCGAGCAGCGCGACCTGTGGCTGCGAGACGGCGTGCCCATGGCGCGGCTCGCCCCGCTCACGGTCAAGAACGACCTCGAGGACTGGTACGCGCTGGGCGAATCCCAAATCCAGGGACTGTCCGAATTCGACGTCATCCTGATGCGCAAGGATCCGCCGTTCGACATGGAGTACATCTACACGACGTACATCCTGGAACGCGCCGAGGATGCGGGCGTGCTCGTGGTGAACAAGCCGCAGGGCCTGCGGGACATGAACGAGAAGGTGTACACGGCCTGGTTCCCCCAGTGCTGTGCGCCGACCTTGATCACGCGTGACATGGCCGATATGCATGCGTTTCTGAAGGAGCATCGGCACATTGTCTGCAAGCCGCTGTACGGCATGGGCGGTCGTTCGATCTTCGTGCTGGAGCAGAAGGACAAGAACGCGAATGTGATTTTCGAGACCATGACCGAGTACGGCACGCGCTTCGCCATCGTGCAGAAGTATCTGCCGGAAATCGTCGAGAGCGGCGACTCGCGCATCCTGGTCATCGATGGCGAGCCTGCGCCCTATGCACTGGCGCGCATTCCCTCGGCCACCGACAATCGCGGCAACCTCGCCGCCGGCGCGAAAGGCGTGGGCCGGGAGCTGAACGAGCGCGATCGCTGGCTGGTCGGTCAGATCGGTCCCGAGCTGCGGCGACGCGGGATGTTGTTCGTGGGCCTGGATGTCATCGGCGGCTATGTGACGGAGATAAACGTCACGAGCCCGACCGGCGTGCGGGAATTGGATAAACAGTTCGGCACCCAGATCGCCGGCCTGTTGATGGACGCGATAGAGAAACGACTGTCATGAATGCCTCGGTCAGCCACGAAGACGCCCCTCTCGCCAGCGAGTTGCAGGAGGGCGCCGCGCCCGTCAACGATCGGCTGACCACGACCTTGTTCCTGGCGGCGCTGTTTCACGGCATCGTCATTCTCGGCATCACGTTCGCCGTCCCGCGGGGCGACGCGGGCCCGACGCCGACGCTGGAAGTGCTCTTGCTCACCAGTAACGACACGCGCGCCGCCGACAACCCCGATGCCCAGTACCTGGCCCAACGCAGTCAGGTCGGCAGCGGCACGACCGACGAGCGCGTGCGGCCGGCGAATCCGGCGTCCTCGGCCGTGATGGCCGAGCAAGCCGGCATCCCCGAGGGCAACAGCGATCGATATAAGGAAGCGGTCTCCGGCCAGCGCTCCACCGAAATCGTCAGCAGCCGCAGCGATCGCAGCGAGGTCGACTATCGCAGCGGCGAGAACAACCCGTCGCAGCAGAGCGAAGTCCCTCTGTCCCTGTCGCCCACCGCGCCCCGGCCGATCGCCACCAGCGCCACCGATACCACCCTGGTGCTTCGGGGCAAGCGGCTGGACGGCGCGACGGAAATCGTGCCGAACACGCGCGAGTCCAAGCTGGCGCCGTACCTGAATGCCTGGCGCAGCAAGATCGAGCGGCTCGGCACGTTGAATTTCCCGCAATACGCGCGCAATGCCCAGACCGGTAATCCCGTGCTGGAGGTCTCGCTGCTGGCCGACGGCACCCTGGGCGAGGCCCTCATCCGCCGCTCCAGCGGCAGCAAGGAAATCGACCAGGCGGCGCTGTCCATCCTGCGCCTGGCCTCGCCCTTCGACCCGTTCCCCAGCGAGCTGCGCAAGCAGTATCGGGAGTTGCGCTTCGCCTACGAGTGGCAATTCCTCGGTGCAGTCAAAAAATGAGCTTGCGTGCTTGAGCCGGGGCGGACGCCGCCGGATACTTGGGTTCATGTCCGCAGGCGACTACCTCACCAACCAGTTCCTCATCGCCATGCCGGCGATGACCGACAGCAATTTTGCCCAGACGGTCACGTTCATCTGGGAGCACAACGCCGACGGCGCGCTCGGCATCATCATCAACCGGCCCTTGCAGATGCGGCTGCTCGACGTGTTCGAGCAGCTGAAAATGCCGACGGCGCCCGGAGTGTTCGGCCACCAGCAGGTACTGCAGGGCGGCCCGGTGCAAACCGATCGCGGCTTCGTCGTGCACCAGGTCGGCGGTCATTGGGAACATACCCGCCAGGTCTCGCCGCGCCTGCAGGTGACGACTTCACCGGACATCCTCAACGCCATGGCTCGTGGCAGCGGACCGAACACCGCGCTGGTCGCGCTCGGCTATGCCGGCTGGAGCGCCGGTCAGCTGGAAACCGAGCTCGCCCAGAATGCCTGGCTCACCGCACCGTGCGACGAACGCATTCTGTTCGACACGCCCTACGAGCAACGCTGGCGCGCCGCCGGCCGCCTGCTGGGCGTTGACCTCGCGACCATCAGCGATCAGGTCGGCCACGCCTAAGTTGAATCCTCAGGTCATCCTCGCCTTCGACTACGGCACCCGTCGCATCGGAGTCGCCAGCGGCGACACTCTGACGCGGACCGCTCGCGCGCTGACGACGATCGAGCGCGGCGAATCCGTGCCGTGGGCTGCCATCGGCAAGCTGGTACAGGAATATCAACCGTCGCAGTTCGTGGTCGGCTTGCCTTGGAACATGGACGGCACACCGACCGTGCTCACCGACGTGAGCCGCGCGTTCGCAGCTGAACTGCGGGCCCGGTTCTCCAAACCCGTCGCCCTCGTCGATGAACGATTGAGCTCCCGCGAGGCGGAAGCTCAACTTCGCGACGCTCGTGCGTCCGGAATGAAAAAGCGCCGGAACACTCACGCCGATGTCGACATGATCGCCGCCCGCATCCTGCTCGAGCAGTGGCTCGAAAACCCCCACGCCGCCGAACAGGCAACCTGACAAACAAACGCGGCATCGATTGATTCGTCACGAATCGTTGCATCCGCCATTTCCCTGTCGCCGAACTCACCGGTAACTCCGGCTGATCTTCCGACAGGCTAACGATGGCTCTGCACCCCCGCGCTCGAGTGGCTTTGTATCTAATGTTCACGTTGCCGCTCACGGGATGCGGCGGAGGTGGCGGCGGCGATGACGACGCGCCGGCGCCGCCGCCCAACAACCCTCCGGGGGGCGTCGTTCGCGGCGATACATTCGCGATCACCAGCTCCAACCGGCTCGTGAGTTTCAACAGCGCGACGCCCGCCACCAGCTCGGCTGTCGCCATCACCGGCCTGCGCTCCGGCGAAAACATCCTCGGTTTCGATCTGCGGCCCGGCGGCACGCCCGCGGGACAGATGCTGGCGGTCACCAACCAGGGCGGCTTGTATACGATCGATCCGAACAGCGCCACGGCCACGCTGAAGACCACGCTGGTCGCCGACCCGTCCGACAACAGCGATCCATACAGCTCGCTCAATGGCACGCGCGTGAGTATCGACGTGAATAACGTCGCCGACGCACTGCGCATCGTGAGCAACTCCGGCCAGAACCTGCGCGTGAACATGGACACGGGCGCGACGTTCACCGACACCATGCTCACCATCGGAGGCATCGGCGCTATCGGCGTCACCGAGGTCGCGTATACAAACAATTTCACCACGGCCTGCCGCACGACGCCGTATTACCTCGACACGACCGCGGATCGTCTGCTGATGAGCGCCAACGCCAGCGGCGGCGTTTTAACTCCGATCGGCGGCTTGACCGTCGATGCCGCGGCGATGACGGGTTTTGATATTTCCACCGCGAGCGATGGAACCAATTCCGCCGTCGCCGCGCTCAGCGTCGCCGGCGTGACTTCGCTTTATTCGATCAATCTCTCGACGGGCGCTGCCACGCTCGTCGGCCCCATCGGTAACCTGAATAGCGGCGAAAGCATTCTCGGCCTCGCGAGACCGGTGCCCGCGACGACGCCGCCACAGCCCGTCGGCGAGTTGCTCGCGTTGACCGAGAGCAATGGGTTGATCTCCTTCAACAGCGGCCTGCCTCAGGCGCTGTGCACGAATGCCACCATCAACGGTCTGCAGGGCAACGAGACGGTGCTGGGCATCGACATGCGCCCGGCTGATAACAACGTCTACGCGCTTACGAATACGGGACGGCTGTACACGGTCAACGCCGCCACCGGCACCGTGGCCTTCAGAGCCACGCTGAACGCTTCGGCCAACGACCCGTTCCAGGGGCTCGACGGCGGCAACATCACCGTCGACGTGAGCCCTGTGGCCGATGGCCTGCGCGTTCTGAGCAGCAACGGCATGAACCTGCGCGTGCTGTTCGATACGGGAGCAACGTTCACGGATGCGACGCTCACGCCGGGATCGAGCGTCACCGCCGCCGCTTACACCAACAGCTTCGCCGGCACCGGAACGAGCACGCTGTATGTCATCGATACCGCGAACGATCGGCTGCTGATTCAGGGACGACCGTCGGGCAGCCCCAACAACGGCGATCTGCAAGTCGTGGGTTCATTGGGCGTCAACGGCGACGTGCAGGCGCTCGCGGGCTTCGATATCAACGCTGTGAACAACAACGCCTTCGCGGCGTTCAACGTCGGCAACGCCACGACCTCCGACCTGTATCGCCTCAACCTGATGACCGGCGGCGCCACTCGCGTCGGTCCCATCGGGACGACGAATCGCATTCGAGCCCTGACTCACTCAACCGTGCCGCAGGCCACGCTGCTCGGCGTTACTCGCGATGCGCGCTTGGTCAGCTTCAAAGTCACGACACCGGGAACGTTTGACACCAATATGCCCATCAACGGCCTGCAAGGCGGCGAGCAGGTGCTGGGCTTCGACATTCGTCCTTCGAACGGCCTGATTTATCTGCTGACCGACGCGGGCCGCGTGTACACCGTCGATCAGGCCACGGCCCGCGCGCAGCTCGGCGCGACCTTGATGCCGAACACCAACGATCCGTTCAGGAATCTGATCGGCACGACTTTCGGCACGGACTTCAGCCCGACCGCCGACGCGCTACGCGTGCTCAGCGATGCCGAGCACAACCTCGCGGTCATTGTGGAAACCGGCGCGACCATCACGGCCAACTTCCTGAGGCGCATTCCGGCCGAGGCCAGCCGCCCTGCTCCGGACGTGGTGGCGATCGCGTACACCAGCAACTTCGCCGGCACCAACGACACCACGTTGTTCAACGTCGATCTGGGCACCAACTCGCTGGTGAGCCAGAAGCCTGCGAACGCCGGCATGCTGACCACCATCGGACCGTTGTCCAGCACGCAAACCTTTACCTTCAGCGGCGGATTCGACATCGCGGGCGGCGACGACGGCCTCGCGGTCGCGGCCTTGCAGCCGACGGGCAGCTCGCAATCCACGCTCTATCGGGTGAACCTGCGCACCGGCGCGCTGACGGACATGGGACCGATCGGCGCGGCTGGCACGCTGCCACTCAACGGTCTGACGATCCGGCTGCGATAACCACGAATCATGGCTTGCCCGGCGGCGTTAGGCCGCCGGGCTGACATCGCCCTGCCTCGGTCGGCGCGCTTGGACTACAATCGCGCCCTGCCATGACGACCACCGACACCAGCGCTCGAGTACAGCGCGACGCCGAAGGGCGACTCCGACATCTCATCACCCTGGACGGCCTGAGCCGCGACGAAATGGTCGCGTTGCTGGATTTGGCCCAGTTCTACGTACGCACTCCCGGCGATCTCCCGGCGCGGGATCAGTCGTTGGCAGGCCACACGGTCGCCAACCTGTTCTTCGAGCCCAGCACGCGAACCCGCGTGTCGTTCGAGCTGGCCGCTCAGCGACTGGGCGCCGACGTGGTCAATCTGGACATGCAATCGTCCTCGCGAGTGAAGGGCGAGACGGTGCTCGATACGATTTACACGCTGCAGGCCATGCTCGCCGACATCCTCGTGATGCGCGACGCAGAGCCCGGCCTGCCCGCCTACGTCGCCCGGCATGTCGCTCCTCATGTTTGTATCTTGAATGCCGGCGAGGCGCACATCTCACATCCGACGCAGGGCCTGCTCGACGCGCTCACCGTGCGGCAAGCCAAGGGCGACTTCAGCAAGCTGAAAATATTGATCGCCGGCGACATCAGTCACTCTCGCGTCGCCCGCTCCGCGTGGCGCGCCTTCACGACGCTCGGCGTGGAAGAGCTGCGAATCGCCGCGCCGGAAGATCTGATGCCGGGTAAGAACGAGTTCGAGGGCGCGACGCGTTATACAAACATCGACAAGGCCATTGCCGACGTCGATGTGGTGATGGCGCTGCGCATTCAGCGCGAGCGCATGAGCGGCGCTTTGATTCCCGATGAAGCGTCTTATCACCGCACCTTCGGCATCACGGCCGAACGCCTGACCAAAGCGCGCCCGGGCGCGATCGTCATGCACCCCGGCCCGATGAACCGCGACGTCGAAATCGCCAGCAACGTGGCGGACGGCCCGCAATCCGTCATCCAGCAACAAGTGACCAACGGCGTCGCCGTGCGCATGGCCGTGCTCGCCACCATCGCCCGCAACGTGCAGGCGCGCCGTCACTTCCAGTGATGAAGGTGCGTCGTGCGACTCCTGATCGGCTCGGACTCTGGATACGCGGCGCTGGTTCGCGCCGCCACTGACTTACATCAAGCCGACGAGCGCTCGCCGCTGCTCGTCCTGTTCGGCGCCGAGAGCGCCTTTTCCTTCCGCCCTCGCCCCTCGACCATTCTGGTGCCAGGCATGCCTGACGGGGTGATCGCCGCGATTCCCCCGCTGGAGGAGTTTGGCATCGCCAGTCGCTTGGCGAGTCCCATGGGGTTACCGGGTTGTTACGACGGAACCGTGATCGAATTGGCCGAGCAGTGGCTGCAATCGGCTGACGCTGGATTACGGGAAGGAATGTATCTCGCGGTCGCCGGGCCGGATGTCACCATCGCGGCGGCCGAGAATCTCGGCCGCCGCTTGGGATTGTCCGTCGACGTAATCAGCCGAAGTTGATCTTCGCTTCCAGGTTGGTGCGAGAGTCCGCGTAGGTCAGCGCGTCTTCCATGGTGATGCGGCCGGCCTTGTACAGCTCGTACAGCGCCGTATCGAAGTGCTGCATGCCCTTTTCCGAGCTGGTGCGCAGGGCTTCCTTCGCGCCGAGCACGTCGCCCTTCTTAATGAGCTCCTGCACGTGCGGCGTGTTGATCAGCAGTTCCACGGCAGCGACGCGACGTTTGTTCTTACCGGGCACCAGACGTTGCGCGATGATGGCGCGCAGGTACTGGGAAATATCCAGGAAGATCTGCGTGTGCTGCTCCAACGGGAACATGTTGATGATGCGGTCGAGCGTTTCGGCCGCGTTGTTCGCGTGCAAGGTCGCCAGCACCAGATGCCCCGTACCGGCGAGCATGATCGCCGACTCCATGGTCTCGCGATCGCGAATCTCACCGATCAGCAGCACGTCCGGCGCGGCTCGCATAGCGCTGCGAAGCGCGCGAGCGTATGACTTGGTGTCCAGGCCGACTTCGCGCTGATTGATGATGGACTTCTTGTTCGAGTGCAGGAACTCGATCGGATCCTCGATGGTGATGATGTGGTCCGAGGAGTTCTCGTTGCGATAGTTGATCATCGACGCGAGCGTGGTCGACTTGCCCGAGCCGGTCGCGCCGACCATGAGCAACAGACCGCGCTTCATCATCATCAGATCTTTCAGGATCTCCGGCAGGCCGAGATCGTCGATGCGCGGCATGTCGGCGGTGATGTAACGAAGCACCATCGCGGGATTGCCGCGTTGATGGAACACGTTCACACGGAAGCGGCCGAGGCCCGGCTCGGAGATCGCGAAGTCGATTTCCAGCTCGTCGTTGAAAGCGTCGATCTGCTCTTGCGTCATCAGACCGTAAGCGGCCTGCCGCACCACTTCCGGCGTCAGCATCTGCTTGTTGACCGGGAAGATCTGGCCTTCGATCTTGATCTTGATGGGCGCGTAGGAGGTGAAGAACAAGTCGGAGGCGCGCTTGTCCACCATCAACTTGAAGAGCGGCTTGGTGTTGAGAACGACCTGGCGTTCTTCACCCGTGCTGTCAGCCGCGCCGGTTTCGTTCTCAACTGTTTCGCTGTCGGCAGCCATGTGTGCAACTACCTACCAATTACGCCTTCAGTCTCTTCTTCCATGATGCGCAGGCTGTCGCCCGCCTCATCCGAAAGCTTCATCTCGCGCTTGCTCTCGAGCTTGATCCGCAGGCGCACCTCGTTCTTCGAGTCCGCGTTACGTAACGCATCCTCGTAGGAAATCATGCCACTCTCGTACAGGTCGAACAGCGACTGGTCGAAGGTCTTCATGCCCAGACGATTCGACTTGCCCATGACTTCCTTGATCTGGGCCACCTCGCCCTTGAAGATCAGGTCCGCGATCAGCGGCGAATTCAGCATGATTTCCATGGCGGCAATGCGGCCGGTGCCGGACTCGCGCGGAATCAGGCGCTGGGAAATCAGCGCTCGGATGTTCAACGACAGATCCATCAGCAATTGTTCCCGGCGCTCTTCCGGGAAGAAGTTGATGATGCGGTCCAGCGCCTGGTTGGCGCTGTTGGCGTGCAGCGTGGCGAGCACCAGGTGGCCGGTTTCGGCGAACTGAATGCCGTATTCCATCGTATCGCGGTCACGGATTTCGCCGATCAGGATCACGTCCGGCGCCTGACGCAGCGTGTTCTTGAGCGCGACGTGCCAGCTCTCGCAATCCACGCCGACTTCGCGGTGCGTGATCACACAGCCCTTGTGGTTGTGCACGTACTCGACCGGATCTTCGATGGTGATGATGTGGCCGCGGGTCTTTTCGTTGCGATAGTTCAACATCGCGGCGAGCGAGGTGGACTTACCGGAACCGGTGCCGCCGACGAGAATCACCAAGCCTCGCTTGCTCATCACGACGTCGCGCAGGACGTTCGGCAGCAGCATCTCTTCCAGCGTGGGGATCTTGGCGTTGATGGTTCGCACCACGCAGCCGATCTGACCCTGCTGCACGAACGCGCTGACGCGGAAGCGGCCGATGCCAGCGGGCGCGATCGCGAAGTTACATTCCTTGGACGCGTCGAAATCTCGCGTCTGCTTGTCGTTCATGATGGAACGGACCAGCACCGCGGCCTGCTCCGTCGTGAGCACACGCTCGGACTGCGGGCGGATCTCGCCGTCGATCTTGATGGCGGGCGGGAAACCCGCCGTGATGAACAGGTCCGAGCCCTTGCGGTCGACGACGCGCTTGAGCAGGTCCTGCATCAGCTTGATAGCTTGTTCGCGTTCCATTTCGCAACCTACCTAAATTTCTGTCCCACCTTGTCAGATGGATGTGCCCCCGCCTGCGGCGGGGGCACGATGACAATCAGAACGCGTCCTTGTTTTGAGCTCGGAAGCGCGCTTCTTCCTTAGTAACGACGCCCTTCTGGAGCAACTCGGTCAGACACTGGTCGAGCGTCTGCATGCCGTCTTTCTGGCCGGTCTGGATGGCCGAATACATCTGCGCGATCTTGCCTTCGCGAATCAGGTTACGAATCGCGGGCGTGCCGATCATGATCTCGTGCGCGGCGACGCGGCCGCCGCCGATGCGCTTGAGCAGCGACTGCGAAATCGCCGCGCGCAACGACTCCGACAACATGGTTCGCACCATTTCTTTTTCGGCGGCGGGAAACACGTCGACGATACGGTCGATGGTCTTCGCGGCCGAGCTCGTGTGCAGCGTGCCGAACACCAGGTGCCCGGTTTCGGCGGCCGTCAGGGCCAGACGAATCGTCTCCAGGTCGCGCATTTCGCCGACCAGCACCACGTCCGGGTCTTCGCGCAGCGCCGAGCGCAAAGCTTCCGAAAAGCCAAGAGTGTCACGATGCACTTCGCGCTGATTGACCAGCGAGCGCTTGCTCTCGTGCACGAACTCGATCGGATCCTCGATGGTGATGATGTGGTCCGGCTTGTTGTCGTTCACGTAATTGACCATCGCGGCCAGCGTGGTCGACTTGCCCGAGCCGGTCGGCCCGGTCACCAGCACCAGACCGCGCGGCTGCATGGCGAGGTCCTTGAAAATCTTCGGCGCGTTCAAATCGTCCAGCGACATGATCAGCGACGGAATGGTCCGGAACACCGCGGCCGCGCCGCGGCTCTGGTTGAACGCATTCACGCGGAAGCGCGCCAGCTTGGGAATCTCGAAGGAAAAGTCCGTCTCGTAGAACTCTTCATAAGCCTTGCGCTGCTTGTCATTCATAATGTCGTACACCATGCTGTGTACTTCCTTATGAGTGAGCGCCGGCATGTTGACGCGCTTCATGTCGCCGTCGACCCGGATCATGGGCGGCACGCCGGCCGACAGATGCAGGTCCGAGGCATTGTTCTTGACGGCGAAGGCCAACAGCTGCGCGATATCGACAGGCATGAATCTTCCTTACAGTCGGCCCTGCCGCCGGCCCGCTACCGGCGGGTCTCGAGCGGGGCGATGCGGACGCAAAAGACGAGCGTGCGGCAGTATAAACGGGCGATACCGGGCTCAATATGTTAACCGGTCCGCAGATTTCGGCTGACACAGTGACCGTCATGTCTATCCATGGGGTCGAACGAAACCTGGAAAATCGCTGGACGGAAACCCGGCAACGCATTGCGTCGGCGGCGACGCGGTGGGGCAGACTGTGCGATTCGGTCGGGCTGGTCGCAATCAGTAAGGGCCACCCGACTGTCGCCATTCGGGAACTGGCGGCGCTGGGCCAGCGCGACTTCGGCGAAAACTACCTGCAGGAAGCGCTGCCCAAGCTCCAGGAATTACAGGATCTGAAGCTCACCTGGCACTTCACCGGCCAGCTTCAGGGCAACAAGACGCGGCCCGTGGCCGAACACTTCGACTGGGTGCACACCCTGGACCGGGAGCGGATCGCGATCCGTCTCAACGAGCAGCGGCCGCACTACGCCCCGCCACTCAATATATGTGTGCAGGTCAGCCTGGAGCCCGAGCCCGGCAAGGGCGGCGTGCCGCCGGAGGAAGTGTTGCCGCTAGCTCGAAAAGTGGCGACGCTGCCGAAGCTCAAGCTGCGTGGCCTGATGTGCATTCCACCGCCGCGCGAGAGTTTCGACGAGCAGCGCGCGCTGTTCGAACAGCTGGCTGTTCTTCAGCGCCAACTCGTTGACGCAGGTCTGGCGCTCGACACTTTATCCATGGGGATGACGGCGGATCTGGAAGCCGCCGTGGCGGCGGGAGCCACTTGGGTCAGAATCGGCACGGCCATCTTTGGCGAGCGCCAGTACAAATAGATACGGTTCAGAGTAAACATGAAACAACGCATCGCATTCATCGGCGGCGGCAACATGGGCCGCAGCCTGATCGGGGGATTGATCGCCAAAGGCATGGATCCGGCGAACATCGTGGTCGCCGATCCGTACGCCCCCACCCTGCAATCACTGCAAACCGACTACAAAGTACGGACCGCCAGCAACAATGCCGACGCCGTGCGCGACGCGGACGTGGTGCTGCTCGCGGTCAAGCCGCAGATGTTGCGTGATGTGGTCACCTCCCTGCAGGAGCAGATCCTCAGCACTCGTCCTTTGTTGATCTCGATCGCAGCCGGCATTCTCGCCGTCGACATTCAGCGTTGGGCGGGCGGCGTGCAGGTCGTGCGTTGCATGCCGAATCGGCCGGCGCTGCAGGGCTGCGGCGTCACCGCGCTTTATGCGAACGATCAGGTCACTGCAGCGAATCGCGCACTTTCGGAACAAATCCTGGGAGCGGTCGGCGCCACGCTGTGGGTTCAGCATGAAAGCGACATGGACACCGTGACCGCGATCTCCGGCAGCGGCCCGGCGTACTTTTTCCTGCTGATCGAAATGCTGGAAGCGGCCGGTCAATCGATGGGATTGTCCGCCGAGGTTGCGCGCAAGCTGGCCGTCGAGACTGCGTATGGCTCCGGCTTCATGGCGCGCGAGTCAACCGATTCACCTGCAACTCTGCGCCAGCAGGTCACTTCCAAAGGCGGCACGACGGAAGCAGCGCTCAAGCATCTCGAAGCGAGCAACGTCCGTGCTATCTTTTCGCAGGCCGTGACCGCCGCCGCGCAACGCTCGGCGCAACTTGCCAAAGAATTGGGTAGCGCGTAACTCCGTCAATCATGGATGCAATACGATTCATCGTCGGCACCTTGCTTCAGGTGCTGCTCGTCACCGTCTTCCTGTTGCGCGTGTTGCTGCCGCTGGCACGCGCCGATTCGCGCAATCAACTGTCGCAAGCCGTGATCCGGATGACCAATCCGCTGGTGCTGCCACTTCGTAAAGTACTGCCGCCGATCGGCAAGGTCGACACTGCGTCCATCGTCGCGTTGATCGTCGTGCAGGCGGCGGCGGTCGCCTTGATGTGGTTACTGGGCGGTTACCCGTTCGTCTACACGCCGGGACAGTTCGTCTTCGCCGTGTTCCTGACGCTGATCAGGACCATCCTGAACTTCTACATCTTCGCGCTGTTCCTGTACGTGATCCTGAGCTGGATCGCGCCGGGCACGCACAGCCCGGGCGCGGCGCTGATCGATACCTTGTGCGAACCGCTGCTGCGTCCGGTGCGCCGGCTGATTCCGCCGCTCGGCGGTTTCGACTTGTCGGCGCTGTTCGTGATCATCGGTTTGCAGGCGATAAACATCGCGATCACTTGAGCGCGCAATCGGTGCTATAAACAGTTCTCCATCGTCACGGATCATTTCCGATTTGGAGAAGGCCGGTGCTCAATAACAAGACCGTTCCGAAGACTTCCCGGTGGATCGCCGCCCCGCTCGCGGCGACGCTGCTCGGCTCCCTGTTTGGACTGGTGGGGCTGACCGGCTGCAGCGAGCAACCCGAACAACGCGCCATGCCGGCGCAGGCCCTGGACGAGACGTTCAAGGACTTCGGAAATTACGAGGTGCACTTCAACGCGCTCCGCACCGACGAGCTGACTCCCGACGTGTCGCGCGTGTACGGGATCCAGCGCAGCGCCAATCGGGTCATGCTCAACGTCACGGTGTTACGCAAGGAAGCGGAACATGCGCCACGCAAGCCCGTGGAAGCCACGGTCGCGGTGGACGCCTACAACTTGAACGGCCAGCTGAAGGACATCGAAATGCGGCGCGTTTCCGAGGGTGAAGCGATCTACAACATCGGCGAGGTGTCGATCTCGGGCACGGAAATCCTGGTGTTCGACATCAACGTGACGCCCACCGGGGAGTCGACGCCGTTCAACGTGAAGTTGAAACGCGAATTCGTCGCCAATTGATTGACTCGTCGTTCAATGCCGCGCGCCGTGGAACACGTGGAACATGCACAACGCCTCCCGGCATCGGCCGTAAGTCGCATTCGCCTGACGCGCACGGCCCTGGCGCAGTGCTATCGGACGTGAGGGAGCGCGCGCGAGCCTGAAAAAATAGGCGAAAAAGTCGGTTCGCTGCTTATTTCCCGGCAAATCTTGTGCTATTTTCCGCGCGTCTTGCGATTGCCCGCGACCGATCCTGTTCGAGACGGCGCGATTTGTCACTTACTTAGGAGACTACAAAATGGCAAAGAAGAATGCTGCGCCGACCAAGTCGGAGATCCTTGCGCAGATTTCCAAAGACACCGGTCTTGCCAAGAAGCAGGTGTCGGATGTGTTTGAGTCCTTGGGCGGCGTAGTGAAGAAGAGCCTGAAGGGTTCGGGACTGTTCACCCTGCCGGGCCTGCTGAAGATGAAGGTCGTGAAGAAGCCGGCCACCAAGGCCCGCGAAGGCATCAACCCCTTCACCGGCGAAAAGATGACGTTCAAGGCCAAGCCCGCCAGCAAGAAAGTGCGCATCGCGGCGCTGAAGAGCCTCAAGGAGATGGTGAACTAAGTTTCACCGTTCCGAAGTTAGCTTCGCGGCGCCGGAGTCGTCCGGCGCCGTCCCTCCCCGATAGTCTCAGCGATCGGTCACCGATCGGAATCGACGACCACTTTCAGTTTCAGCCGCACCCGGTCGCGATCCGAAATATGCAGTAAGCCGGCGATCCGCCGGATCAGATGCTCCTCGTGCTTGTCGATGCGGCCGTCGGCATGACTGACGTGCCAGAGCATTTCCACGATCGCGAGCTTGTCTTCTTCGGGTAATTCCCGGTTCATCCGATGCGTCAGCTCATGCAGCGACACCGCCTTGTCGGCGCGGCGCGCGGCGTTGACCATCAGCACGTTCAGCGCGTCGTCAGTGAGCTCGAAACGCTTCTGTAGCAGGTGACGGATCGCCTGCACTTCTGCGTCGTTCTCGGAAAAATCGGCGCGCGCCAACTCCAGCAGCAAGGCCGCGGTCGCCAGCTCGAACGGCTCGCGATCCTCCAGCACGCCGCGCGGCAGCGGCTCCTCGCCAAAAATCTTTTTCAACTGAGCCAGTAACATGCGTACTCCGTAGGCCTCACCGCCCCAACTGCGCCAGCTCGATCAGCCAGCGCACGACCGTTTGCCGCAAATCGTTCAAGCGGCCATGAAAGAAGTGTTCCACGCCTTCGAGCATTACCAATCGTGGCGACTCGGGCAAATCCTGCGCCCATTGTTGGATGTCGCTCGGCTCGACCAGTTCATCTTGATCGCCCTGCACGATCAACCAGGGACACTGAGGTAACGAGACTGTGTCCACGCTGACTCTGCGAATCGCCGGGGCGATGGTGACGAGGCGTGCGACTTCGCGATTGGCGGCGGCGCGAATGGCGACCGCACCTCCGAAAGAGAATCCACCCAACCACAGCTTCGCGCCAGGCCAGCGCTCGGCGGCCCAATCCAGCACGGCCTGCGCGTCGGCGGTCTCGCCATTACCTTCATCGTAGGTGCCAGTGCTCGCACCGACGCCGCGATAGTTGAAACGCACCGCCGGCGCACCCGCTTCGTTGAACGCCTTGGCGAGCGAATACACCACCTTATTGGTCATGGTGCCGCCGTAGAGCGGATGCGGGTGACAGACGACCGCGACGGCTTCGGGCGTACCCGCCGTGGTGGGTTCGTCGAGCAGCGCTTCGATAGTGCCGGCGGGGCCGGGAATGGTCAGTGTTCGCGTGGGAGTCGGAGAGCTTGCAGTCATTCTTCCAGGGTACCATTCATGTGGGGATGAGACGGGGGTCCGCGTTTCGTCAGCGAAGATTTCGCGCCGGATGACGGAACATCGACCGCCGTCCTTCAGTTTTTTCTCATCCGGATATCGCGAGACCGACATGAAGCTCACCTCCTCCAGCTTCCAGCACGATCAGCCCATCCCTGAGAAATTCGCCTTCGGTGCGCCAGATCCCGTGCTGCACATCCGACTCACGGACAATCACAACCCGCACCTGCAGTGGAGCGGCGCGCCCGCGGAGACGCGCAGTTTCGCCTTGATCTGCGTCGATCCCGACGTGCCGAGCAAGCCCGACGACGTGAACCAGGAAGGCAAGAGCGTACCGGCCAGCCTGCCGCGCACCGATTTCTATCACTGGGTGATGGTGGATATTCCACCGCAAATCACCGAAATCAAAGCCGGTGCAAGCTCCAACGGCATCGTCGCCGGCGGCAAGAAGGAATTGGGCGGACCCGACGGATCCCGACAAGGTGTGAATGACTACACGGGCTGGTTTGCCGGCGACGCCGACATGAAAGGCACGTACAAGGGCTACGACGGCCCGTGCCCGCCGTGGAACGACGAGATCGTGCATCACTACAACTTCACCGTCTATGCGCTGAGCTGCGCTCGCGCGCCGGTCGAAGGCGACTTCACCGGTCAACAAGTTCTCCAGGCGATTCGCCCGCACATCCTCGCGCAGGCGACACTCACCGGGACTTATTCGAACAATCCCAAATTCAACAAACCGAAGCCGTTGGAGAAATGAGCCAACGCCAATCGGGTACATGGATGTACCCCGCCGCTGCAGGCGGCGGCGAGAGGCAAAAGTCACGCCTTTTGCCGACTCGCACGAGGGTCGTGGCAGGATGCCCGATCCCGAGTTTCAATCAGCCGCGTCTTCGATTGCGAGCAGCTCGATATCAAACAGCAGCGTCGCGTTCGGCGGGATCTGGCCGCCGCCGGCGCCGGTGGCGCCGTAGCCGAGCTCGGAGGGGATGATCAGCTGACGTTGGCCGCCGGGCTGCATGCCTTGCACGCCCTCTTCCCAACCTTTGATCACGCCACCCGCGCCGATGGTGAAACGGAACGGTTTGCCGCGGGTACGCGAGCTGTCGAACTGTTGGCCTTTGTGATCTGGCGCAGCCGGGTCGTACAGCCAGCCGGTGTAATGCACGACTGCCTGCTGACCGGAAGAAATCCCTTCGCCCGCGCCCTTCACGATATCGATCTTCTGCAGCTCGGTAATCGCAGGCGCCGGAGCGCTCGGGGCCGGACTATCCGCCGGCCTGCGAGCAGTGCTCGGAGCGTCGTTGCTGCACGCCGCCGCGAGCAAAGCCGCGGCGACGCCGATACAAACAAACTTGTTGTTCTTCATCACGAATGATCGAGCCTCTCAGGCGGTCTTCATCAACAAACGATTCAACCGCTGCACGAAGGCCGAAGGCTCGGGCAGCTGACCGCCGTCGGCGAGCGTCGCCTGTTCGAACAGCAGCATGGACAGATCGTTGAACTCGGCGTCTTCGGCCGTCTTCTCGATCCGTTGCAACAGCGGGTGATTCGGGTTCACTTCGAGGGTCGGCTTGCTGACCGGCGCCTTCTGGCCCGCCGCCTCCATGATCCTGCGCATCTGCGCGCCCATGTCATATTGACCGAGCACCAGACAAGCAGGCGAGTCGGCGAGACGCGCCGTCACGCGCACATCGCTGACCTGCTCGGTGAGCGCCTTCTTAATCCGCTCGACCAGCTCGGTGTGACCCTTGGACAGCTCTTCCTGCGCCTTCTTTTCTTCCTCGGACTGAATGGCCGAGAAATCCAGCTCGCCACGCGCCACGTTCTTGAGCTGCTTGCCGTCGAACTCGCGCAGGTGATCGACCAGCCATTCGTCGACGCGATCCGACAGCAGCAGCACTTCGATCCCCTTCTTCCGCAGCACTTCCAGATGTGGGCTCGATTTGGCGGCGGTGAAGCTGTCCGCGATGACGTAATAGATTTCTTTCTGGCCTTCCTTCATGCGGCCAACGTAGTCCTCGAGCGACACGTCCTGCTCGGCCTTGTCCGCCAGCGTGCTCGAGAAGCGCAGCAGCTTCGCGATGCGCTCGCGATTGGCGTGATCCTCGGCCGGACCTTCCTTCATCACCGTGCCGAATTCTTTCCAGAACGTCGCGTACTTCTCCGGCTCGTCCTTCGCCATCTTCGCGAGCATGTCGAGCACGCGGCGCGCGAGACCGGTCTTCATGGTTTCGATGGCCGGATCCTGCTGCAGCATCTCGCGCGAGATGTTGAGCGGCAGATCCGCCGAATCGACCACGCCTTTGACGAATCGCAGATACAGCGGCAGGAACTGCTCCGCGTCGTCCATGATGAACACACGACGCACATAGAGCTTCAGCCCGCGAGCGCCTTCGCGATGCCACAGGTCATACGGCGCGCGCGATGGGATATACAACAGGCTCGTATATTCCTTCTTGCCCTCGACCTTACCGTGCGACCACGCGAGCGGATCGGTGAAATCGTGCGTGACGTGGCGATAGAACTCTTTGTATTCCTCGTCCTTCAACTCGGTGCGCGGACGGGCCCAGAGCGCCTGCGCGTGATTGACGGTTTCGAACTCCGGCTTGGCCTCTTCTTCCTTCGCGACTTCGGCAACCACCGACTCGTCTTTCTTTTCCTCGTCCTCGGCCTTGTAAGGCGCGGGCTTCGGCATGCGCACGGCGAACGCGATATGGTCGGAGTACTTCCGCACCAGGGAACGAATGCGATATTGATCGGCGAACTCGTGCCCCTCTTCTTTCAGATGCAGCACGATGCGAGTGCCGCGTTCGGGAAGCGTTACGTCTGACACGGTGAATTCACCGTCTCCGTTCGAGACCCAGTGCACGCCCGCACCCGATTCGAGGCCGGCACGGCGCGAGAACACTTCCACTTTGTCGGCGACGATGAACGAAGAATAGAAGCCGACACCGAACTGGCCGATCAGCTGCGCGTCCTTTTTCTGATCGCCGGTGAGGCGCGACAGGAAATCCGCGGTGCCGGACTTGGCGATGGTGCCGAGGTGCTCGATGGCTTCCTGGCGGCTCATGCCGATGCCGTTGTCGACGATGGTGACGGTGTGCGCCTTGGAATCGGCGTCGATGGTGATGGTCAGCTCGCCGCCGCCTTCCAGCAGCTCGGGCTTGGCGAGCGCTTCGAAGCGGAGCTTGTCGAGCGCGTCGGAAGCGTTGGAGATCAACTCGCGGAGAAAGATTTCCTTGTGGCTGTACAGCGAATGGATCATCAGCTTCAGCAGCTGCTTCACCTCAGCCTGGAAGCCCAACGTCTGGGCCTGAGTCTCGTGCGTACCCGTGTCGTTCATGTAGTGCTCTCCATAAGTTCGCGTCGCGCGCAGCGCCTGAAAGCTGACTGCACGGTGAGGCCGGTCCGGGAGGCCGGCAATGATAGATAACGCGTCGGCTTATGGGGACCCGGCTGGAGAGTTCAAGCGCGGGTCACGGCAATTCTCCCTCATATATCCGAGGCAGGGAGCGGGAATCAGTCGTCGTTCGACAATCGCTTGGCAAGGCTCGCCCGGCGGCGGCGAATGTGCTCGGCCAGCGGCACGGACAGCATCAAGCCAATGATGGCCAAGGTGGCCTCCGGCGCGAGCATCAAGGCGAATCCGGTGAGCGCGAATAAGGCGAAAGCCACCAGGAAGCTCAGGATTTTCGGCGCCAGGTGCCGCACGGCGCCCACGGCATCGTCAAGGTTGTCGGCCCACAGCAGCAGGAATTCCATCTGGGATCCTTCGAGGTTGACGGCGACGACTCTAGCCGCGCCCGGATGAGGTCGATGTGAGCCGACTCACAGCAACGGCAAGCACGGCCGGTGATGATCTTCACAGTCTTGAGCTTGCGGCGCCGCAGGGGGCTGCGTAGGCTGAATGACGACAAAATCCGTTAAGGAACTGGGCGCGGTAGCGGCGGACATGCACAAGATCGTCGTTTTGAATCCCAAGGGGGGCTCCGGCAAAACCACGATAGCGACCAATCTGGCCAGCTATTTCGCGGTGGAAGGATTGCGCCCGACCCTCATGGACATGGACGCCCAAGGGTCGAGCACGCATTGGCTCAGCAAGCGGAACAAGGAACAGCCCCTGATCCACGGCATCGCCGGTTTCGAACGTAATACCGGAGTCACCCGCAGTTTCGCCACTCGTCTGCCTCTGGATACACAGCGCCTGGTCGTGGATACGCCGGCGGCCTTCGAGCCCGAGAAGTTGCCCGACCTGACCCGGAACGCGACCGCCGTGCTGGTGCCGGTGCTGCCCTCGGACATCGACATTCACGCGGCCGCCAAGTGCATTTCCAACCTGCTGCTGATCGCCAAGATCCGGCGCGACGAACAACGCATCGCCGTGATCGCCAACCGGGTCAAGAAGCAGACGTTGATCTACAAGTCGCTGATGAAGTTTCTGGAGAACCTGCAGATCCCGGTGATCGCGACCTTGCGCGATTCGCAGGCATACATCCGTTCGGCGGAAATCGGCCAGGGTGTGTTCGAAATGAAGCCGACTTCGGTGCGCGAGGATCTGGAGCAATGGTTGCCGCTGGTGGGCTGGCTGGCGCAGCGTAAAGCGCTGAACATCGAGCCAGGCACGCCGGCGATTACTTCGGCGCTCACTTCGGCGCCCAAGGTCGCGACCACCACGCTCGAATCCATCGTCCCGCCGCCTGCCGCGGCGAAACCTTCCGTGTTCGCGCCTCCCAAGCCTGCCGACGTTCCTCGTCTCAGCCCGGAGGCGGTGATGAATGCTGTGGCGAGCCCTTCGAGCGCGCTCACCGCTCGTGGCAGCGGCGGCAGCTCGAAGTCCATCGAGCGCTCGGAGTCACTGCTGCCATCGTTGCTCCGGCGCGTGTTCGGCTGATTTTGCCGAAGCTCAGAGCGGGATTACTTCCCGCCCTTGTCCTTATCCCAGCTGCTTTTCACTTTGTCCGTCCAGCTCTTGTAGTTGGACCAGGTGTGCAGCGAGCGCGTGATGGCGGCATGCCGCGAGTTGCTCGGCTGAGCGCGGTCCAGCCAGTTGGCATTGGCAGCCGCGCGCGGATCGCGAGGCGGAGTACCGGCGCGCACGATCGCGCCCGCATTCTCACCCGTCCAAGCGCGGTGACGGCCAGTGGCGGTCATCTCGTCGATCTTCGTTTCGGTGGTGGTCATGTGCGATCTCCTGTTGGGAGCGACGTTACGGAGCACACACCATCCAAAAGAGGAACTACATCACAGCGATTGAGCGACGTCTCTAGAGTGCGACACCCATCGCAAGGGAACCGCTACTGACACTAGTGTCACGTCACAAAGTGGGCTGTATTTAACCGACGGTTATTCATTATTGGTCGTTGCTCGCGCCGTCGCGCGCAAAACACAGCGACGCACGCGCTGATTCAGCGGCGCGGCTGATAAATTTTTCGACACTTCCGAATGTTTTATTTCGCCGCGAGCAACGCAGCAAACGCCGGTTTGATCTCGTCGAGGATGTCGTGGATCGCCGCCGGCACCAGGCTGCTGTAAACATCGAGCAGCACGACGGCATTCACGATCGCATCCTGCCGGCTCGCCGCTCGCAAGCGCTGCGCCATGCCGCGGTTCACGGCGTGAACGCCGTGATAAACACGCTCCAGGTCTGCGAGCACGAAGTCAGCAGCGCCGCCTTCGCGAGCAGCATAGTGCTGAGCCAGCAGATACATCGAAGCGACTCGATACGCGGTCTCCGACTCGCTCGAAAACGGCAAATGGAAACGCGCCATGGGCCTGAACACCGCGGTTCGCGGACATCCGCTCGACGCCATAATCAAACCCATCAACGACGCCAGCGCCTGCTGAGCAGCCAGCGTCGCGACCACCTGGCGCTCTTCGCTCTCGACCGTCACGCGCACTTTGTCGTAGGAAACGATGTCGGTGAAGCCGTCGATCACGCCCGCGAGCTGCAAGGCCGCGGGACAGTGCGGCTTCTCGGCCGCGTTGAACGGGCAGCCGGTGCACTGATTGAACGCGAGCGCCGTCCACGCCGGCGGCTCGGCCACCTGCGGCGGCGACAGCTCGGCCGTGTCGCGATCCATTTCGAGCTCGAAGGCTCGTTCCTGGGAATCGGGGAACGTGAAACGGTAGGTAAGCGCGACCTTGCTCATGCGACCAGCCGGTAACAAGGCCGGTACTCGCCGGCCAGCTTCATGCGTTTTTGCCGCACGAAGGCCGACAGCAGCTCGTCGAGCAGCGTCATCACTTCCTTGTCACCGTGCAGTTCGAAAGGCCCGCGCGCTTCGATGGCGTGAATGCCGTTCTCCTTCACGTTGCCGGCGACGATGCCGGAGAACGCGCGGCGCAGATTGGCGGCCATCAGATGCGAGGGAAGATCCCGGCGCAGCTCGAGGCGAGCCATGGCCTCATGCGTCGGTTCGAAGGGCCGCTGGAAATCCTCGGGGATCTTCAGCAGCCAGTTGAAGTTGTATGCATCGCTTCGGGTGCGGCGATATTCGCGCACCGCTTCGATGCCCTTGAAGGCTTCGCGCGCGGCCTGCGGAGGATCGCCAATGACGATCTTGTACCGGCTGCGCGCGGTGTCGCCCAGCGTCGCACCGATGAAACGATCGATCTGGCCGAAATATTCGGCAGCCGACGGCGGGCCGGTGAAGATCACCGGCAGCGGCAGCTCGGCATTGGCCGGATCCAGCAGGATGCCGAGCAGGTACAGAATCTCTTCGGCCGTGCCGGCGCCCCCCGGAAACACGATGATGGCGTGCGCGCAGCGAACGAACGCTTCGAGACGCTTTTCGATGTCCGGCATGATGACCAGCTGGTTGACGATCGGATTCGGCGGCTCGGCGGCGATGATGCCGGGCTCGGTCATGCCGATGTAACGACCGTCGCGGATACGCTGCTTGGAATGACCGATGGTCGCGCCCTTCATCGGGCCCTTCATCGCGCCGGGGCCGCAACCGGTGCAGACGTTCAGCGCCCGCAAGCCGAGCTCGTAACCGACACGCTTGGTGTAGTCGTACTCCACCGTGCCGATGGAGTGGCCGCCCCAGCAGACCACCAGGTCGGGCCGGCCCTTGTAATCGAGGATCCGCGCGTTGCGCAGGATGTGATAGACGGCATTGGTGATGCTGGTCGGATCGGTCAGATCGAAGCGCTGGCTGCCGAGAATGGCGTCGTGGATGTACACGATGTCGCGCAGCACCGCGAACAGATGTTCCTTGATGCCGCGGATCATCGAGCCATCGACGAAGGCGCTCGCCGGGGCGTTCTTCACTTCGAGCTTCACGCCCCAGGCCTGCCGCCCGAACCGGATCTCGAAGTCCTTATAGCGATCGAAGATGGCGCGCACGTCGTCGGATTCGAGACCCGAGCTGAGCACCGCCAGCGCGCAGCGGCGGAACAGATCGTAAACGCCGCCCTGCCCCGAGTGGAGCAGCTGCTGCACTTCACGCTGCGAAAGATTTTCCAGGCTGCCTAGCGGCGAGACTCTGGCGTCGACCATTCCTTCGGGTTCGGCCTGGGTCACCGAGGCCGAGGCGCGTCCGTCATTGGACGGCGCCGTCACTTTGCACTCTCTTTCACGGCAAGATCTCTATGGGCGTGTCGGGCGGCGTCATCAACCAGATTTCCACCATGTCCGAATTGGACACGGCAATGCAGCCCTCGGTCCAGTCGACATTCGCGTAGTAGTCGCGGGACTTCTTCGGCGTGTTCGGCTGGCCATGAATCATGATCGCGCCGCCCGGACGCAGGCCCTGGGCGCGGGCGCGCCGCATGTCCTGATCGTTCGGGTAGTCGACCTGGATGGACAGAAAATATTCGCTGTTCGGGTTCCGGCGAGTCAGGCGATACGAGCCCTCGGGCGTGCGGAAGTCGCCTTCGAACTGCTTGTGCCCTTCCGGCCGCAGGCCCAGGGCGATTTTGAACGTGCGCAACGGCGCGCCATTGTTCATGAGGTAAAGCTTGCGCTCGGACTTACGGACCACGACCTTGTCCGCCAGCGGCAGGGCCGCTTCGACGCTGGAGGAGACCAGCGCGGAGGACTGGAGTGGCGTTTCCGCGCGCACCGAGGCGGCGGTGAGAAGAACCAACGAAGCGGTGACGAGAACGGCAATGTTTCGCGGCATAAGGGTGGCGACGGTCAACGCTGAGAGAGTATAGCTCGCTTGGGTCTTATGTCGGCTCGGCCCATCGTTCATTGAGGGAGATCGAGCCTGTAGGACATCCTCGACGTGCATCTTGGCGACACAGTGACGAAATACCGTGATTTGGATCACCAAGCCCGCGCGTCGTTCCTCTCGTTCAGTCTCCGGCCTCCAGCGTTATACCCGAGCATTCACGTAAGGCCGGGCCGGCATCGGCCCTGAGCCGGTATTTCCGGCCGCCAAACACCTCCACTTCCAGCGAATGCCGCGAAACGCTCTTGGTCTCGGCGATCCGGCAGTCGACCAGCAGCTTGTGCTGGCCTTCCAGCACTTCCACGGAAGTCTGGGTGAAGCCGATGTCGTGGCCATCGACCTGCCGCAACACCACTGTAATGGGCGATCCGGCCGTGACCACCGGGTCGCCGCTGATGCGGGCGACTTCGTCTCGATCGCGTTTGGGGCCGTCGTACAGTTGCGCGCTCATGCAGCCGCCCGCGGCGACGGCGAGCATGAGAATCGCTATCGATCGCACGGTTTTCAGGTTCAAGCCGACGGCTCCGACGACACACCTGTGGCTTCGACCAGCGGAATCACCAATCGTGCGCCGGGTTGCAGCGAGCCCAGGTCCAGATCCGGGTTGTACTGGCGCAGCAGCCAGATCGGAATGTTGTAGCGCTGCTGAGCCAGCACCCACACCGACTCGCCGCGCTTGATGACGTGATCGGTGGTGCCCTTGATGCGGAACTCGGTGAAGAAAGCCTCCTGCAGGGCACGGTGATACTCGGTGCGGCGCGCCTCGAACTGATCAGGCGTGACTTTGGAGAAGTCCAGCTTCACCTTGCGGCCGATGACCACCGGCGTCGCATAAGAGATACGGTTCAGCTGACGCAGCTGACTGGCGCGCACGTCGAGCCATTCTGCGTAGTGACCGAGAGTTTCGGCCGCCTGCACGATGATGATGTTCTTATCCTGGACGGTATAGTCGCTCGGGTCCGCCGAAGCGGCGGCCTGCGTACCAGGCACCAGCGCGGGACCGATCTCTTCAGCTTCACGCTCGGAGACAGGCTCGACGGCTTCAGCTTCGGACGGCGGCTCGCTGACAGCCGCTATGGTCGCGACCGGCACTTCGGCCTCGACCGGCGGCTTGGCGCGCGCCGAGGCGACCAGCGCCAGCACCTGACCTTCATAGATGAACTGACGGTTGCGGATGTTGTTCATCTCCATGAGCTGGTCTTCGGTCAGCCCATGCTTCTTTGCGATCTTACCCAGCGTGTCGCCACGTCGAACCACATAGCGCTCTGTGCCGACCACGCCGGTGGGCGGCGTCGGCTTCGCGGCCGGCTCGGGCGGCGGTGTTTCTTTCGGCGTCTGCGCGACGACGGCGGGACGACCGCCCTTTTCGGGAACGGCCAGCACCTGACCGACGCGCAGTCGATACGGACGCGCCAGATCGTTGAGGTCAGCCAGCGCCGCCACGCTCACGCCGTACTCGCTCGCGATCGCCGACAGCGTCTCGCCTCGTGAGACGCGATGCTGACCACCGCCGGCCAGCGCCACTTCGGCCGGCTCGGCAGCAGCGCCAGTGCTCAGCTTTGCCATCACGGATGTCAGATCGATATGCGACGGCACGCGGAACTCGTAACCACGTGGCACATGACGCGCGCCTTTCCAGACGGAATTCAGCAACGCGGGATTCAAGCGACGCAGATCTTCTCTATCCATATCGAGCGCGGCAGCGAGGCGGCTCGCCGGGATCGAGCTTGGCAAGAGCAAGACGCGACTCGTGTCGCGCGGATTGCGGCGGATTCCAGGAAAGAACTTCTCCGGGTTGGAATCGATTTCCAGCGCGGCCAGGAACGCGAGATAGAAATTGCGCGAAGCAAAGCCGAACGAGCGGCTGTTGTACTTGCGTACGATGGTGGTGATGTCGCTGGTGCCCAGCTGCTCCTGCGCGCGCTTCATGCCGCCAGGACCGTGGTTGTAAGCTGTCAGCGCCAACGGCCAGCTGCCAAGGATGATGTAGTTCTGCTCGAGGAAGCGAGCGGCCGCTTCGGTGGAGCGGTACGGATCGAGTCGCTCGTCCACTGCCGCATCGATTCGCAGGAAGCGACGGCCGGTGCTGCGCATGAACTGCCACATGCCCGCCGCGCCGACCTTGGAATAAGCGTACGTGTTGAATGACGATTCGACGTGAGGCAACGCCGCCAGCTCGCGCGGCAGGCCCATCTTTTCGAAGGTATCCGCGATGTGATCGTGCCATGCACCCGAGCGCACCAGACCTTCACGGAAACGATCAGCCTGGCCGAGCTGGAAACGCACTTCCTCGGACGCCTGCTCGAAGCGGGAGCGGCGCGTGCCCTTCGGCCAGAGCGCCTGAACGCGCAATTCATCTTCGCTCAAGTCCTCGGCGCCGCTCGCGAGCCGATCCAGGATGCGCGAGTACTTCTTCTTGGCGTCCTCGATGCGCTTGGAGCGCGTCTTGGGCGAGATGTCCGAGGGGAACTCGAGCACTTCGTAAACGATGCTCAGATCTTCCGGATCGTGCAGCAGACCGCCTTCAGTGGTGACTTCGGTGTAGACCCGGCGCCAGAAGGCGATGTCGGGCTCGAGCTCTGCCGGCCGGACGAAATGCTGGCTCGGCGTGCTGCTCGCGTGAGCGGGCGCAACCACGGCAATGGCGCCCAAGGTCAGGATGACCAGGGAGCTGAACAACAGCAGAGCGGACAGACGATGCGAAGTCTTCATGAAGCAGGCGTCGAACGGGGGATCACTGCGGGCAAGACTATGTAAAACCTCGGCGCTTGCACAGGGCTGCAGTTCGCAAATTGCGACACCCAAGGTCTACGCGATTCCCTGATATTTCGCCGAGGTCGTGGCGACGGTTGCAACGAGGCTCAGGCAATAAAAAAAGGCAGGAGGCGAATGCGACTCACGGGTTGCACCGCGAGCCGCGCCTCCTGCCATCCAGGTCGTCGGCGGGTCACCACCGGGGGTAAACGACAGCACCCCGCCGACGTAGCTCTCTCGATCCTTTAGAACCTCCCGCGCAGACCGACGATCACAGTGCGGCCCGCTTCATATTGGGTGAATGTGGCGTTGGAAAATTGGAAGTACTGACGCTGTTCGTCGTCGAACAGATTGACCACGTCCACCGTCAGCTGCGGCACGAAGTCCGACCAGCCGAACAGGGTGGAGAAGTCGAAGCTCGACGAGAAATCCCATTGCTCGTAGTCGTCGTTGAACAACGCCGCGGCCGGGATGCCGTTCTGGTTCAGACCCGAGGCCTGCGAGCCTTGCGCATAGGTCGTCGACAGACGCGCGCTCACGCCGTTCTTCTCGTAGTAGAACGTCGCGTTATAGGTTTCGGGCGCGACGCCCACCGCCACGGCAGGCACCTGACCCTCGCCCTTCTGATCGACGATGGTGTAGTTGGCGGTGAAGCCGAAGCCGTCGAGGCCGATGCCGGCGAGCAGGAAGTCGAGCGGCTGCACCCAGTTGAACTCGAGACCGTTCACCGTGAGACGACCGTCGGCATTGACCTGCTGATTCAACACCACCGTGGCCACGTCCGGACCGCCGCGGGAATTGATGGCCTGCTGCTGAGTCGGAGTCAGCGTGTCGAAGGTCACGCCAAATTCCGCCAGCGCGGCGAACGGCACCGTCGTGCCTTGCAGAATCGTGAAGCCTTCGATGCCCTTACGGAACGCCGTCACGCCGACGTAGCCTTCATCACCCGTGTAGTACTCGAAGCCCAGGTCGATGTTGTCCGACAGGAACGGATCGAGATCGCGGTTGCCGATGTTGCCGGTATCCGCCGAAGGACTGGAGAAGCTCAGTCCGGGCAGCAGATTGTTCGGATTCGGGCGAGTCATCGAGCGTGACAGCGCCACGCGCACGATCGCATTGTCGGCCACGCTCAGGGCGGCGTTGGCCGATGGCAGCCAGTTCTCGTAATCCTGCTTCTCCTCGCGGTAGCTCACCACGTTTGGATACAAAGCGCCGTCAGGCAGCGAAACGCCGTTCACCGTATTGCGCGGATCGCGTACGGACAGACGTCCGATTACGGTCTGGTCCGTTTTCACGTAGCGCACGCCGAGGTTGTAACGTAAACGCTTCTCGCCGACGTCCGTATCTCCGTTGACCTCGGTGTAGAAGCCGGTCGACTGTTCCTCGATCGTGCCGCCCGAGGCGCCCGTGTTCGCGCCACCCGCATCCGGGGCATTGGCGTGGAACTGCTCATACATTGAGTCGCGCACGAACCGATCCCAATCGGCTGTCACGAAACCCGCCGAGCTGGGACGCAGGTAGCTCGGCAAGGCCGCTTGAGGAATCAATGAACCCAGATAGCTGAAGGGCGGGAAGCCGGACGTGTAACCGGTCCCGTAGCCCGGATACGTCGGATAGCCGGCAGGCGCCGCTCCGGGTTGATTGAGGCCCGCGCAGGTCGGCTGTGTATTCGGCGCTTCCAGATACACGCTCGGCTGATTGCCGCACACCGCGTTCTGCCAGGCCTGGCTGTTGTCGAACGCGCGGATCTCTCTGGAAACATCGTCGTACGCGCCGCCGACGCTGACGCTGAACGCGCTGTCACCGAAGGTGAGGCTGGCGCGCGTGCCTTTGGTCTCGGTCTCGCGGCGCTCGTCCTGGATGTTCACTCGTCCGCCGCCCGCCCAGCCGAAGTTGGCGGGGTTGTTCAGATCCAGGCTGCTCTGAATGGTGGGAATGCCGCCGCCGTTGTTGTCGTACGTCACCGTCATGCCGGAATTCGGCGCGGTGATGGCCAGCAGCGTCGGCGACTCGCGATGGAACTCGCTCTTGGTGTAATTGGCCTGCCAGTCGAACGACAGGCGGTCGGTCATCTGCCAGGTGAAGCCCGGATTGGCGCCGACGAAATCCACCTCTTCGGTGTAGGGACGATATTCGAGGAACGCCTGCGCGTTGGCGAACGTGCCGCTGGTGACCACGCAGCCTTGCGAGCAATCCGCCCGATCGACCTGCAGGTTCAGTGGAATGGCCCCGCCGTTGCGCCCGACCCAGTTCATGTCGATGCGCTCCAGATCGTTTTCCTTCTTGCCGTACATCGTGTCGAGGTAGGCATGGAAGTCGTCGTTGGGCCGGAATTCGAAGCTGGCGATGGCGTTGTAACGATCGCGATCGCCTTCGATGACCGCGGGCCGGCCCAGACGCGGAATGATCGCGTTGTCGATCTGTTCCAGCGTCAAGCCAGGATTGTTCGCCAGCAGGAACTCACGGTTGATCACCGCGCCCGGCGTCAGGCCGTTGCCCGCGTTAGTGGGCACTACGCCCGGAATCGTGAAATTGCCGCCGCCAGTCGTATTGCAGCGGTCTCCGGCCGCGGGTCTGCATTGCGCGTTCTCCGGGAGAACGGGGTTGGTGGTCGAAGTGCTGGGCGTGACCAGATTTGGATTGGTCCAGCCGATGGTCTCGAAGCCCGTGGTTTTCACCCGGTTGTGCACGCCAGCCACGCCGACCAGCGCGCCGAAGCTGCCCCACGTGTTGCTCGCTACCAATGAGCCGCGGCCACCCATGCCATCGGCATTGCTGTTGTCGATGCCTTGCACCGAATAGGCGATGTGCCCGCCTTCGTTATCGAACGGGCGCGCGCTGCGCATGTTCACCGTGCCAGCCGCGCCGCCTTCGAGCATCGCAGCCGTCGGCGTCTTGCTCACGGTCAGTTGCGAGAACAATTCGGTAGGAAACAAATCCAGATCGACTTCGCGATTGGTGCTTTGTGCGTCGGTTCGGCCGGTGGAGGCCACCGCGACTGGCGCGCCGTTCAGCAATACTTTGGTGAAGTCCGTGCCGAGGCCGCGGATCGCGATGTTCAAGCCTTCGCCGGAAGTCTCACGACTTATGGTGATGCCGGGAATACGATTGAACGATTCCGCGATGTTTGTATCCGGAAACTTGCCGATGTCCTCGGCGAAGATTGCATCGACGAAGCCCACGGCATCGCGCTTGGCTGCCGTCGAGTTTTCCAAGCTTTGGCGGAAGCCGGTGACGACGACCTCCTCCAGCGCAGCACTATCGGCGGCCGCGGTTTCCTGAGCCTGCGCGAGCTGCGCGTGACCCAGAACTGCGGCGATACAAATGCTCAGAGCCTTACTGCGGGCCGTGCGCTCCGCGTACGGTTTGCGAGTGTTCACAATCCCCTCCGTTGACGGTCGATATGAGCAGAGCGCCGAGTGGCGCAGCCAGGACACAGGGAGGGATTCCGCAGCCGCTGCGGCAAGCGATAACAAAGAGCCGAGGCGTACGCATCGTTCTCTCCCCCTGCAAACAATTCGATCTTTATTCTGGCCACCCGCTGTCGGCGAAGGCCGACTCACGAGGGCGATTTGATGATAGCGCTCACAATTCCAGAAATGCAACCAACGTCTCGCGAACCCCGTCTCGGTCTCGACACGCGCTCGCGGAGGGCCCGCTGATGCGTGCTTACAACGGGGCAAAAATCTTCTAAAACTCCGACTATTTAACGATGATGCCGGCGCGCGACGCGCTGGCAGCGGTGCTTCCCGGAAGGATTTCTCAACGGCGGTTGACCCCAGGGGGCGGGCCGGGTTAATGATAACGTTATCAACCTAGAATCAACGAACGATGGCGAGCATTTTTTATCCGGCCAGGGCTGGCCGGCACGCGCGTAATCTTGGTGTGTTGATCGCAGCGGTGCTGGTTGCAGCGGGCGCGTCGGCGCAGTCGAAAACCGAACGTCCACCCTACAAAGATCCCTCGCTTCCCGTCGAGCAGCGCGTACAAGACCTGCTATCGCGCATGACGCTGGAAGAAAAGATCGCGCAGATCACCGCGGTCTGGAGTAAGAAGAACGATCTGCTCGACGCCAATGGCAAGTTCAATCCGGACGCGGCCAAACGTTTGTATCCGGCGGGCATCGGCCACTTCACGCGGCCCAGCGATCGTCAGGACGTCGGCAGCCCGTTCAAAACGCCCTTTCTCGATGCACGCCAGACGGTCGAATTGACCAACGCGATTCAGCGCCACGCGACTCGCAACACTCGCCTGGGCATTCCGGTGCTGTTCCATGAAGAAGGACTGCACGGTTATCAGGCGCGCGGGGCGACTCATTTTCCGCAGTCGATTGCGCTCGCCAGCAGCTGGGATCCTGCGTTGCTCGAACGAGTGTTCACCGTCGTCGCTCGCGAGATTCGCGCACGCGGCGCTCAGCTCGTCCTTGCACCGGTTGTAGACGTAGCACGCGATCCGCGTTGGGGCCGCATCGAAGAAACATATGGTGAAGATCCTTATCTCGTCAGCACGCTGGGCGTAGCGGCGGTACAGGGCTTTCAGGGTAAGACGTTGCCGCTCGGCAAAGATCGCGTGTTCGCCACACTCAAACACATGACGGGTCACGGCCAGCCCGAGAGCGGCAGCAACGTCGGCCCGGCGAATATTTCCGAGCGCATCCTGCGCGAAGTGTTCTTCCCGCCGTTTAAGGCAGCAGTCGCCGCCAACGCGCAGGCGGTGATGGCTTCATATAACGAGATCGACGGCGTGCCTTCGCACGTCAATCGCTGGCTGCTGCAGGACATCCTGCGAGGCGAGATGGGCTTCAAAGGCGCAGTGGTCAGCGACTACTTCGCGATCAAAGAGCTCATCGACGTGCATCACACGACGACGGATCCCGTCGCCGCAGCCGTTCGCGCGCTGAAAGCAGGCGTTGCCTCCGATCTTCCTAACGGCGAGAGTTACGCGTTGCTGCCAAAGGCGCTGGCCGAAGGCCGCGTCCAGCAGGCGGACATCGACAAAGCCGTCGCAGACATGCTGCGCCTCAAGTTCCTCGCGGGCTTGTTCGAAGCTCCGTATGCCGATGTGAAGTATGCTGAATCGATCACTGACAACGCCGAAGCTCGTGCCTTGGCGCTGGAAGCTGCGCGCAAGTCGGTCGTACTGCTGAAGAACGACGGCGTGCTTCCGCTGCGTGCGGACGGCCTGAAGACCGTGGCGGTCATCGGCCCGAATGCTGCCCGGGTCGAGCTGGGCGGTTATTCAAATGTTCCCAGGCGCGTGATCACTTTGCTCGATGGGGTCAAAGCAAAACTGGGTGAGCGTGTGAACGTCGTCTCCGCGGAAGGCGTGCGCCTCACCGAACAAGGCGATTGGTACGAAGACGAAGTCATTCGCACCAAGCGCGAAGACAATCTCGAACGTATCAAAGAGGCCGTGAAAGTCGCGCAAGGCGCCGACGCGATTGTGCTCGCCATCGGCGGCAGCAGCGCGCTACATCGTGAAGCCTGGGCGAAGAATCATCTGGGCGACAGCCTGACGCTGGGCCTGACCGGCGAACAGAACGAGCTCGCGCAAGCGATGTTTGCTCTCGGCAAGCCGGTCGTCGTGGTGTTGATCAACGGTCAGCCGCTGTCCATCCCGCACATCGTCGAAAAGGCCAACGGCGTGATCGAGGCCTGGTATCTGGGCCAGGAAGGCGGCACCGCGCTCGCGGACATCTTGTTCGGCGACGCCAATCCGGGCGGCAAGCTGCCCGTGACGGTCGCGCGGGACATCGGCCAGCTGCCGTTCTTCTACAATCAGAAGCCGAGCGCGCATCGCGGCTATCATTTCGAGTCCAAGGAGCCGCTGTTCTCGTTCGGCTTCGGTCTGTCGTACACCACATTCGAGCTGGGCGAGCCCAAGCTGTCCAGCGCGCGCATCGGCGTCGACGACACAGTCAAGGTCTCGGTGGATGTGCGCAATACTGGCGGGCGGCAGGGCGACGAAGTCGTTCAGCTGTATGTGCGCGACGTGGCCAGCTCGATCACCCGTCCGGTGAAAGAGCTCAAGGGATTCCGCCGGGTGTCATTGCAACCGGGCGCGGCGACGACGGTCGAATTTACTCTCGCCAGGGAGGCGTTCGCTTACTGGAACGAGGAGATGAAATACGTGATCGAGCCTGGCGAATTCAGCATCATGACCGGTCCCAATTCGGTCGATCTCAAATCCGCTACACTGACCGTCACGGATTAACCGGCGATGGTCATGCAATCTACCGAAGCTACTGTTACCAATGCAGTCGACGCGCCCGTCGGCCGCTACCGATGGCGCATCTGCGCACTGTTGCTCGCCGCCACCACGATCAACTACATCGACCGCCAAGTGCTCGGCGTGCTCGCTCCCGAGCTGCAAAAGGTCTTTGCATGGAGCGAAGTCCAGTACGGCTACATCATCACTTGCTTTCAGGCCGCCTATGCCATCGGGCTGGTCACGGCGGGGGCGGTGATCGATCGACTGGGCACGCGATTGGGCTATGCACTCGCGATTTGCGTGTGGAGCCTGGCCGCGATGAGCCACGCGCTGGTGGGCAGCGTCGTAGGCTTTGCAATGGCGCGCTTCGCACTCGGCCTGGGCGAAGCGGGCAACTTCCCAGCGGCGCTCAAGACAGTCGCCGAGTGGTTTCCCCGGCGTGAGCGCGCATTCGCGACCGGCATTTTCAATTCAGGTTCCAACATCGGCGCCATCGTCGCGCCGCTGACCGTGCCCATCGTCGCAGTGACGTGGGGCTGGCAAGCGGCATTCCTCGTCACTGGCCTTCTGAGCGCCGCGTGGCTGACGACCTGGCTCATCAGCTATCGTCCGCCGGAACAACATCCGAAACTGAGCGCGTCCGAGCTGGCGTTGATCCGCAGCGATCCACCGGAGCCCACGGAAAAAGTACCTTGGTCAAGCCTGCTGCAGTATCGCCAGACCTGGGCGTTCCTGATCGGCAAGTTCATGACCGATCCGATCTGGTGGTTCTTCCTGTTCTGGTTGCCGAAGTACTTGAACAAGGAATATGGCTTGACCCTGCTCGCCCTCGGCGCGCCGCTGGTCGCGATCTACGTGTTGGCGGATATCGGCAGTATCGCCGGCGGCTGGGTGGCAGGACGTTTCATCAAGATGGGCTGGAGCGTGAATCGGGCGCGCAAGACCGCGATGCTGATCTGCGCACTGTGCGTAGTGCCGGTCGTGTTCGTGTCTCAGGTGCAGAACGTGTGGGTCGCCGTTGCGTTGATCGGCCTGGCGACCGCGGGTCACCAGGGCTGGTCGGCGAATATTTTTACGCTGCCTTCCGATATGTTCCCAAGACGCACCGTCGCGTCGGTGGTTGGCATTGGCGGCTTTGGCGGCGCGGTGGGCGGCATGATGATTGCCACGTTCACCGGCTTCCTGCTCGAAGCCACCAACAGTTATGTGCCGCTGTTCATCATAGCTGCGACGGCTTATCTGCTGGCGCTGGGCGTGATCCACCTGCTCGTTCCGAAGCTCGAGCCCGCTCGCGTCTGAACTCAGCGGGGCACGCCGATGGCGTGCCCCTGCTTCATATCAACGCTTCACTTCGAACGTCTGGCGCGCACGAATGTCGGCGCTCGATGCGCCGATCTGCACTTCGTACTTGCCGGCATCTACCGCGTAACGATCGGCGTCCACGTCGTAGTGGCGCAAATCGTTAGCTGGCTTCAGCGTGAAGCTCACGCTACTCGTCTCGCCTGGCTTCAACGCCACGCGCTTGACGCCTCGCAGGTCCTTGTTCGCGTGCGGCCGCTTGGACTCCAGCGGCGCGACGTAAAGCTGCACCACTTCCTCGCCCGCGCGCGACCCCGCGTTCTTGATAGTGATCGACGCTTGTAACGATCCATCGGCAGCGATGCTCGCGCTGTCGAGCTTCAAGTTCGAATATTCGAACCGCGTGTACGACAAGCCGTGACCGAACGGATACAACGGTTGCCCCGTGAAGTAACGATATGTGCGCCCCTGCATCGCATAGTCGTCGAACGCCGGCAGCTTCTCGTTCTCTTTGTAGAACGTGACTGGCAGCCGGCCCGATGGATTCGTTTGACCGAACAACACATCCGCGACCGCGTTGCCGCCACGTTGCCCCGGATACCACGCCATCACGATGGCCGGCAGACGCTGTTGCGCCCAATCGACGGCCAGCGCCGAACCGCCAGTTAAGACGAGCGCGACGGGCTTGCCCGTCGCATGCAGCGCCTCGAGCAACTTCCGCTGACTTTCGGGCAAACGCAGATCGGTGCGATCGCCGCCGGCGAAGCCGGGATAGTTCACCTTCATCTCTTCGCCTTCGACGTCGCCCGTCAGGCCACCGACGAAAACGACGGCGTCCGCCGCGCGAGCTGCGTCCAGTGCTTCTTCGAAGGGCGGCTTCCAGCCGGGACGCCGCCAGCTGAGCCGGACCTCGGCGTCGCGGAGGTCTTCGAAGTATTCGAGTTTGATCTTATAGGCGCGTCCGGCTTCGAGATCGACGTTGACGCTGTGACTGCGCACGCGCTCGCTCGGCTCCCAGCCGTTCACGATCAAGCGGTCGTCGAGATACAAGCGAACGCCGTCGTTCGCAGCGACCGCGATCTCATATTTGCCCGAGGTCGGCGGCAACAGCTCACCCGTCCAGCGCACGCTGAAGTTGTCGCCGGCAAGCGCCTGCGCGCTCGACAGCTCGCCTCGCGCAGCGAGATCGTCGGTCGGAGCGCCACGGTCCCAGAGGAACGCGATACGCGAATCGACCCGGGTCATCACGGGCGCGCCGGCGAAATCACGGCCGCGGAAATATTCGCCCTTGAGGCCTTGCTGCTTCGAGCCAGCTTCGGGGCGCATGAAATTCGCTTCGATCAGCGGAATGGAGCGCGGCTCTTCGCGCCCTTGAACCAGATCCGCACCCCGCGAATAAAGGACCTTGGTCTGCGGTCCCACCGCTGCACGAATGCCTTCCAGAATCGTCACCGGCGCAGCGGGCGTGCCGTAGTAATTGCCGAGCAGCGACATGACTTCGTCGGCCGTCGGACCGATCACCGCCAATGTTTTGATATTTCTCGATAACGGCAGCATGCTCTCGTTCTTCAGCAGAACGATGGACGACTGTGCCGCGCGTCGAGCCAGTTGATCGTGCTTCGGAGCTTGATTCACCGAGTACGGAATCTGCGCCCAACGCACTTTCTCCGGGGGATCGAACATGCCGAGTTGGAAGCGTGTGAGCATCAGGCGGCGCAACGCGCCGTCGATTTCAGCTTCCGTAATCAGCTTCTGCTTCACGGCGGGCAGCAAGGCGTCGTAGGTCTTGCCGCAATCCAGATCGCAGCCGTAACGCACTCCCAGCGCCGCCGCTTCCGGCGCAGTTGCGACGATCTTGTGATGTTTGAAGATGTCTTCGATGGAGTCGCAGTCCGACACGACGTAACCATCGAAGCCCCAATCCTTACGCAGAATCTGCTGGAGCAGCCGCGGGCTGGCAGAAGCAGACTCGCCGTAAACACGGTTGTAAGCGCCCATCACCGATGCGACGCCGGCTTCCTGCACCAAAGCCTGGAATGCAGGCAGATACGTCTCGTACAGATCGCGCTCGCTGGGATGCACGTCGAAATGATGACGGTCGGCCTCGGGACCACTGTGAACCGCGAAATGCTTCGCGGTGGCGTCGACCTTGCGATATTTCGGATCGTCGCCTTGCAGGCCTTTCACGAAAGCGACGCCCATGCGCGCCGTGAGCCAAGGATCCTCGCCGTATGTTTCCTGGCCCCTGCCCCACCTTGGATCGCGGAAGATGTTGATGTTGGGCGACCAGAACGTCAGCCCCTGATAGCGGCCGCGCAAGTTACGACGCGCGAACTCATGATGCTTGGCGCGCGCCTCGTCGCTGATGACAGTGGCGATCTCATACATCATCTTCTCGTCGAAGCTGGCGGCCAGACCGATGGCCTGTGGAAAGACCGTCGCGGCTCCGGCGCGCGCGACGCCATGCAACGCCTCGTTCCACCACTCGTATGCCGGGACGCCAAGCCGCGGAATCGCGGGCGCGTTGTTGCCGAGCTGCGCGATCTTCTCCTCCAAAGTCATATGCGAGACCAGATCGGCCGCGCGCTCTTCGAAGGACTTGTTCAGATCCTTATATGCCGGCTCGTCCGCGAGAGCCGCCGACGAAACGGCCAGCAGCGCGGCGATGACGGTGGCGAGCTTGGTCGTTCCTGACTTCGTGGGGCGCATGGTTATCGATCCCCATCGACCGCTATCTGAAACGGACCGGCCGGCAATGGCGCTTCGTCGTATAGGGTGCATACCGGGCTGTCGGCCCAGCAAAAACGAACGCGCGTGGCGGAGGCGGCGTTCGCGCTCTTCAGCAGCACGCGCTGCCCCTGAATGGTGGCTTCGGCAAACTCACAAGTGTTCGCAGCAGCGCCGCACGTTTCGAAACCGATGGGTCGGATCGCGCTATACGCGACGAGCTTGCCTGTGACATCGGTGAACTCGACCGCCACAGCCTTGCCCTCTCGACGTGCGCTGACAGGCACAGGCCCCGACGGCGGAGCCTCATCCTTGTAGATGACATGCCGAACAGCGCGAGCGAGACGCCGCGCGACTTCTTGTTTGTTTGCTGGATGCACATCGGTGCGCTCACCGAGATCGATGGCGACCGCGAGACCGGCGTTCGCGTCCTCTTTCACCGCCAGCCGCTGCGCCTCGCGCAACGTCGCCCACCCGCTTTCAGTGGGCCGCGTCGAAGCGGCACCATAGCCCGCCAGCTGCACGACGAAGATCGGCAGGTCCGCACCAAACTGACTACGCCAGTCCGCCATGAAGCGCGTCAGTTGCGCCTGATACTGATCCGCTTCCGCTGTATCGGTGTTCGATTCGCCCTGATACCAGGCGACACCGCGCAACGAGAGGTTAGACAGCGGCGCAATCATGCCGTTGTTGATGATGCCCAGACCGGCAACGGCTTCCCAAGGCGCTCGCGGCGGGAACGCCGCATTTTCCGGGGGCTGTAGGTAACGCCACTCTTTGTTCAGCACGACACTTGAGCCATCGGCGAACTTGAGCGCGCGACTCTCGGCCGGACCGGGCAAGCCGCCATTCGAGTACGTATCGAGCACGGTGAGAACGATGGAGTTTTCGCCAGCGCGCAAAACATTCGCCGGCAGCTGATATGACCTTTCGTTGCCCGGACCGGCGGCGCCCACCAGCCGTCCATTGACCCAGACCTGATCGGACTCGTCGACGCGACCTACGGCGAGCGTCGCCTTCTGCGCTGCTTGCGCCTTGGTCAAAGTCACATTGGTTCGATACCACAGCATGCCGTCGTACTTCGCCAACTCCGGCACGCCCCATTCTTCCCAGTAACCGCGCTCCATCGGCGCGACCTTCCAATCGCCGCGAGGCTTCGCGCTCCAGGGCTCTGTGCCTGCGCGATCTTTCGTACGATCACGCCACCAGGCTTCCCAAATGGCGCCCCACTTCGCGGCTCCAGCTGTAGGATCCTTGGCTGAAGCCTCGAGTGCCTCCAAGCCGCGCTCGTAACCGCCCATCGAGCGCAGAGCGCCAGCCGACATCCACGATTGAATTTTCGATCCGCCCCATGCCGCGGCGATCAATCCCATCGGGACCTTGTCCTTCTTCTGCAGCTCGCGCGCCATATACAAACAGACGGCCGAAAAATCCGGCACGGTCTTGGGCGACGCCTTGAGCCATTGCACCTCGCCGGCAAATCCATACTGCGGAGATGGGTTGCTCGCCAGCGGCACGGTGAGCATGCGAATGGAATCGTTGCTGGAGTTCAGGATCTCCGATCTCGAGTCGAGCGCGCGATGCACCTGCAGGACCATGTTGGACTGGCCCGAGCACAGCCACACGTCGCCGATCATCACATCGTCGACGACCTGCTTTTCGCCTGAAGCCGCGGTGACGGTCAGCTGATACGGCCCGCCCGCGCTCATGCTGGGCAGGCTCGACCGCCATTGTCCGGACGAATCGGCCTGAGCCTTGGAGGTCGCGCTCCCCAGACTCACCGTTAACGCTTCGCCCGGTGCGGCGCGGCCCCAGACGTTGATGTTCTTGTCCCGTTGCAGGACCACGTGATCCTGAAACAAGTCGTGCAGCAACGGAGCCGCGCTTGCGGCGTGGGCCAGCAACGCGCCGGCCACAAACAATCCGTGACGAAGGCAGCGAACGCTGGCTCTCATATTGGCGATGCCTTTTTAGTGATGTCCTGGCGCGTACGGGAATTCGAGCGACTTGTAGTAGTCGAGCGACTGCTCGGGCGGCGCAAAGCCCGCCGGCAGCGGCCGCTTCGAGAACGTCTGGAAATAAGCGATGCTGGCGTCCCGCCACCACTTCGCTTCCTTCTCCTGAATCTTCAGGAACGCGGCGACCTCGGTGTGACGCTGAGCATCGACGAACGGCGCCAGTCCTTGCCAGGTGTTGCCCATCTCGCGAACCGTATCCACGCCGTGCGTGTATCGATACACCAGCTCATCCCACAGGATGCGGCCCGACTTGGTGCGATAGTCCCAAGGCACGTGATGGAACCACAGCAGGAACTGCTCGGGAATGCGCTTGATGTCGTTGAACTCAGCAGCGACTGGCGCAGCGTATTGAGCCACGGCGTTGCTGCCGGTCTTGGAACGATCGAAACCAATGCCATTGGCGTCGGCGCGGTGGTAATAAACAGAGGTCCAATCCGCCCGAGGACCACCTTCGACCCACGGCCCCGGGCCGTAGTGATGCCCGCGACCCATCAAGTGATGCAAGCCCAGCGGCGTCATGTAGTCGACCACCGCTTCGTGCGACTTCAACATCATGGTCAGCGCGGGCTCGACAAACTTCGGGTCGTTCGAGAACGTCATCCGCAACCATTCCTCGGCGACGGCCTTGGACGACAGCATGGGATTCCACGCCAGCCGTCCGAACGCATACCAGTTCGCCTGATCGAATTGCGAGCCGCTCCAGTTGCGATCCATGCCGATGTTGGCGACGCCGGCAATCGCCGTGCGCGCATAGTTATGAACGGAGCCGTCGAGGATTTTCGCGACCGTCGAGCCCTTGCGGGGCCGATAAGTATCGGCGCGTAGCACTTCTTCCCAGAACGAACCGAGATAGACCAGGTGCGTCGCGAAGCCGAGATATTCCTTGGTGATCTGGAATTCCATGGCCAGCGGCGTTTTCGGCATGGCGCCGAACAACGGATGGAACGGCTCGCGCGGCTGGAAATCGATGGCGCCGTTCTTCACCTGCACCAGCACGTTGTCGCGGAACTTGCCGTCCAGCGGCACGAACTCGTCATAGGCCTGTTTGGCGCGATCGTCGGGCTGCTCGTGTGAATAAACAAACGCGCGCCAGATCACCGTGCCGCCGAACGGCTTCACCGCGTCGGCCAGCATGTTCGCGCCGTCGGCATGCGTGCGGCCGTAATCCTGCGGTCCGGGCTGACCTTCCGAATTGGCCTTGACCAGCAGGCCGCCGAAGTCGGGAATGATCTTGTAGATCTCCGCCGCCTTGGCTTTCCACCACTGCTGCACGGCCGGGTCGTTCGGATCCGCCGTCTTCAATCCGCCGATTTCCACCGGCGCACTGAAACGCGCCGTCAGAAACACGCGGATGCCATAAGGACGAAACACTTTCGCGAGCGCCTCGGCCTTGTGCAGATAGGCCGGCGTCAACGCCATCGCGTTCGCATTGACGTTGGTCAACACCGTGGCGTTGATTCCGAGCGATGCGTTGGCGCGCGCATAGTCGGTGTAGCGCGGATCCACATAATCCGGGAGCTTGTGCCAGTCCCACAGGGACGCGCCGGAGTAGCCGCGCTCGACCGTGCGATCGAGATTGTCCCAATGATTCAGCATGCGCAGTTGGATGCGCGACGACTCGCTGATATCGAGATTCGCGACCGGTTGTTGTGTCTGCAACAGCCGCAGGAAATGAAACACGCCGTACAGCACGCCGACATCGTCGTTGGCGGCGATGACGATCGTGGAGTTTCCATCCACGCGGCGCTGACGAAGCACGTAGCCCTGCGGTGCAAGGCCCTTCAATCCCAGATCGAGCTGCGCGACCTGCGAATTCGACTGCGGCGTGCCGACGAGCAGGGCTCCAGCTTTCGACACACGCTCGGCCAGCGCCGGCGTCTGCGTCAGCAACCCATTCAATCCGCGCAACAATTCGTCCTTGGCGGCGACCAGCGTCGGTGACGAGGCCGGCATGACGAGTTGGGTCGTCGAAGCCGCATAACTAGCGCGTTGATCGGCGGCCACCGGCTGATAGCGCAGCCACAGGTCGTAGCCATCGTCAGCGAAGGCAGGCTGCATGACGAGCGCCGCGCACAGCGCCCAAACCGATCCGAGCAAACGAAACAACGGCGCGCAGCCGCCACCTAGCGAACGATGACCTCGCGCCATCTCTTCCCCCTACCATCGGCAAACCGGATTTGTGGTAACGGTATCACGGCCCATTGGCGCGCTTCCACCCTTCAGGGTCCAGGGCATAATGGGCGGCATCTATTCAAACGCGTGGCCGGCAACCACAACATTCATGCAAACCGCACCCCGCAAAGCCAGAAACTCCTCGAGCCCCACCCGGCGCAAGGGCGCCGCCGTCACGATCCACGAAGTCGCGCAGCGAGCCGGTGTCTCCCCGATGACGGTGTCCCGCGTCGTCAACGGCAACGCCAACGTGCGAGCCGCGACTCGCGAATTGGTGATGCGGACGGTTCGCGAGCTCAACTACACACCGAACGCCGCGGCTCGCTCGTTGGCCGCCGCATCGGGAACCCGAATCGCCTTGATCTATACAAACCCGAGCTCGGCCTACTTGAGCGAGCTGCTGGTCGGCGCTCTGGACGGCGCCAGCAAAGCAGCGACCCAGCTGGTGCTCGATACCTGGGACCACATGACGCGCGCGACTGAGCGCGCCGCGGCCAGGAAGATCGCGCAAAGCGTGGCCGGTGTGATTCTCCCGCCCCCGCTATGCGAGTCGAAGGCTGTTTGTTCCGAGCTCGTGGCCGCCGGCATCCCCGTCGTAGCGATCGCGTCCGGCCGCTTCCAACCCGACATTTCCGGTGTGCGCATCGATGACTTTCGCGCAGCGCAAGAGATGACCGAGCATTTGATTTCCTTCGGTCATTCGCGGATCGCCTTCATCAAAGGCCACCCCAATCAGACCGCGAGCGGCCTGCGCTACGAGGGCTATCAGGCGGCCATGGCCGCGGCCGGCATTCCGGTGGATCCAACCCTCGTCCAGCAGGGCTTTTTCACCTACCGCTCCGGCCTGGAAGCCGCCGAGAAACTGCTTGCGCGCAAGAAGCCGCCCACAGCCATTTTCGCCAGCAACGACGATATGGCCGCCGCGGCCGTCTCGGTGGCCCACCGCCGAGGACTGGATGTACCGCGCGACATATCCGTCGTTGGCTTCGACGATACGCCCACGGCTACTACCGTCTGGCCCGAGCTGACCACCATCAGGCAGCCTATCGCGGCCATGGCGGCCTCCTCGATCGACCTGCTCTTGCGAAGCATCCGACGCCGCAAAGACGGCGAGGCTCGCGTCGTGGTCGACCACGTCGTGGCTCACATGCTGGTCAAACGCGACTCGGTGGCCGCGCCAAATCCCGGCTGATTCCGCGCTCTGGAGCGCATTCCATTCAGCCGCGACGGCGCCGGCGGGGTCAGGCCGCGCTTGAATTTTGATAGCGCTATCACTACGCTCGCCCATCAGCACGAGGTCATTGAGAGCCTCAGGCGCAATTCCATTCCGTAGGCGTCATCTCAGGGGGCGCAATTTATGTCACAGGGGATTCCCAACGCCGGGCAGTCATTGCCTGCCGAAGGTTCGCTGGTGCGCGGGCTTGCGTTCGTCGCCGCACTGGGCGGACTGCTGTTCGGCTATGACACCGCGGTGATTTCCGGCGCGGTCGGCGCCATCGACGCCAACTTCATCACGCCGCGCGGCCTGTCGGAAACCAGTGCGGACAGCCTGTCCGGCTGGGCCATCTCCTGCGCCCTGCTCGGCTGCGTCATCGGCGCGGCGCTGGCCGGTCCGATGTCGCAGAAAATCGGCCGCCGCGGCGGCCTGCTGGTGTCGGCAATCCTCTTTATTCTTTCCTCCGCCGGTTCGGCCTATCCTGAGTTCGGCTTCCTTTGGATCGGCGGCGAAGGTCCGGCGGCGCTGACCGCGTTCATCCTGTACCGCATTCTGGGCGGCGTCGGCATCGGCGTGGCCTCGATGTTGTCGCCGCTGTATATCGCCGAAATTGCTCCGCCCCGTCAGCGCGGCCAGCTGGTCACTTATCAGCAGGTCGCGATCGTGGGCGGCATGACGCTGGTGTACTTCGTGAATTGGTTCATCGCCTCGCAGGGCGACGATCAGTGGGTGCTCTCCACCGGTTGGCGTTACATGCTGCTGTCGGCCGCCATTCCCGCTGCTTTGTTCTTCGCGCTGCTGCTGCTCGTCCCCGAGACGCCGCGCTGGCTGGTGATGAAGGGCCGCATGGATGAAGCGAAGGCCGTCCTGTCGCGTCTCTCCGATGAGAATGAAGCGCGTACGGTGCTGAAGGAGATCGACGAGTCGCTGCACGAGCGCACCGGCAATTTGTTTGCTTTCGGCGCGCTGGTGGTATTCGTCGGCATCATGCTGTCGATCTTCCAGCAGTTCATCGGCATCAACGCGGTGCTCTACTACGCGCCGATGATGTTCGAGAACATGGGAGCTTCGACGGACAGCGCCCTGCTGCAGACCATTATCGTGGGCGTCGCCAACATCGTGTTCACGCTGATCGCGCTGGTGACCGTGGATCGCTGGGGTCGCAAGCCGCTGCTGATCCTGGGCGGCGTGGTGATGGCGATCTCGATGCTCTCGCTGGGCTTCCTGTTCAATAGCGGCAACGTCGGCACCGCCGCGCTGATCGCGGTCGTGGCCTACATCGCGGGCTTCGCGCTGTCGTGGGGCCCGGTGGTTTGGGTGCTGCTCGCCGAAATCTTCCCGAACGCCATCAAGGGCAAGGCGATGGCGCTCGCGGTGGCCATGCAGTGGATCGCGAACCTGTTCGTGTCCTGGTCGTTCAAGGTGTTGGACGGCAACTCTGCCTTGAACGCGATGTTCAATCACGGTTTCTCTTACTGGGTCTACGGTGTGATGAGCATTCTGGCGGCGCTGTTCGTGTGGCGCTTCGTGCCCGAAACCAAGGGCCAGAGCCTGGAAGAGATTCAGCACCTGTGGAAGCCCGCGGACGCACCGGACGCCGCCGCGGCTTCGTCCAAGACCAGCACCGCCAACGCGATCTGATCGATTTCATTTATGAGACTACTTGACCATCTTCCGGCCGACTGGCGTGACGCCACGCTCGTGGGCCGGATCGCCACGGCCGCCGGCCCCACTCCCATCGTCATCAGCCGCGGTCGTGTTCGCGATGTGTCGCGAATCGCGCCCACGGTTGCGGACCTGTTGAACAACTGGAAAGACCAGATCCCCGCAGGCGAGGATCTCGGACCCTTGGAGCAACTGGCGCTCACGGCTGCGTTCAACGGCACTGGGTCATCGACGCGTTTGCTCGCGCCGGTGGACCTGCAATGTGTCAAAGCTTGCGGCGTGACTTTCGCGGTCTCGGCTGTCGAACGTGTCATCGAAGAGCGAGCGCGTGGCGACTACGCCAAAGCTCAGTCCATTCGCGACGCATTGGGTGAGCGCGTCGGCGCTGACATTCGCTCCGTGAAACCGGGGTCGCCGACGGCGGTGCGGCTGAAGGAAGCACTGATCGCGGACGGCCTGTGGTCGCAGTATCTTGAAGTGGCCATCGGCCCCGACGCCGAAGTGTTCACCAAGTCGCCGGTGCTGTCGTCGGTGGGCTGGGGCGACTGGATCGGCGTGCGCAAGGAATCGCAATGGAACAATCCCGAGCCGGAAATCGTGCTGGCCTGCGACGCCAACGGCCGCACGCTCGGCGCGACGCTGGGCAACGACGTGAATCTGCGTGACATCGAAGGCCGCAGCGCCCTGCTGCTCGGTAAGGCGAAGGACAACAACGCGTCCTGCGCCATCGGTCCTTTCATTCGCATGTTCGACGCCACCTTCGGGATCGACGACGTGCGCAAGGCCGTGGTGTCGCTGACCGTCGAAGGCGACGACGGCTACAAGCTCGAAGGCCGCAGCTCGATGTCGCTCATCAGCCGCGATCCGCTGGAGCTGGTCGAACAAACCTTGAGTCAGCACCAGTACCCGGACGGCTTCGCGCTGTTCCTGGGCACCATGTTCGCTCCCACCGACGATCGCGATGTGGCCGGCCGCGGCTTCACTCACAAAGTCGGCGATCTGGTGCGCGTGTCCTCGCCCTCGCTCGGCACGCTGGAAAACAAGCTGACCACGTCGGACCAGGCCCCGCCTTGGTCCAACGGTATCGGTCATTTGATGCGTAATCTCGCCAGCCGGGGCCTGTTGGCGCCGCGTTCCACCTAAGGCTCAGGCTCATTTCATCTATGTCCCACACCGTTTATCCGTCTCTTCGTAACAAGCGCGTCGTCATCACCGGCGGTGGCTCCGGCATCGGCGCCGCCATCGTCGAAGCCTTCGTCCAGCAGGGCGCGCGCGTGGCTTTCCTCGACATCGCCGACGATGATTCGAAAGAGCTCGAGCGCAAGCTGGCTTCGAGCAGCACGCCGCCGCGCTACTACCGTTGCGACCTCAAGAGCATCGAAACGATTCGCGAGATGTTTCCTCGCATTCGCTCCGATCTGGGCGGTGGCATCGACATCCTGGTGAACAACGCGGCCAACGACGATCGTCACGAGCTGAAGGACATCACCGAGAAATATTGGGACGACCGCATCGCCGTGAATCTGCGCCACTTGCTGTTCTGCGCGCAGGCCGTGGTCGACGACATGAAGGCTGCCGGCGGCGGCGCCATCGTCAATCTCGGCTCGGTGTCGTGGCACCTGGCGCTGCCGGATCTGGCGATCTACCAGACCGCCAAGGCGGGCATCGAAGGCATGACCCGCGCGCTGGCCCGGGACCTGGGAACGTTTGGCATCCGCGTGAATTGCGTTGTACCGGGCGGCGTCCGCACGCCGCGCCAGATGAAGTTGTGGCATACGCCGGACGAAGAGAATCGCATGCTCGGCATGCAGTGCATTAAGGCTCGCGTCGAGCCGCACGACGTGGCGAACATGGTCGTGTTCCTTTCCTCCGACGACGCCCGCATGTGCACCGGACACGAGTATTTCGTGGACGCCGGCTGGAGATAAATCCTCGCAAGGTCCCCACATCACGGACTGTGCCATGACCAAAGTCGACTGCGTCTGCGCCGTGGGCGCGCAACTTGGTGAAGGTCCGCTCTGGTCCGCCAAGGACCAGGCGGTCTGGTTCGTCGATATCAAGGGCCGCCAGGTGCATCGCTTCGACACGCGCGGCAGCGCGTTGTCGTCGTGGCAGGCGCCCGAGGAAGTGGGCTTCATCGTCAAGGCGACGGGCAATCGCTTTGTCGCCGGCATGAAGAGCGGGCTGTACGCCTTCGAGCCGGACAGCGGCAAATTCACATTGATCACTCGCGTCGATTCCGATCGACCGAAGAATCGCTTGAACGACGGCTATGTCGACGCCGCGGGCCGTCTGTGGTTCGGCAGCATGGACAACGAAGAGACGCAGCCGACCGGCTCGCTGTATCGCTTCGATGCGCGCGGCCTGAAACGTTGCGACGAGAACTATGTGATCACCAACGGGCCGACGACCAGTCTCGACGGCCGCACGCTGTATCACGTCGATACGCTGCAACGGGTGATCTACGCGTTCGATCTGAACGACGGTGAAATCAGCAATCGTCGCGTGTTCGCACGCATCGAAAAGCCCGGCGCCTATCCGGACGGGCCGACCATCGACTCCGCCGGCTGTGTGTGGATCGGTTTGTTCGGCGGCTGGGGCGTGCAGCGCTACTCCCCCAAGGGTGAGCTGATGCAGACCATCGACATGCCGGTCGCGAATTGCACCAAGGTGACGTTTGGCGGCAACGACCTGCGCACCATGTATATCACTACCGCGTGGAAGGGCCTGTCTAAAGAGCAGCTCGCCGCGCAGCCGCTGGCGGGTGGATTGTTCGCGACGCGCGTGGACACCGCCGGCGTGGCTTCGAATGAGGTTCGTTATGACGGCTAAGCGCCGCTTCCGCTCGCAGGATTGGTTCGACGCCCGCGATCACATCGACATGATGGCGCTCTATCTCGAGCGCTTCATGAACTACGGCCTGACGCCCAAGGAGCTGATGAGCGGCAAGCCCATCATCGGCATCGCGCAGAGCGGTAGCGATCTCACGCCCTGCAATCGCATCCACGTCGATCTCGCCACGCGCGTGAAGGAAGGCATTCGCGACGCTGGCGGCATTCCGATGGAATTTCCGACGCATCCGATCTTCGAGAACTGCCGTCGCCCCACCGCGGCACTGGATCGCAATCTTGCGTATCTCGGCCTGGTGGAGATCCTGCACGGCTATCCGATCGACGCCGTGGTGCTCACCACTGGCTGCGACAAGACCACGCCGGCCGCGGTGATGGCCGCGTCCACCGTCGATATTCCCGCGATCGTTTTGTCCGGCGGCCCGATGCTGGACGGCTGGTTCGAGGACGAGCTGGTCGGCTCGGGCACCGTGATCTGGAAAAGCCGGCGACGCCTCGCAGCCGGGCAGATCACGGAACAAGAATTTCTCGATGCCGCCGCGGCCTCGGCGCCCTCGCCCGGCCACTGCAACAGCATGGGCACGGCATCGACGATGAACGCTGTCGCCGAGGTTCTTGGCCTGTCGCTGCCCGGCTGTTCCGCGATTCCCGCGCCTTATCGCGAGCGTGGACAGATGGCTTATGAAACAGGCCGTCGCGCGGTCGAAATGGCGTTCGAGGATCTGCGTCCTTCCAAGATTCTCACGCGTGAATCGTTCCTCAATGCGATCACCGCCATCGCGGCGCTCGGCGGCTCGACCAACGCGCAACCGCATCTCACTGCGATGGCGCGTCATGCCGGATTCGAGCTGCATCCGCAGGATTGGACGAAGTACGGCCACGAGATTCCGTTGCTGCTCAACATGCAGCCCGCCGGCAAATATCTCGGCGAACGTTTCCATCGCGCCGGCGGCGTGCCCGCCGTGTTGTGCGAGCTGATCGAGGCGGGCAAGGTGCACGCCGATACCATGACGGTGACGGGCCGCACCCTGCGTGAGAACGTGAAGGGCCGTCAGAGCCGCGATCGCGAAATGATCACGACCTACGACAAGCCGCTGCGCGAGCGTGCAGGCTTCGTCGTGTTGAGCGGCAATCTGTTCGACTTCGCGATTCTCAAGGCGAGCGTGATCACCGAGGACTTCCGTCGTCGTTACCTTTGCGCTTCGGGCGAGGACAACGTCTTCGAAGGTCGCGCAATCGTGTTCGACGGCTCCGACGATTATCGGGCCCGCATCAACGACCCCGCGCTCGGCATCGACGAGCGCAGCGTGCTGGTGATTCGCGGCGCCGGTCCACTCGGCTGGCCCGGCTCTGCCGAAGTGGTGAACATGCAGCCGCCCGATGCTTTGTTGAAGCGAGGCATCCCGAGCTTGCCGACCATCGGCGACGGCCGTCAGTCCGGCACGTCCGACAGTCCTTCCATCCTGAATGCCTCGCCTGAAAGCGCGGCCGGCGGCGGTCTCGCCTGGCTTCGCACTGGCGACACGATCCGCATCGACCTGAACCAGGCTCGTTGCGATATGCTGGTGTCCGAGGAAGAAATCGCGCGCCGCAAAAAAGACGGCATTCCGCCCGTACCCGAGAGCGCCACTCCCTGGCAGGAGCTGTATCGCGCGACGGTCAGCCAGCTCGACCAGGGCGGCGTGATGGAAATGGCGCTGAAGTATCGCCAAGTCGCGAAGAAGACGCCGCGGCACAACCACTAAAATCTTGTTCACGCCGGTGACACACAAATAGGTCAGACTAGGCGGTCGACATCATCCGGTCGCCGCCTAACAATGAAATCATCGTCTCGCCTGGCAATCGCTCGTTGCCTGTCCACCTGTCTGTTGCTGGGATCGTTCGCGTCGACGCTGCAGGCGGCCGAGCCGCCTCGTCCGAAGCTCGTCGTCACGATTGCCATCGACCAGCTTTCCTCAGATGTTTTCGCCGAGTATCGGCCGCTGTACCAGGCTGGACTGAAACGTTTGGCGGGTGGCGTGGTATTCCCGCGAGGCCATCAGAGCCACGCCTCGACTGAAACTTGCCCCGGACATTCCACCATCCTGACCGGCGCACGCCCCGGACGTACGGGCATCATCGCGAACGATTGGCAAGATCCCTCGCTGCCCCGCACTGTCAACGGCCGCGAGACGTTCACGGTCTACTGTGTCGAGAAGCCTGGCCCGGCCGGCAGCTCGGTCCAGGAAACAACCATCTCTCCCGATACTTTGCTGGTGCCGACGCTGGGCGATCGCATGAAAGCGCGTGATCCATCGACGCGCGTGGTCTCCGTGTCGGGCAAGGATCGATCGGCCGTGATGCTCGGCGGTCACAACGCCGATCTCACGTTGTGGTGGACGGCCAAGGGCTTCGTCACCTACGACGGCAAGGAAACGAGCATCCCCAAAGAAATCGCGCAGACGGTGAATGCCAACGTCCGCAAGTCTTACAGCCAGCCGACCGTTCCCAAGCTGCCTGCGGCCTGCGCGTCCCGATCGCGCGAGACAAAGGTTACCGACGATATTTCCATTGGCACCTTGAAGTCCTTCCCTGGCAACTCCAGGCGTTGGCGCGCGACGCCGGCGATGGATTCGTTCACCGTGGACGCAGCGCTCGCGGCAGTGAAGAGCCTCGACCTCGGCCGCAAACAATCGACGGACCTGCTCGCCATCAGCCTTTCCGGCACGGACTACGTCGGTCACTACTACGGCACCGAAGGCGCCGAAATGTGCACGCAGCAACTCGCCATCGATCAGACGCTGGGCCGGTTGTTCACAGCGCTGGATGAGTTGAATGTTCCGTATATCGTCGCGATGACCGCCGACCATGGCGGAGCGGATGCAACCGAGCGCAATCGTGCACGAGGTGTTGCTGCGGAACGCATCGATCCGAGTTTGTTTCCTGTGAATATCGACGCCGCGCTCGCAAGCGACCTGCACGGCTTTCCCAAGCCCATCGTGCTGGGCGCCAAAGAGTTCGCTAACGACGTCTATCTCAATGCCGACATTCCCGCCGCGAAACGCGCCGGCGTGTTGCATGCCGCTTATGAGATGTATCGACGACATCCGCAGGTGGCGGCGGTGTTCACCAAGAACGAGCTCATCGCCGCCGCGCCCCCATCGGGGCTGGTCGACGAATGGACCCTGCTCGATCGCGCCAAAGCCAGTTTCAATCCGCAGCGCTCGGGCGATCTGATCGTACTGCTCAAGCCCTACATCTCGCTCTATCCCGCGCCCAAGAACGTGGATTCGGATTACACGTCGTCGCACGGCTCGGCCTGGGGGTACGACCGCCGCGTCCCCATCGTGTTCTGGTGGAAGGGAGTGAGCGGTTTCGAACAACCGACCGCGGTGGAAACGGTCGATATCGCGCCGACGCTGGCGACGCTCATCGGTCTCGACGTCCCCGCTTCCGAATTCGACGGCCGCGCCCTGCCCGTCGTGCAGCCCTGATCGCAACGGCTTCCGCTGGCGCTACGTTTGATGTAGCGTCATCGGACAATGGAGTTACGACAGCTGAGGTCGTTGATCGTCGTGCTGCTGGCGGGCCTGCTCGCTGGCTGCGCTGCCAACGACGCCTGCTACGAGCCAGGGACCTCAGAGGAAACGTTCCGCTCGGTGTATGTCGTCAAGCGCGCATGGCACACCGGCATCGCCATCGCCGCCGCCGATTGGCCGAATCGGCACTGGTCCGTGCTGGCCGATTTTCCAGAGTCCAGATATCTGGAGTTTGGCTGGGGCGATGCACGCTTCTACCAAGCCGAAGAGGAGTCGTTCTGGCTCGGCTTCCGCGCCGCCTTCTTCTCCACCTCCAGCGCGGTTCATGTCATCGGATTCGAGCATCCCTCGCCTGAAGCACTGATTGCCGATGAAGTCATCGAGGTCCGCGTTACCGCGGAACGGCTCAAACAACTGACGCACTCCATCGAACAGGAATTCGCACAAAGCGTCCCCGTCGCCACTGGCGCGTCGTTGGATGTGACACCTCAACCGAACAAGTTCTACGAGGCCAAGCGTCGTTTCTTTTTTCCGCGCATGTGCAACTGGTGGACGGCCAGGCGCCTGAACGAAGGTGGCTGTCCGATCGCGGCGTGGTCGGTTGTTTCGGCTGGCCGAATCATGCGTGAGGCGCGCGGCTTCGCCGGCGCGCCTCAAACAGTTCCTTGATTATCTCTCGCGCGCGCGTTGTTCTTCATCCAGCAACGCGATGTGATTCTCGACGTCTCTCACGCCTTCAACCTGACTGGCGGCGTCTCCGGCTTGCACCTTCTCTTCGTCGGTCATCACAAAGCCGCTTAACTGCACGACGCCTTCGCTGACTTCGACATTCACGTCGCTGCCATCGGCGAGCTTCACGTTGCCGAGCTTGTCGCGCACTCGCGCGGCGATGACGGTGTCGGACGCCGGCTCCTGCGCAGGCCGATCATCCGTACGAATGCTTAGATCGTTGCGAACTTCGGCTACGCCATCCACCGACCGGGCGCGCATGACCGCGGCGGTCCTCGCATCTTCGGAGTCGACGAAACCGCTCAGCTGAACCACGCCGTCCCGCGTCTCCACTTCGATATCGCGCGCCTTCACGGCGCGATCGCCGGCAAGCGCGGCTTTGACCTTCGTCGTCAGCACGGAATCTTCAACGGCCTGTCCCGCGGGCTGAGCTGCCGCGACTTCGACGACGCAAAACAAACACACGATAAAAGCAAGCTCTCTGAGGTGGCGCATGACTCTACTCCTGCCCGCAGCCGTGATGCATTTGCGGGCTGCGACACCTTCGGAATGGGTCAGCCGATTTTGAAGTTCCCGCGACACCGGAACTTTGACCACGTCGCGTAGGCGACTCCGGAGCGACGCAGGCTCAGGGCGAATCGAGCGCCTTGCCCACGTCTGTATTCACGGCGCCACCGCTCGAATTGGGTGGATCCATGGTGCCGAGTCGGCGCTGAATGTCTTCGAGTCGGACGCCGCTCGTCTCTGGGAAGAACAGCAGCACAGCGACGAACTGCAATATCACCATGACCAGGAAGGCGAAGAACGGGCCGGCCTGGGATTGCGTCGCCACCACCGGGAACGCCGCGGACACGATGGCGTTCATGACCCAGTGCGTGGAACTGCCAAGACTCTGCCCCTGAGCACGCACCCGGTCCGGGAAGATTTCGCTCAGATAGACCCAGATGACCGCTCCCTGAGAGAAAGCAAAGAAGGCGACGTAGCCTACGAGCAGAAACAACAACATCTGCTCGCCCTGCCGGATCTGAAAAATGGTGGCGATGCCCGCGAGACAGAGGGCCAACCCCACCGAGCCCACCAGCAACAAAGTCCGGCGTCCGAAGCGGTCGATCAGACTGAGCGCGATGAGCGTGGCGATCAGCATCGTGGCGCCTACAGCAACCGCTTGCGCGTTCTGAGACGTGCGATCGAAGCCGGCCATGGCGAAGATGTCGTTCAGATAATAAAGCACGGCGTTGATGCCGATCAGCTGGTTGAACATGGCCAGCGTCAGCGCCAGCAGGATGGGCCGGCGATAGCGCCATTGAAACAATCGATCCGCATTCGGAGTCGCGTCGCTTTCAAGCGAAGCCCGGATCGCCACCAGCTCGGCCAGCGGCTGAGTCGAGCCCAGCTTGCCCAGCACCTGCTTGGCTTCCTCCAACCGGCCCTGTGCGGCGAGCCAGCGGGGACTTTGCGGAATGCCGATCAGCATCACTAGAAACAAAGCCGCCGGCGCGGCCGCGATTCCCAACTGCCAGCGCCATTCGAGTGCGCCCAACTCGAACAGCCCGATCACATAGTTCGACAAATACGCGATCAGAATGCCGCCGATGATGTTGATCTGAAACGCCCCCACCAGTCGACCGCGCCACGCCGGCGGCGCGATTTCAGCGATGTAGACCGGAGCAATGACGGACGAGCCACCCATGCCCAAGCCGCCGATGAAACGAAAGATCAACAGCCACGTCCACGAGGTCGAGAACGCGCAGCCCAGCGCCGAAATGAGATAGCACGACGCCAGAATCAGCAAACTGGTGCGTCCACCCAGCACGCGCCCGAATGAGCCCGCGGCCATCGCCCCGATGACCGTGCCCCACAAGGCGGCGGATACTGTAAATCCCAGCTCGCTGGGCGTGAGCCCGAAGACTTGCGTCAGCCCCTGGGTGGATCCGGCGATCACCGCCGTATCGAAGCCGAGCAGCGAGCCGCCGAGCGCGGCCACGAAGACGGTCCGGATCAAAGTGCCGTTGAGTGTAGTCATTGAGGTGCGAGTCCCGGCAGTGTGCCTCTGCGAAGGAAATCGAGCTGGCAGCGGACCGCGACCGCCGCTCCCGATGTCGCACGCAGCACGATGTTGTTGTCTCCCCAGTGCCCTTCGATGTCCTCGACGCAGTCGAAATCCGCCGGAATGCGCGCGACGCCCTGGATATAAAAGATCGACAGTCGACCATGCATGTCCGGGCGCAAGCAGGTGCTGATTCCGCGCGCACTCAGGAAATTCTCGCGCCTCGAAGCGGCGAGGCCGACATGAAAAAAGGCGGTGATGTCTTCCAGTCCCATGACATTGACGTGCCGGCCGTTCCAGGGCGGAAAATGCCGGCCGCCGTTGGAGAACCAGAGCAGCGTGGAAGCCAGCTGTTTCGGATCGCGCAACGCGAACCAAACATAGCGCTGATCCGGAAACGTCACCGCGGTCCACGCGAACTCCTGAACCGGGTCGGCGCACAGGATGGCGATGTCTTCGAAGCCGCGACGCGCGGGGTAGCGCAGAAGGTCGGTCGTCGAGCCGTCGATACATGGAACCGCGTGCAGGTCGTCGATCTGCGCATTCGGTTTGAGCCAGGAGTAGCCGCGATCTTCCGGGCGCGCCGTCGGCTCGATATAGGTTTGCGCGTGAGCCAACGCACTGAACGAAAGCCGACCGGCGCCTTCGACTTCTGGAAACAACAAGGTCGCGTGGTGGCCGGGATTGACGGGACCGGTCAGTCCTTGCAGGTCGTGACGCTGATAAATGACCGAATGATTCGCCAGTAACGCGGTCGTCGCCTGGCAGGATCCGCCCTGCAAAGGCATTTCGACACCCAGTCGCATCCAGCAACCATAACGAGTCTCGCCGCGTCCCATCTCGAACCAGTCGCGGTTTGCGGTCTCGCCATGAGGCGGTAATCGCTGGCCTGCATAGGATTCCGCGTTCTCACCGAATGCCGAGCAAAACCAATCGCCTCGCAGGGCCTTCAGCATCGGCGGCGTATCCGCCGCGAGCGGTTCTTCCGCCCACGGCGCGACCGCATAAGGCCGGATCGGATTGTCCGACTGCCCGAAAAAAGTAACAGGGCCGAGCATGCCGCCGGTCCGGGTCACCGCCAGCTCGACCCCTCGCACCTTCAGCAGGAAGGAGTCCTGCCCTCGGATTTTGACGGTGGACTCGGGCATAGGCGGCGCTCTGACTCCGCGACTAGTATTCAGTGCACAGCTTGTGCGTCACGGGCACGTCTTCTTCGATGGTCGGGAAGCGGCCGACCTTGGCGTAGAAGGCGTTGTCTGTTTCATCGTCGTTCACCGACGAGACTTCGCCGACGATGGATGTGCCCGTGCCTTCCTCCGCCCAGAACTCGTGATAGAGATAAGGCGTCAGAGTGATGGAGTCGCCGGGCTTCAGACGGAACGTGTGGCCCGCTTTCACGCGGTATCGCACGCCGTCGAGCGAGACTTCCACGTCCGATTCGGCGAGCTTGCCGTCCTCGCCGCGGTTGAACAGACGGATCAGCAGATTGCCGCCGGACTTACAGATGATGTCTTCCGACTTCAGCATGTGATGATGCATCGGCGTGTGCTGATTCTCGCGGATGACGAGAATCTTTTCGGCATACGGCTTCTTGTTATAAGGCGCGCGCTGGTGATGGCCATTACGAACCGTGAACACCACGAGGCCCACCTTCTCGAAATCGCCGGAGCCGAAATCGGTGATGTCCCAGCCGAGCTTGCAATGCCGGATTTCGTCGCACTCCGCGCCTTTGCTCTGCCATTCCTGCGGGCTCCAATAGGCGAACGGCGGCAAGCGAACCTGATGCTCATGCAGCAGCGCGATCGCATCGTCGATCAGCGCGTTGATTTCGGACCGTTTCATGATTCCCCCCGACTTCTTTTCCGATCAGATGACCCGCTCGTTGCCTCCGTCGACCGGAATCTGTGCGCCGGTCGTCTTGGCGAAGCGAGGCCCGCACACATCGGCAGCGAGCTCTGCGACATCTCTGCTCGTGACCTCGGTCCTGAGCACGTTATTGGTCTTATACTCCTGCACACTCAGGTTGTAAGATGCGGCGCGCGCGGCCAGTACTTCCGGCGTCCAGATGCCTGTATCGAACACGGCATTGGGATGCAGACAGTTCACGCGAATACGTTCGCTACCCCACTCGAGCGCCGCCACTCGCGCGAGCTGCTGGACTGCCGATTTCGACGCCGAGTACGCTGCCGCGCCCGGCCCTGGCGCGGCGACATTCTTGGAACCGATGATCGCGACGCGACCGCCCCGCGGCGCGAACTTCAGCAAAGGAAAACAGTCGCGCATCAGAATCAGATTGGCGTCGAGATTGATGCTCATGGTCTTTCGCCAGATCTCGGTGGACATGGCGGCGATGGGCGTGCTCTTCGGGAAGATGCCCGCGTTGAGCACCAGCATGTCGACAGAGCCGAACGTGCGCACCGTCTGATCCAGCGCCGCGGCGATCTGCTCCTCGCTAGTGAGATCGCACTCGATGCCGAGATAACTCTTGCGGTCGTAGAGTCTTTTGACCGCGGGCGCCACGTCCAATCCTACGACTGCCGCGCCACGTTCGAGCAGTACGTCGACGCAGGCCTTGCCGATGCCCGAGGCAGCGCCGGTGACCAGTGCGATCTCGCCCAGAAACACCGGCTCAGGCCCCGACTTGGCGAGCTTGGTGCGCTCCAGATCCCAGAACTCGACCTCGAAAAAATCTTTCGCCGGCAATGCCCGCCAGCCGCCGAGCTTCTCGGCGCGCATGATGATGTCGATGGTGTGCCGATAAATGTCTTCGGCGATGGCCGCATCCTCCGCGCTCCGGCCGAGCACGCCCATGCCGAGGTGAGGATCCAGAATCACCCGCGGAGCGGGATCGACCACCGCCAGCGACCGGTCGTTGGAGTGAAATCGAACATACTCCTGATAGCCTGCGGCGTAGCGCGCGACATCGCGACCCACCATCGGAATCCGCTTGGTGCGAATCACATGATCGGGAGTAACACCGCCGCGCCCGGAAAGCTCCGCGACATCCTCACGACTCGCAAAACCCAAAGCCTGACTATCGGTGTGCACCGACAGTATCATCGGCGCGCCCGCGACTCGGCTGATTTCCTGCCTGAGCGCCGCAATCTCCACTCGTGACGACCGAGGCGGCTCCTGCGCAGGCCATTCGATGCGAGCGCCGCCGTTCGCCTCGATGTGCAGCTCAGCCCGAGTCACCAGGTCGACCATCCGCTCATAAGAAACTTTCGCGGTATCGCCGAACGTGAACAACCCATGATGCATCAGGATGACGCCGATGGTCTCCCGACTCGCTTCCTTGGAAAGGATCTCCCGGCACAGGCGCACCAGTTTGAATCCGGGCATGGTGTACGGAATGATCACCACCTGCCCGCCGTAGATTTTCTGCAGCCGCTCGAACCCGTCGCGTGAGTTCATCACAGCGATGAGCGCATCGGCGTGGGTGTGATCGACGAATGCCTGTGGCAACAGTGCGTGCAGCAGTGTCTCCACCGAAGGCGCTGGCGCGGAAGCACGCGTCAAAGAGAGCTTGAGCTCGCTCTCCATATCCTCATCGGCGAGCTCGGTCAGACTCACCAGCCGCAACAATCGCCTCAGTCGACAAGGAGCAAAGCCGGCCGCATCGATGGTGGACAGGTCGGCGCCGCGGCCCTTGACGTAGAGCACCTCTTCCGACTCGCCGAAGATGTTTGTCTCCAGCAGCTTGACTGAAGTGTTGCCGCCCCCGTGCAGCACGAGAGACGGATCGCGCCCCAGCAGCCGTGAGGTATAAACCCGCTGGCCCAACGCCCCTTGAAATCGCGCCGCCTCCTGATCGTTCCACAAACTCTTCATCGCAGAGCGTCCATCATGTGCTTCGCGTTCTCGAAAGGAGACTTGCCGTCGAACACGGCGCTGCCCGTGACGATGATGTCGGCGCCGAGGCGCGCGACATTGCCAATGTTGTCGCGCGTGACGCCGCCATCCACGCAGATCAAAGCGGTATCGCGAACGATCTCCCGCGCGCGTTTGACTCGCTCGCAGGTCGACGCGATGAACTTCTGCCCGCCCCACCCCGGATTCACCGCGAGCAGCAGCACCAGCTCGAATTCGCCGGCCAGCGGCTCGATGACTTCCAGCGGCGTTCCCGGATTCAGGGCGATGCCACGGACGATGCCGCGGTTTGGATCGGTGGCATTGACCATCTTGCCCAGCACCTGGAGCACTCGATGGACATGGCGCGTGGACTCGACATGCACGGTGATGATGTCGGCGCCGGCGGCGACGAAGCCATCGAGCTTGCTCAACGGCTCCTCGATCATCAGATGCACGTCTTTGAGCATCTGCGTTTTGAGCCCTGAAATGACCGGCGCGCCCAAGGTCAGCATGGGGCAGAACACGCCGTCCATCACATCGAAATGCAACAGCTCGACGCCGGCGCGCTCGATCAGCTCCAACTGCGAGCCCAGCGTGAGCCAGTCAGCGGTGAGCACCCCGACGCTGATCTGAGGCGCCGAAGCGCGCAGGCGATCAACGAGGGGTGACCGCGCCATCTCAATGCACCTTCGACTCTTCGCTCTTGAGCGACAGGAACAGCTCGTGAGCTTCCTTGGGCTTGAAGCCGTTGTGCACGACCTTGTGAATGGCCTGCATCATGGCGCGCGGCGCATCGCTCTGAAAAATATTGCGCCCCATGTCCACGCCAGCCGCGCCTCGTTGAATGGCGTTATAGGCCATGGTCAACGCTTCGAGCTCCGGCAGTTTCTTGCCGCCCGCCATGACGATGGGCACGGGACACGAAGCCGTCACCGTTTCGAAACCTTCGGCGCAGTAATAAGTCTTGACGATCTGCGCGCCCAACTCGGCACAGATGCGACAGGCCAGGCGCAGGTACTGCGCGTCGCGCGTCAACTCTTTGCCCACGGCCGTGACCGCCATCGTCGGGATGCTATAGCGCATGCCCATATCGACGAGTCGAGTCATGTTGTGAACCGAGCGCGTCTCGAACTGGCCGCCGATGAACACCTGCAGCGTCAGCGCCGACACGTTCATCCGAATTGCGTCTTCGATGTCGACCGCGAGCTCCTCGTTCGAAAGCTCTTTGAGAATGCTCGGGCCGCCGCTGCATCTCATGACGATGGGCTTGTTGATCGCCGGCGGCACGGTGGTTCGCAGAATCCCGCGCGTCAGCATCAGCGCGTCCGCCATCGGCATGAGCGGCACGATGTTCAGATCCACTCGCTCGAGGCCCGTGGTCGGTCCTTGGAAATAGCCATGGTCGATGGCCAGCATCACGGTGCGGGCCGTTTCGGGATTGAAGATGCGCGCCAGACGATTCTTCATGCCCCAATCGAGCGAGCCCGCGCCTCGCAAAAAGAACCCCGGCGTGCGCACCGGCACGTTCTCGTGAAAGTTCTTCGCCTCTTTGAGTGCGTCTGTATCAGCCATGGGTTTCCTCCAGAATCTGTCGCACGCCCGTCGAGATGCGACGAACATCGGGGCGGTATGCGTTCTCGAGCACGGGTGTGAATGGCACGGGCACGTCTGGCGATGCCACGCGGGACACGCGCACCGAAGGCCAACGCTCGGCGATGCCGGCTGCGATCTCTGCACCGACGCCGCCGGTGATCGGACCTTCTTCCACGATCACGGCACGGCCCGTCTTGCGAACCGACGTGCCGATGGTCTCCCAATCGATGGGCGAAAGACTGCGCACGTCGATGACTTCGGCATCGAGATCTGCGGCGGCCTGCATCGCGTAATGAACCATCAGCAGCCAGGCGAGCACCGTCACATTCCGGCCTTCTCGCCGCACGGCGGCTTTGCCCAGTGGCACGACGTAATCTTCATTGGGAATATCGCTCGACGCATCGATGGCCCCGCCCTCGGCGCGCGCGCCTTTCGAGCCATACAAGAGTTTGTGCTCGAACATCAGCACCGGATTGCCATCGCGCAGGGCCGCTTTGAGCAGCCCTTTGGCGTCGTAAGCATTCGACGGCGCGACCACTTTGAGGCCCGGCACGCCGGTGAAGTAGCGTTCCATGTTCTGTGCATGTTGCGATCCGCGGCCGGTGGCGCCTACAGGCGCACGCATGACCAAGGGCACACTGGCGGTGCCGCCTGACATGTACCGAAGCTTGGCCGCGTTGTTGATGATTTGATCGCTGGCCAGAAACAGGAAATCGCCATACTGCACGTCGGCGATCGGGCGCAGGCCCATCATGGCCGCGCCGGTGGCAAGCCCGAAAAATCCCAGCTCCGCAATCGGCGTGTTGATGAGACGGTCTGGAAATTTCTTTTCCAGTCCCAGCGTCACCGTGAACGCACCGCCCCATCCTCCCGGTACTCCGATGTCCTCGCCGATGCAGAACACGCGCGGGTCGGCGGCCATCTCTTCGGCAATGCCTTCGCGCAACGCTTCGGCGATGCCGAGTCGCCGCGTTTGTCCACCCGGACTCGAGACGGGGTTCGATTGTTCTTTAAGAGCGGATGGACTCGGCGGCGCCTCGGCAAAAACGTATTCGGTCAGGCCGCTGACACTCGGATGTGGCGCGGCCTTGGCGCGCTCGACAGCCTCGGCCAACTGCTTCTGCACGCGCGTGTTGACGATCTCGTGCTCCTCGGCGCTGAGACCGATCTGCGTAGCGAATCGCTCGATCGGATCACGCTGGGCCCAGGCCTCGCGCTCATCTTTCGGTTGGTAGTGACATGGATCGCGACGGGAGTGTCCAGTGCGACGATAGGTGAGCAGTTCGAGAAGCACCGGCCCTTTGCCGTCGCGACAGTCGGCGACCGCTTTCTGCGTGGCTTCATACACCGCGAGGACGTCGTTGCCGTCGACCGTTTCGCCGCGGAATCCGTACGACGCCGCACGATCTGAGATGCGCGAGTTTTTCATCACCAGATCGACGTGCGTGGAAGCGCCGTACAGATTGTTCTCGCACACCAGGATCACTGGCAGATTCCAGATGGCGGCCATGTTCACGCCTTCATGGAATGCGCCTTCGGCGACCGCGCCGTCGCCGAAGAACGCCGCCACTACGTGTGGCTTGTTTTCCATTTTGAAAGCCAACGCCATCCCGGCCGCGAGCGGAATGCCCCCGGCCACGATGGCGATCCCTGGCACCATCCCCTTGCTCATGTTGCCGACGTGCATCGAGCCGCCGCGGCCTTTGCAGCAGCCGGTCTCGGCGCCGAACAATTCATCCATCAGTTCTTGAGGCGCGAGCCCTTTGGCCAGCGCATGACCGTGGCCACGAAACGTCGACGTGATCCAATCGTCCGGAGCGAGCGCCGTGCACACGCCGACGGCGGTGGCTTCCTGGCCCTGGCACTGATGGATCGTGCCGGGCATGGTGCCTTCGAGGAACAGAAACTTGACCGTGTCCTCGAACTCACGGATCAGCACCATGCGCTCGTACAGATCCAGCAGGAACGTGCGTTGGAAATTTGTTACCGGGGTCGCCATCAGCTCACCTTGATCGTCGCGATGATCGTGCCGACAGGAACCTTTTGCCCGGACTGCACATGAATGGTCTTGAGCGTGCCGTTGGCGATGCATTCCACTTCCTGCACGGCCTTGTCGGTCTCCACTTCCAGCAGCGCCTGACCGCGCTTGACCGACTCGCCCTCGGTGACCAGCCAGCGGGCGATGCCCAGCTCCACGCCTTCGTTGGTGGCGAGATCGGGCATCTTCATATTCAAATCCATCGTCAGGGCCCCTCGGTGACAGTCAGTGGATGTTGGGCGAGATACGCTTCCGCCTCGTCCGCGGTGAACACGGAGTCGGTGGTGCCTGCGGCTCTCGTGACCGAGGCGCCCACGGCGCTTGCGTAACGAAGGGTTTGAGGCATATCCCAACCCTGCAGCAGGCTGCGGATGACGCCGGCGGTGAATGCATCGCCTGAACCGGAGGGATCGACCACGTCCATTTTGTAAGCGCCGCAGGTCCACATCTTTCCCTCGTGAGCCGCCACGGATCCGACTCGGCCGAGCGTGACAATCACGGTGTTCGCGCCGGCCTTGGTAAATGCGCGCAGCTGAGCGAATGGATCGACCAGCCCCGTGAAGTGGCGCGCTTCATCGTCGTTGGGCAGGAATACGTCGATCAGCGGCAGCAGCGGCTTGAGCTGCGACATGCCGAACTGGCCTTCGGGGACGACCACGTCGAGCACGGTCTTGACCTTGGCTTCACGACAGAAGCTGAGCAGCTCCTTTAGTTTCGAGAAGTCGATGCCGGGCAGAGCAAACAATCCGCCCAGATAAAACACCTTGAGGGACGCCAGCCATTGCCTCGAGATCTGCTCGATGGCGAAGGCGCGGTTCGCACCGAAAACGTGCAGGTAACGACGGTCCTGCCCTTCGATCAATAAAACAATGGTCCGGCTGGTCGGGTACTGCTCGACACGCACGATCCCCGAAGTGCCGATGTCATATCGGGCGAAGCTCTTGACCAAGGCATCGGCGGCGCCATCGCGCCCGACACAGCCGGCGAGATCGACGCCTATACCCTGCCGGGCAAGATCGATGGCGACATTCGCCGCACATCCGCCGGCGCGCACCGGCATATCGTCCAGCGCCAGTAATGCGCCCTCCGGCGGCAAGCCCGCGAGCGGTCCGCAGAATGTGTCCTCGACCAACAGCCCCGCACAACCCACATCTGGCATAGGTCACACCTTGCCGCAGCAGCCAAGCAGCTCGATGCGTTCGAGAACCGCGTCCTTCACGACCCGCCGGCCCACGACCATCAGATCGGTATGGCTGCCATCGCCGAGCAGCGCATGCGGATTGGGCTCGTCCGTGGCCAGCACGTCGCGAATGACTCCAAGATACTTCTGCTTCATATAGGTGCCATAGTTGATCTTCCTGACACCCAGGTGGATGGCCGCCCGGATCGAATCGTCCGCGATGCCCGTGCCGCCATGGAGCACTAGCGGCACGTCGATGCGACGGCCGATGGCCTCGAGCCGAGTCAAATCGAGCGGCGCGCGACCTTCCAGCTTGATCTCTTCGTTGCCCACGCTCACGGCGAGCAGATCGACGCCGGTCTCGGTGACGAATTTCGCCGCGCCTTCGGCATAAGCGGCGGCGTCGAGCTCGTCGGCCTCGAAGTCGGCTTCCACCGCCACCTGCCGGTTGTGGGCCAGGGTCGCGAGCCGCTTGACCCGGCGTGTGTAATCTTCCAACGGTGCATCGGGATCGGCGGGCATGACCAGGTTGAAGCCGGCGTCGATGGCGTGCTCCACCCACTCGTCGTTCGGACATTCGTTGAATATGAAGCCCACCGGCACATCGGCTTCCATGGCCGCCGCCCGGCCGAGGGCCGCGTACAGGCGCAATTCCTGGATCGAGGCGCCCGGACGCCCGGCCAGCCACTCGCCGTTGAAACCGATGATGACGGGCGAGCGCGTGGCCTCGGCCGCGTCGATCACGCCCTGCACGGACTCGAAGCTCCAGCTCTCGAAATACCCCACCGCGTAGTCGTGGTGGCGGGCGTGTTGCATCAGTCGACCGATCGATTCAAGTGACATGGAAAAAAACTCGTGATTACGGAGCCGGGCTGAACAAGATCGTGTATTGAACGTCGTTCACTATATTAATACTCTTTGTGAACGTTGTTCACGGTACGCGGACACTGGTGCGATGTCAAGGCTGCCCATAGAATGTGCATGTGCGACGCAAGAATTTAATAACGAGGCGAGCCGGCGAGGTGTCCGAGACGGACGGCCGTAGGGCCTTGCTCACCTATATCAAAGGCATCCTCGCCTCTCTCAATCCGACAGACCGGTTGATCGCGGACTGTGTGCTGGCCGATCCGGAGAAAGTGATCAGCTCCTCCATCGCGCAGCTCAAGGACGACTGCGGAGCCAGCGTCGGGGCGATCGTCGCGTTCTGTCGGCGCATGGGGCTGAAGGGTTTCGCCGAATTCAAGATCGCGCTGGCGCGCGACCTGGCGCAGACCGGTCTGCCGGCGGGACAAGTTCAGGAGAACGGCTCGCTGCTCGAGAAGGTCTTCCAGGTTCACTCGCAGAGTCTGACGGAGACGCTGCAGATCAATCCCACCTCGCAGTTCGAACGGATCGCGCAGGTGATCGACAAGAGCCGCCGCGTCGAGCTGTTTTCCATCGGGCTCTCGTATCCGGTGGCCCACACCGCCTATTGCAAGTTTCTATTGTTGGGGCTGCAGGCCTCGGCCCACTTCGATTCGCACATCCAGCTGATCGCCGCGACTCAGCTGGAGAAAGGCGATGTCGCCATCGGCATTTCGCTGTCGGGCACGACTCGCGAAACCGTGGAGTGCCTGGAGGTTGCCAAGGCCAAGGGCGCGACCACCATTTGTTTGACCAACGCCGTGAAGTCGCCGATCACTGCGCATGCCGACTACTCTCTGTATGCGACGCCGAGCGAGATCAAGTACTTCCAGGCGCCGCTGGCGTCGCGCGTGACCCAGCTCGCGCTGATCGATGCGTTATTTGTTTTCCTCGCGCTGAAACACAAGACCCGGACCGCGGCCAAGCTGCAGCAGTCGGGCGAAGAACTGATCAAGCGGCGCTTGGAGTAGCACGGCGGCGCAACTCCGCCGCTACTTGCGCGACCCGCGCCTCGACACTGCCGCGCACCTCGATGTAGGGAATACGGCGCTCGCTTAATTGGCGGACATACCATTCGTGTTGTTTCAGACGAAATTCTGGCTCGCGTCGCGTGCCGTCCTGGACGAAATCGAAATCCGGCGCGCATAACACGGTAAGCGCATAGGGACGCTCGGCCAGGGACATCAGCTCGACGGCCGCCTTCCCGAACTGGTCGAGACAATAGAACAAGGTGGTCAAAGGCGAGGTATCGCAAAACAAATACCTACGAGCCCGTTCCGCCAGCGATTGCTCGCGCTCGACTTGCGTTCGAGCGATGAACAGCAGGTCATCGAAGTCCAGGTTACCGCCCCGCTCCACCCACCATTCGCGCCCAAACTCCGGCGCGTGCACCGAGCCATGTTCACGAGCCAGGGCTTCCGTCAGCGTGCTCTTGCCGCTCGATTCGCCGCCCAGGCACACGACGCGCTCGACGAAGGATGCATACACGGATGGATGCAGCCACTCGCGGGCCGCATGCACGTTCGCGCGAATGGAACGACCTGACGTAGGCACGGCGGTCCTCGCCGGATCCACGAGCACATGCCGCACTGGCCTAGCCAATGGGTCGTGACCTTGGAAATATTTGTCGAGATAAGCCGCGAATCCTTCACCGTAGTTTTCGCTGGTGAACACTGCGTCGACTTGCCTGCCCGTCACGCGTCGAAGCACGTCCGCGGTGAAGGCGCGATGCACGTCGTCCGCGTCGTGATTCGGAGGAATCGTTCTTTTCTCGCCCTGGAACCAGTGCACGAGCCGCTCATTGGTGATCACGATGCTAGTCGCTTGCGGATACAGCGTTCGTAGCCACTCCTCACGGCGGTCGGGCTCGCATCCAGGAAATTCCGGATTCGAGTACGACAGGAGCACGATGTGCTCGCATTGGCTCAATGCCGTGTCGATCAGGTACTGGTGGCCTCGATGCAGAGGCGCAAACTTGCCGACCACCAAACCACGTTCGAATGGATAACTCACACTGCACCGGCAGCCTGTGGCGCCTGAAGTCCCTGCTGCTTACCAAGGAGGCTGTGCCAACGTCGGACCGCCACCCATGCATTGATCCAATAGGCGGCATAGAACAGTGCGGTCAGCTGCAAGCCGCGACTGTAATAGAGCGGCACGGCGATCGTGTTGACGATCAGCCAGCACCACCACGTCTCCACGCGCCTGCGCACCAGCAGGAACTGCGCAAGGATGCTGAACGTCAGCACCAGCGAGTCCAGGAACGGTGCGTACGCGTTTGTGAATTTCCGCAGCAATGCCCCATAGGCGATCGCGGCGGCGAGAGCTGCCATGCCCCAATAAATGAGCTCGACACCGGTGCTGCGACTGATCGGAGCAGGCGCCCCCTGATGACCCCGCTGCCAATGCCACCATCCGTGCAGGCTGGTCAGGATGAAAAAGCCTTGCAGGGTCACATCCGCATACAGATTGAAATGAAAGAACAGTCCGCCAAAGATCAGGCAGCCGACGATGCCCGTCCACCACGTGTGCCAGCTGTTTCGGGTGGCCAGCAGGACGGAAATCAGATACATCGAATTGGCCGCCACTTCCCAATTCACGCGCGCCAACCATTCCCAGATCAAGTTCAAATTCACGCTTGAGCTCCCGGCAGCGCCGAGGTGTATTGGATGATCTTACGATCGAATCCTGCGACTCGCCGCACGCGCAACGACGTTTCCGTTCCCAATAGCATCTGCAAGGCGTGCTCCACTTCCGACTCGGCCACGGATGCGCCCACGAAGTCGACAGCGATGTGTCCCGACGCATCCTGATGCACGCTGAACTGCACCAACGGCAGGGGACGCAGCGCATGCGTGATCTCGATGTTGTTCAGCCAGCGGCCATCGTGACGTCGATACTTCACTGGCGGCCGACCCTCGAGACCGATCAGCACAAGATCGCCGCCGCGTCGCTCCAGCGCTGCGTGATCCCCGGTGCGATAGCGCACTAGAGGCAAGCAGAAGTTGAATCCTCCGGTGAGGGTCACCTCACCGCGCTGGCCTGTCGCGACAGGTTGATCGTCGTCGTCGAGAATCTCGATATACATGCGCTGCTGGAGCAGCACGTGCCCGCCTGCTGCTGAATCGAACACCGCGATGGGCCCGGCCTCGTTCATCGAGTAGAGATCGAGCACAGGACAACCATAACGAGCCCGTAAGCGATCGCACAGTGCTGGCATGAGCGTCATGGAAGTGGACAGCAACGCCGCCGGTTGAATCCGCGGATCGATGTCCAGCAGCGCCGCGAATGAAATTGGATCGCCCGCGATCACCTCGGGCTGCATCGCCTCCAGATACTTGGCGCGATCGTCGGGCGAGCGCCAATCGTTCGGATGCAAGTTGATTTTCGCCAGTCCCGAATCGTCCATGGTCGGCGTGATCGAGACGTACGTGAAACAGATCGATTGCACGCCGAGCAGGATGACTCCCACTTGATCGCGGCCGTGCCGGAGCCGCACGCCGAAGCGACGTAACGCACGTTTGTGATAACCAAGATACTGCGCAGCCACCAGCGGATGAGACGCTAACAACAGCGGATGCCCGCTGGTGCCGCTGGTTCTGAAGTTGATGAGACGCTCCACATCCACTTCGTCGGGCACGAAGTACGGCATGTCACGCGCCAGATCCTCGCGGGTCAACGTCGGTAGCTGAGTGAAGGCGCGCGGCATGGCGCCGTAGCGACGATAGAAGGGTGAGGTGGCCAGACACCGTTCGACAAAGGGCTTGACCCATTGCGGCGGCTGGTTGGGATGCCAATCGATCTCTGCCCGGACCGCTTCGTCTTCCAATTGCCGAGCGCGCTCGACTTCTTCCGGCGCCAGGCGATGACCGCTGTGATTACGATAGATCGGCGCGTTCGGATGTTCTCTGAGCAAGGCCAGCATACGCTGGCCATGCTCCGAAAGATGAGGATGGCGGCTATCCTCCGCCATCACTCGCGCGTCCATTTGTTCGCCGACTCTTCCGCCGCCTGCTTGGCTAGCTGCTCGCGAATGGCTCGCGCCCGCTCCTCCGCCTTCTGCGACGCCGCCAGCAGCCTCGCGCGCTCCAGCGAGCTGATGCTGGTGAATCGGTCCTGCGCCTGAGCGACCGTTTCACCGGCGGGACGCAGATCCAGCTTGGACAATGTCAGGCGAGCGAGTTCTTCACGTCGCTCGGGGTCTTCGAACAGCTGCCGCGAGTTCGTGTATGCAGCCAGACGCGCGGCGTCCTCGTTGAGTAACGTCAGTACGTCAGTGAGATGCTGGCGTTCGACGATCAACGCGGCATCGGCGAGCAACCAACTCATCAGCAAAGCGATCGACAAGCGATTGCGATCCGTCTTCACATCGCGCCCTGCCAACACGCTCAGCTGCGCGATGTCGACGATATGCCCTTTGGCAGCGAGCAGGTCGCGCACCACCGCGACCGTATGCACATCGCCTTTGTTTCCGATGCGCGGTTCAGCCATGAAATCCGGCGGCGTGGCCGTAATTCGATGTAGCAGCTGCTGTAGCGGCGGGCCTTCGTTTTTCATGCTCAATCCACGAACTTCTCGAACACCTGGGTACTGGGACAATCGTCGCACCAGCGCGACCGGCGCTGCGCCACCGCCTGCTCGTAGCGTTGGTTCAACGCCAGCAGATCGTCGACGGAACGCAGCTCATCCAGTCGCACAGCGTAGTCCGGCGTTGTGAAACTGCACGGCGCGGCGCGACCGTGCTCATCTATGAATAGAAAGTTCTTGCCCGGGCTGCAGCTGGCAATGCGCAACTGCTCGCCGGATGCGCTTGCGCGAAAGCGCTGCAGGTATTGAACGCCGCCATTGAGTCGGATGCCGCGCACCCGAAGTCGCTCACGTAACACTGGAAGCATGATCGCGAGCGCCTCGACGTGCGCTGGTTGCAGCCGATGCTCGCGATGAAAGTCCGGGCGATCGTTGCCGCCCAACTGATTGAACGTGATCTCGTCGATGTCCCACGACAGCAACTGCTCGCACAACTCGGAGAACAGATGAATGTTCTGCTCCATCAACACAGTATTGATGCGCAATCGTAGTCGTTGCTCGCGATGTTGCGCGTCGGCCCGAAGTTGCGCCACGCCGGCCCGAAGCTGTTCGAAACCGCCGGGCCATTTCCGAATCTGGTCGTGGAAGGACGAGGGTCCATCGACACTCACGGTCAGCTCGGTGAAATGGCCGGCTATCAAAGCGCGCATCGGCGCTGACTTCAGCGCGGTGCCGTTGGTTGTCGCACTGAGCTGCAGACGCAGCTCCTCCGTCAGTACCTTCGACAACGACGCGAGCGGCTTCCAAAGCAGCGGCTCGCCGCCCAGCCAGCTGATCATCACGGCGTTGCCAGTCAGCGTCCGATACTTAGAAAGTACCCCTGCGAATCGCAGCACCGTGGCTGCATCGATCTCGGTGCGACTCAATGGCAGCTCGCGATCGTACGCGCAGTAGCCACAGCCGAGGTTGCACCGAGTCGTGACGCGCCACACGACAATCATGCTGGCGCTCCCGCGCTCGACCGAGCCGGCTCATAGACGCGCTTGGCAAACTCGCGCGCGAACTTCACCAGCTCCTCCCAATCGTCGATGCGATAGATGCTTACATCCAGCTCGTCGCGCGCCCGGATCAGGGTCTCGCGATTCGCGAACGGAAAGTTACCAGTGTCCCATTCCTTCATCAGGTTGAGCACGAACGTCGCTCCACCGGTGGCCTTCGCCAGCGCGGCACGGAACAAGTCCCAACCGGAATTGCCGCGCTCATCGCGATCGAACAATGTGGTGACACCGTCGTCGGAGATGAACAGCAAGTGCGTCGGAGGGATCGGCCGCTGACTTTCGAGATAGGTCTCACGCAACACCGGCAGAGGAAACTGCGTCGCGCCGCCGTAGTAGCTGATCAGCGTACGCATCACCAGGTCGGTATCGCGTACGAAGCCGGGCGTCGACGTGGCCTCGTGTTTACCGCTCCAAACGGTGACTTTCACGCTCGCCCCAGCCCGCAACGCCGACAAACAAAGGATCGCGCCGGCCAGCGTCGGAAAGGACATGAACTGCTGCGGGTTCGGCATGCTGCCCGAACTGTCGATGAACACGTCGAGATTCAGCGGCACGCTGGCCGGCTCGGCGCCTTGTGACAACCCCCAGACGCGCTGGACCGTCGTCATGCCCGGCACGATGCGCGGGCTTTGCAAAATCGTTTGCAGCCAGTCGATGGTGTCGAACGACTCGCCCATCTGCCACGGCTCGATACCTTCAGGCAACGGATCGAGAGCGGCCGGGCGCTTACGGGCCGGAAAGCGAATGAGATGAGGAGCCGCTCTCTCACGGTAGTACGCCACTGCGATGTCGTGATCGCTCAACGTCACACCCGCGGCACGCAGGATCTCCCCATATTCGAAGGGCTGCCGAGTTTGACCACCAGGCATATTACGAGGCGCAAGCGCTGGAGCTGCCTTTGATTCAGCCGGCGTGACCGAGCCACTGCTGTCACCAGTAATCTCAGGATCGCGCGATGGATGGACGAGCGGTTGCGAATCGCCGCTGTCCGCTTCTGCAAGCCCGGCGGGCTGACCTCCCGCGCCTGCCGCTCGAGTGTCATGCCACGCCCGCGCCAGGCTTGGACCCAGCGCATCCTTGGCAAGATACGGCAGCATGAGCATCGCGAACTTTGCCGCGCCCTCGAGCCAGTTGCGGGCATAGTGACGAACGATACGCATCGCGAGCCAGGCATCGCCCTCGGCTTGCTCGCTCAGCGCACTCTCGACCAGCGTGCCCCGCTCCAAGGACCACAGCAACTCGTAAGTTCGCAGATACAGATTCCATAGCGCGCCGGTTTCTTTCTCGCCCTGGTTCACCTTTTTAAAGACTTCGGCCAGGCGCAGGCCGGCGCTTCGTTGCAATCGATCGTTGATGACCAGGTCGGTAAACAGATTGGCGATCATCGGCGCGTGCGCTTCGAGCGTCGGCAACGCCAGTCGAATGCGCGACAGCGACCGAGCGTGATCCGTCAGGTTGGAAGGCGCGAGCACGTGATGTCCGATCTCGTGCGCCAGAATCTCCGTGGCATATCCATCCAGACCGCGCCGTTGAATGTCAGCGAGATTGATCACCACCGACTGATCGGCGAGCCGGATCATCGCGAAACTGTCTGTCAAACCTTCCTGCTTCGCCTCACGATCGTCGAGACACAACCGCGGCGCACGCAACACGACGTGCCGACTCCATGCGGCGAGCGCTTCCGGCCAGGCTTCCGCCCAACGGTCGCGCAGCTGTGTAAGTGACCTGGCGCTCACGAGCTCACTTCAGCGCGACCAGCACGATTTCATGAGAGTGAGCGAAAGTGCACGCGATCGCGCCGACGCTCGCGGCGCTGCTGGTGATGGGCCCAGCGCCGGGAAGATCCAGCATCTTGCCGTCGTGAGCCAGCCGAGTTCCGACGTGCCCGACTTCGTTCGCAGGCTGCGCGCGCCATTCCTCAGCGCTACTACGATGCAGAGTGGCGCCGAACGCGTCGGCCACGAGATACCAGTAATCGTCGGCGCTCTGCACCAGCCAGCCGTTATCCGAGCTCTTCAATAAGGGCGGCCGCAGGAATGAGCCACCGAAGCCGCGAAAGGCGCCCGTTCTGCGCACGATTCGTAGCGGCTCACGGCGATGATGCGCAGGATCGAACCAACGATCTTCCTGCAATCGCTGCAAGGTTGTTTCATATTGGTCGGGTGTGATCTTCAGTACTGCGCAGGCGAGCGCCACCGACAACGATTGCAGCGCCTTGAGCACGCCTTCTCGATAGTGCGCCAGGCCACACTGCCAGGCGAGCACCTGTCCGGCGATGAGCAACTCGTCCGGCGAAGCGCATTGGGGCGCCACATCCGCCAGTGCGCTGATCCATCGAGTCGTATCGGCGGAATCGCTGCTGATCAATTGATGTGCGGCGTTGGTCAGCGCAGGGATCACACGCGCGGGCTGTTCAGCAACATGCGCAGCCGCACGCGGCAACACCTCACGCCAGGTTGCGGGAACCGCCGCAAACCGCCCCGAGTCTACCGAAAGGCGCTGACCCACCAATTGCAACGAGCAGTCGTAAGCAACATTCACCACATCGACAACAGCCTCGGGACTGCACGCATGAACCGCGCGCACCAGCGGATCTACCGCGCCAGCAATGAATCGCAGCACCTCCTCACCATCGAGATGTGGATAGCGTTGCGCGGCGAGCCTGAAGCGCGCGTTGAAGTCCGAGCGTCGGGCCTGTAGCGCCTCGGCGAGAATCGCGCTGATCATTTGCTAACCCGCACGCAGCCAGCGCAAATAATTGGTGTAGCGCTGGTGCAGGTATTTCAGCTTGAGCAGGTCGTCGTAGAGATGCCCGTAGAGCTTCTGACCTTTGATGAGCTCGTTCACGGCGCGCTCGATGCGAACCAGCTGCTGCCGCGTATCGCTCTCGCTCAAACCATCGAGGCCGCGCTCGAAGTGCTGAGTCAGCGCGTGCACGGCATCGTCCTGATCCAGGTTGAGCCGTTCGTATTCGGCGCAGGAAAGATCGAACAAGCGGCGCAACCAACCGACCCGATCGCTGCGGAACATGGCGTTCCCTGCGCTTTCGAAGAAGGGCGCGTCGATATCTGGAATCAACTTGTCGTGCAGCACGAACGGCAGGATCTGCCGGACATCGCTCAGCTCCACCGCAGGATTGCCACGGAAGAAAGCCATTGCCTTCGCATAGAGCAGCAGCGTCATCAGCGCGCGCACAGAAATGCCGTTCTTGGACTGCGCGCCCAGATCTTTCAGCCGATCTTTGCCGGTCTCCAGGGAAGTCAGCATGTGCCATTCGACGCCTGCGAGCCGCGCCGTGTCCTTGGTCTTGTATTCGAACTGCTCGGCGGCGACATCGCAGAACTCGAACTGACTGGTGAAGAACTCGATGCGCCGACGCACTTCCTCGCTCAACTGCACGCGACGGATCATCGCGCCCATGCGATCGATCTGCGCTTCAGTGAACACGATCTCCTTGGGCATGGCTTCCTCGGGGCGAATGCCTTCCTCGATGCGAGTCAGCAGCTGCCCTAGAAAGCGCGGATTGAACGACAGCGCCTGCACGATCACGTCGATACGATCACGCAGCGCTTCGATGACTTGATAGGTGCCGCCGCCCTGTTCGTCGTTCGCCGTCAGAAACCACGCCGAGTCAGGACATTCGTGGATCTGATCCAGCAGCTCCGCATAGTTGTCGCCCATGACCGTGAGCAGCGCGCTCTGAGTACGTGTCGGGATGCGGTTGTACTCATCGACGATCTTCACGCGCATCGACAACCATTTGCGCCAGGCAATACGGATGTCTTCCACCTTCTGGGCGTTGATGAGATCCGCGGGCAAGGGATTTCCGAGCAAGTCCGCGGTCGTCATCTGCGGATGACCATGAAGCATCGCGCGGCGTACGTCTTTCAACGAGTAGCCACCCAACACGCCCATCAGAATCGCGCTCGCGGTCTTGCCCCGGCCCGGTCCGCCGATGAGCAGACACTTGCGGCGTAACGCGAATGTAAGCAACGGCAATAGCACGAAACTGGAATAACTCTGCCCGGTCGGCAGCGTCAGCCGGCTCTTGTGATCGCCGATGGCGAATTCCTGCGGCGGCTCGTCGTTGTATTCGACGTCGTAATGCGGGCTGATGATGGCCGTGTTGACGATCCAGAAATAGGCCTGACGCAGTTTTTCATCCAGCGCCAGTTCCTGGCCCTCGCCGCTGCGCTCGCTGACGGCGACCGGCCCGCGATATAAATCGGCGATGTCGAACGCTCGCCGCGCGGGGGTGACGTGAGGATTGGTGGGCGCCTTGGAGACTCGTTTGAACAGGTCGAACGCGGACATGCCTTTTCCCTGCGGAGGACGCAGGCGAATACTAGCTGCATTACCGGTCCCGACGCATTACCACCTGAGGCTTGGGCAACCGCACGCGCACCAATAAACCCATCGGCCGATTGGCATCCAGCACGATCGAGCCGCCGTGGCCGTGAACCACGTCTCGCGCGATGGATAAACCCAGGCCGACGCCGCCACTTTCCCGGTTGCGCGAGCCTTCCAATCGGCGGAAGGGAGCGAAGGCCAGCTCCACCTGATCGGCCGGGATGCCGGGGCCGCGGTCGGCAATGGTGACCTCGATGGCGTCCTGGTGCTCGATCAACCGCACCCGCGCCTCCTCTCCATATTTGCACGCGTTATCGATCAGATTCGAGAACGCGCGCCGGATCGCGACCGGCTGACACGGCAGCTCCGCATGGTTCGGACCTTCATAAAAGACCTTCCCACCCGCGTCGGCCATCGTGTCGCTGAGGCTGATGAGCAAGGCTGCGATATCCACGCGGCTGTGCGGTTCATGCCGTGCCTCGTTGCTGGCGAAAGCCAGCGACTCACGCAGCATCTGCTCCATTTCGTTGATGTCGTTGAGCACCAGCGCCCGCTGCTGCTCGTCGTTGACGAATTCGGCGAACAGTCGCAAACGCGTCAATGGTGTACGCAGGTCGTGCGAAATCGCGGCCAGCATGTGAGTGCGCTCGTCGACGAAGCGCTTCAAACGTTGCTGCATCTCATTGAAGCTGTCTGCGATGGCGTCGAGCTCGGGCACTTCGGGCTTGCGGACTGGCGTGAGCTCGCGTTCGCGGCCGAGGCGATCAGCGGCGGCAGCGAGGTGTTGCAGCGGACGGACGATCATGCGTGTCGCCAGCAAGGAAAGACTCGCGATCAGAGCCAGGCCTATGACCAGGACGCCGAAGTTGCGCAGGCGTCGCACAGTCGCGAGCTCCCGGCCAGGCTCGGTGACGGCCATCCAGGTACCGTCTTGCAATTGCAACGCAATCTCCATCCAGCCGATGACCATGGCTTGTTCGTTGAAATCGTCGCGAACGACGTCGGCGAGCAATGGCAGCGACTTGATCATCACTGTCGCTCCGCTGGTTGCCTGCGAAGGATCTTGCAGTGGCGACGCGGAGACGACCACCTGGCGCACCGTATCTCCGAGTTTGTTTTCGAGGAGTGTGCGTAGCGATTCCAATGGGGGCGGAGTGTTCGCCTCAGCCACGGCGCCGTCCGCTAACGGCTCAAATGCGATCCACTCCGAATGCAGGGCTGTTAGAACCTCGGCTCGCCGCTCAGGCGGGGTAGCCTGCACGAGACGGACCGCTTCCAAGGTCCGCTCCGCCAGCCACTCGCGGGTATACAGTCCGATGCGCGGCGGAGGAATGAACCGGACCATGACTATGTCCTTCATCACCTCCGTCGCAATCAGCGCCAGCACGATGACGATGCCGAAGCGCGGAGTCAGCCCGACCCGCGACCACAATCGACGCATCATGAGCCCCGCTCCGGCAACTCGACGGTCACATCGGCAGTAAAGATGTAGCCCTCGCTACGCACCGTCTTGATCAGCTGAGGCTCGGCGGGATCCAGTTCGATCTTCCGTCGCAACCGGCTGATCTGCACGTCGACGCTGCGATCGAACGCTTGATTGGTCCGGCCGCGCGCCAGGTCCAGCAGTCGATCCCGATGCAGGATCTGTTGAGGATATTCGACGAACGCCAGCAGCAGATCGAACTCGCCGCTGGTGAGATCGACCAGCACGTTGTCCTTGGTCCGCAGCGTGCGTCGGCGGGGATCCAACGTCCATCCCAAAAACGTGTAGGTCGCGTGCTCGCGAGACATCGACTGCGCGCCACCGATACGACGCATGACTGCGCGAATTCTCGCCAGCAACTCGCGAGGGTCGAACGGTTTGGCGACATAGTCGTCGGCGCCCAGCTCCAGCCCGGCGATGCGATCGGCCGCTTCGTTGATCGCGGTCAGCAAGATGACCGGCACGGTGCTATCCAGCCGCAGCCGACGGCAGAGCGAAAAACCATCCTCACCGGGCAGCATTACGTCGAGCACGACCACGTCGATGCGCGTGCTCTTGAGCAAGGCAAACATCCGCTTGCCATCGGGCGCTTCGTAAACCGTCAGGCCACGCTCGGTCAGGAACTGCCCGAGCATGCCGCGAATCCGTTGATCGTCATCGACGAGCAACACATTGGAGCTGTTTGGCGACACCATGGCCGCACGTTACCTCACCCGACCCGCCCTGTCCGGCGCTTGAAATAAAACGTAACACTTCGAAGCCGGCCTGCAATCGCCCCAGCCACGCGGCGACCTACAGTGACCGCCACGGCGCTCCCGCCGCCACACAGCAACGGAAGATTTGCATGAACCGCTCCAATGGCAGCGCGGCCGCGATCCTTGCGGCCTCTCTCCTTTCCTTCGCCACGACCGCAGCCTCGCAATCCAGGGAGGAGCAGCAAGACAAAGACGAGATCTGGTCGGTCAGCCTGGGGGCCGGCGCCATTTACCATCCGGATTACGAAGGCTCCGACGACTACGAGGTCGACGGCCTGCCGATGCTCGGTATCAGCTATCGCGATTTCATCGTGTTACGCGGGCCGTCGCTGAAGATCGACGTGATCGAACTAAGCGACTCGACGCTCGCGGACAATCTCAGTTTCGGCCCAATGGTGAAGGTCGACATGGGCCGCGAGGCTGACGACAACCCGATCCTGCGCAACCTTGGCGATATCGACCGGGGCGCGCTGGCAGGAGTCTTCGTCAATTACGAGATCGGCGCCGTCGAGCTCGAGTTGGAGGTGGCGCAGGACGCGACCAGCCGACACGAAGGGTTGATTGCCGAGATCAAGGCCGGCTACGGATTGATGCTCACGAAGCGCTTGCTCGCTCAGCTCCAAGTGTCGACCACGTGGAGCAACGAGGACTACACGCAAGCGTACTTCGGCATCACACCGGCACAAGCGCAGGCGAGCGGCTTACGCGAATTCACTGCGGAGAGCGGCATCAAGGACGCCGGCGCATCGATGATGTTGCATTACATGCTGAGCGAGCATTGGCGTGTGACAGGTCGGCTGGCTTATCGACGCCTGCTGGGCGATGCAGCTGACAGCCCTCTCGTCGAGGATGAGGGATCGCAGAACCAGGCCAGCGCGGCGGTCTTCGTGAGCTACGAGTTCTGAAGTCATGCGCGTACGTTCCGCTGTCTGGTTTGGCGCGGCATCGATGCTGGTCGCCGCAATCGTTGCTTTTGCTTCCATTGGCGTCGACCAGACGGACGATCCGGAAGCGACAGGCGAGCAGACCGTGCTCACTGTGCAAACGACGATGCCGCAGCTGAGAGAATGGCGGGACGAAGTCGTCGCTCACGGCAGCATCGTTGCCTGGCACGAAGCCACGATCGGTGCCGAGCTCGGTGGCCTGCGCCTCATCGACGTTCGCGTGGACGTGGGCAGTCGCGTCGTCGCCGGCGATTTGTTAGCTCGCTTCGACCCGGCGCCGATCGAAGCGGAGCTCAACGAAAGAAAGGCCGCTCTCGCCGAGGCGGAAGCAGCGCTCACCGAGGCGGACGAAAACGCCGCGCGCGCTGAATCGTTGCGTAACACGGGCGCACTCAGTGGCCAAGCGGTGACTCAATATTTGACGCGCGCGCAGACGGCACGCGCGCAAGTCGACTCGGCACGTGCGCGAGTTGAATCGACTCGACTGCGCCTGCGCCAGACACGAGTTCTCGCACCCGATGCCGGCGTGATCTCCGCTCGTAGCGCCACGCTGGGAAGTGTTGCCGGCGCGGGTGACGAATTGTTCCGACTGGTGCGCCAGAATCGGTTGGAGTGGCAGGCGCAGGTCGCAGCGGCGGACCTGCCGAGAATCCAGCCCGGGCAGATGGCCAAGGCCATGCTTCCCGACGGCTCGATCATCGAAGGAACCGTCCGCCAGGTCGCACCGCTGTTGACTCAAAACCTCACAGCGATTGCTTACGTCGCGTTGTCGCCGGATGTGAAGCCTGCTCCACGAGCGGGCATGTTCGTCAGCGGTGCAATCCTCACGGGTGCGTCGAGCGGCCTCTCGCTTCCCAGTAGCAGCATCGTCGTTCGTGATGGCCGTGAGTATGCATTCGTGCTCGATCGCGACTCGGTCGCCACGCAGGTGCAACTCCGCACCGGCCGCCGAATCGGCGAGCAAGTCGAAGTGCTCGACGGAGTGACTTCCGCACAGTCCGTCGTCCTCAGCGGCGGCGGCTTTCTTCATGACGGCGATCGCGTACGTGTGGTTACCGCGGCCGAACAGCAAGCAGCAACGCGATGAGCTTCGCAACCTGGTCGATCCGGCGGCCCATTCCGGTCATCGTCGGTTTTACGATTGCGGCGCTCGTCGGCGTGTTCGCCTTCGCGCGCCTGCCCATCCAAGACATGCCGGACATCATCATGCCGGCCGTGACCGTCACCGCGCAGCTCGAGTCCGCCGCGCCTTCTCAGCTCGAAACGGAAGTGACGCGTAAGATCGAGGACGCGGTCGCGAGCGTCACGGACGTTCGGCATATCACCTCCGTCATCCGCACCGGCAGTTCCGTCACGACGATCGAGTTCGAACTGAACAAAGATTCGAGCGACGCCGTCGATGAAGTGCGAGACGCCATCGCACGTGTACGTAGCGATCTGCCTCAAGACCTGCGCGAACCGATCATTGAGAAGATGACGACCGCCGGGACCATTCGAACCTACTCGGTGCACGCCGAAGGCATGGACGAAGAAAGGCTGTCCTGGTTCGTCGACAACGTCGTCGCACGGCGCTTGATGGGAGTTGCCGGCATCGGCGCCGTACAACGCGTTGGCGGCGTGGATCGAGAGATTCACATCGATCTCGATCCAGCGCAGCTGGCGGCGTTCAACGTCACCGCGGCGGATGTATCGCGCGCATTACGACGAGTACAGCAAGAAGCGTCAGGCGGCATCGCGCGGGTCGGCTCGATGCGTCAATCGGTGCGCACCGTCGGCACGCTGTCGAACATCGGCGACTTGCAGAACCTCGAGCTGGCGTTGAGCGGCAACCAAGCGGTTCGGCTGAACCGCATCGCCGAGGTGAAGGATACGTTTCGCGAGCGCACTCAGTTGGCCCTGCTCGACGGTCGGCCGGTCGTCGCGTTTCAAATCATTCGGGCGCGGGGCGCGAGCGAAGTGAGTGTCGCGCGGGAGGCGGACGAGGCGCTCGAAGAGATCCGGCAGGCGAACCGCGGCGTCGAGATCGAACTGGTCGAAGACAACGTCGCCGTCGTGGAAGAACAATACGACGGCTCCATGCAGATGCTCATCGAGGGCGCACTGCTCGCGATGCTCGTGGTTGCGCTGTTCCTGCGCAACTGGTCCGCTACTTGGATCGCTGCAATGGCGTTGCCGCTGTCGGTGTTGCCCGCGTTCGCGGCCATGTACTGGATGGGCTTCACGCTCAACACTGTGACGTTTCTGGCGTTGGCGCTGGTCATCGGGGTGCTGGTCGACGACGCGATCGTGGAGGTCGAGAACATCGAGCGCCATTTACGCCCGGGCGTCTCCATCGAGCAGGCAGCGATGACGGCGGTGACTGAGATTGGCCTCGCGGTGATCGCGACCACGCTGACGTTGGTCGCTGTGTTTCTACCCACTGCTTTCATGGGTGGCATCGCAGGGAAGTTCTTCTTGCAGTTCGGCTGGACTGCCACGGCGGCAGTGCTCGCATCGCTGGCGGTCGCACGTCTGCTGACGCCAATGCTGGCCGCGCGGTACCTCAAGGCTGCGCCGGCCGCCCATGATCGCAACGGCCGCTGGCTGCAGCGCTATCTGGATCTGGTGGCGTACAGCCTTCAGTATCGACGACGCTCGTTACTCGTTGCCTTTGCGTTGTTCTGCGGTTCGCTCGCGCTGATTCCTCTGCTCCCCGGCAACTTCCTGCCTCCCAGCGATCGCGGCCAGACACAGATAGCCATGGAGCTGCCGCCGGGAACGAAATTGGAACAGGCTCTCGATCTGGCGCTGCAGGTCACACAAGCGGCGCGCACGTTGCCGCAGGTCGATCGCGTATTCGCTTCGATCGGCTCGCAGAACAACGACGGGCCAGCCGAGCGATCCAGTGTCGCCGACATGCGCAGAACGACCTTCAGTGTGAGGCTGGTGCCGCGCGACGAGCGTGAAGAGTCGCAGATGGAAGTCGAAGGTCTCTTGCGTGAAGCATTGGCCGGGATTCCTGGCGGGCGCTTCACCGTTCGCGGTGAGGACTCAGGCGATCGGCTCGAGTTCGCACTGGCGAGCGCCGATGGCGAGCTGCTTGAAACAACTGCGCTGCGCATCGAGCGCGACTTGCGAGCACTGCCCGGGCTGGTCAATGTTCGCTCCACTGCCAGCCTGCAGCAGCCGCAAGTGATTGTGACTCCCGCGTTCGCCCGGGCTGCCCAGCTAGGCGTCGACGCCGAAAGCATCGGCGAGACGCTGCGCGTCGCGTCCGGTGGGGACTTCGCCTGGTCGCTCGCCAAGTTCACATTGCCCGAACGTCAGCTCAACCTGCGCGTGCAGTTGCCGGAGGCTTTCAGCACCGATCTGCGTGCGTTGGCTGCACTTCATGTTCCGGGCGAGCGTGGCGTGGTTCCATTGGCCAGCGTTGCCGAGCTCGCCCTGCGCAGCGGCCCGGACGAGATCCATCGTTTCGACCGTCAGCGCAGCGTGAACATCGAGGCCGAGTTGCACGGGGTCGCGATGGCGCAAGTCATGAGCGACATCGAACAACTGCCTTCCGTGAAAACACTACCCGCCGCAGTTCACAAGCTCGACACAGGCGATGCCGAACGAATGGCGGAGATCCTGGGAGGCTTCGGCTTCGCCATCCTCACCGGCATCGTTTGTATCTATCTGATCCTGGTGGTGCTGTTTCATGACTTCCTGCAGCCGGTCACGATTCTGTCGGCGCTTCCGTTTGCGCTCGGTGGCGCATTCGCGGCCTTGCTGATTACGGGCCATGGGTTTTCACTCCCTTCGCTGCTGGGGCTGCTGATGCTCATGGGCGTGGTGACCAAGAACTCGATTCTGCTGGTCGATTACACACTCACGGCTATGCGTCGCGATCGTCTGTCGCGCACCGAGGCGCTTCTCGTCGCCTGTCGCTTACGTGCACGACCGATATTGATGACGACGCTGGCGATGGCGGCGGGAATGTTGCCGGTGGCGATCGGCTTCGGAGATCTCGGCTTCAGAGCGCCGATGGCGGTTGCCGTGATCGGCGGTCTCATCACATCGACACTGCTCAGCCTGTTGCTGGTGCCAGTGGTCTTCAGTTACGTGGACGACTTCAACAAGAGATTCTCAACAATGAGACTGTGATACGCCGCACAAGCAGAGGCCCTTGACGCGCCCGCACGCCAAGCGCCTACTTTCGTTTCCTTCCTCGATCTAACGATCCGCCCTCATCCGCACGCCGCCCCGCCTGCGGCGGCACGCGTCATCCGAGCGGAAGGAGACTGTCATGAAATACATATATCTGGCCAGGGCAGTACTCATCGTCGCTCTCGTCTGTGTTTTGCCGATGAACGCCCGCGCGCAACGGGACAGCGCGGAAATCGTCATCGAATGGAACGAACTGCTTAGACAGAACTTGCCGCCGACGGCGGCTCTGGCTGGAGTTCGCTATTACGCGATGCTCCATGTCGCGATGTTTGACGCCGTGAACGTCATCGAGCGCGAGTACACACCCTACAGAGTCCGCTTGAACGTTCCATCCGGTGCATCGACGACCGCTGCCGCTGCACAGGCGGCGCATGATGTGCTCGTCGCGCTCATTCCCGCCAGCCAGGCCACCTTCGATTCGGCCCTCGCCGGGAATCTCGCCGACATTCCTCCGGGACTCGCGCGCCTCGGATCAAACGTCGGAGCGAGGGTCGCCAGGCAAGTTATCAATTGGCGCGCGAACGACGGCTGGTCGGCCATGCCGCCGCCTTATGAGCTGCCGCTGCTGCCAGGGTTGTGGCAACCGACGCCGCCGACACTGGCGACAGCCACGTTCACACATTTAATGAACGTGACGCCGTTCGGCGTCATCACGAGCACACAGTACCTGCCCGGCCCGCCGCCAACGCTGACGAGCGAGCAATACACGGCTGATTTCAACGAAGTGAAAGAGCTCGGCTCGGCAACGAGCGCGACTCGCACCGAGGAGCAGACGCTCCTCGCGCGCCTGTTTGCCGGGATCGGTTATGGGCTGTCGCCATTCGCGCTGTGGAGTAACGTCGCGCGCGAAGTGGTGCGTTCGGAGGAGCTCTCGTTGATCGACGCGGCCCGCCTGTTCGCATTCGTGGCGGTCTCGATGCATGACGGCCTGCAAACAGCGCACACTGCCAAGTTCGTCTATGGTTTGTGGCGGCCGGTGACTGCGATTCAGCGCGCCGAAGAAGATCTCAATCCGAACACCGCGCCGGACGGAACGTGGACTTCGTTGATTCCCAATCCGCCCTATCCGGCTTATCCCGGAAACATGTCATGCGTGTCCGCAAGCGCCGCCCGCGCGGTAGCGAACGTGCTCGGCACGGACGACTTTTCATTCAGCATCACCTGGCCCGGCGTGGCGCCCAACGTGGACGTGACCAGGGAGTACGAAAGCTTCTCGCAGCTCGCCGACGATATGGCGCGCAGTCGGGTGTATGGTGGAATTCACTTTGAGTTCGACACGCGTGCCAGCCAGGCGAACTGCCCCAGGATCGCCGACTTCATATTCTCCCGGCGCATGCGGCCGCTCGACGACTAGCAACAAACGTCGCAGCCGATGGCAATGGCCGGTTCCGGACAGGAACCGGCCATTGCCGGCCCGGGCTGCCCGCAACCTTTATTGTCTGCCACACGGTTTCCGGGCAGCATCGCCCTCGATTCATTACTCGAACGAATTCCCGTGGCACGGGGCGAATCACAGCTTCCGCAATAAGTGACGGCCCCGCTGGCTCGATGTCGTGGTTCCGAACTCGTAGGAACACCCATGAATCGCATCGTCATCTTGCTGCTCCTCATCGCGCCAATCATGGTTCTGGCCGAGAGCGATTACGCGGCCTGGGCGGAAGCCAATCCGGACGGGGCCTGGACGGCAATCGCTGAGAAGGCCGTTGCTGCCTCCCGCTTGCCGACCGTGGTGCCGTCGGATATCGCGAAGTTTTGCCCGAATTACCCGACGCTGCGCACGGCCGACCGCTCGAAATTCTGGGTAGGGCTGCTCTCGGCCATGGCTCGCCCGGAAAGCGACTTTCAGCCCGACAAGACCTACCAGGAAAGCTTCAAGGACCGCAGAGGCGACTGGGTGATCAGCCGTGGCCTCTTGCAACTGTCGCAGGAGAGCGCGAATGGCTATGGATGTAAGATCAAGAACGCCAAAGACCTGCACGATCCATCGGTCAACATTCCCTGCTCCATCCGAATACTCGATCGTTGGGTCGATAAGGATGGTGTGATTGCGAGCTACAAACTGGACCTCGATGTCCGCGGCGGCGGAAGGTACTGGTCGGTGCTACGGGAATCCGCGAACTTCCTGCCTGAGATAGCCGCCTTTACTCAGAGCCTGGCATTCTGCAAGGTGTGAATGCTTACGACGACGCCCGATCGTTCTTCGCCGGCGATTTACGGGGTGGGTCTTGAAACGCTTTTGGCAAATGCCACCCCCGGCGAATCGCCATGACTCGTAATCCGAAACAGAGCCCTGCTCCAACCAGAGCTGCCGGCAATGGCGGCGCGCCGATCAAATCGCCAATCACAACCACCGCCGCGCCACTGAGCGCAGCCACTGCATACAAATCGGAGCGCAAGACCGTGGGAATCTGCGCCAACAACACATCCCTCACGACACCGCCACCGATGCCAGTCAGCATGCCGAGGAGCGCCGCCATCACCGCACTCAACTCGTAAGCCAGCGCCTTCTGCGCGCCCGCGACTGCAAACAGCGCAAGCCCCGCGGCATCAAACATCCGCACCGGATTCGCCATCCGCTCGATCGCCACGTGCCACCTGAACGCGACGATGCCCGCCAGCACCGATGTCGCGACATATCGCCAGTCGCTAATCGCCGCCGGCGGCGTCGCGCCGATCAGCAAATCTCGCGCAATGCCACCCGCGCACGCGGCTGCGAACGCCAGCACGAGGATGCCGAAGAGATCGAGCTGCCTCCTCGCCCCCGCCGTTGCGCCCGCAAGCGCGAATACGAATGTGCCGGCGAGGTCGAGAATGAGCACGAGCGCGCGCATGGCGGCATTTATTGCTTATAGGCGGTAAATTGCATTTATTGGTTATAGCCGATAATCCGCGCCGCCGCGCCATCCCTAAATAAAAACGCCCCGCTGGACGGCGGGGCGTGAGGTGGTCGGCACGGGTTAGTCCCCAAGGCCGTCAAACGGAACTATAGCGTCATCCGCACTTCGAGTCGCCGCAATTCAAGCAGGTCATGCAGCCGTCCATCAGCACGACGGCGGTCGTGCTGCATTTGGCGCACAGCTGCGCGCCTTCGGGAAAGTGGCTCTTGGCGAAGGCGTCGACCTGTTTGTTACGCGCCTCGTACTCGGCCTTCTTTTCCTCGATGAGCTTCTTGCGCTCCTCTTCCATCTCCGGCTTCTTCAGCAGGCCGATGGTCTGCAAGTGCTTCTCGATGACGTAGCCCAGCTCGGCGATGATGGACGGCATGAACTTGCCGCCGCTCTGCCAGTAGCCGCCGCGAGGATCGAACACGGCCTTGAGCTCGTCGACCAGGAAGGTCACGTCGCCGCCCTTGCGGAACACGGCCGAGATGATTCGCGTCAATGCCACGATCCACTGGAAGTGATCCAGGTTCTTGGAGTTGATGAAGATCTCGAACGGCCGGCGCTGCTCGTGGCGGGTGCCTTCGTTCAGGATGATGTCGTTGATGGTCACGTACATGGCGTGATCCGACACGGGCGTCTTGATCTTGTAGGTCGAGCCGATCAGAACCTCGGGACGCTCGACTTTTTCGTGCATCCAGACGACGTTCGATTCTTCCTTGCGTTCCTTGGCCTGCGCGGCTTCGGCGGCGGCTTTTTCAGCCGCGGCCTTGTCCTCGGGCTTCTCGACCCGGTACTTGACGATCTTCTTGTCGATTTTGGCGGTCATGTCTTTAACCTGTTTCTCAAGCGCGGCGGCGCGCCGCCCGCGACTTGTCAGAACTTTCCGTAATAACCTTCTTTGAGCGCGTCGAAGAGATTCGCGGCGGTGTGCTTCTCGCCGTCGTATTCGATCTCCTCGTCGCCGCGCACCTTCATTTCCGTGCCGTCTTCCAGCGTGAACACGTAAGTGGTGTTCTTCAGGTCTTCTTCCTTGACCAGCACGCCCTGGAACGCCTCGGGGTTGAAGCGGAAGGTGGTGCAGCCTTTCAGGCCCTGCTCGTGGGCATACAGGTAGATGTTCTTGAAGTCCTCGTACGGATAATCCGTCGGCACGTTGGCCGTCTTGGAGATCGAGGAGTCGATCCACAGCTGCGACGCCGCCTGGATGTCCACGTGTTCCTTCGGCGTGATGTTGTCCGCCGTCGTGAAGTAGTCGGGCAGCTTCTCGGCCGGGTTGGTGGAGTTCGGCATGGCGCGCGGATTGATCAGCTCGCGATAGGCCAGCAGCTCGAAGGAGAACACGTCGATCTTCTCCTTGCTCTTCTTGCCTTCACGGATGACATTCCGGAAATAGTGGTGCGCAAAGGACGGCTCGATGCCATTTGAAGCGTTATTCGCAAGCGACAGCGAAATGGTGCCAGTCGGCGCGATCGAGCTGTGATGGGTGAAGCGCGCGCCGACTTCGGCGAGCTCGTCCACCAGCTCCGGCGCGGCCTCGGCGACGCGCTGCATGTAGCGGCTGTACTTCGCATGCAGAGTGCGGCCGTGAATCTTCTGACCGACGCGCCAGCCGTCCTTCACCATTTCGGGACGCTTGCGAAGCATTTCCTGAGTGACTTCGAACTCTTCGAGCATGATGGGCGCCGGGCCCTTTTCACGCGCGAGCTCGAGGCCCGCTTCCCAGCCCGCCAGCGCCATTTCGCGCGACACGTTCTGAGTGAATGCGACGGACTTTTTCGAACCGTACTTCATGCATTGCATGGTGATGGCCGAGCCGAGCCCCAGAAAGCCCATGCCGTGGCGGCGCTTGCGAGTGATCTCGTCGCGCTGCTGACCAAGCGGCAGGCCGTTGATCTCGACCACGTTGTCGAGCATGCGCGTGAACACTTTCACGACCTTGCGGAATTCTTCCCAATCGAAGCGCGCGTCTTCGGTGAACGGATCCAGCACGAAGCGCGTCAGGTTCACGGAGCCCAGCAGGCACGAGCCATACGGCGGCAGGGGCTGCTCGCCGCAAGGATTGGTCGCGCGAATGTTTTCGCACCACCAGTTGTTGTTCATTTCGTTGACGCGATCGATCAGCACGAAGCCCGGCTCGGCGAAATCGTAGGTGGACGACATGATCACGTCCCACATGCGCTTGGCCGGCAGCGTCTTATAGATCTTGCAGCAGACCAGGCCCGAGTCGTTGACCACGTAGCCATCCTTGGTCGGCCACTCGCGCCACACGTAGTTCGAGCGATCCTGCAGGTTCTCCGCACCGGTCAGTTCGCGCTGGCTCACCGGGAAGGCCAACTGCCAGTCCTGATCCTTCTTCACGGCCTGCATGAACTCGTCGGTGATCAGCAGCGACAGGTTGAACTGCCGCAGGCGACCGGCTTCGCGCTTGGCGCGGATGAAATCCATTGCGTCGGGATGACCGATATCGAATGTGCCCATCTGCGCGCCGCGCCGGCCGCCGGCCGAAGAGACGGTGAAACACATCTTGTCGTAGATATCCATGAACGACAGGGGGCCAGACGTGTACGCGCCCGCGCCGGAGACATACGCCCCCTTGGGGCGCATGGTCGAGAATTCGTAACCGATGCCGCAGCCGGCCTTCAGCGTCAGGCCCGCTTCGTGGACCTTCGCGAGAATGTCATCCATCGAGTCCAGAATCGTGCCGGACACGGTGCAGTTGATAGTCGAGGTCGCGGGCTTGTGTTCCTGAGCGCCGGCGTTCGAGGTCACTCGGCCAGCGGGAATCGAGCCCTTGCGCAGGGCCCAGAGGAACTGTTCGTACCACTGGTCGCGCACTTCCTCTTTTTCCACGTCCGCGAGCGCGCGGGCGACACGTTTATAGGTGTCGTCCATGGTGCGGTCGATGGGCGAGCCATCTTTCGCGGTCAGTCGATATTTTTTGTCCCAGATATCCAGCGAGGCTTCCTGGAACGGAATGCTGTTGACATCCATGGGCTCAAGTTTGATTGCGGTCTTCATGCCGGCAAAGAACTCCGGATTGCGAGCGGGTACGACAATGTCCCCAACTGACGTCCCAAAACTCCCACCGGTTCGAGCCCCTTCAAGCCCTGGCCGGTAGTCCATCTGACCCTTGCAGTTATCCCGCTCGGTCATATTTTTTCTTTCCGGAGCGAGACACTACATATTGTGTCAGAGGCACAAGCCTAGACCCGCATCATGAAGCCGTCAAGAAACCCTCCTTCGAAAAATAGACTCTAAAACCCATTGCGTAACAGTGGGTTGCGAGCTTTCGCAGGTGGATTTCGGCGCTGCCGAAAAGAGGCCACCAGTATCTACGCTGCTGCGACAAACCACAACATCTTGTGTCCACCCTCGATCAACGGTATGCGCACAAGTTATCCACATCCTGCCCACCGCCCTCTGCACAACCCTATCCACAGTGCACTGCATGCAACGCTTCGTGGCTGAGCGGCGTTCATCGGGGCGGATTACGGACTCGAAATGCCAATCCAGCGGGATTGCTCATAGAATCTGGCCTTGAATTCAAATCCATAACCATCGTCAATGACTTGCCAAGGGCGGCCTGGAGCCGCCTGCCACCGTAGGATCGCTTCATGAGACACGTTTACGGGCTGCTGGCCGCGACGGCTCTGCTCTACAACACGGGCGCCGCCGCTCAGCTGCCGGAAAAGGTTGGTGACACACCGGTGCCGTCACTGGCGCCCATCGTGAAAAAGGCGTCGCCCGCCGTGGTGAACATCGCCACGCGCGGCACGGTGCGAGAGCAGCGGCCCCGCAATCCCTTGCTGGAAGATCCGTTCTTCCGCCGCTTCTTCGATGCTCCTGAGATGGGGCCGCGTGAGCGACAATTCCAGAGCGCGGGCTCGGGCGTCATCGTCGACGCGAAGAACGGCTACATCATCACCAATGCGCACGTGATCGAGAATGCCGACGAGATCACCGTGACGTTGCTCGATGACCGCCAGGTCAAGGCCGAGATCGTCGGCCGCGACAAGGCTTCGGACGTGGCGGTGCTGAAAGTTGTCGCGAAAAATCTGGTGGAAATGCCGCTGGCCGATTCTGCGAAAGCCGAGGTGGGCGACTTCGTGCTGGCGATCGGCAATCCGTTCGCGCTCAATCACACCGTCACCTCGGGCATCATCAGCGCGCTCGGCCGCTCCGATAACAATCCTGAGTCATATCAGGACTTCATCCAGACCGACGCGCCCATCAATCCGGGCAACTCCGGCGGCGCGCTGGTGGATTTGAAAGGTCAGCTGGTTGGCGTCAACACCGCCATCTTCTCCGGCAGCGGCGGCAACATCGGCATCGGCTTCGCCATTCCTTCCAACATGGTGAAGGCCGTGATGTCGCAGCTCGTCCAGTACGGCGAGGTGAAGCGCGGCATGCTGGGCGTGCAGCTCTCCAACAATTTCACGCCCGGCATCGCTGAAAACCTCGGCCTGGAAAATGCGCGCGGCGCGTTGGTGTCGCAGGTCATCGAAGGCTCGCCTGCGGACAAGGCAGGCATCAAGGCTGGCGACGTCATCACCTCGATCAACGGTCGTAACGTGGCTAACGCCGGTGAGCTTCGTAACACCATCGGCCTGCTGCGCATCGGCGAGAAGGTCGAGCTGGGCTTGATCCGCGAGGGCAAGCCGCGTCGCGTGAGCGCTGTGATCGGCGAGCGCGATGGCGCTGACGGCGAAGGCGCTGCGCAGATCCACCCAGCCCTGGAAGGCGCCGCGCTGACGAACGCAGCGAACAACGCCGGCGTGCTGGTGGAAAACGTCGCCGACGGCAGCCCGGCTCAGCAGGCCGGCCTGCGCGCCAACGACGTCATCCTCGCCATCGGCCGCGTTCGCGTGACAACCGTCGACCAGCTGCGTCAAGCGGTGAACGGCGCAACGGCGTTCGCTCTGACCATCCGTCGCGGCAACTCGACGCTGGTGTTCACGATCCAATAGGGCTAGAGACCCCGCCCCTCTCCGAGCGGAGAGGAGCGGCTCCCGAGTAACTGCTGCTGAGCGGGATAACTTGAGGTCACAGATTGTGACCTCAAGTGCAAAGGTCTTTTCAGCCGCATTTCTAGTAAAAAAGCCCAGATATTCGAGCATCCTCCGCTCAGAATCGCTGCGACGCTTCTTCATGGCTTGCGAATCTGCCAACAGCCAAGGAGCGTCCAATGCGCAAGGCAAAACCGGCATCCCCGCGTTCGATCCAGCAAATCGCACCTTCGATCGTCATCGTGCGCGGCCAGAAAGTGCTACTCGACGCCGACCTTGCAACGCTTTACGGCGTGCAGACCAAGGCCCTTCTTCAGGCGGTGAAACGCAATCTCGAACGCTTTCCAAGACTTCATGCTTCAGCTCACCGCCGCGGAGTGGAGCAACTTGAGGTCACAGATTGTGACCTCAAGTGCTGGACACGGTGGCCGGCGCTACACCCCGTGCGCATTCACCGAACAGGGAATCGCCATGCTCTCCTCCGTGTTGAAGAGTCGCAGGGCAATCACCGTCAATATCGAAATCATGCGCACCTTCGTGCGCATGCGTCAGCTACTTGCGTCTAATAAACAGCTGGCCCAGAAGCTCGCCGAACTGGAGCGCAAGCTTGCAACGCATGACCACGCCATTGCTGACATCGTCGAAGCAATCCGGGCCTTGATCCAGCAACCCGAACCGAAGCGCCGAGGCATCGGGTTCACAGCGGAGTTCTGAGCCCAATCCGGAGCAAACGCAGTGCTTGACCTTGCCACCATGGCAAGGTTCATCATGCAGCCATGTTGGATCTGAGCATGGTCATGCCTGCCGTTAAAAGTCGTGCGGAATTCGCTGAGGCCAAGGAACGCGGCTTCTACAGTATCGGTAGAGCCGCCGAATTATCGGGACTCACGCCCAAGATGATTCGACACTATGAATCGCTGGAGCTGATCCCTAAAGCCACTCGCACTGCCGGCGATTATCGTGTCTACACGTCCGCGGACATTCACACGCTGCGCTTCATCCAGCGCGCCCGGAGCTTCGGCTTTTCGATGGATGAGATCGGGACTCTGCTCAGCCTGTGGCGCAATCAGCGCCGCGCCAGCGAGCAGGTGAAGCGGCTCGCCCAGAAACATATCGCCGATCTCGACAGCAAGATCGCCGAGCTGCAGTCCATGCGCGCCGCGTTGGCGGATCTCGCCGAACACTGTCACGGCGACGCCCGCCCCGATTGTCCCATTCTGGCCGACCTGGCCGGCTTGCCTCCGCAGTGAGGCGGATTCCCATGGCCCACCATCATCCCAAATCCTGCTGCTCGACTGGCAACAAACATTCGCATGCGCCAGCCGTGAGTGAGCCAGCGCCAGCAGCTCACACCTGCTGCTCCACAAAGCCCGCGCCCGTGCGCGACGAGCTGCCCGCGGGTACGATCTACACGTGTCCGATGCATCCCGAGATTCGACAGGTGGGTCCGGGCACCTGTCCGAAGTGCGGCATGGCGCTGGAGCCCGAGCTTCCCTCTGAGCATGTCGATGACAGCGAGTTGCGCGGCGTGCGCCGGAAATTCTGGATCTCGCTGGTGCTCACGTTGCCCGTGATCGTCATCGCGATGGCTCCACATCTACTCGACCTCGCGATGTCACACGCAACCATGCGCAACTTGCGCTGGTTCGAGTTGCTCCTCAGTGCGCCGGTTGTTCTCTGGGCAGCCGCGGACTATTACAAACGCGGCTGGATGGGCGTCGTGCATCGAGCTCCGAATATGTACACACTGATCGGCCTCGGCGTCTGCATCGCATTCGGCTACAGCTTGATCGCCACCTTCATTCCGAACGTGTTCCCTGCGGAACTGCGCGACGCGCACGGCATGGTCGGCGTGTACTACGAAGTGGCCAGCTCCATCGTCACTCTCGTGCTCCTGGGCGAATGGCTGGAGCTGCGTGCGCGAGGCCGGACCAGTGCCGCCATCCGCCAACTCCTCGGTCTCGCACCGAAGACCGCTCGTCGCATCGACGCGGACGGAACAGAACACGACGTCCCTCTCGGACACGTACATGCCGGCGATCGACTGCGGGTCCGACCGGGCGAGAAGATCCCAGTGGACGGTCGCGTAGCCGACGGCCATTCCAGCGTGGACGAATCCATGCTCACCGGCGAACCCATGCCAGTGGAAAAATCGGCGGGCGATCGCGTCACCGGCGCGACTGTGAATCAAACCGGCACGCTGATCGTCGTAGCAGAACGCGTCGGTGCAGAAAGCCTTCTCTCTCAAATCGTCGCACTCGTCGCACAAGCTCAGCGCTCTCGCGCGCCACTGCAGCGACTCGCGGATCAAGTCGCAGCGTGGTTCGTGCCGGCTGTCATCGTGATCGCCATCGCTACGTTCGCGGCCTGGTGGTTCATCGGCCCGGAGCCGAGACTCGCGTATGCATTGGTGAACGCGGTGGCAGTGCTGATTATCGCGTGTCCCTGCGCGCTGGGACTGGCAACGCCGATCTCCATCATGGTCGCGAGCGGACGCGGCGCTCAACAAGGCGTGTTGTTCCGAGACGCGCAGGCCATCGAAAATCTGCGCAACGTCGACACCCTCGTGTTGGACAAGACCGGCACGATCACAGTCGGCCGGCCCAGCCTGGAGCGGGTCATCGCGCTCAACGGCCACTCGGAATCGCAGATACTCAGCTGGGCCGCCGGCCTCGATCTCGCCAGCGAACATCCGCTGGCCCGCGCAATCGTTACGGGCGCGGAACAACGCGGCGTCCGCCCTGCCAAGGTCACTGGCTTCAAGTCGGTCACGGGACAAGGCGTGCGTGGTAGCGCCAATGGCCATGATCTGGCACTAGGAAACAAAGCGCTCATGACCGCCGTGGGTGCATCGATCGATAAGCTCGGCGATCAGGTCGCTGCACTTCGCCAGGAGGGCCGTACCGTCGTATTTCTGAGCGTCGACGGCCAACTCGCCGGCGCCATCGCCGTCGGCGATTCGATCAAGGACACCACCTCGCAAGCTTTGCAGGCGCTGAAGCAAGATGGCTTGAAGCTGGTCATGCTCACCGGCGACAACGAAGCCACCGCTCGCGCCGTCGCCCGACACTTATCCATCGACGAGGTGATCGCCGAGGTTCAACCGGCGGACAAAGCGAACGTAATCGCAAGACTTCAATCGCAGGGCCGACGCGTGGCCATGGCGGGCGACGGCATCAACGACGCGCCCGCTCTCGCAAAAGCCGACGTCGGCATCGCCATGGGCACGGGCACCGACATTGCGATGGAAAGCGCTCAAGTTACTCTCGTGAAAGGCGATCTGACCGGCATCGTCCGCGCCCGCCACCTGAGTCGCGCGACCGTTGGAAACATTCGCCAGAACCTGTTCTTCGCATTCGGCTACAACGCGCTCGGCATCCCCATCGCCGCCGGCGTGCTCTACCCGTTCACAGGTTGGCTGCTGAGTCCGATGTTGGCGGCGCTGGCGATGAGCCTGTCGTCGGTCTCCGTCATCAGCAACGCGTTACGTTTGCGCTAGACGCGGCTCCCGGTCACGGGGGTTGTCCGACGACGCCGCTTGCGGCTGAGCCGTCGTGGCAACCTCCGGGCGCAGCAGAACACGAGCGAATATCGGCCGCAGATAAGTGCCAACGGCCCGATGGTGCTTCTCGAAGGAGTGATACACCAGCAGCGCCACCAGGTGCGCCAGCACGACGCCAAACGCGATGGCGAATGCCTTAGGCCAGCCGTGAGTGTTCTCGAACACGAGGACGAGCACGGTGTTGTGCACGAGATAGAGGCTATAACTGTACGATGCGCCGAACTTCGCGAGCGCTGCCGGAATCTTCCACGCCGTCGCCGCCTGATTCAGCCGCAGGAAGATGCCGAAAAAGATGACGGTCATCAGAAACGCCGTCTGCAAGTCGTAAGGATCGAACCCGAGCTTCACGATGCGCGCGCCGAGAGCCGCCGCTCCGCACGTCACGATCAAAGTAGCGAGCAACTTGGAACGTGAGGCGGGGCTATCGACGCCCAGGTACACGACCAGAAAGCCGGCCATGCCACCCACGAGCCAGATCAGCGACAGCGACTTGCCAGCGCCGTCCGCTGCATTCCAGATCACCACCGGCACGCTGATCGCCGCCAGCAACACGACCCAGCCCATGCGAATGCGCTCACGACGGATCGCGCAGAAGAACAACAAGCTCGCGGCGATGTAAATCCAGAACTCGATCGCCACCGTCCAGAACGGCTCGGCGGTGTTGTACGGGCGAATGCGCCACCACACGTCGATATGCGCGAGGTCCAGCAACTGGAAAATCGGATAGTCGAACAAAAGAAGCAAATTACCCGCCAGCGCAATGAACCCCGTGCTCAGCCCGTCGAGGCTCCAGCGGGTGTGAATCACCGTCGCGTTCAACAGCGCGATGATCAGCAGCACTGGCACGAACGGCGTCATGATGCGAGCCACGCGATCCGCCAGAAAGGCCGGCATGTGCTCGCCCGGTTTTTTCGCCCGATACAGCAACGACCGTGTAATCAGAAAGCCGGACAGCACGAACAGAATGATGACCGCGACGCCCCGGCCTTCGTAACTCAACTTGTTGTCGAAGTACACGACGAAGATATGCGACAGCAGCACCAGATTGGCGGCCGTGAATCGCAACGTATCGAGAAAGGCCGTAGCGGATGCCGTAGTGCCTCGAGAGTCCCGCTTCTTTGCGAGCTCCGTCTGAACTGGCGGAGAGCTATCCATTGATGGTCACCCTCGTCGATACCCTGGACGATGATTCAACGCCACCTCATCCCGATCTGCCTGGCAGCGACTCGATCTTCGCCTTGAGCGCGCGACCTAAAACTTCGTAGCCCTCGGGGCCGATATGCAAACGATCCGCCGCCAACAACTGCAGCTGCGGCTGGCCGTCGGCGGTTGCAAACAATGGAAACAGATCGAGCAACTCGACGTTGTCGTACTTCTGCGCCAGCTCGCGAATGCTGGCGTTGAGCCTGGTGAGCTCGGACTGCTTGATTGGCGCCTTGTCGCTATTGCGCGGCGGTAACGTGCACAGGATGACCGGCAACGACTGCTCTTTCGCGCGGATCGCCTGGAGCATACGGTCGATATTTCTTGCGGTCTGGTCCGTATTCTGCAACGCGCTCAGATCGTTGCCGCCGATCAGCACGACAATGCCGCGCGGATTCAGATCGAGCACGTCCTCCCGGAAACGAAACAGGAGCCCGCGACTCACGTCGCCACCGATCGCCCGATTCGCCGTCGGCGTGGGAGCCAGATCGCGCTCCGACGTCTTCCAATTCCCCAGCAGCGAGTCGCCCGCCAGCACCCACGCGCCTTGCTTGCGCTCACGCTGCTTCCAGAAACTCTCGCGGTTCTGCTGCATCCAGCCGAACACGCGGACCACGCCTTCACCGGGCCAATCCTTTGCTGCTTGTGGACAAGGCGTCGGTCCCGACTGGGAGATATTCGCTTCCGCACCCGCAACGCTCAGACAACCGACACAGATCGAGGCAGCAAGCACCCGCAGCCACAGCTGCATGCGATGTTTGCTCTGCGATCTCGAACTTTGCGCCACACTCATGAGCGGCGCACGATACTTGCGATTCGCCTTCCGCAAAATATGCAGAAATTGCACGATCGCCCGCGATGGGAGTTTTTCTGACGATGCGGCGCAACTAAGCGACGCCGCTTGGCGACAGTTCGAGAGAACGGACTATGAAAGTTGGGCTCAAACGGTGCGACGCGAAGGGACCTCGCACCTGATTGTTACAAAAATTGATTGCCGCGGGCGCGACCCTCAATCTCCTAATCGAGCACGACTCGCCGGGATGTCAAATGCCGCGACCGTTCCTTCCAGACTCACTGCGCCACCACAGCCGAGCCAGCGGCGGTGACGGGGGGTGATTCCTCAGAGCAAACAGCCGCCGCCCGCGCCTCTCTTGTTTCCTTAGCCAACTCACGAGCTTTTTCATAGAACGCTGGCAGATTCCCATCCACCAACTGCAGTATCTCTCGCAACCGAGGCACGCATCCGTAATACGTCGCCGCCGACACAAGGTGCGCGTTGTTCAAAGTCCGTCCGAACCACGCGTCATAGCCGCGATAACCCTTCCACTGGTCCTTGAGCTGCGAGTATTGCAGTTTGAGCACGCCAAACTCGTACTGCTTGCGATCCCGCTTCTCTTCATCGGGAGCGTCGGAGCGGTACAGGGCCTCGAGGCGTTCGCGAGTTTGCAGTAGCAGGCCGACGAACTGAGCGTTGCGCTGGCGCTGTTCATTCCAGGCGTCGATTTCTTGTAAACGGCCGCGAGAGGCGAGCCAACGTTGCAGGCCGGCTTCTTCGACCACGGTGGCGAAGGCTTCGTTGAACTCGGAGTCGCCGGGTATGTAGACGACTTGATGTGCGAGCTCGTGGAACAGGGTCGATGCGAGTTGCACGTCGCTCCAGCCGAGCATGGTGTTCAGCACCGGGTCCTTGAAGTGCCCGAGCGTTGAATAAGCGGACACGCCACCGACGGCGGTGTCCATGCCTTTCAGGCGCAGGCGGCGCGCGTAGCCTTGGGCATTGTCTTCGTCGAAGTAGCCGCGATAAACGACGCAACCAGCGATGGGAAAGCACCAGCGGCGCGGCTGGACGGAGAACTCATCGGTGGCGAAGACATTCCACACCACGAAAGGCCGACCGACATCGGCATAGCTGCGATAGCTGTCGTTATCCGGCAGGCCAAGCTCTTGAGAAGCGAACGTCCGCGCGGCGGATACGTACTCGAGTCGATCGCGCAGTTTCTCCGGCGTGCGGTCGTCAGCGAGCACTTCGGCGATGGGCTGGCGTTTGGAGGTGAGCTCCCATTGGCCGCCGGCGGCTTGCATCAAGTAGCAGCCGCTGGCCGACAGCGAAGCAGTCAGGATCAGCAGCAGGCGAGCGAGGCGGCAAATGAAGCTCAAGGTGTCATCCGTTCGGGGCATCGCGGGTCGGGAGCTCAACCTTTAGGCATTTTGTCCCAGCTCGCGAACTGAGACAAAATGCAGTATGAACATTTATCTGGTCGGCGGCGCGGTACGCGATGAGTTGCTCGGCCTGGCCGTGCGTGAGCGCGACTGGGTCGTGGTGGGCGCGCGCCCGGAAGAATTACTGGCGGAAGGATTCAAGGCGGTCGGCAAGGACTTTCCGGTGTTCCTGCATCCGGAGACCGGCGAGGAGTACGCACTGGCTCGAACCGAGCGCAAGACGGGTCCGGGCTACCGCGGCTTCGATACGATGTTTTCGCCGGACGTGACGCTGGAGCAGGACCTGGAGCGGCGCGACCTGACGATCAACGCCATCGCGCGCGATGAAGCCACGGGCCAGCTCGTCGATCCGTTTCATGGCCAGCGGGATCTGCAAGAACGCTGGCTCCGTCATGTATCGCCCGCGTTCATCGAGGACCCAGTGCGCGTGCTCCGCTTGGCGCGGTTCGCAGCGCGGTTCGCGCCGTTGGGTTTCCGGGTTGCGCCCGAAACGATGGAGTTGGTACGAGAGATCGCGGCGCGCGGCGAGCTCGATGCGCTCGTGCCTGAGCGCGTGTGGCAGGAGACTCAGCGCGCACTTGAAATGCCGGCGCCGAGGCAGTTCTTCGAAGTGCTGCGTGAAGGAAATGCGTTGCCCGTAATCTTCCCGGAAGTGCATGCGTTGTTCGGCGTGCCACAGCCGGAGCAGTGGCATCCGGAGATCGACACCGGTCTGCACACCATGATGGTGCTCGATCAGGCCACGCAGCTCAGCAACGATCCAATCGTAAGGTTCGCCGCGCTCACGCACGATCTAGGCAAGGCGGCGACGCCCACTCATGAGTTACCTCGACACGTCAGGCATGAGGAGCGAGGCGTCGGCATCGTCGAGGAAATGTGCGATCGGCTGCGAATTCCCAACGCATACCGCGAGCTCGGCGTGCTGGTGTCGAAATATCACTTGCACATGCATAAGGTCACCGAGCTGCGACCCAACACAGTCCTGGAATTGCTCGAAAACCTGGATGCGTTCCGCCGTCCCGCGCGCTTCGAACAATTCCTGCTCGCTTGCGAGGCGGACGCCCGCGGCCGCAAGGGATTGGAACAGCGCGATTACCCGCAACCGCAGTATCTAAGCGGAGCGCGCAAGATTGCGGCGAGCGTAATGCTGAGCGAGGAAGAGCGGGCCGGCCTGCAAGGCTTCGAGATTGCCAAGCGCCTGCACGACAAGCGCGTGCGCGCGCTGAAGCAGTACAAGGAAAAGACGATTAAAGAGACGCCGCTAGATCCCGCACACTGAACCCACGCAGCGGCAGCTCCACTCCCTTCGACAAGCCGATCACTTTGAAGCGCTCGCCCATCTCACCGGGCAGCGTCAACAACATCGCTTGCCGCGCCATCTGTAGTCGCGACGCGAGATCGTCGTCGTCCTTCGGCGCGAGGAATTCTTCGATGCCGCAGCCGATCAGGAAATGCGCTTGCGTCGTGTAACCCGCGACATTCATCCCGCTCGCGACGGCTGCTTCCGCAACAGCAGTGAAATCGACCCACGCACCAATATCCTGCACACCGACATTGATGAGTGGATCGTCATGAAAGCGATGGCGGAAGTGACAAAGCATCGTTCCTTGGCTGCGGCTCGCAGCGTAGTACTGACGACGCGGCAACCCATAATCGATAAAGAACGCCGCACCTTCCCGCATCGACGCTGCGATCCCTGCGATCCACGGCTGTAACCGCAGATTGATTTCCGAGGTATAGCCATCGGCGAACGGCTCGCCCAGATTGAACTCGATCTCGCGCACCACGGATTCCAGCGCAGCGTCGGCGTGCACTTCGGACCAGTCGAGCCGGCCGAACTGCGAAGTCACTCCCAACTGATTGACCTGCAAGCCACGAACACGAAACCGCTGAATTGGTAACGCATCGAGCACTTCGTTAGCGATCAACACGCCGCGAAACTCTTCCGGCAACCGATCAAGCCACTCGATACGCTCCATCAAGTGCGGAACGCGCTGCTGTAACAACGCGCGCTGCCGCTCGCGCAGATCGGCGCTGACTTCGAGAATGAGATAACGAGCCGGCGCCTTCTGCTGACGGTCCAGTTCGCTCAGCACGTCGGCGGCCATGACTCCGGAGCCGGCGCCCAATTCCAGGACGTGGCCGCCCGTAATCGCATCCAGCACTTGAACGCACTGATTCGCCAGGCAGCGGCTGAACAAAGGAGAAATTTCCGGCGCGGTGACGAAGTCGCCTTCGCTGCCCAGCTTGGTCGCGCCCGCGCTGTAATAGCCGAGGCCGGGTTCGTACAGCGCCATTTCCATGAAGCGCTCGAAGCTGATCCAGCCGCCAGCGGCTTCGATGGCCTCGCCGATACGCTGGACCAGCCGCTCGCTGTGCGCCGATTCGTCCGGCGACAGCGCCGGTAGTGGCAACGGCACGCTCAAGCGGCGCCCCTCTGAGGGTGGCGCTGACAGTCAGCCGGGCTTGCAGCCATCATCCGTTCGTTCACCATACCTGCATGGACACTTCCAACGCACTCGCCGGACGGTCGGTCCTGATCACCGGCGCGGCACGCCGCATCGGCGCAGCGCTGGCGCGCGGCTTTCACGCCGAGGGCGCCAACGTCTGCATTCATTTTCACCGTTCGGGCAGCGAAGCGGAACAGTTGCGTGACGAGTTGAGCGCTGCCCGCGCCTGCTCGGCCATCGCGGTCGGCGCCGACCTGCTCGATGTCGCCGCTCTGCCGGCGCTGGTGGACGCCACCGTGAGCGCATTCGGCCGACTCGACGTGCTGATCAACAATGCATCGACCTTTTATCCCACTCCTCTTGGCGCTGTCACTGCCAGGCAGTGGGACGATTTGATGGGCACGAATCTGCGCGCGCCGCTGTTTCTGTCGCAGGCAGCAGCGCCGGCGCTGAAAGAAGCGCGCGGCCTCATCTTGAACATGATCGATATCCACGCGCAGCGCCCGTTGCCTCAGCATCCCGTCTATTCCAGCGCCAAGGCCGGACTCGTGATGCTGACCCGTTCCCTGGCCCGCGAGCTCGGGCCCGAAGTACGCGTCAATGGCATCGCGCCCGGACCCATTCTGTGGCCCGAAGGCGGCTTGGATGAAGGCGTGAAGCAGGAAATCATCGATAAAACTTTGCTCAAACGCAGCGGCTCGCCCCCGGACATCGTGCGCACCGCGCTGTTCTTCGCGAAGGACGCGCCGTTCGTCACCGGCCAGATACTGGCGGTCGACGGGGGTCGGAGCGTGGGCTGGTAGGCTCGCCGTCGAGCAGCACTTCGACCATCGAATGTTCGCCGGCGTTGAAGCTTTCCCATAGCTGGCGCATGGTCTTGCCGAGCGTGGGATGAATCACGTCGGGCGCGATGTCGGCCATCGGCTTGAGCATGTAGGGCCGCTTCACCAGATCGGGCCGCGGGATCACGAGCCCCGGTTCGTTGCTCACCAGGTCGCCGTACAACAGGATGTCCAGATCCATGGTTCGCGGCGCCCACTTCGCCGCGTTCGGCGGACGATCGCAAGCCGCTTCGATTTTCTGCAGCTGCTGGCGAACTTCGGCCACCGTTTCTTCGGTGTGGAAGCCGACGACTAAATTGATGAAGTCATCGCCGCTGAAGCCGACGGCTTGATTGCGATACGCAGGCGACAAAGTCAGCGGCCCATAAGCCGCGGCGAGCGCACGCAACGCGACTGACAAATATTTCTCCGGCTCCACATTGCTGCCGGCAGCGACATAGACAACCGTCATGGCTGTGATTGCAGCGTCGGCGACACGCCGACGTAGTCCTCCGAGCGCCGCTCGATCTCGATTCCCACATCGCGCGCGCCACGAATGGCGCCGCGCTTGTTGAGCCGCACCTTCACCCACGACACGCCGAACTCCGTGACGATCACCTTCGCAATGGCTTCGGTGAGGGTCTCGACCAGCTGAAATTGCGACTCGCCGACGAACGCCAGCAGACGCTTGGCGACGCGTTTGTAATCGATGGTGTCATCGATGTGATCCGTCGCGGCGGCCCGGCGGATGTCGGCGGCCATCTCCACGTCGATGATGACGGTCTGTTTGACCCGCCGTTCCCAGTCCCAAATGCCCACGATGCATTCGACGCTCAGCTGGGAGAGAAAGATCTTGTCCATGGAAGGCAGTGAGTACTGACTAATGAATAATGACCGGTCAGACGGGCGCGGGTGCGTTGAGAGTATTCAGCGGCCAACGCGCCGTCGCCCGGATCTTCAAATCGTCCCGCTCACCCGCTGCGAGCCGGCGATAGCCAGCGTACGCGATCATCGCCGCGTTGTCGGTGCAAAACTCCGGGCGCGGATATAACACTCGCAGCCCGCGCCGCTCGCCGAGCGTCTGCAACTCAGCTCGCAAACGACGGTTCGCGCCGACGCCACCCGCGACCACCAAAGTCTTCAGGCCGGTCTGCTTCGCGGCGCGAGCGCACTTCGCGACCAGGGTTTCGACCACGGCTTCTTGAAATTCATACGCCACGTCGGCGCGCGCCTGTTCATCCAGCTGGCGATTACGAATCGCGACCACTACTGCTGTCTTCAGACCGCTGAAACTGAAATCCAACCCCGGGCGGTCGAGCATAGGCCGGGGAAACTCGAAGCCGCCGGGCTTGCCCGTGTCCGCCAGCTTGGCCAGCGCCGGCCCGCCCGGGTAAGGCAGTCCCAGCAATTTCGCGGTTTTGTCGAACGCCTCGCCTGCGGCGTCGTCCAGGGACGAGCCGATGATCTGGTAATCCCCCAGTCCGCGCACTTCGGCCAGCAAGGTATGACCGCCGGAGACCAACAGCGCCAGGAAAGGAAAGTCCGGCGCCGCCGTGTCGAGCATGGGCGCGAGTAAATGCCCTTCCAGATGATGAACGCCGACCGCGGGCTTGTCCCACGCGTAGGCCAGGCTTCGGGCGACGGAAGCTCCGACCAGCAGCGCTCCCACCAGCCCCGGACCGGCGGTGTAGGCCACGCCGTCCAGCTCAGCCGGCTCGACTTTCGCCTCTGCGAGCGCCTGCTGGACCAGCGGCAGTAGCTTTTTCACGTGATCCCGCGAGGCCAGCTCAGGGACCACACCGCCATACACCGCGTGCAACTGGATCTGGCTGTACAGGGCATGGGACAGCAGCCCGCGCTCACCGTCGTAAACGGCGGCAGCGGTTTCGTCGCAGGAGGTTTCTATACCGAGTACTTTCAAGATGAACCTATATCTTGGGGCCGCGAAGCTTAACCCCAGCGGGGGCGCACGACCGGCCCCGAGGCGGGTTTTTACCGTCAGACCTGTCGAACCGGGCCGCAAAAACGGACTTAGTCGAGGCTTCCCTCGGGGAAATCCCCGGGGATTTTGCTTTTCCCCGCGCGGCCTATTAGACTGCCGCGCTCTCAACCGTCCCCGTACCGTTTCGCCTCGACCCCGACGCCAGCTCATCGGCGCTCGCCGTCGGCCCGAATCGATCGCCCGGGGGTGGCCGATTCAACATTCCGAGGTAGTAATGCCGAGCGTTCGCGTCCGAGAAAACGAGTACTTCGATGCCGCCTTGCGGCGCTTCAAGCGCGCCTGCGAAAAGGCCGGGGTCCTGACGGAACTGCGCCGCCGGGAATTCTACGAGAAGCCCACTCAGGAACGTAAACGCAAGAAGGCCGCCGCCGTGAAGCGCCACATGAAGCGCGTCACCCGCGACGGCAGCAGCCGCGGCCCAGCCCGCGCCCGCGCTTACTGATAGATGTCTCTAGGGACGGGGCTCAAAGCCCCGTCCCTGTCGATTCCCCTCCCCGCCGAGTTCTCCGAAGCCGCCATGTCCTCACTCAAAGACCGCATCACCGAAGACATGAAGACGGCGATGAAGGCCAAGGACAGCGAGCGCCTCGGCACCATCCGCATGATCACTTCCGCCATCAAGCAGCGCGAAGTGGACGAGCGCATTCAGCTCGACGACGCCCAGGTGCTGGCCGTGGTCGAGAAGATGATCAAGACCCGCAAGGAATCCATCGCCCAGTTCCAGAGCGGCGGTCGCGAGGACCTGGTCGCCAAGGAACAGAAGGAAATCGAACTGCTGCAGACCTATATGCCGCAGCAGCTCAGCGACGCCGAAGTCGACGCCCTGATCGCCGCAGCCATTGCCGAATCCGGCGCCACCTCCATCAAGGAGATGGGCAAGGCCATGGCGCTGCTCAAGCAGAAGGCGCAGGGCCGTACCGACATGGCCAGCGCCAGCGCCAAGCTGAAAGCCAAGCTCGGCGGCTGACGCGTCCGGGCTCTATGCCGGCGGGGTCGCCGCGCATACTCTTGTATTCGTGTCCGGCCTCATCCCCAAACATTTCATCGAAGAGCTGATCGCGCGGGTCGACCTGGTCGAGCTGATCGGCAGCCGCGTGCCGCTGAAAAAGGCCGGCAAGGAATATAAGGGCTGTTGCCCGTTCCACGGTGAGAAGACGCCGTCGTTCACGGTCGTTCCGGACAAGAACTTCTATCACTGCTTCGGTTGCGGCGAGCACGGCAACGCGCTCGGGTTCCTGATGAAGCACGACAATCTCGGCTTCATCGACGCGGTCGAGGAGCTCGCGGATCGGGTCGGCGTGGAAGTGCCGCGCGAGCAAACTCCGGGCCAACGACCGCCCCCGTCGGACGCGCTGTTCGCCACGCTCGATAAGGCGGCGCGCTTATACCGCGATGAATTGATGAACACGGCCCGTGGTAAGGATTACTTCAAGGCGCGTGGTCTGACCGGCGAGACGGCCGTGACTTTCGGCCTCGGTTACGCGCCCGACGCGTGGGATTTCATCCTGAAACACCTGGGCAGCAGCGACGCCGATCGCGCACGTTTATTGCAGGTGGGTTTGATTATCGAGCGCGACAACCGGTCCGGTCATTACGACCGTTTTCGCGATCGCGTCATGTTCCCGATTCGCGATGCGAGGGGGCGAACCATCGGTTTCGGCGGTCGAATTCTCGATAAGGGCGAGCCGAAGTACATGAACTCGCCGGAAACGGAACTGTTTCACAAAGGCCGCGAGCTTTATGGCTTATATGAGGCCCGGCAGGCGACCCGAACCCTGTCGCGGCTGTTGATCGTTGAAGGTTACATGGACGTGGTCCGGCTGCATCAGGCCGGCATCACTTATGCAGTGGCCACGCTGGGCACGGCCACCACGCCGGAGCATTTGGCACGCGTGTTTCGCATCTGTAACGAAGTGACGTTTTGTTTCGACGGCGACCGGGCCGGCCGCGCGGCCGCCTGGAAGGCGCTGGAGAATTCCCTGAGCCAGGTGCGCGAAGGGCGGCAGATCCGGTTCTTGTTTCTGCCGGAAGGGCACGACCCGGATTCGCTGGTCGGCGCCGAAGGGCGCGAAGCGTTCGAGGCGCGGATCAAACAAGCCATGCCGCTATCTGAATATTTCATCCAGCAGCTCAGCTCGCAGGTCGACACGCGCAGTATCGACGGCCGCGCCCGGCTGGGCGAAATGGCACGGCCGTTGCTCGAGCGCATTCCGGCTGGGATCTTTCGCGAGCTGCTGACAGATGAAGTAGCGAAGGTTGTCGGGTTATCGCGCGACCGTGTTTCCCTGGTCCGCGGCGAGGCCGCCACGGAACCGGCGCAGGCTGAACGCTTCCACACCGTTCGCCCGCGACCCGCCCAGGTCGCGGCGGGCCGCCGGAATCTGGTGCGCCAGGCGATTCATCGGTTGGTCCACTACCCGGAAATTGCCGACAAAGTCGTGCTGAATCCCGCTTTGGCCACGCTGGAAAGGCCCGGCGTGGGCTTGCTCATCGAGTTAATCGAGGAACTCGGCCGCCGTCCGTGCGCTAACACAGGAGCACTGCTTGAACGGTGGCGGGACCGCCCCGATGTTGAGCACCTGGCGAAATTGGCCTCACAGGAATGCCTGGTCGATGCCGCCGGCGCCGCCAAGGAACTGGCGGGTGCGGTTCAGCAGCTGGGCGAGGAAGCGGCCCGGCTCCGCACCGACCTTTTGTTAAAGAAGGCTGGGCTGACAGAGGCGGAAAAGGCCGAGTTGCAGGCGCTGCTGGGCCGGAAAGTTCCGGTCGATCACGGAGTGTGACGCGAACCTAGCGCCCGGAATGCGATCAAAGTACACTGCGCGGTCTTTTTAAGCCCGCCCACCCCGACACCACGTGAGGGCCACCGACTTGAGCAAAACCTTGGCAGCCAAAAAGGAACCGGCGCAGATCGCCGATGAGCGTCAATCGCAATTGAAGCTGCTGATTGCCCGTGGCAAGGAGCAGGGCTACCTGACGTACGTCGAGGTAAATGACCACCTGCCCAGCGAAATCGTCGATCCCGAACAGATCGAAGATATCGTCAACATGATTAACGACATGGGCATTCCGGTGTACGAAAAGGCGCCGGAATCCGAAGCCCTGTTGTTGACCGAGCCCGTGGTCGCCGACGAGGAAGCCGCTGAAGAAGCCGCCGCCGCGCTCGCCACCGTGGACGCCGAATTCGGCCGCACGACCGACCCGGTCCGCATGTACATGCGCGAGATGGGCACCGTCGAGCTGCTGACCCGCGAAGGCGAAATCCGTATCGCCAAGCGCATCGAGGAAGGTCTGGACGCCGTCCGCACGGCCCTGTCCAGCTACCCCCTCACCTATAACTTCATGCTGAATCAGTACGAGCAGGTGAAGGCCGGTCAGGGCCGCCTGGTCGACATCATCACCGGCTTCATCGATCCGAACGCCCCGGACGAGATCGCCGCGCCCGTCAATCCGAAGCTGGCCGCGGCCGCCGCGCCCGCTGACGACGAGAACGAGGACGAGGACGGCGAAGGCGGCGGCGACGACGAGGAGACGCTCGAGACGGGTCCGGATCCGGAAGAGGCCGCGCGCCGCTTCGTTTCGATCGCCAAGGGGCACCAGCAGGTGCTCAAGGCGATGATCGAGGACAAGACCGGCAAGGACCCGAAATCGGCCAAGCTGCGTAAGAAGCTGGCTGGCGAGTTCATGGAGCTGAAGCTCTCGCCGAAGATGTTCGACGCGTTGATCGCGCAGCTGCGCGACAACGTCGCCGAGATCCGCAACCTCGAGAAGCAGATCATGATCCTGTGCGTGCGTGACGCTGGCATGCCGCGCAAGGACTTCATCTCGACCTTCCCGAAGAACGAGACCAACACCAAGTGGCTCGACAAGCACATCCGCGCCAAGCGCAAGCACTCGGCCGCGCTCGCGCGCCTGCGTGAGGAAATCGAGAAGCAGCAGAAGAAGCTGATGTCGCTCGAGGAGCGCGTGCACCTGACGATCGCGGAGGTCAAGGAGATCAACCGCGAAGTGGCCGTGGGCGAGGCCAAGGCCCGCCGCGCCAAGAAGGAGATGGTGGAAGCCAACCTCCGTCTGGTGATCTCGATCGCGAAGAAGTACACGAATCGCGGTTTGCAGTTCCTGGATCTGATTCAGGAAGGCAACATCGGTTTGATGAAGGCGGTGGACAAGTTCGAATACCGCCGCGGTTACAAGTTCTCGACCTATGCGACGTGGTGGATTCGCCAGGCGATCACCCGCTCGATCGCCGACCAGGCACGCACCATCCGCATCCCGGTGCACATGATCGAGACCATCAACAAGCTCAACCGCATTTCGCGGCAGATGCTGCAGGAGATGGGCCGCGAGCCGACGCCGGAAGAGCTGGCGGTGCGCATGGAGATGCCGGAGGACAAAGTCCGCCGCGTGCTCAAGATCGCCAAAGAGCCGATCTCCATGGAAACGCCGATCGGCGACGACGAGGATTCGCACCTTGGCGATTTCATCGAGGACACTTCGGTGGACTCGCCGATCGATTCCGCGACGATGGAAAGCCTGCGCGAAACTACGCACTCCGTGCTGGCTGGCCTGACGCCGCGTGAAGCGAAGGTCCTGCGTATGCGCTTCGGTATCGATATGAATACCGACCACACGCTGGAAGAAGTGGGCAAGCAGTTCGACGTGACGCGCGAGCGCATCCGTCAGATCGAAGCGAAGGCGCTGCGCAAGCTGCGTCACCCGAGCCGCAGCGAACAGCTGCGCAGCTTCTTGATGGATGACTAACGAGTCGTTTGTTTCGATCGCCTCGATCCGTTCAGCCCCCGTTTAGGGGGCTGAACTTTTTGGGGACCTCTAAATCGAATCCTCTGAGTACCGAATGTAGTGTGATAGGCACTTTCTACAACGGGAACCGACCACTGAGTCCTCGCGTTTTTTCGACAGGAAGGATGTTTTGGAGGCTGCCCTCATGAGCCTGTTGTTTTATCTGACTCTGTTCATCGTGATGTGCGTGTTCGGCTGGTCCGTCAAAGGCGCCGGCTGATTTTCGCCACCACTGTTTGCTCAACGCGCCTTTCGCAGAGCGCGCATGAGCTCACCCCTTCGACTCGTGACGGTGTAATTCTCGAGCCCCAGCCACTCGGCCAATTCGCTCAGCTGTCTCGCAAGCGGCTCGATGACTCGCTCGGGCTGAATCCCCGGCTCGACACTGCCTCCCTTCACTTGCAGCAGCCCGCTCTGACGTTCCGATTTCAGATCGACACGCCCGACGATGCGCTCGCCCAACAGCAGCGGCAGCACGTAATAGCCATGCGTGCGCTTGTGAATGGGCGTGTAGATTTCCAGACGGAAGTGGAAATCGAACAGGCGTTCGGTGCGCTGACGTTCCCAAATCAACGAGTCGAACGGCGATAACAAGGCCGCTACGTCGGCGACCGCGGTCGCCCGCGGGATCTTTGCTTCGTGATGCAGATATCCCTGCTGCTTCCACCCTTCCACGCTCACCGGCACGAGCTTGCCCTCTTCCACCAGCTCGGTCAGACGCGTTGCCGCCTCCTTCGCGGGAAGCCGAAAGTAATCGCGCAGGTCGCGCGCAGTCGCCACCCCCATGGCTCGGGCGCCGATCAGCATCAACTCGCGCTGTGCCTGCTCTCGTGGAGGCACAGGCGCGTTTCTCACTGACTCGGGCAATACGCGCTCGGGAAGCTCATAGAGCCGCTCGAAATTGCGCCGGCGCGCGGTGGTCACATCGCCGATCCAGAACAGCCATTCCAGGATTTCCTTCCCCTGACTCCAGCCCCACCAGCTGCCCTTCGATTTACCCGCGTCGGTCAGTTCGCTCGCGCCCAGCGGCCCGCGCTCACGGATTTGATCGAGCGCGGCTTTCACCAGATCTTGATGACTCGTCGCGTAGCGTTTGAGCCGGCCCCATGTGCCAACGCCTTTCCGCGCGTCATCCATGCGCCAGCGAAACAGCGGATACGATTCGACGGGAAGCAACGATGCTTCGTGCCCCCAATATTCGAACAGCAATCGATCGTCATAAGCCGCGCGTTCGAGCAGCGCGCTCTTGTAGTTACCGCGGCGGGAAAAGATCGGCAGGTAGTGAGAACGAACCAGGACGTTGACCGAATCGATCTGCACGACGCCCAGGCGCCGCACGATCTCCGCGAACGCCTTACCGCTGCGGGGCGCGCTGCCTCCGCCCAGGAACTGCTGAGCCGCTAATGCCGCCCGTCGAGCTTCGCCGATCGAGAGAGAATCCTTCGCCGCGCCCATGAAAACGAGCATCCCCGACAGTCAGGAAGCGCGCAGTGTAGCCGCAAACCATGACGATGCCCGCCGCTTTTGGGCGTAACGAACCTCACGTAGCAGGCGACGTGGTTACTGCAGTACTGGCGGGCCGAGACTGTTTGAGACGCCACCACGGTTGCGCCGCTTGGTACCGACCCAATCGGACCGGCTCTCCGATGCGCGGCATGGTCAGGTGGACGCCCTGCTGCGCCGACAGCGCCAGCATCTTTTCCATGGGCTCGTCCCACGAATGGAAAGCCAGGTCGAACGTGGCGTTGTGGATCGGGAGCAACCAGTCGCCGCCCAAGTCGCGATGCGCTTGCATGACTTGTTCGGGAAGCATGTGCACTCCCGCCCATTGCTTGTCATACGCGCCCGCTTCCAACAACGTGAGATCGAACGGCCCATGGCGGCGGCCGATTTCGGCGAAACCGTCGAAGTAGCCGGTGTCACCGCTGAAGAACACGCGATGGGTGCCCGTGTAGATCACCCACGACGCCCATAACGTCGGATTCTTTTCGAACAAACTGCGCCCCGAGAAGTGTTGCGCCGGCGTGGCCGTGAACTGGATTCCTTCCACCTCGACGGTCTGCCACCAGTCGAGCTGTTGGGTCTTCTCGGCGGGGATTCCCCAGCCGATCAAATGATCGCCCACGCCGAGCGGCGCAAGGAACACGCTGGTTTTCGCGGCGAGTTTTACGACCGTGTCACGATCGAGATGATCGAAGTGATCGTGCGACAGAATCACCGCGGCGAGCGGCGGCAAGTCTTCGAGCGAGATCGGCGTCGGCATGAAACGTTTCGGCCCGGCCCATTGCACCGGCGAGGCGCGCTCGGAGAACACTGGGTCGGTCATCCAGAATTTGCCGTTCAACTTCATCAGCACCGTCGAGTGGCCGAGGCGATAGATCGAGCCGTCTGGCGCCTGGTTCAACTGAGTTCGCGTGAGCGGCGTCACGGTCAATGCCTCGGGCGGCTCCGTACGGCTCGAGTCCTTGAACATGAACTGCCACCACAATTTCACCAACCGCCAGCCGCCCGGTTGCTTGGGCGGCGCGACGTTGTGGAATTGACCGTCGCGAAACTGAGCCGATTGATAGGTAGGCCGATGGCTGCACGCTGTGCTCATAGCCACAACTCCTGCTAACAACACCCAACGAAGGAGGCGCATGGGCAGCATCTTGCCCTGCGAGACTTAGCTAAGAGTTAGGCGAAGCTGGCGGATTCTTGCCTAATCCCACGATTCGGCGTGGGATCAACCTAATGGGTAAAACTGCGGCAGCACCCAAGTCAACGCCAGCCACATGATGATGGTGAGTGGCAAACCGACGCGCATGAAATCGCCGAAGCTGTATCCGCCGGCGCTGTACACGAGCAGATTGCAATTGTCCGCCATCGGTGTGGCGTAGCCCATGTTCACTCCGAACATCACCGCCAGCACGAACGGCTCCGGCGCGAGCCCGAGTTGGCGAGCCAGCTCGATGGCGATCGGGGTGCCGATCACCGCGGCGGCACTGTTGGAAATCACACTGCTCATCATGGCCATGAACAGCATTGTCGCGCTGAGCACGGCCACAGGCGGCAGCAACTTAGCCAACGTTGCAGCAAGTTGCGCTACAAACGCCGCGCCGCCGGTAGTGACTAGCGCGAGGCTCAACGCCAGGCTCGCCACGGTCAGCAAGATCATCGAAGAATCCAACGCGCGCGTCGCGTGACGCCATTTCAAACAACCCGTCGCCACCATCACCAACACACCGCAGATGGCGGCAATCGCGACCGGCGCGATTCGCAGCGAGGCGACCACGACGATGCCCGCCATGATGCCCAGCGCCAGCGGCGCCTTCGCAGTGAGCGGAACATTGCTGGTGGCATCGAGCACCAACAGCTCGCTGCGTTGTTTGAGCGCTTCGATCTGCTCGGCCGGTCCCTGCACGAGCAACACGTCGCCGACGCCGAGACGCACATCGCGCAGCGGCGTTTCGTGGCTCAGCGATTCCTCCTCGCCGGGGCGATGGACCGCCAATGGAATCAGCTGATAGTGCCAGTCGAAGTTGGCCTGGGCCAAGGTGCGGTCTCGCAGAGGAGACGCGGGCGTCAGCACTAATTCGGCCGTCTGCTGATCCGGCGCGGTCAGCGGATGCTCCGCGTCGACGCGAACGTCCCCTGAAAACAGCTGGGCGCCCAGTACACGCGAATATTCCATTAAGCGTTCCGAAGTATCGCGCACCACCAACTGGTCGCCAGCCCGAAGCGCCATATCGGGCAGCGGCGTGATCACAAGTTCCGGCGAACGACGCACCGAGAGCACGTGCATCCCGCCCTGGGTGATCTTTTTAGCGTCGGCGAGCGTCTTGCCGACCACCGGGCTGGCGTCGGTCAGATGCAGTTGGGCATCGAAAATACGTGGCGACGTATTGACGAACGATGGCGACTTGTCTGGCAGCAGCCGCGGCGCGACCAGCCACAGGAACAGCAGTCCAGGAATCGCCGCCAGCGCGGCCGGCGCGATGAAATCGAACATGTGGAAGCGTTCGACTCCGAGACTCGCAGCGCTGCCAATGACGAGCAGGTTCAGCGAAGTGCCGATCGGCGTGCCCATGCCACCGATCTGCGATGCGAACGTCATGGGCATGAGCAGCTTGGACGGCGACATGCTCGAACGCATGGCCACCGCGGTGAGGATGGGGATCATCAACACGACCTGCGGCGTGTTGTTCATGAACGCACTGATGACGGCGGTGACGATCAGCACCACACCCATCGCCAGGAGCGGGCTCACCTGCCACACGCGATGGACCACCCGGCCGATGGGCTGCAGAGCGCCGGTGCTCACCAGGCCCTGACTGGCCATCATCAGCGCGCAGATGGCGATCAGCGCCTCGTTGCCGAATCCCGCGAAGAACCGCGTCGGATCGAGCGCCTCCCCCTCCGGGCCGGGATAAGGGAACAGACTGAAGCCGATGGCGAGCACCGCCACCACCAGCAGGCTGGAAGTCTCAATAGGAATCGAGTCGCGCGAAAACAGGTAAAGCGCGACCAAGGTGAGGAGCATGACGGCGATCGCGTGCGGTTCGGGCATGGGGATCGGGGTCATCGCCGTCCAATGGACGACGCTGCGCTACGGTTCCAGAAAGGTCACAAGGAAGGTCGGCTAGAATACCCGCCCCGCAGCGCCGTATTAAGGTAAGTTCGCGAGATTTCATAACCCTTGCGACCGCGCGGTGTGAACTGCGTTGCAGGCTGGAGCGGCACAGCTCTGGCAGCATCCCCCATGGACGAAGCTGAACGAGGGCCCGAGCATCATGAATCCCAACGCCGAGATCTCCATCGATCTGACGGCCCAGGAATTGACGGACCCCTCGACCGTCGCGCCCATCGAAGTCGACGACATCTGTGAATTCGACCCGCTGCTGAAGCCGCTACCCGCCGCGAACAACGACGGCGCCGTGCTCTCCCCGTCCGATCCGATGACGGATCCAACACTCGACGACGACACCATCGAAGTCGAGATCGACATGACCGCGGATCAGGTCGATGCGATGCTGAGCGGCCTGCCCGCCAAATAGACTCGCCCGCAGGATCAGACGGCGCCAGTCACCGACGCCTCTTCTTCTGAAAGCGCCGCAGGCAAAAAATAAAAAATCTTAGTTCCCCCTCCCGTTCACGGGAGGGGGTTAGGGGGTAGGTCTTCCGGCACACAAATTACATGTTGGGCCGGCCGGGATACTGACGCATCAGCTCCGTCACCACGGCATTGATGGCCACCTTGGGATTCTGCAACTCCTCTTCGCTGACGCGGCCCTCGGCCACGCCTTCCCACACGAGCTGCTTCTTCTCGGCATCCACGATGTCGATGTTCAGCGTGCCGACCTTGTAGGTGACGGTGCGATCGTCGTCATACATCGGCCAGGCGTTGTACAGGCCATAGCGATAGCCGTAGTACCCATAGCCCAGCGACGCATTAGCGGAGGGCCGGATCTCCGTGCGCTCACGGGTGTTCATGTAGAAGTTCACCAGCAGGTCCGGGTGCTCTTCGCTGTATTTGTAGCCCCGTGCTTCCATCGCCGTGGACATGGAGCTCTTCAGATAGCTGGTGACCAGCGTCGAATACCCGCCGCGGTCGGTGCCGGTTTCCTTGGGAAATCCATAAGTGCGGTACACGGAAAAGTCTGCCGACCGGTCGTAGTCGATCCGTGTCTTCGGCCCGCTGGTGGTGGCGCAGCCGGCTGCGAACAGCGCCGCGGTCAGCGCCAATGCCGCCGCCGCACGCGACAAATGTGACTTGAATGGCTTGAATGACATGATGTAGGACCTCGTGCCCGACCGTACTTATTTAGTCGAATGGTACCCGTGCTAGTTCCAGCACGCTGCGTTACCAATTGTTCATGACCGAATGTTCATGACCTGATCTTCAGCCCAACCCCCTATATGGCGCCTGAATCGCCCCTCGCAAGAGGCGCCGGGTTCAGCCTCGGTACAGGTTTCTACAGCGGCAACGTGCCCTGGCCGCGCTCGAGATCCAGCAGGATTCGCTTGCGCCACAAGCCGCCGCCGTAACCGCCCTCGCCGCCATCGGCGTTGATGACGCGGTGACAAGGAATGACGATGGCGATGGGATTCGCGCCGTTCGCATACCCAACCGCGCGCGTGGCCAAGGCGTCCCCGACGCGAATGGCGAGTTGCAGATACGACCAGGTTTCGCCGTATGGGATCTCGCACAATGCAGCCCACACGCGCTCCTGGAACGGAGAGCCCGACGCACTCAGCGGCACCGTGAACTCCCGCCGCCGACCCGAAAAATAATCCTGCAGTTGCGTCCGCAGCTCGTTCAACAATGCATTGCCGCCGTCGAGCAACGTCGCATGATGCTGCTCTCGCAGCGTCTGCAATCGTTGTTGCAGCCGGTCGGCATCGCAGAAGGTCAACCCGCAGATCGCGTTGTCAGTTGCGCAGGCAATCAGCGGCCCCACTGGCGATTCGTACCAGTCGACGGATCGAAGGGATGTGACAGCGGCGTTCACGGCCGCGACGTTACACCAGCGGCCCCGCTCTCCACTAGAAGTGAGGCTTGTCGGCTTTGCGTCGCTCGGAGCGCTGATCGCCCGAGGACGCTACCTGCTCGTCCTCGGGCGACTTGGTGGCGAACTTCTTCTCGAGCTTGGCCAGCACAACGAGCACGATGAGCGCGAACACCGTGCCGATCGTGGCGAGAAAGTAATACCCCGCGCCACACGCCACGCCGAGCGCGCCCGCCAGCCACATGTTCGCGCCGGTCGTGAGCCCGTGAACATTGCCACGACTTTGTATGATCGCGCCCGCCGCGAGGAACGCGACGCCCGCGGTGACGGCTTCGATGATGCGCACCGGATCGGCCGTCTTCGTACCGTCCTCGCCGGTGAACTGTTCATGCAGCTCGAAGGTGATCAACGTGAACAACGCGGCGGCCAGCGAAATCAAAATATGAGTACGCAGACCCGCCGGCTTGTTGCGCAGCTCTCGGTCCAGGCCGATCAGGCTGCCCACCACCACGGCCATCAGGACGCGTAGCGTCGCTTCCAGCGCCGGCAGCACCGTATGGTGTCCGCCGAGTGCGATGAACAGGTCCTGGACCCCACTCATGGACGTACCTCGACATTGAGTGAACCCAGGAACGTTGCACTCCGCCGTAGGGTTCCTGCCGAGGCAATGTCGGTCCTCGGCGCCAGGCGCCGCAATGGCGAGCCGCGCCATTTGCCATTACCCTGTGCCGATGAATTTTGGGCCCCTGAAATGCCTCCAGGCAATGAAACCCTGGCTGCTCGCGCTGACGTTGCTGTCGCTGGGCAACGGCATGGCGCTCGCCTCGGCGGATCCGTTCAAGAACACGCGGCAGGTGTTCAAAGAGGCTTACGCTCGAGCAACGTCGCTGCCGACCGATGAAAAGGAGGATGGCGAAGCGCTGCGCAGCTATCCCCTGTATCCGTACTTGCAGGCCGCGCGCATCAAGCGTGCGTTGAGCCAAACGACCAACGAGCTAAGCACTGTCGATCAGCGCGCCGAGACCTTCATCACCTATTACGAACGCGAGCCCGTCGGCCGCGACCTGCGCGGCGCCTGGCTTACGAGCCTCGCGGAACGCCAGCAATGGCAACCATTCCTGCAGCACTATCGTGACGAGTCGGCCAGCGACTCGCTGCGCTGTCACAGCTTCACCGCTCGTATCGAATTGGGTCAGACCGAAGAGCTGGAGTTGGATATCGCGCGTCAATGGCTGACGCCGAGCAGCCTGCCCGACTGCGAGCGCGCGTTCGAATGGTTGCGCAGCCGGAACTCGTTGACGCCCGAGCTGATCGAGCAACGCGTGCGCCGCGCGCTCGAAATCAACAATCCGAGCTTCGCGAAACAAATCGCCGTCTCGTTGCCGCCGGATCGGGCCGCGCCGCTGCTGCGTTGGGCGATGCTCCTGGAGAATCCACAAAAGCAGATCGATGCGTTGATCGCGTCGCCGGCCCTGGAGATCGACCCCAAGGTTCAGCTGGCGGGCTGGACGCGATTCGCGCGTGTCGATCGCGACGGCGCTCTGCGGCGTTATGAGAGTTTCGTTCGCGCCCGTGGGCTTACTGCAGAGACGGCCAGTCCTTACGCGCTTGCGCTGGCGCTCGCGTTGTCCTGGGATCGGCGGCCCGAGGCGCTCACGTATTTCAAACGCGTCGCGCCCGGTGACTTCGACGATGCTTCGCGTGAGTGGTACGCGCGTGCGGCGCTCTGGGCCGGCGATTGGAAGCTCGTCAGCAACATCATCGCAGCCATGCCGGATCAGCAACGCACGCTCGCACGTTGGCGTTATTGGGCAGCGCGCGCGACAGAAAAGAACGGCGATTCAAAAGTGGCCCGCCAGTTATATGAGTCGGTGCTGCTCGACGACAACTTCTACTCCATCATGGCGGGCGCGCGCCTAGACCGGCCCGTCGCGCCACATCCCGAAAAACTGGTGCTGGATCAGGCGCAAGTCGAACGCATGGAACAGCTGCCGCCGATGGTCCGCGCTCGTGAGTTGCTGTTGGTCGACATGCGCAATCAGGCATCGAGCGAATGGTCGTTCGGTTTCAATCAATTGATGGACTCGGCGCGCAACCAGGCCATCCATCTGGCGGCACGTTGGGGTTGGTACGATCAGGCCATCGCCACCGCCAGCCAGCAGCGCATGTTCAACGACTACGAGCTGCTCTATCCGCAGCCGTACGATGCCGAGGTGCTATCGGCCGCCAAGCTCACTGGGCTCAAGCCGCAACTCATCTACAGCGTCATGCGCCAGGAAAGTTTGTATCGGCGCGATGCGTTCTCTTCCGCCGGCGCACGCGGTCTGCTGCAGATGTTGCCGGAGACGGCACGGCGCACGGCGAGGAAGTGGAATCGCCCGCGGCCCTCGCCCGACGACTTGTTCAATCCGACGATCAACGTGCCGCTAGGCGCGGCCAATCTGCGCTCGCTGGTGGATCGCTTCGGCGGCCAGACATTGGTGGCGTTGGCCGGCTACAACGCGGGCCCAAACGCCGCGGCGCGCTGGATGCCATCGGAATCGCTGGATCCGGACATCTGGGTCGAAAACATTCCCTATAACGAGACCCGCAACTACGTGCAGCGCATCCTCTGGCACAACGTGGTGTTCTCGTGGCTCAAAACGGGCGAGCCTCAGAAAGTCGACGCGTGGCTGGCGCGGATCGCGCCGCTGAGTGAAGCGGCCGTGCTCGGCTTGGCCGAAGACGGCACCTGATCACGATCAGGCGCGAGCAGCGACGGTTCTCGGCTGGCTATGCGCTTCGGTGGTGGCCGGCAGCATCCGGTCGATAGCGACCACCGCATCCTTCGCTCCCAACACCAGACAATCGGCGCCGGCTTCGCGGAAACGCTCAGCGGACAGCGGCGTCTCTTCATCGGTGAGCTGAGGACGCATGACGACGATCTTTGTATCGGGCAGCGCGCTCTTGATGCGTCGGCAGTAATTGCGCATCTCCGAGCCTCGCGTCGACGCGGCGGCTGCGATACAAATCAGCGCCGGAGCCTGGCGAATCGCCGCACGCAAGGCTTCCTCTGCGGTCAGTTCCGGCGACATCAACGCGATCCGCTCGCGCCCATAGGCCGTTCGTAACATTTCGAGAACGATCTCGTCCGCCGGAGCTCGCACCGTCAAACCGACGATGCTCGCGGCCGGCACCGTCGGATCCGCGGTGCTTGGCAACTGCTCTAAGGTTTCGGCGATCACATCCATGACGAAGTCGGCATCGTCCTCGCCGATTTCACTCTGTTCGCGGTGATGCTGGACCAGCGTCACCGTCGGCAACAGGATCTGATCGATGACACTGATCGGGCCCAGCTCCTGCAGCTTGCGATTCACCAGCACGCTGGCCTCGTCCTCGTCCCGAGCCAGCAGGCGCTGATAGAAACGAACGTGCGGCATCAACGCGGGCTCGTCCGCGAAGATGACGGCCAGGAAGCGCAGCGAACGCACGTGCCTTCCCAAGACGGCGATACATACGGTGAGCGGTGTCGCCAGCAACAAGCCGATGGGCCCCCACACCCAGATCCAGAACAGCGCTGAAATCAACAACGCGAACGAAGAGACCCCAGTGCGATACCCGAACACCACGGGCTCGACGAAATACGCCGTGATCAAATCGAGCGTCAGGAACAGCGCCAGGGTCTGCAAGGTCTCGGCCCAACCCGGAAACGTCGCGAACGCGAGCGCCGCCGGCATCAACACCGAGAGGATCGTGCCGACGTACGGCACGAAACGCAGCAGCGCCGTGATGCCGCCCCACAGAGCCGCGTACGGCACGCCGATCCAGTACAAACCGAGAGCCACCAACGTACCGAAGGCCACGTTGATCAGCGTCTGCCACACCAGGAACTGACTCACCCGATACGCCGCTTCGTTCATGAGTCGCGTCGTCATGGTGACGTTGCCCGCGCCGATCAGACGGATGAAACGATCCCGCAGATCCTCGCGCTGGCCGAGCAGGAATGCGACGAGCACGATGACGATGAAAGCGCTGGCCAACGGCTCGAACGCCGCCGCAGCCGTCTCACGCAAGCGCTCGGTAGGTGACAATTTCTGAGGTACGACGCGCACCGGCTGCGCGTTGCGTTGATCGGGATCGTTGTAGAACTGTTCGGTCACGCGGTCCATGGTGCGCGTGAACTGCCGAATGGCCGCGTCGTTGCCGAGGCGCAGCTGGCTGACCTTCTTGCGCATGGACGAGGTGTACTGGCTGATCTCGCCGGACAGCTCGGCGAATTGGTCGTACACCACGTAGCTCACGCCGCCGACGGCTCCAAGCGCCATCACCATCGTCAGAGCGACACCAGCAAACCGCGGCAGACGCATACGATCGAACAGGCGAACCAGCGGCGTCAGCACGAAGGCGAGCACCACGCCCAAGGCCATTGGCAGCAGCACTTCCTTGCCGGTGTAGAGAATGACAACGACCAGCACGAGCGTGAGCAAGGTGACCCACGGACCGTTCAATCGTGTGGGTAGTGGGTTCTGCGGCACCTGAGCTTGCCCCTGCGCTGTCGGGCGAATGCTTGAAGAAGGACGACGGTGCAGAAACTCCGCACCGGCGGCGTCGGTTCCTCACTTCTCGTCGGCGGGAGTCCTGGCGGCACGAGCGCCGCGCGCAGTCGCGGCTCGCAAAGTACGTAGCCGCGTGGTGTTCGAATCGGTTTCCACCGGCGGCGGGGCCGCGATCATCAACTGTTCCAGATGCGCCCGAGCCTGATCGACGAACACCGGAACGGTGGCCGCGTTGATGGGGCGTGAGACCAGATACCCCTGGACCTGGACACCACGATCGGTGAGCAACGCGCCCAGCTGCGCCGGCCGCTCGACGCCCTCGGCGGTGACCTGCAGACCGAGGCTGTGACACAAGCCGATGATGGAACGCACGATGGCCGACGAGCGTCCACCCGTGTCGATGGTGGTGACCAGACTGCGATCGATCTTCACGCGCGTCAGCGGCAATCGCTCCAGCGATGTCAGCGAGGAATAACCTGTGCCGAAATCATCCAGCGCGATGCTGACGCCCAGTTCACGCAGGCGTTTCAACGTAGCGATGGTGGTCGCGCCGGTTTGCAGCACATTCTCGGTCAGCTCGATCTCGAGACAGTGCGGCGGCAATCGATATTGCTGAAGCAATGACTGCAGCCGCGTGACGAAGCTGGAGCTGATCAGCTGCTGCGAAGAAATATTCACGGCGACACGCGCCTTGGGCCACGGGCCGTTGTGCCAGACCGCGGCGGTTTGAATGGCGGTGCGCAGCGCCCAGTCGCTGATGTCGGCGATCAGGCCGGTCTGTTCGGCGACAGCGAAGAAATCCGCGGGAGACACGACATTGCCATCGGGCTGACGCCAGCGTAGCAACGCCTCGACCGTGTGCGTCTCCAACGTCTCGAAGCAGACTTCGGGCTGATACAACAGCTCGAACTCGCTCTGCTCCACGGCCCGCCGCAACGACTGCTCGACCTTGAAACGCGACGCCGCCGCTTCGAGCAGCTGCGGTGCGTACAGACTCCAGCAATTGCGACCGAGCTCCTTCGCGCGGAACAGCGCCGAATCTGCAGCGCGAAGCAAAGCATGAGAGTCGGACGCGTGATCCGGGAAGATACACGCGCCGACGCTGACGCTGATCCTTAGCTCGCGACCGTGCACGCTCAGCGAGCGCTGGAATTCCTCCAGCACCGAGCGGCTCAGCCTCTCGACATCCCCTAGCTGATTTACTTCTTCGCAAACAACCGTGAATTCGTCGCCGCCCAGGCGCGCACTGAAAGATCGCGAGAACAGGCTGTTCATGCGCAGCCGCTCGCTCACCGCTTGCAGCACGCGGTCGCCGAAGGCGTGGCCCATGCTGTCGTTGATGGTTTTGAAGTTGTCCAGATCGATGAACAACAGGGCGATACGCGTGCCGCGCAGGCGGGCGCGGTCGATGGCATCTTCCAGATGCGCCAGTAAATGCCGACGGTTCGGCAGATCGGTCAGTGGATCGTGATGCGCGAGATGATTCAGCTCCTGCGTACGCTCGGCGACTCGCGCTTCCAATTCCAGCTGATGCACGCGGACCGCGTTCTGGGCCTGCTGGAGTTGCTCGGCCATTTGATTGAACGCTTCTGCCAACGTATCGAGCTCGCGCACGCCACCGCGCAGGACTCGCGTCCGCACAGCGCCGCCAGCGAGGCGACGCGTCGCTTCGGTAAGGCGCCGCACCGGTGCAGTCACGCCCGTGACAGTGGCGAATGCGATCACCAGCAACAGAATCAACGTGACCGCGCTGGCCCAGCTCAGCTGACTGTCCGCGCGATCCGATGCACGCACGGCCAGACGATCCGCGTCTGCCAACGCACGTCGCGCAGGCTCCACCAGTTGCGTCACGACCATGCCGGAGATTTCGGCGGCTTGATCGCGAAACATCGCCGACTGCTCGTTGAAGGTCTCGATGCTTTGGAACGCGGCGCGACGGCCGGTCACCACGGCGTTGAAATTGGCTTTGACCTGATCGAGCCAGTCCTGCCCGTGCAGCTTCGCCAGCTCGGCAGAATTCTGCTGCAGGCGGGCGCGGAACGCGTTCTCACTGGCGATGATGAGCTGCACCGAGCGCGGCGATGACACTCCCAGCGCTGCGCTCACCTGCTCGCGAACCCCGGCCAGGGTGCGCGACAGGTCCATCAACTTTTCACTCGCGAACACCGCGCCGGCGAAGCGCACCGCCTTGGCTTGCGGCGCATTCAAGCTCGATTCGAGCGCATCGAAACGCGTCCAGTAATCGCGGAGCCGCGCACGCCGGGCGGTGCTGCTGCGAAGGAGCTCGTCGCCTTCATCGAGAAAGTTATCGAGCTCCGCAAGAAACGCTGCAGCTGGACTGTCGATCTCGGCAAAGCGCGACGACGACTGTCGATATTCGTTAGCGGCGTCGGTCATGCGCTGGGCCGCCGCTTTGACGGCCTGTTGTCCGGCGACGCTGCTGTCGCTTTGATCGATGACCGCGCGCTCGTACATCGACACCGCGGCCGCAAGCGACTCGGTCGCTCGCACGAGCGGCTCGTGTTGAACCAGCAGCTCGCGAACCTTTTCCCGCGCCTCGCGGACGCTTTGCTGAGTCGAGACGTTGGCGACGACCACCGTCAGCGCCACAGCCACGAAGCCGATGGCCACTCGCAGCGCCATGCCAGGCTGCCAGCGGCGCGGGCGCGAGTCTTCGGTACGGCTTGCCGGAAACTCCATCCAGTGTCACTACGGGTGGGAGAGACCCCGGAATGTGCCATCAGGTCTCGTCCCGGTCTGTAGTCACTCGATTGGATTGAGTAATGAGTCTCGCTTTGCCCGCGCGGCTGAACTGAGTCTCGCCGACGATTTAACTTATCGGCGAACCGGCACGGGCGGCGGCGCCCGCTCCGCGAACGGTCCATTCCAATACGGATAGTAGGGATACGGCGGCGTCAGCGCGGTCACTGCGTCGAGCCTGGCCATTTGTTCCGGCGAAAGCTGCCAGCCGATGGCGCCGAGATTCTCGCGTAACTGCTTCTCGTCTCGCGCGCCGATGAGGACGGTGGAAACCGTGGGCCGTTGCAGCAGCCAGTTGAGTGCGATTTGCGGAATGCTCTTGCCGGTTTCAGCGGCGACTTCGTCGAGCACATCGACGACGCGATACAACCGCTCGTCCTCCACCGGCGGACCGAAAGCTGCGGTCGCATGCAAGCGGCTGGATTCCGGCAGCGGCTGACCGCGCCGGATGCGGCCCGTGAGCCGACCCCAACCGAGCGGACTCCACACGACCGCGCCAACGCCTTGATCGAGACCGAGCGGCATCAGCTCCCATTCGTAGTCGCGACCGATCAGCGAGTAGTACGCCTGGTTAGCGACGAAGCGCGAATACCCGTAACGATCGGCGACCGCCTGGGACTTCATCAGCTGCCAGCCCGAGAAATTGGACGCGCCGATGAAACGGACTTTGCCGGCGCGCACCAGATCGTCGAGCGTCGACATCACGGACTCGACGGGTGTCATCGAATCGAAGTGGTGTAGTTGAAGCAGGTCGATGTAGTCGGTGCCCAGGCGCTTCAGGGCGAGATCTGTCGCTCGGATCAAGTGATATTTCGACGCGCCCACTGCGTTGGGATCGTCACCGGCACGCAACGTGAGCTTGGTCGAGATCACGACGCGATCGCGCCGGCCTTTGATCGCCTCACCCAGAATGGATTCGGAAGCGCCGTCGGAATACACGTCCGCCGTGTCGAAGAAGTTCAAGCCGGCTTCGAGGCTGATATCGACCAGCCGGCGCGCCTCGTCCACAGCGGTGTTGCCCCATGCGCTGAACAGCGGCCCTTTGCCGCCGAATGTGCCCGCGCCAAAACCCAGCGCGGAGACCTTGAACCCCGACGCACCCAAAAATCGATATTCCATGCTCGCTCTCCTGTTCGATGCCCGCTGCCAACGCAACGGCCTATGGGATGCAGGTTAGGCAGTCCGCCTTTGTGCTAAAACCCTGCGCATCGAACAGCACTTTCTACGTTTTATTGAAAATCATGGACCACCTGGGTGACTTGAACCTGTTCCTGCGCGTGCTCGATCTGGGCTCCATCAGCGCCGCCGCACGCAGCCTGGATCTGTCGGTGGCCGTAGCGAGTCAGCGGCTCAAACGCCTCGAACGCGGCTTGGGCGTGCGACTGCTGCATCGGACCACTCGGCAACTTCGCCCTACTCCGGAGGGGTTGGCACTCGCCGAGCAAGGCCGGCCGCTAGTGGAAGAGCTGGACGTGCTGACCAGCAGCCTGCGCAGTACCGCGAAGAGCGTCGCGGGCACGCTGCGTGTGACAATTCCCGCCTCCTTCGGTCGGCAATACATTTCGCCGTTGCTTCCGCAGTTCATGGCGCGCCATCCTCGGTTGCGGCTCCATATCGACCTGTCGGATCAAATGCGCGACCTCGTCGGCGAAGGACTCGATCTGGCCATTCGCATCGGCACGCTCAAGGATTCTGAACTGGTCGCGACACGGCTCGCTTCGAACCGCCGCGTTCTGTGCGCGTCACCGGAGTACCTGCGCCGTCATGGTGTGCCGAAGAAACCGGAGGACCTGGCCAAGCACGAATGTTTGTTGATGGCAGTGGGCCGCGATTCCTCCGATGTGTGGTCTTTGCGCGGGCGGGACGGCCAGTCCGTCGACGTGCGTGTGCAAAGTCGGCTGAAGAGCAATCTGGGCGAAGTGATTCGCGACGCCGCGCTGGGCGGGCTTGGCATTTCGCTGCACTCGACCTGGCACGTGTGCGAGGACCTGCGCGCCGGCCGTCTCAAACTCGTCCTGCCGGACTATTCTCTGCCGGAGAGCGCGATCTACGCAGTCATGCCGCAACGACGCATGGTCCTGCCTCGCGTACGGGCCTTCGTCGACTTTCTCACCCAGCAACTGGGAGTGACGCCGCCATGGGAACGTTATCTGGCTGCGAAGCCTTCAAAGAAATGATGTCGCCGACATGATTGGAGGTCACGATGGTTTATGAGCTCTACTACTGGCCCGGCATTCAGGGCCGTGGCGAATTCGTGCGCCTGGCGCTCGAAGAAGGCGGCGCGAAATACATCGACATCGCTCTCGAGCCGGACGGCGGCGTACCTGCCATGAACAAATTTCTCGAAGGTTCTCGCGTTCCGCGCCCGCCCTTCGCGCCTCCGTTCCTCAAGGCTGGCAAACAGCTCATCGGCCAGACGGCGAACATCCTGCTTTTCCTCGGCGGCCCACTAAAACTCGCACCTCGCGATGAGGCGGGCAAGCTGTGGGTGCACCAGCTACAACTGACCGTGGCTGATCTGGTGGTCGAAGCGCATGACACTCATCATCCGATCGCCGCCGGCCTCTACTACAAAGATCAAAAAGCCGCGGCGAAACGACGCGCGCAGGATTTTCGCGACCACCGAATCCCGAAATACTTCGCCTATTTCGAGAAGGTGCTAACCCGCAACCGCACCGCCGGCCCCTGGCTGGTCGGCTCACGGCTCACCTACGCAGATCTTTCTCTTGCCCAAGCGGTGGCAGGCATCCGCTACGCCTTCCCCAAAACATCGACCAAGGCGCTCCGCAAACATCCACGTCTCATGAAACTCCACGACGCCGTCTTCGCCCGCCCCCGCATCAAACGCTACACCGACTCCAACCGCCGCCTCGCCTTCAACAACGACGACCTGTTCCGCAACTACCCCGAGCTGGACGCGTGATCCCTATCGTCACGACTTCGGCGGCACAGACACGTGCGAATAAACCACCTGCCACTTCCCACCACGCTTCGCCCATACATCGGCAAAGCGCAAGGTCACAGCAAAAGGCTTCCCCTCCGACGTTCCCTTCAGGTGCACCAGCCCACCCATGACCGCCCCATCACTCCATGCCTTCTCCACCGGCTCCAGCACCGTGAACGGCTCGATCTTGTAGCCAGGCGCGAGATAGTCCGCGATCAATTCCGATTTGTTCTGCACCTTGCCCGTGCTGTTCACGAGCACATAATCCTCCGCAACGAGTCGCCGCAACTCAGCCGCATCCGCTTTCACTTGTGCGTGATCGTAATCTTCAACCGCCTTGCGCAAGTCGGCAGGAATCTCCGCACCAAACGACGCCGCAGCCCACGCAACGCAAGCCACCACAACGGCAACACATTTATGGAACACGACGAGCACCCCATCCTGTAGCGATGAGGCATCGTATTGAACGGCTACGAGGGCAACAACCCCGCCCGCAGACCACGATCGGCCAATTTGCGCAGGAACAGCGGGAGAATCTGTATCAACTGGTCCGGTCGATTATGCTGGTTACGCCCGTCGTGCATCAGCACGATGTCCCCGCCCTTCACCGCATCGAGCCTTTTCTCGATATGGTCAGCCGACCCCATCGGCCCCCAATCGATGGCGCTCACATCCCAGAGCACCACTCGCTCGCCGCAACGCTGCGCCTCATCGCTCATGCACGCGCGTTGCCGACCATGCGGCGGTCGATAAAACAAAGGGGCTACGCCGAGCACATCGCTCAGGGCCTTCGCCCCATCACGCACCTGCGCTCGCGCAGTTCGCGAGGTCATGAACCAAGGATGACGATGGCTGAACGTGTGATTGCCAACGGCATGCCCAGCCGCATGAACCCGGCGCATCAGCTCCGGCGAACGTTGCGCCCACTGACCGACTGCAAAGAACGTCGCCTTCACTCCAGCCTGTTCGAGCGCGTCGAGGACGCGCGGCGTCCACTCAGGATCCGGCCCGTCGTCGAATGTGAGATAGACGCGATCGGCACTCACCACTAACCCGCCTTCAACTTACCAAGATTCCGCGCCAACGCTTCCCGCGTGAGCCAATACAACCGCGGCTCCGCCTGCTCACGATTCCGAATCCGCGCCGCCGGCGCGAATACCCACATGAGCATCTTGAAATGCGCCGACAGCAACCTGGTCTTCCACGTCTTCGGCAGCGGCGTGCTCACGAATCCGACCACCTCGCCATGCGCCGGAATCCACGTCGTTCCCTGAAACACACGCACATCGGCGAAAGCGGGATCGTTATGGGCCGCCTCCGCCAGCTTGCGCAACGACTCCCGCATCAGCTTGGCAAAACGAAAACCAACCCGATGCATGGACCCTTCGCCCAACGCCGCGATACTCGCATTGTTGAAGTGCAAGCGCCCGATGACGTCGTTGTCACGCAGCAGCGTGCCATCCTCGAAACGCATGTCCGGCCCGCGATATTGAGCACGCCCGATGAACAGCACCGGACCGAGCGTTTGCAATTTGTAACGCCGGTAGTACCACGCGTCGACCAGGCCGAGCGTGCGCTGTGCGAGCCGATGCAGGAGTTTCATCGCGATTGCAATGCCACTGAACGATGAATAGAAGCCAGGTCGAGCGCCAGTTCCGCGACTCTCGCCGCACCGTCGCGCTGCCCGAGCAGCCACGCGCGGCGCTGCATATTCTGCAATACCTCACGATTGCCGAGTAGCGCGTCCACGCGATTCAGCAACTCGCCATCGGCCACCAAACCGCCGACCCCGTGACGCGTGAGGAAGTCGACGTTGAATCCTTCCTGACCTCCGAGCGAGCGCGTCGCCAGCAACGGCCGACCGCACGCCAGCGCCTCGGCCACAGTGATTCCGCCGGGCTTGCCAACCACGATGTCGGCCGCACGCAGATAAACATCCATGCGATCCGTCCAGTCGCACACTTTCAGTCGCTGCGGATTGCGAGCCGCCAGTTGATCCAGCGCGGTGCGCGCCTTGTTGTTCTTGCCCGGCATGACGATCACATGCGTCAAGCTCGGACGACGCAGCAGCGACATGGCTGCCGTGTCCACGCTGATACCCAGCCCACCGCCCAACACCAGCACGACCTGCGCATCCTCGGGCAAGCCCAACTCACGCCGCGCCTCCGACTGCGATGGCGGAAACGCGAAGTCCGGCATCAAAGGCACACCCGTAACGACGGCACGCGATGACGCTGACGAGTCATCTTCATCCAGGATGGACTGGTGCGCGACACAGTAACGATCGACACCGCGCTGTTTCCAGAAATCGTGCACGCCGAAATCGGTGAGCACGTCGATCATGGACGCCTGCACCTTGCCGCGCTGTTTCAGATACGAAGCCATGGCGGCGGGAATCATCTGCGTGCTGACGATCACGTCGGGCGCGAATTTTCGAATCGCCGGTTCGAGCCGGCGGATCAGTCGCAGCCAGGTGAACTTCCATAACGCGAGGCGCGCGCGCACTCCATTACCGGCAAGACTGTCACCGTCGTACGGCATGGAGGTACACAGCAGCGAATAGAGCAATTTGTCAGACGCGTAGCGGCCGCCGCGCGGGATGCTCATGCCCTCCTTGGCGGCCACCGACGCGATGAGTTGAAACACCTCCAGCACTTCGCGCGGCGGCCCGGAGCGACTTTCCAACACCTGCCGCCAGGTGCCCGCCTCCAGATGGTAGAGGCGTTCATACAAATCAGAATGGTTCTGAACCAGATCCAGATAGGTCGCATGGATGGCGCGCGCGGCGCCGGCATGCATCAGCGACCAGAAATCCACCGTGGCGATTTCAGCCCGATCCTGCAGTGCCGCCGCGACCGCCTGCGCGGCTCTCACGTGGCCCAGCCCCAGACCGGACGTCAGCAGCAACACACGCAACGGCGGGCCGTCGCGCGATATCGGTTCATCGTCGGCAGAAAATACGAGCGCTTCTCGAGCTTGTTGCAATCCTGATCGGGGAAGGTCGAGGCGCATGCCTGTATTCCGATGCCCGGACCCACAGCCGGGCGTGTAATGAACATTACTCCGTTGAATGCCCCATCTTAGTCATCGGTTCCAGCACTCGCGGGTGTGTATTGTTCATCTTCGATCACTTCACTTGTGAACACTGCCTCCAGCGGGCCGTTCGGCTCGCGGCGGCATCACCCACATATATATACCGTCCGCGCCGAGGTTGATTGAACGATCCGGCGGCCATTCCTTGCCCATGTCGAAATCGTGCGAAACGACGCGCGCACCCGGCGGCAGCTCGGCGAACAACTTCGGCTTTAAGCGGCGGTTCAGCTCCGGCAGCAGATACAACAGCACGACGTTGGCTTCGCGCAGGTCGGTCTCGAACATGTCGCCGACGCGGAAAGTCACCAGTTGCTCGACGCCAGCCGCCTTGGCGTTCGCGCGCGCTTCTTTGATGCGGACAGGATCGAGATCGACGCCGACGCCGCGCGTGCCGAACTTCTTGGCGGCGGCGATCACCATGCGACCGTCGCCGCAACCGAGATCGTAGACCACGTCGGTGGGGCGGATCTTGGCTTCGTCGAGCATGCGGTCGACGACTTCGTGGGGCGTGGCGACGTACCAGACGTCGAGTTTGCGCTTGGGCCGGACCGCTTCGGCCTCGGAGGCAGCGGCCATTTGCCAGGGCGCCAGCAGTAATAGCCCTGATAGCGCGAGCGCACACTTCGCCAACGCAGCGTTCGCCATGGGGGCGACCTCCGCTCTTGAGTCCGTCTTAATTTTTTGGTGCGCCGTCGTTCCGAGCCGGAACAATGGCCCCCTTCGCAGTCGTTGCTCAAGGATCGACCGGCGTTGATCACCGAACGACCAATCCAACGCTCAGGCCATGATCCGCCGCGAATACGCGAAGTCAAGCCTCGGTTATGCAGAAGTTATCCACCGCTTCTGTGGATATCTGGGCGGCTCGCTCGCCGGCTGCTAGAATCACCGGCTCGACGACATGGGCCTGTAGCACAACGGTTAGTGCAGGGGACTCATCGAAAAAAAGGTGCCTTCGTGCGCGAAAGCCGCGAAGTGGACGGGATGAATTCAGGGAACCCTTCCGCCTTCCCCCACGGGACGGCCTGGCAACCCTGAGCCAAGCCGGCGGTACACCGCCGGAAGGTGCAGAGACTACCTGAGGGCTCGAGCTCGATCCGGGCGGCACACCGCCAGGCTCGATCTCGGAAGCGCCCTTGATCACAGGCTGGAGCGTCCCGCACCCCACCGCCGCCGCGGAATTTTTCTGCCGGCGCGGGTGAAGAGATAGTCCACTCCCTTTGGAAACATCGGGGCAGAAGTGAATCCCTTGGTTGCAGGTTCGAATCCTGCCGGGCCCACCATTCCGTCTCACGACGGCGCGTTTGCTCATAACGCCTAGGTCGAATCTATAAGAATGCGCCAGCTGCTATCGGCTTGACGGCGCAGCTGCTCGGCCGCGCCTGAACGCCCGCGAGCTGCTGCCCGTGATCGATGGCATCGACCGTGTTGGTCGGAAGCTGGCCGCGAGGCAGTGCCCCACGAAGTGAAACGAACGCTAACGCCTGCGGGCGCGACGCGTCAGCTTGGAACGAGCAGACGGTCCCTTCTTTCTTGAAGGCGTGTTATTTGCGAGCCCCTGCGAGGAGAAGTTGCAGCTTTCGATCAAATCGAGGATCCAGGCGACGCCGGCGTCCGTCAGAGCAGCTTTGGGAACGACGGCATTGAGCCGGAAGCTCGGCATTTGCAATGGAAGCGGCGTTGTCGCAAGGTCGAAGCGGGCTGCGTACAGGTCCGCGAACCGGCGTGGTAACGCTGAAATGAGATCGGTCTCGGCGATGACGGTGAGAGCGAACATGAAGTTTGGAACCGTCAGCGCGACACGACGCGAGTGGCCCTGTTTCGCCAGGTGATCGTCGACAAATCCGTGGGAGTCGCCGCCGTGCGAGACAATGATATGTTGTGACTCGCAGTATCGCCGGAGCGTCGGATCGGCAGCGAACGGATGCCCTTTGCGCGTGACGATCACGAAATCTTCGTTATATATGAGGCGTTTTTCGAAACGCGCCGGTATCTCTTCGAACGGAACCACCGCGATGTCTATGGCGCGCGACTCCAAATCTTCGAGCGCTCCGCGCCAAGCACGCTCCGGCGAAGTCTCTTCGCGCACAGGAAGCAACTGACGCACGCTCACGTCGACGCCCGGAGCTTGTGGCCGCAATTCGGCCAGCAGTGGGTGCAGCAGCACGGCCGAGACGCCATCGGGCGCGCCAATAGTGAAGCGACGAGTGGATGTCGCAGCATCGAACGGCCCGGCTACGGAGACAACACTGCGCACGCGGGCAAGGATATCCGCGATATGCGCCGACAGTTCGAGGGCTCGCTCGGTCGGGACGACACCTTTGGGTGTTTTCAGGAACAGCGGATCGTTGAGCAGCTGGCGTAACCGGCCCAGGCCGTGGCTCACCGCCGACGGCGTCAGGTGCAATTTCTCCGCCGCCTTGCCCACGTGAAGTTCAGCCAACACTGCTTCGAACAGCACGAGCAGGTTCAGATCGGCGCGCGCCAGATCGACTGGATTCAGCATATCGCTGAAATCATATCATTTGATTCAGCAGCCTCCGAATGTGATCTTGCCTGCCGACCGGCCCACTTTAGTGAGATCCACAGTGCCAACTTCACGACGTTCCGTGCTCGCCTCCGCTGGTGCAGGCATCGCTTCTCTGACAGCCATCACAGCTGCATCTGGCCCGCCCGACCACGCCGCTTTGGAACAAACGGCAGCGTCGTTAATCCAGCGATCTAAGGAAGCGAATGCCGCGCTGATGCGCGGAGACGTCGACGAGTACCGTAGGCTCATCGAGCTCAGCGACGCCTTCACTCTGATGTCACCTTTCGGCGGCACGCCATCGCGCAGCTCTGACATCACGAGCGAAACCTGGAAGGCGATGTCACGCTTCTTCAAGAACGGCACGCTGGAACAAGAGGTGGTCGAGTCCTACGCCTCGCCTGACATGATCGTTCTGGCCGTCATCGAGAAGGCGCGCGCCGAAGTCGGCGGCCTGCCGTTGCAGGACTGGCAGCTTCGCGTGACCCTCGTCTATCGCCGCGAGGGCACTCAGTGGCGCCTGGCCCACCGCCACGCCGATCCGCTTGTCGCGGGAATCACCTTAAGCGAGGCGGCGGCATTGGCTCGCGGCTCCGCATCGTGAGTAGATCCGGACGTCATGCGCCACCTGCGCAAGGCCGAATTTTACATTCGACGTTTCCGCGGAAACGCGTCGCCAAGAATTTCATTGCGGGCTGCTTCGATATATCAATTGCTTCACCGTCGTTTCTCGTGACGGCAGCTGCATGACGCTTTTTCCACGAACGCTCATCTCAGGTTCCGACCGACAAGAATGCACCCCGCTGCCATCGACCTGACGGTCGACACTCCAACATCGTAGAATCCATGCTTACAGGAATCCTTGATTCGGAAGGGACGACAAGCGATGTATCGGCAAGGGATCGTTGGGGTTGTTCTATCGGCGATCAGCATAGCGCAGATCGCACACGCCCAGGCGCCCATTGCAGATGTTAACTACGCGCCGGCGATACCACATCCTGCCTTCTCGTTCGGCAGCGGCCCCGTCGTTCGCATCGATGAAGCGCATAGGAATTACCACACGCTGGAGGGTCGTTACGCGCCATTCGCCAGCCTGTTGCGTCGTGATGGGTTTCAGGTGGAGCGATCGGAACTGACGCTCTCTGTGGAGAGTCTCGCTGGCGCGGATGTTCTGGTGATCGTGAATGCAATGGTCGACCCGAGCGGCCAGCAGAACGAATCGGCCTTGTCCGATCGCGAGATCCGCGCCGTTCATGCGTGGGTGACGCAGGGAGGGGCCTTGCTGATCGTCGCCGACCATCCGCCGTTCTCGAATGCCGCGTCGGCATTAGCCAAAGCGTTCGGTTTGGTCCGCGAGGGCCCGATCTAGAAAAGCCCGGCCTTCCGATCGGTGGTTCAGCCCAAGGCGCAATCTTGACGGTCGGCAAAGGCCGAGTGGCTATGTTCGGGGAGGCCGCAATGTTCACCGCACAGCGCGGCGGCCCGAAACAGGAGCCCGTGGGCATGAACACGCCTGGAGCCGAGCAGAACTATCAGTTCGTTCTCAACGTAATGCGGTGGCTCGGGCGAGCGACATCGACGGAGTGAAGAACGGGCGCGCGATCCATGGGGTGCGTCATGCACTCGGGCCCGGCAGTTCATACCTTCGGAGGAACTCGTGCACGTCGATCAGCTCTGCTTCCAGCACGTGTGGCATTGTTTGCAGAGGCGATTGCGCTTTGCCACTCGATATAGTTCCGATGAATTCATCCAGCGCTCCACGAACGGGAGCTGCGCCGTCATTAGCGAACATGGATGCGGCCGCCTCGCGAGCGGCTTGGCCACCGAGTCGCTCGAGTGCCCAGCAGGATGAGAGGGAGCGGTACGCGAGGCGCTCGACGGCGGCGATGGCGGGCCACAGCTGCTCAGCGGCGAGTCTCTGAGCGCGGGACGCGGCCAAGCTCGAACAGACCACGCAAGATTTGCCGGGCAGGTGAGATGGATTGCGATCTCGGGTCGCGCATACGGCTCAAGTATGACGTGCTGCCGCTCGGCGCGTGGGAGGGGTTATGCGAAACGACGATGCCAGCCATAACGCCGCGGGCGTGAACTGATCGGCGCAGTCATTACAATACGGCGCTTCAACCAGGACAGGCGCATGAAAATACAAACCCGCATCGTCACCGCGCTCCTCTGCTCCATCGCGTTCGTGATGCCGGCGACGGCGGCGCCGCCCGCGGATCTCGATGCGGTGGTGAAGAAGTCCATGCAGAGATTCCAGGTGCCCGGAGCATTGCTGGCGCTGGTCGAGCCGGGGCGGGAGCCGCTGACCAAGGGATATGGTGTGCGGAAACTGGGAGAAACCGCAGCGATGGACGAGCACACGTTGTTCGCGATTGCTTCGAACAGCAAAGCGTTCACTGCCACTGCTCTCGCGATCCTGGTGGATGAAGGCAAGCTGGGCTGGGATGACAAAGTTGCCGATCGCCTGCCCGGCTTTCGAATGTACGACCCGTATGCCTCGCATGAGATGACCCTACGAGACCTGCTGGTCCATCGCAGCGGCCTCGGGCTGGGCGCGGGCGATTTGTTGTTCTGGCCGCAATCGACGGTGTCACGCGAGGACCTCGTGCATCGCTTGCGTTACATCCCGCCGGCCACGAGCTTCCGAAGCGGTTACGCATACGACAACATTCTTTATATCGTCGCGGGGCGGGTCATCGAAGAGACGAGCGGCCAGTCGTGGGAAGACTTCATCGTCGAGCGCATCTTCAAGCCGCTCGGTATGAACGAATCCGCCCCTTCCGTTTCGAGGATCAAATCGAACAATCGCAGTTGGCCCCACACCCGCCTCAACGGGCGCGCGCGAAACGTCGGCGGCGATGTCGAGCCGATCTCAATTGCGCCCGGCGTCGACAACGCCGCGCCGGCCGGCGGCATCAATGCGAGCCCGCACGACATGGCGCGCTGGCTGCAAGTGCAACTCGATCGGGGCGAGATGGGCAACTCCCGCCTGTTCAGCGAAGCGACGGCGAAAGAAATGTGGACGCCGCAAGTACTCGTGCCGATCAGCACGGAGCACAAAGCCATCGCAGCGACTCAGCCGACATTCCACACCTATGCGTTGGGATGGAACATTCAGGACTATCGAGGCCACCGCGTCGTCACTCACAGCGGATTCCTGGAAGGAGCCGCGTCGGTGACCTTCCTGATCCCCGAAAAGAATGTCGGCTTCATCGTCATGATCAACTCGGAAGACACCGAGGCGCGCGAAGCCATAGCCTATCACCTGCTCGATCATTATCTCGGCTTCGCCAAGACCGATTGGGTGAGCGCGTTTGCAGAGGCGCATAAAGCAAAGGTAGCCGCCGCGATTCGCGTGCTCGATGCCGCCGACAATGACAATGGACCACACACGACCAAGGGCCCCTCGCTCGAGCCGCAGGCCTATGCGGGTGTGTATCGCGACCCCTGGTACGGCGATGTGACGATCACGCACAACAGCGGCGCTTTGCACATCGACTTCAAGGTCTCGCCCGGCATGAGCGGCCCGCTGGAGCATGTCCGCTTCGACACTTTCCGCACGCGCTTCACCGACCGCCGCATGGAAGACGCCTACGTCACTTTCTCACTGAAACCCGACGGCAGCATCGACCACGCCAAACTGCAAGCCATCTCGCCGATGGCGGACTTCAGTTTCGATTATCAGGACCTGCTGCTGACGCCGGTGGCCCGCTAGCCCCGGCCAACGCTTCGCAAGCCACGCGCTTCATCGGGAAATCCACTCCGCGAAGCGCTCCACCGCGAGTGCCTTCGATGCGCGCGACGAGCCGGCCGTCGGGCTGCAATCGATAGATGACCTTTTGAGGAAAGTCGTGCTGCGGGTTCTCGAAAGTCACCGAGCGATCGTCAAGCGCCGAAGCCACGAACGTGGCTTCCTTTTGTCCGGAAGGCAAAGCAATGAACACCAGCTTGCCGTCCGCGTTCACTCGCAGCTGAACAAACTCGAACTCCACTGTCTTGCCGTTCTTCACCGTGCGACTCACGCCGAACATGGCGCCACCGGCGGGCGGCAGCCAATGCTCACCCGAGCCGGGCTCGCCCTTCTCGGACTGCCAGCACCCAGCGAGCCACGCCAGTGAAGCAATGTCCGCCTCGGCGGCGACGGCATTCACCGAGGTCATTGCCCCGAAACCAACCAACAACGCGCGGCCAGCCCCAGCGAGATGCATAAAGCCTCCGACTCACATCCGACCCTGACACGACGCCGAATCCCCGATGGCGACTCCGAGTGTTTCGATAATAAGATGGGTGGGTCATGAAGAACATCGTTCACCGGCTGCTCCAATGCGTTCTGCTCGGCGCTTGCATGGTGCTGGCCGGCTGCAAGACGACGCCGACGCAGCCGCCGCTGCGGCCCGTGGCGAAGGTCGACTTGCAACGCTTCATGGGCGATTGGTATGTCATTGCGCACATCCCCACCTTCATCGAGAAGGGGGCGTACAACGCCATCGAGTCGTACCAGTTGCAGGCCGATGGCACCATCGCCACCACCTTCACGTTCAATCAGGATGCGCCCGACGGACCGCTGAAAACGTACAAGCCCACGGGCTTCGTCCGCAACACTGTCAGCAATGCCGAGTGGGGCATGCAGTTCATGTGGCCGGTGAAGGCAGACTACGTGATCGTGCATCTCGATGCGGACTATCGAGAAACCATCGTGGCCCGCCCGCAGCGGGACTATGTGTGGATCCTGGCGCGGACGCCGAACATTTCAGCCAGCGACTACGACTCGCTGGTGCAGCGGGTACGCAAGCTCGGTTATCAGACGAACCTCTTGCGACGCGTGCCTCATCAAACCCCACCTTGACCGGGAGCCCTTATGAGAAACATCGGATTCATCGTCGGCAGCCTGCGCAAAGGCGCCTACACGCGGCTGCTGTCGCAAGCGGTAGTCGAGCTCGCGCCGCAGTCGTTCAAGCTCACCGAGATCGGCATCGGCGAGATGCCGCTCTATAACCAGGATCTTGAAACGGCGACGCCGCCGACGCAGTGGGTCACCTTCCGTAATCAGGTGAAAAGCGCTGACGCGATCATATTCATCACGCCCGAGTACAACCGCGGCCTGCCGGGCGCGTTGAAGAATGCGATCGACGTCGGCTCGCGGCCGATGAAGGAAAGCGTGTGGAAGGGCAAGCCCGCGATGATCATGTCACTCACGCCCGGCAAACTCGGCGCGATGGCGGCCCATCAACAACTCCGCCTCGGTCTGTCTGTCATCGGCGTGCCCGTGATGCCGTTACCAGAGCTTTATCTTGCCGGCGCCGGCGACCTCTTCGATGGCAGCGGCAAACTCGTCAACGAGGACACGCGCAAGCACCTCGCGTCGGCGCTCAACGACTTCGACACCTGGATCGGCCGCTTCAAATAGTCGCGTCCGCCTCAGTGGGCTTCGGGCGCTTGATCGGGGAACGCCGGAATCTTCTGGCCGGGATACCAGAACTTCAGGTGGCAGCCTTCGCACACCTGATCCATGGTTTCGCCCGCATCCATGATGGCCTTCGGGTTGCGCTCCTCGGCCGCCTCGAGAAAGGCGACGCCGACGTCGTGCAACGCCTGGCCGAAGCCCTCGTAAGTGGCGCGATCCGCCGCGATAGCCTTCTCCGCTTCTTCGGCGGTGAGATTGCCGGGCGTGCCGTGATCGCCGAGCACCTTGCCTTCGCGCGCGACGTGGCGTCCTTCCATCAGGATCAAATTAGCGGCCTCGGCGAGGATGATGGCGTGCTTGCGGACCTCGGCCCATTCCTCGTCGGTGCGCGGCTGTTTTTCTTCCACGCCTTGGGCGGTCTCGGTGACACTGACCGATTCCCAGAGGAAATCCGCCGATGGGTCGATCATGTCGAGCATGATGTCCTGAATGCCGGCGGTGAGCTTGATCGGGCTGGCCGCCTCGGCTGGCGCGTCGGCAGCTGACTCGTCTTCACCGCATGCGGCAATCTCCTCGCCCCTGCCGCATGCGGTGAGCGTGCCGGCCATGGCCACGGCCACTAGAAGCTTCGCCAGTGAGTTGATCATTCAGCCACCCCGCCTCGGATCGTGGTTATCGATTGCAGGTCGCCACTCTACCGGCGCCGCTGGCGACGTTCATAAAATTAGAGTCAAGACCGCCTGCATGTTGGAATGTAACCCGCCTCAAACCTAGCGCCGGAGCAGGCCATGGCCTTTTTCGAGACTCTGCTGATGCTGCTGTTCGTCGCCATCCTGCTGTTGCAGGTGACGCGACGCTTCGGCATCCCCTATCCCACCATGCTGGCCATCGCCGGCGTGGTGGTGGCGTTGTTGCCCTGGGCTCCGCACATCGTCATCCAGCCCGAGCTGGCGCTAGCGCTGTTTATCGCGCCGGCATTGCTGGACTCGGCGTTCGACCTGCCGCCTAGGGAGCTGCGGCGTAACTGGCGACCACTGGTGGCGCTAGCCGGGATCGCGGTGATTCTCACAACGGCCGCAGTAGCCTGGACCGCAGTCACGTTGCAAGGCATGCCGTGGGCTGCCGCCATCGCGCTCGGAGCGATCGTCGCACCTCCCGATGCAGCGGCTGCCGCCGCCATGCTGGCGCGCGCCGAACTGCCTCGTCGCATGGTCAGCGTCTTGAAAGGCGAAAGTCTGCTCAACGACGGCGTGGCCCTGTTGATTTTCGCCGCGGCCGTGAACGTCGCGACTTCCGATGAGCCTGCCATTCAGGTCATTCCCGAGCTCGCGCTCGCCGTGCCGGGTGGCATTCTGCTGGGCATCGCTTTTGGCCTGACCCTCGCGTGGATGATGCGTTGGATGTCCGGCACGCTGAGCGCCACATTGCTGGGCTTCGTGGTCACGTTCGGCGCATGGATCGTCGCCGAGCATCTGCACTTGTCAGCCATCCTGTGCGTGGTCGCCTATGGAATGACCATTGCTCACTTGCTGCCCGCGCGCACGCCGCCGCGCGAAAGAGTGCATACCTACGCGGTCTGGGAAGCGGTCGTGTTTCTGTTGAACGTGCTCGCGTTCTTCCTGATGGGCTTGCAGGCCAGCGAGATCGTCAGCCGCTTGAATCCGTCTGAGATCTCGGAAGCGTTCAGCTTCGCCGCTATCGTGTTCGGCTTGGTGGTGTTGGTGAGGTTCGCGTGGGTCATGTCGTACACACGCGTGAGCGCTCTCGTTGCGAAACAGCGCGGCAAGCAAGCCCGGACCGGAAGCGCGCAGGCCGTGCTCGTCTCGTGGTGTGGCATGCGAGGTCTGGTGACATTGGCCACCGCCCTGTCTCTGCCCAGCTCGTTCCCAGAGCGCGACTTGATCGTGCTGAGCGCGTTTGCCGTCGTGCTCGGCACGCTGGTGGTGCAAGGGTTGACATTGCGGCCGCTGATCCGATTCCTGTCCTTTCCGCCGGATCGTTCGTTTGCTCAGGAAGTCGCGGCGGCGAGATTGCACCTGCTCGATGCTGCCGTTCAAAGCATGGCGGACCGCGACGATGACGTCGCAGCCCGCATTCGCGAAGCCTACGAAGAAGAAAGGAAGATCGCCGAAGCCGGCGACCATCCTCGCGAGTCCAGCGAGTTCGACGCCCTACGTCGCCTCAACATCGCGGCAAAGCGCGCCAAGCTGGCCGAGCTCAGAAGCGGAGGCGTCATTGATGATGACGTGTTTCATGCGCTGGAGCAGGAGCTGGACTGGGCCGAGCTCGCTGTCTCTCCGCCACATCATGTGGAGCTGGTCGAGAGTTAGCCCGCGAACGGCGACGAGTGATGACGAAGGCGGTCAGTCCACCAGCCGAGCCGGCCCCTGCGGCAATCCACGCGGCCGCGGCGAAACATGCAGGGCACATCAGACGGTCACCTCGCTTGAAACATCATAGCGATCGTGATGGCGCACCCACGCCATGGGGAAGTCGAATGCGCCTTCGTCGCGACCCTTGGGCGCGATATCCAGAAAGTTATAAGTTGTGACGAGCGGCTCGCAGCCGCGCGCGTAGCTCGAATAGGTATGGAAGACGTTGCCGGCTTCGTCCTTGTAGAAGACACTGATGCCGTGCGTCTCCTCGGCGGGATACTCCAGCGGGTCGTAGTTGTATTGAGCCGTGTTGTTGGAAATGTCCTGCGGCGTGTGCGACGCCTGGAAGTCGAAGTTGAAGTCGCTGCCGTACGAGGATACCCAGTCGAACTGCCAGCCCATGCGGCGCTTGAAAGGTGCGATCCGCGCATACGGAGCGCGCGAGATCGCCATTAATTTCACGTCGCGCTGTTTGAGATGGATCAGCGCGCCATCGATATGGTCGGCCAGGAACGAACAGCTCGGACAGCCTTCCTTCCATTCCGGCCCCAGCATGAAGTGATAGGTCATGAGCTGACTGTAGCCGTCGAACAGGTCCGCCAATGTGCGGCGACCTTGCGGCCCTTCGAACACATACGGCTTGTCGACGCGCACCCATGGAAGTTCGCGCCGCTCGGCGCTCAACTGATCGCGCAGCCGCGTGAGCTCCTTTTCCTTTTGCAAATGCTGCTTACGGGCTTCCAGCCACTCTGCCCGGGATACGATTCGGTTATTCTTCATCGCGCTGCTCCGCTGGCGGTTCGGGGTTGATACTCCAAGGACGGCCGGCCGGCGGCGATTTCGACAGCGTGGTCAGGATTTATTGCGGGCCGACATCGATCTATGACTGGGATCTATGACTGGGATCTATGACTGTGATCTACACGGTAGGCCATTCCAATCATCCATTGCGGCAGTTCCTCGGGCTGCTGCAAACCCAGGGCGTGAACCTGCTGGCGGACGTGCGATCAACGCCTTACAGCCGTTTCAACCCGCAGTTCCGGCGCGACGCCCTGGCGGCGGCGCTTAGCGAGCAGGGCATCGACTATTTGTTCCTGGGCGAGGAGCTCGGCGCTCGTAGCAAAGATCGCTCGTGCTATGAGGATGGGCGAGTCAGCTACCGCAAGCTCGCGGCGACCGATCTTTTCCGACAAGGCATCGAGCGGCTGCTCGCCGCGGCCAAGACACATACGGTCGCGATCATGTGCGCCGAGAAGGATCCTCTCGATTGCCATCGCACGATTCTGGTGGCTCGCGAGCTCGTCAGGCGCGGCGAGTCGGTTACGCACATTCTGGCGAGCGGCGAGGTAGAGTCGCACGATCAGGCGATGCATCGCCTGCGTGACAAGCTGAAGATCGAGCCGCAGGATTTATTCGGTGGCGACGTGAACGAGCAAGCGTACGACATGCGCGGCCAGCAGATCGCGTATGTCGATCCGAAGGCCGCTCGCAATTCGTCCTAGTGCTTCTTTCCCTTCCGGCCCTCTTCCATCAACTTATCCAAGTGCGTGCGAATGTGCGCTGCTTCAGCGGCGGTATTCGCGAGTGAGATCGCCTTGTCGAAGGACACGCGCGCTTCGGCGTTGCGGTTGAGCTGCATCAGCAAGCCGCCGCGCAAGCCATGGAAATGGAAGTAGCCAGACAGCGCCGACTCCAAAGGCTCGATCATCTCCAACGCCTTGGCCGGTCCGTCGCACTTCATGACAGCGACAGCGCGATTCAAAGTCACAACCGGCGAAGGCTGGATCGCTTCGAGCAATGCATACAAGCGGTCGATCTCGTGCCAGTTCGTATCCTCGGCGCGCGGCGCACGTGCGTGAACGGCGGCGATGGCTGCCTGAATCTGATACGGGCCGGGCTGTTGCAGACGAACCGCCTTGTCGAGCAGCGCGAACGCCTCGGCAATCAATTCCCGCCGCCACAAGCGACGATCCTGATCCTCCATCAACACGATATTTTGATCCGCATCGAGCCGCGCTGGCGCACGCGCGTGCTGTAACAACAGCAGCGCATTGAGCCCGAGAATCTCCGGATCGCCTCGAAACAATCGCAACAGCAGACGAGCTAGCCGGATCGCTTCCTCGCACAGCGGCTCGCGAATGTGCAACTCGCCGCCGCTGGCCGAATAGCCTTCGTTGAACAGCAGATAAATCATGGCCGCGACGGTGGACAGACGCTCCGCTCGCTCCACGGCGCCTGGCGTTTCGAACGGCACATCGGCCTGCGAGACGCGGCGCTTGGCGCGCGTGATACGTTGTTCCATCGCTGATTCGCCGACCAGGAAAGCGCGAGCGATCTCCTGCACCGACAGGCCCGAGACGATGCGCAACGCGAGTGCGATCTGTTGATTCGCGGGTAGATCGGGATGACAGCAGACGAACAACAGCCGTAGCACGTCGTCCCTATAATCTTCGCTGTCCAGTCGGTCGGCCATGGCAGTCTCGGCATCGTCGGTGTCGGATAGAACGTCCTCATCCGGCAATGCCTGCTGCTTGCTGCGACGACGGGCCTCGTCGAGCGCGAAATTGCGCCCGACCAGGATCAACCACGCCGCGGGATCGCGCGGCGGGCCGTTGACTGGCCACTTCTGCAGAGCGCGGAGGCACGCTTCCTGAAACGCCTCCTCCGCCGTCTCCAGATTTCGGAAATAGCGCAGTAGTGCCGCCACGGCCTGCGGCCGCGCCGACGTCATCGCTGCATCTATCCACGCCAGGTCAGTCATACGAGGTCACTCAACGACCGCTCGCCACTTCGCCTGCCAAGCCCGGTACGCCGGGATGAAAATACATCACCGGACGAATCTCGACGCAGCCTGGCTCGTGAACCAGCTCACGAGCCGCTGCGATGACTTCATCCAGCGACTCACAATCGAACAAGTAGAAGCCGAGCATTTGCTCTTTGGTCTCCGCGAACGGGCCGTCCAGCACCACCATTTCACGACCGCTACGAATGGTCGTAGCCGTGGTCGTCGGCATCAGGCGCGCCACGGGCCCGAGCTTGCCCTGTCCGGCGAGCTTGGCCATGACACCCTGATGGTGCTTCATCACCGCGTCGTCTTTTTCCTTCGACCAGGCGCCGACGACGGCTTCGGAGTTGTAGCAAATGACCGCATACAGCATGAGGTTGGCTCCTTTGTAAGCAAGGACGAAGCAGTATGACGGATTCCGACAAGGCGTCGGCCGTCAGGGTCGAACGCCCGATCAGGGCGTTGATTCAGGAGAGATTATTCGCAGGCCACGGCCGCCAGCACGATGGGCAGCTCGTTGATCTTGGAAACGACCACGCGAAAGCCGTCGGCGGCCAGTTCGGCCGGGTCCAGCTCGATCTGGATCTGAAGATATTCGTCGCCGAGCCGCTCGCTCGCGACGCTGCGCGGGATGAGATTACGCGCCTGGAAGAACTGCAGCACCCGGACCAGGGAGCCCGGATCCGCTTCCACCACCGCTTTGAGCCGCAGAGCTGCATTGCCGACTTGCATGATTGATCGCCTCTGATTCACCTGAATTCGCAATTCGCATCGACACCCCGGCATCCGCGGATGCCGGGCGGCGAATTTGAATTCCGATGAAACGGTGGGCGGTCACGGTCAAACAGTCGCTGCCTGGTGGAACGGGACGCAGTGTAGCTCAGGTTCCTCGGCTGCGGCTACGTGCGCTGGCCGAGCGTTCGACCCCCGGTCGAAAGTTGCCGCAGATCAGTTTGATAGCTGTATCGGCCATGGCTTTGAGCCCAGCTCGCGATTCGCCGGCCCGCGCTCGAATGGCGATCGTGTACAGCACCGATGAAGCAATCATCGCTAGCGCGGCTGGATCGGCCGCGGCGTCCAGCTCGCCCGCGATCTTTGCATCGCTCAGGCGCTCTTCGATCGCACGCTCGAAGCCGCGGAGCGCGTTTAACAATTTCTTGCCTACCTCAGCGTCGTGAGCAGCTTCGGTGGTGGCTGTGGCAATCAAATAGCAGCCGCGCGGAGCGCCGCCAGTATCCAGATAACTCGCGATCGCATGGTCATAAAACCGATGCAGCACCTCCTCCAGAGGACGCTCCCGATCCAGCACGCGCGCGATGTTGATGTCGGACTCGGCGATGTACCGATCCAAGGTCTGCAGATACAGCGCGCGCTTGTCGCCGAAGGCGGCGTACATGCTCGGGCGGTTCATATCGGTGGCGTCGCTCAATACTTCCAGCGATGTACCGGAATAGCCCTGGCGCCAGAACGCGTCTCGCGCGCCAGTCAGCGCGGTGGCGGGATCGTAGGCCCGAGGTCGTCCCCGGGCGCGGGTGATTTTTTTATGTACCATTTCGCATAAAAAGCTTGACCGGCGGCGGTCGGCGGGAGAATTATATATCGAACGGTACAAAAACTCGCCGCCAACGGAGGCCATCATGACCCTCAATCTGTACTTCGCTCCCCTCGCCTGCTCGCTCGCCACCCGCATCGCGTTCTATGAGGCCGGCGCGACCGCTGAATTCACCCAAGTGGATCTGAAATCCAAGCGTCTCGTGGCCAGCGGCCGCGACTTCGCGGAAATCAACCGGTTGATGCAGGTGCCGGCGCTGGGTATCGACGGCCAGACCGTGCTCACCGAGAACACCGCCGTCCTGCAGTTCGTCGCGAACCAATTCCCAGCGGCGAAGCTGGCGCCGACCTCGGGCTTGGAGCACGCCCGCATGCAGCAGTGGCTGGGCTTCATCGGCACGGAGTTGCACAAGGCCATCTATGGGCCGTTGCTGGATCGCAAGGCCTCCGACGCCGCGAAGGAATATGCGCGCTCTAAGGTTCAGTCGCGCTTCGCTCTGCTGGAAGATCACTTCGCGACGCATGAATACGCGATCGAGCGATTTTCCATCGTCGACGCCTATCTCACGACGGTGCTGAACTGGTCCGAGGCCGCGGGCGTCGATTTACAACCCTGGCCGGCGGTGCGCGGCTACTTCGACCGCATGTTGCAGCGGCCCAGCGTGGCCCGCGCCCGTGGCGAAGAATACGCTTTGTACAAAGAAGAACGCCTGCGTCAGGCGAGCTGAAACAACGACGCGTCTCACGCGAGGATCGGGCGTCCTGCCCGATCCGACCTGAGCTTCAGGCCTTGCTCTTCTCCGGCAGCGCCACGGTGAATTCGAGCACCTCGTGGCCGTCTTCCTTCTCGAGATTCATCTGCACGGCGTCCGGATCGACGTTGATGTACTTGCGGATGACTTCCAGCAGCTCACGCCGCAGCGTCGGCAAGTAATCCGGGCCGCCACGCGCGGTGCGCTCCTGGGCGACGATGATGCGCAGCCGCTCCTTGGCCACGTTGGCGGTCGGCTGGGAGCGGCGAAAAAATGCGAGCAGTCCCATTCTCAACCTCCAAACATGCGGGCCAGGAAGCCGCGCTTGGGTTCTTCGAGGAACCGCAGGGGCAACGTGTCGCCCATCAGGCGCGCGACCGCGTCCTCGTAGGCCTTGGAGACGTCGCTCTGCTCGTTCAGGATCACCGGCGTGCCGGCGTTGGACGCCGAGAGCACATCGGGCGATTCGGGAATGACCCCGATCACGTCCAGACCCAGGATTTCTTTCACGTCCGCCACGCTCATCATTTCGCCGGTGGCGACGCGTCGCGGGCTGTACCGGGTCAGCAGCAGATGCTCCTGCACCTTGGTCTCGCCCTTCTCGGCGCGCTGCGTCTTGCTGGAGAGCAGGCCGAGGATGCGATCGGAATCGCGCACCGAGGAGACTTCCGGATTCACCACCACGATGGCGCGGTCGGCGTAGTACATCGCGAGGTGCGCGCCCTTTTCGATGCCGGCCGGCGAATCGCAAATGATGTATTCGAAGCCGTCTTCGATCAGCTCGTCGAACACCTTGCGCACGCCTTCCATCGACAGCGCTTCCTTGTCGCGCGTCTGCGAGGCGGCCAGCACGAACAGGCTCTCGATGCGCTTGTCCTTGATCAACGCCTGCTTGAGCGTGCAGTCGCCCTGAATGACGTTGACGAAGTCGTAAACGACGCGGCGCTCGCAGCCCATGATCAGGTCGAGGTTGCGCAGGCCGATGTCGAAATCGATAACGGCAACCTTTTTGCCTCGGCGGGCCAAGCCGCATGCGACGCTGGCGGATGTGGTCGTCTTGCCGACGCCACCCTTGCCGGATGTCACAACGATGATTTCAGCCAAAGTGGGAGTCTCCCAATAGGAATAGATGGGGAAGATGTTTGCAGTTGGATTCGAGGGTTAGGACCGGCTGCGACCGCACTTCAGCCACCGATGCGGGCGAAGCGCAGATCGTCGCCGTCCAGCCAGGCTTGCACGGGCTTGCCCACCAGCTCGGGCGGCAAGGTCTCGAACACCCGGAACACGCCGGCGATGGAGATCAGCTCGGCATGAAATTCCTGGCAGAACACGCGCGCGGTGACTTCGCCCCGGGCTCCCGCCACGGCGCGACCGCGCAACGTTCCATAGATATGTACACAACCGTCAGCGATCACTTCGGCGCCGGCGCCGACCGTCGAGGTGACGACCAGATCCGAGTGGCGCGCATACACGCGCTGCCCTGAACGGACTGGCTGATGCTGCATCAATGAGGGCGAGTGCATCACCACCGGTTCCGGCGGCGGCGTCGGGGCCTTGGGCGGATCTTTTGCGATCGGCACCGGCGACGCTTTGCCTTGCACACGAAACTGAGTGAGCACGGGCACTTCGAGCGAACGAGCCAGCGCATCCACGGCGGCGGTTCCATGCGCCAGCCCGACTGTCAGCATGCCGGCCCGCTTGACGGCGTCGAACACCTCGCGCATTTCGCTCGTCGAAGGCTCTTTTTCCAGGGCGCTCAGGTCCAGGCACACCGCGGTCCGTTCGAAAAACTGGGGCGCGGCGGCGACGCGACCGGTGAGCTCGTCGAGGATCACGCCGGCGTCGGTGGTGCGAATGCGCACCTGCGCCAGACCCACCTGGCCGAATCGGATTTCTACGGCTGGTTCTCGCACAGCTTCGAGAGGTTTATTCATCGCTGGGGTTCGCACGGGCCAGTGGGACTTTGCCGGGCGAAGTGTAGCGGATGCTGCGGCCGCTGCGTGCCTAGATGCAAACTGTCGTGGCTCATCGACAGCGGATTTTTTTCTGTTTCGAGTTTTTTCCGGGCCGAGGGAACGATGGACTGCGCTGGTTCGTCATGACCTCAGTTTCGACTTTCCACAAGGATGGCGGCCGGGTCGGGCCGCTAGACTTTTTTCGGGGCATCGTGGCCCCGTCCGCGAGGACACACATGGCTGCACCGACGCCGCTGCTGTGGACCGGAGGCTGGGATTCCACCTTTCGGCTGCTCTCGCTGCTGCTCCGGGAGCAACGCGAGGTTCAGCCTTATTACGTGATCGACAGTCTGCACTACCGGCCGGCCGTGCCCGCCGAGCAGGCAGCCATGCGAGCGATCCGGCAAACGCTGTTGAAACGCTATCCCGAGGCAGCTGTCAGATTAGCCGACACCGTCGAGTGCCGGCTTTCGGACATCGACGCCGACACCGAAACCCAGCGCTATTACGAGCGTTGCCTCGCCATCGGCTTCATCGGTGGCCAGTACGAATGGCTGGCGCGTTATTGCCGCCAGCACGACATCGAGGGCATGGAGCTGTCCATTCATCGGGACGACAAGGCTCGCGAGCTGCTCGCCGAGCTGATCGGCCCGAGCCGCGACCGACTCGATGCGAAATTCGCGGGCGACTGCCGTTACGAGTTGTTCAAGTCGTTCCGCTTTCCGCTGTTCGACATGACCAAACGGCAGATGCAGGCGGAAGCGCGCGCCGGCGGCTTCGATGATTTGATGCGGCTGACCTGGTTCTGCCACAAGCCTCGGCACGGACAGCCGTGTGGCACCTGCAATCCCTGCATCTACACCATCGAGGAAGGCCTCGGCGAACGCGTGCCCCTTAGCGGGCGGCTGCGTTATCACCTGCGTGTCGTGCCTCGCCTGCGGCACTGGCTGACGCGTCACCCGCATCTGTACATGCGAGTGCGAGCGTTGTATCGGCGCTTGCGCGCAGGCTCGGTCGGCCGGCCCGGCGCGTCGGCGACGGGAATCTGAATAAGTTTTTGACAGCGGTTGACGAGTTTGTCGCGTACCGTAGCGGCGAGTATGAATCTTGGAGACGCCGCAATGACTGCCACTCAGAAAGATAGAGCCGCCACCTTCCGGGCGCTGCACGAGCAGCCGCGCGCCTTCGTCATCGCCAATGCCTGGGACGCCGGCTCGGCGCAACTGCTCGCCGGGCTCGGCTTTCCGGCGATCGCCACCTCGAGCGCCGCCTCGGCCGGCACGCTGGGCAGACGAGACGGCAAAATCACCCGCGAGGAGGCAATCGCTCACGCGCGAACGCTGTCTGCCGCAGTGGATGTGCCAGTCTCGGCAGATCTCGAAAACGGCTTCGGCCACACGCCTGAACATGCCGCCGAAACCATTCGCCTCGCGGCCGAGGCCGGCGTGGTCGGCGGCTCGATCGAGGATCACAGCGGCGATGCGAGCCGGCCCATCTATGACTTCGAGCAGGCGGTGGAGCGAGTCACGGCCGCCGTCGGAGCAGCCCGCGCGCTGAGCTTTCCGTTCACACTCACGGCGCGCTGTGAAAACTTCCTCCATGGTCATCCCGACCTGGACGACACCATCAAACGCCTGCAAGCCTTCGAACGAGCCGGCGCGGATGTGTTATTCGCCCCCGGCCTGCCGGACCTGAAAGCCGTCCGGACGGTCTGCTCATCGCTGTCCAAGCCGGTGAACTTCATGGTCGGCATCCCCGGCCTGTCGTTCAGCGTCGCCGAGTTGCAAGATGCGGGCGTGCGAAGGATCAGCCTGGCCACTTCGCTGCACCGGGCGGCGATGAGCGGGTTGTATCAGGCGGCTCTGGAGATCAAAGACAAAGGAACGTTTGAGTTCTTGAATGGGCTGGTGAGCCCGAAAGTCCTTGGCCAGTTTCTCCGTTGAGACTTAGAGGGGCGTTGGCGAGGAGATCGTCCCCGCCAACGTCCTGCTACTTCCCGCCCAACACCTTCTCTGTTTCTTCCTCCGAAAGGGGTTGGCCTGGATTGATGGTTGGACTTTCCACCCGCTTCTTGGCCGCAGATGAGGCGGGCTGGCTGGCGCCAGCGCCGCTCATGTCGATGCGACCGTTGAACACAGCGCCGTCCACGAGCCCCACGCGGGGTGCGAAGATGTTGCCAGTAACGCGTCCGGTCTCGTGCACGACGATGGACTCGCTGCCGTATAGATCGCCTTCGACGCTGCCATCCACAACAACGACGCGGGCGTGAATGTTACCTACCACCGAGCCGTCGGTACCGATGGTCACACTCTGGGTGTGATTGATCGAACCTTCGATCCGGCCCTGAAGAATGAAATCTTCTTCGGCGCTGAGCTCGCCCTTGAACCGCAGGGTAGGACCGAGCACGGCGATCTTCCGCTCCGCCACTGGAGCCGGCTTGGAAGATTCAGTCACCGAAGGTGCGGGCGAGTGAGATTGGGGCATAGAGGCCAACGACGGCACGCGCACCGTGTCCGTGCTCGTGTCCTGCCGCTGATCGAATCCGAAGCTGCGCATACAAGATCTCCTCAATGTTTGTTTTCAAGGGGAGAACGCTCAGGTTCCCGTCTTGCTGCGCGCCGTCTGCGCAGACTTTTTCACATCCATGTCGACGGCGCCGTTGAACTTCGATCCTTCCACCAGGCACACCGACGGCGCGTGAATATTGCCGCGCAGGTTGCCCGTTTCTTCCACATACACCGAACGCTCGGCGCGCAGGTCGCCTTCGACCGTGCCTTCGACTTTGATCACCTGCGCGCTGATGCTGGCTTTCACCTTGCCTTCCTTGCCCACGGTGACGCGCTGAGTGTGTTTGATGGTGCCTTCGATCTGACCCTGGATCAGCAAGTCTTCGTCCGCCGTCAGCTCGCCCTTGAAGCGCAGCGTCGGCGGCAGGATGGACATCCGCTCGCCCGCGGTGTCATACGGATTGCTCATTGCTCTCTCCTTATCCGAAGTGGATTTGGCCGGAATATCTGGTCCCCGAAAGATGCTTGGCGCGCTCGCGACCGCACTACAGTGTGCTGCGAACTGCAGCACACTGTAGGCAGCGGCGCACGACCACAAGGAGAGTCAGTTCACAAATCACGCAGCGCGCGGCGCGCCGCATGCGATATCGCAGAAATGTCACCTTCCAAAAATTGTCACAATGTGTCTGCGACAGGGGTGATCCCTGAAGGCGTCACGCAACTGTAAAACCGATCAATGCCGCCGCAGCTTCTTCAACAGCTCGTGCAGGCGACCTTGCATCATATGAGCGCGGGCCTGGTAGTAACGCTCCGCCTTCTCCGGGTCACCCGCACGTTTGGCTGGGCGTTTTTTGTGCGCCGACGAGCGGCGCCGGTTTTGCAAGGCATGTGCGATATCCATGCCGATCTCGAGCGCCTCGTCGTCGCCCAGAAGGCCGGCAACCATGATGACTCCGGGCTGCGTGAACGCGAGCACCGGCCGCCTGTCCATCCGGCCGCGGTCGTGCGCCTTCGACAACTTGTAAAAGGCCGTGGGCTGAAACTTCCAGAGCTTGCCGCCGACACGGTCGTAAAAAGCCGTCAGGCTCAGGCCGAACAAGGCCGCGAGATCCGAATCTTTGATCGCCTTGCAGCCGCGAACAGTGATGATCAGCGGCGCGACCGTGCTTGGGAGCACTCGCCCGGAGCTACGCGCGACGGTCATACGAGTGCACCGTCGCGGAGCACGCTCGCTAGCGAGTGTTGCCCTCTTCCAGCACGTCGATGATCCGGATGACGAAGCGCTGCTGTGTTTTGGTCAGCCCTTGCAGACGCTCCGCATGCCGCATCGCGCGTGCCGACACTTTGCTTTTGACGGCGCGCACCGGCCGCGCCATGCCGACGAGCTCTTCGACCGAGATCGAAAACACCCGTGCGATTTTGGTCAGCAGCAGCACCGAGACGCGACGCTCGCCCAGCTCGTAGGCGAACACGGCCTGCTGTGAGACGCCGATGGCTCGCGCCAGCTCCGCCTGAGTGAGACCGCGAGCCTTGCGCAACATCGAGATGTGTGCACCGAGCGCCTTGAAGTAAGCACGACTTTCCTGCTTGATCACTTAGCTGGCCCATCGTTGTTCTTTCCTGCTACATTGGAAAACCTGGATTGGGATACGCGCTCGCAAATCCCTTAGAGGAGTCGGGCGTCGTTCCACTGTTTGTGATATCGAGATGAAACATTTCTCGATGTTTATTTTATTCAAGCCCGGACGTCGCATTTGCGTCTTTAGCGCGATTTTTTGGACATCGTTGTCAGGTCAAATCGACCAATCCTGCGCAAATGGTCTCCGCGCGTTGTCCCACGGAGGGAGTTCCGCGGGTAATCTTGCGGTGCTTCACACGGATCCTCGCCTCGCCGATACTGGAGTTCTTTTCGGCTCGAGGACGGCCAAGGTGAACGATCTGAGTTTCGGCGGGTTCCTGCTGCGGGCGGCGCTGTCGCTGCTGCTGGTGTTGCTGACCTTCAATCCCAGCGGCTATTCCTATGTTCACATGGTGGCCGACGGCTTCCCGAGCGTGACACCGGTGGAGGCCGTGCTAGGCATCCTGCTGCTGATCGGCTGGATCGTGTTCCTGGGCGCGACGCTCAAATCCATCGGCCTGATCGGCATGGTCCTGGCGTTCGCGCTATGCGCCGCGCTGATCTGGATGATCGTGTCCTGGGGCTGGGTGAGCCTGGAGAACACCAACGCCCTCACCTGGATCGGGCTGGTGATCCTGGCGCTGATCATGGCCATCGGCATGGCCTGGGCCCATCTCTACCGTCGCTGGACGGGCCAGGCGACGGTGGATGAGATCAACGAGGGGCAGTGACAGCGTGAACTGATCCTGGAGCTAGAACTGATAGCGGACCTCGACGCCGTAGGTGTCGGGCGAAGACGGCGAGCCGAGGTCCACGCCGGGCGCGCCGAACTCCAGTGAATTGAAGTCTTGCCAGTAGAATTCGTCGAGCACGTTGCGACCCCACGCGGTGGCCGTCCAGCGGTCGTTGCCGATCGAAACGCGCAGATCGAGCATGTTCACCGGATCGCGCACGTCGACGTTGTCGGGGTGCCAGTACTTCTTGCCCCAGCGGCCGTAGTCGACGCGGATCGTGCCGGTCAGCGAGCCCAGCGGAACCTCCAGCTGGCTGCCGAAGGAGAACGTGGACTTTTGCGTCTTGGGCGTGCGGTTGCCGCGCTCGGCGGGCAGGGTCAGCGTCGGATCGAACGATTTGATGTCCGAATCCAGCAGGCCCACCGCGCTCAGCAACGTCCAGTAGCGCGTCGCCTGTAACTGCCATTCCAGCTCGGCGCCGGTAAATTCGACCTTGTCGAGATTGTCGATGACCTGCGCGCCGCCTTGATTGAAGTCGATATAGAAGAACTGATAGTCCTCGCTGCGCGACTGGAACAGCGCGGCGTTCAGGCGCAGGCGACGATCCCACCAAGTCGATTTGTAGCCGACTTCGTAGTTCTGCAGCGTCTCCGCGTCGAAGGGCCGGCCGCCCACGCCGTTGAATCCGCCCGAGCGGAAACCTGTAGCGTAAGTCGCATAGATCAAGTGATCGTCGCTGAGCTTGTGATCGATGACAACGCGCGGCTGCACGTCACTGAACGACTTGCTGCGGGCCGGCCGAGTCGGGTCGCCTGCATTAGTTTGTTCCCGCTCGTCGCGGTCATAGCGCAACGACACACCGACCGTGGTGCGATCGGTGATGTCATAGTCGACCTGCGCGAACGCCGAATAGGCGTCGTTGTCATTCTCCTCGGCGTTGGAGATCAACGGAATGCCCGGGATATTGGCAATGAGCAAGTGCGCAACCGTATCCAGATCGCGCTCGGTGGCGAGATAAAAACCGCCCACGATCCAGCGCAAACGTCGATTGTCCGGTGAAGCCAGCCGGACTTCCTGACTCAGCAAAGTCACATCCAGCAGCTGGCGCTGATCGGCCTGCGGACCGAGCCCGAAGATACCCGCGGGACAATCGACCGGATTGCAAAAGTCCAGGTCGCCGTAGTAGTCCTCGGTGAGATCGGTGTAACCGGTGATCGCAGTCAGCGTACCGGCATCGGTGCGCCAATCGATCTTCACCGTCGCGTCGCCGATCTCACGAGCGCTGTTGCCGAGAATGTCTGAGCGTGGCAGCACTTCGCGGTTCGCGTTGCCGGACAGGGCGGGATCCATGGAGGCATCCATCACGGCCCCACCATCGATATCGGAGAACGATCCGCGCAGATCGATCGTCAACGCATCGGTCGCCAGGATCATGAAGCGCGCACGAATGTCCTTGGACTCGTAGAAGTCGACCTTCTCGTGCAGGAACGAATTCTCGATGGTGCCGTCGCTGTCCTTGTAAGCACCGGACAGACGGAACAACAGCTTGTCCTCGACGATGGGACCGGAGACGGCGCCGCTCGCCGTGCGTAAGTTGCCCGAGCCGGCGCCGACCTGCGCCCAGCCATCGAACTCATTGGCAGGCTCGCGCGTCACGATGTTGATTGCGCCGCCGATGGCATTGCGTCCATACAGCGCACCTTGCGGACCCTTGAGCACCTCGATGCGCTCGACATCGAACAGCTCCATGCGCAACTGCTTCTGGCTGTTCTGGGGGACGCCGTCGACGACGATCGCCACGGGCGAATCGGCATTGTTGATCTGAGCGACGCCACGAACGGATACGAAGCTGTTGCCGACCGTGAACGACTCGTCATACGTGACATTGGGCGTCATCGGCAAAATGTCTCTCGTGCTGCCGATGCCTCGCGCCTCGATCTCGGCGGCGGTAAAGGCAGTCACGGCGACGGGCACGTCCTGCAGTCGCTCGGAACGCCGCTGCGCGGTCACCGTGACTTCTTCCAGCATCAAATCGTCGGTCGTGCTTTGCGCCACGACCAAGCCAGGTTGGCTGACGAGTAACGCGATCAAGGCCGCGAGTGAATGTTTCTGAATCATGATGGCTCCCCGAGTTTTGTTTTGTTGCTGACGTCACGGCGCCGCTTCGATGGGCACGAAGGGCTCATCGAACCCGAATGCGCGTGGTCCCCAGACTTCCAGCGCGCGAGCGCTGCGCATGATCGGCGGCACGCTCGCACCCACCACTTTGACGCGCTGACCGTATTTCAGGTTCTCGGTGGTGATGGGCTCGGCCGTCTCCCGATCCAGAATGGCGATCAGGTCCGGAACGATGGCGACCGTGCGCCCGCCGGCGCGGGCACGCAGATATTCATTGCGGAACGTGACTTCGAAGCGGTGCTGGCCGGTGAAGTCCTCGATGATGGCGTGACCGATCGCCCAACCCCGCAGCGTTTCCCGCTCGAGATCGACGATCTTGCCGTCGAACAGCATCCGGCAGTGGCGGTAGTAGTCGGTCGTGCGCAGGTGAGCAAACAGGCTCTCGAACGGCTCGCGTTGTTTCTTGCGCGCCTGCCCTATCGCGCGGCCGATACCAAGTGCGAGACTGAGCGTGTCGCGAATGGCGCATTCCTTCACGGCTCGCCCACTCATCGGATATAGCGCCATCATGCAGAGCCCGCCCATGGGCACGACCACGGGTCGCGCCAACCTTTCCACGCGCAGGTTGTCGTCGGACTCGATCAGCACGACATCGCCGTTCTCGTCCGTCATCGCCATCGGCGCGCTGCGCTGTCCGAAAATGTTGAAGCTCACCATCTGCAGCTCGGGAAAGGCGCGCCCCATGCCGTCGGCATCGACCACCGGCAATCCGAGATGCGCGGCCATGGCAACTGGATAAAGCGCGTTCAAGCCGCCGATCTCAGCGCTCATGATGGCCGTGGCTTTGCGGCCGAGCCGATTTTCGAGGGCGCGTAGAACCCGCTCGCCTTCGGCGAAGCCGAGAATCTTTTCGACGATGACGGTAGGTGCCCCCATGCCCGCGATGGGAATCACCAGCGCATCGTCATCGAGCGCCTCGACCGGCAGCACGCTCGGCGGCGCCGATTTCTGGAGCGCTTGCTCCAGCAGCAAACGCCCGATGTAAGGATCGCCACCACCGCCGGTGCCGAGAAAGGCCGCGCCGCGAGCGAAATCGTGGGTATCGGACAGCTCGATGCGCATCTATCAAACTCCCAAGCCGGCGAGCTCGCCGACGGCTTTCACTCGAACGCGCACCGCGCCTCCCGGCAGGTACTGCAATGGCAGTTCCTCGACATCGGCGATCTGCACGGTGGCGCTGTCGGCGCCCGCGGCGACTGCCTCGTTGGTTGCGTCGGCGCGCGCTCGCTCCAGTGCAACTTCCCGACTCAACTGTTCATAGGAATAAACCTGATCGACCTCACCGCTCACCTGAGCGATGGCGGCGCCGATGGCATTCGCCACGCCGGCCTGCTTTGGAATGATCACTTGCGCCGCGCCTCGCAAAGTCGTGGGCGCAAGGATGCTGCCGCCGCCGACGAGCACGACGGGAACCGCGCTCGAGGAAGTTTTCATTCGATCGATGGCGTCTTCGATCATGGCGGCGATGCACCGCAGGGACTGAGCGACGAGGCCGCGCTCGAGATGCTTCACGGCATCGGCATCGCCCACCTTCGCCATGCCCGCCGCGACCGCGATGTCGGTGGCGGTCAGCGTCGATCCCCCGAAAACCAGTCCTTCGCTGCGCAGTTTGAAGCCGACCGAATCGTGACCGACGGTCACCGACCCGGCCGCTTGCCGCACACGGCTGCCGCCGCCGAGCCCGATGGAAAGCACGTCGGGCATGCGGAAGTTGGTGCGAACACCGCCAACGTCGACTGCTATGGAGCTTTCGCGCGGCAAGCCGCCAGAGAGCACGCCAACATCGGTCGTCGTGCCGCCGATGTCCGCTACGATGCAGTCGGTCAGGCCGGTGAGAAATCCTCCGCCGCGAATGCTGTTCGTCGGGCCGGAAGCAAACGTGAGAACGGGATAGCGCGCCGCGACCTGCGGCGGCATCAACGTGCCATCGTTCTGACTCACATACAGCGGACAACGGATATCGAGCGCGGCGAGGGCATCGCTGAAGGAGCGCACGACATCGCCTGCCATCGCCGACAGCGAGGCGTTCATGATGGCCGCGTTCTCGCGCTCGATCAGACCGATGCGTCCGAGCTCATGCGACAGCGTGATCGCGGCTTCTGGAATGACCTTCGAGACGATGTCGCGAGCAAATTGCTCCTGCGCTGCGTTGACCGGAGCAAACACCGAAGAAATGGCAACGGCCCGCACTCCAGCGTCACGAATCGCCTCCGCCGCGGCCAGGATTTCCGCGCGCACCGGTTCGGCGATCTGGCTGCCGTCATAGTTATAGCCGCCGCGGACGACATGCGCGGGTCCCGCGACGACATCGCGCAATCTATCCGGCCAATCGGCGAACGGCGGCAGACTGGTGGTTGCCGGCGCGGCAAGCCGGATGACGCCTACCCTGGCCAGTGCGCGTGCCTGGACGAATGCGTTAGTGAAATGCGTGGTGCCTATCATCACCGCGCCGATCTGGGCGCCTTTGGCTTCCGCCTGCCGCAATACTTCGGTCAGCGCGTTGCGGATGCCCGAGCCCACGTCCGCAGTCGTTGGCGATTTAAAGGCGGCGCGCACTTCGCGACCCAGCATGACGACCGCATCCGTGTTGGTGCCGCCCACATCGACGCCGATACGCAAGAGAGGTGTTTTCATTGCCCGGTCATTAAGAGATCCGGGCCGGGCGCTGACAATGGCAGCGTCGGGTAGGCGGCGGTCGCGACGGCGGGTAGGGCCGCTGCTATGAGTGCAACGCACGCACCGCTTCGGCGCGTGAAGTGACTCCGAGCTTGGTGAAGATGTTTTTCAGATGAAACTTGATGGTGTTGTCCGAGACTTGCAGCGCCCGCGCGATGGCTTTGTTGGTCAGGCCCTGAGCCAGCAATCTCAGCACCGCCTGCTCACGCTCGCTCAGTGCGGCCGCATCTGGTTCGGCGCCACTCTGCCAGTCCATCACGATGGAGTTGATGAACTGATCGCGTACGCGCGGCAAACGCGCCTCGGCGTCGGAAATTGTCTGAGCTTGCGCCAACGGCAGCAGCGCCGGGCCCAGGTCGCGAAACAGCTGCCGGTGGCCTTCGAACATCGCCCGGCTGATGGCTGCGTCGAACTCCCGCCGCGCGTTCCAATGTTCCCCGAGCGCATGTAATGCGAGTGCTCGCAAGGCCAGTGCTTCGATGTGTACTCGCCAATGACCGGTGGAGTGAGTGGCGTCCACCAGCTTGCCGAGCAATGCGAGCGCTGCGCTGGCCTGGCGTCTTTGCAGTTCGAGCCTGGCGAGCGCCAGCTCACGACGGAATCGGATGCGAGGCGATTGCTCTACTGCGAGCCGGGCGCGTGTTGCTGCCTCCAGCTGCATGACTGTAGTCGTGTCAAGCTCGCCCGCTGCTACGCGCTCGTTCAACTCCAGCACATCGGCAAGTTCTTCCAATCGCGAGATGTCTCGTGCTGCCGCCGTCTGCCTGGCGCGGCGAATGACATCGAGAGCCGGATCGAGTCCGCCACGCCTGCGCGCGATGGCCGCTGCCGTGGCATAACTGCGAGCCAACAACTCGTACCAGCTCTCGCCTTGCTCCATGGCTGCCAAGGCTGGCAACAGCAGCGCCTCGGATGCATCGACGTCGCCCAGCTCGTATAACGTCACCCCCAGCATGCAAGCGGCAACAGCTTCGGTTTCCGTGTTTGGCCCCGTGGTGTCACGGGCAAGATGCCAGGCCTGTCGCAACAACGCTTCGGCATCTCGCAGCCGGCCGCTTTCCACCAATGCGCAGCCCTGGTGAACATACACGAACACTTCGCCGAAGATGGAGTCCTGGGCGCGATAGTGGCGAGTCGCATCGTCGCCCACCGCGAGCGCGGCCACTAAGTCCCCGGCTTCGATATACATGGAGCACAAGATATTTCCATACGTCGCGCGTAGCACATGCTCATCGTGCGGCAATCGCGCTGCCTGCGCCGCCAACGCCACGCACTCACGGTGCGTAACCGGAGCGTCTTCGTAGCAGGCCACGCAGGCTTCGATGACGGCGGCGTCGTACTCGATCAGAGGGTCCGTGACCAGGCGCAGATCGATGCGTGACACCTCGCGGCGCGCCTCGGCGATCTTGCCCTGCTTGCTCAGCATCAATATCCAGGCCAGATGAGAGCGCGGAAACTTTCTGAGAACGCTGACCGGAATGCGTGTGAGCGCGTTGCGCGCGAGGCCGATGTTGCCAGCAACGATCAACCGCCAGCCTCCCGCGCGCTCGAACAGCCCGGCCAGCAGATCCTCGTCGCTGGTGGCGAGCGCGTGACGCACGGCTTCGGCGTGCAAGCCGGCGTCGAAGAACCATTCGGCGGCGGCTCGATGGAGCGATATCTCCTCATCGGGGGCATGAGTACGCAGCTCCGCGAGCGCCGTGTCGCTGAGCAGGCGGTGATAACGAAGCCAACGCTCACCGGCGTCCCAGTGACTGACGAGCAGATCCTTGCGCTCGAGCGAAGCAATGATGTCATCGACATTCCGATCGGGGCACAAGGCCGCAGCGAGAGCTTGCGAAAAGCGATCGACCACGCACGTGCGTCGCAGGAATTCGTGCTGATCCGGCTCGAGGCTGCGAAGGATCTGTTCGGTGAGATAGCCGCGCAGGTCAGCGCCGGGATTGGCGAGCGCGGCCAGCACTTGCTCCGTGCGCCAGCCAGCGCCCAACCATTGACGCACGGTCGCGAGCGCGATGGCCCAGCCGTCGGCGCCCGTCGCCAGGCGACTCAATTCCTCATCGCTCAGCGATGCCACGCCAGGGTTGAGCAGCCGACGCGTTTCTTCAGCCGTGAAGCGCAGCTCGTCGGCACTGATTTCGAGTCGCGCCTCGGCGCCGCCCGATTGCAACTTTGGCAGCGATGGCCGCACGCGACCTGCAATGACAAAGCTGATGCGCGCAGCCAGCGTGTCGATCAGCTTGGCCAGCGCTCCACCCACGGCATCGCGGCGCGGGCGCTGACTGAACAGGCGATGATAGTCATCGATGATCACGACAGTGCGGGCTGTCGAGCGCTCGATCGCCCCGGTCAATGCCGCCACGATGGAAGTCACCGGTACATCTGGAAATCCGCGCGCGGCGGCGGGACCGAGATGCCCGACTTCGATGCCGCTCGCCTCCAGCGCTGCTGTGAGGTAGGCAAAGAATTGCAGTGGCTCGGCGTCGTCCTCGTCGACCGACAGCCACGCAACGCGAACGTTCTGACTCCGCAAGCAGCGCGCCCATTCGGCTAGCAGGCTGGTCTTGCCGAATCCCGCAGGAGCGTGCACCAGCGTAAGCCGCGACTTGAGCAACGCGGGCAGCCGCTTGCGCAGGCGGTGCCTGGGTATGAGCCGATCCGTTGGCGCGGGTGGTTCGAGTTTCGTGCGGATCAGCCACATGGCGCGGCCAGTAATACCGCAACCCGGGCCGAAGGTCGATAATTCCGCCCGCCAGCGGCGGTCAGATAGTGACCGAGCGTGTGGCCGGCGATGCCTTGCGACTCCCAGCCACCGTACAGCTCGCCTTTGGGCTGCAGTCCTCCTTACGCCGGCATCGTGACGATGACGTTCCAGGACAACGGCTTCAGGCGCGCGCTGACCACTCCCTTGGCGATGGAAACATCCGTGCGCTCCCTTGGCGACACTGCATTCGGCGCGCTCTTGCTGTTGATTGCTTTGAGATCCGCATGATGCAGCTCGCTGGCCAGCGAAACCTTGCGCCCGTCGCCCAGTCCGCGCAGTTCAACGCGCCGCCCACGATGAGCGCATCTTCGAAGTTGTAGATTTCTTCGATCAGCGGCGGCGCCTTCGGCCAGCCCGGCTTGCGCAGGTCGGCTGGGCTGTGTGCCTTGTACCAGACGTTCCACTCGTCCAGCGACAGCATGATGCGCTTCGGCGACCGGCGCTTCGCGGCCACCGCGTCGCCGATGGCGGCGACTTCCTTGATGAAATAATCGAGATCCTCGATGACGGTGAAGAATTCCTTGATGTCGTCCTTGTCGTTGCGGAAGTACGCGTGCAACGAGATGTAGTCGACCTCGTTGAAGCAATGATCGAGAACTTCGTATTCCCAGGCGCCATAGGTAGGCATGGCGCGCTGTGAAGAACCGCATGCGGCAAGTTGCAGATCGCTATCGGCCCAGCGCATGACCTTGGCGGTCTCCTGCGCAACGCGGCCGTACTCCTCCGCGGTCTTGCGACAGATCTGCCAGGGCCCGTCCATCTCGTTGCCCAGGCACCAGAATTTGATCCCGTGAGGTTTCTCATAACCGTGCTCGCGGCGCAGATCCGAGTAATAGGTGCCACCGGGATAATTGCAGTACTCGAGCAGATGACGCGCTTCATCGGGGCCGCGCGTGCCAAGATTCACAGCAAACATCGGTTTGACATTCGCCGTGCGGCACCAGGTGATGAATTCGTTGGTGCCGAACTCGTTGGTTTCGGTAGATCCCCACGCCAGATCCAGGCGCGTCGGAGGCGGCACCTGTTGTAACGCCGCCAGAAACAACATCATCGGCAACCCGATGCACCACCAGATGGTCGTGATCGCAATGGCCGGCAGTGCGAGATCGGCATTGCTGAGGAACGGATCGGCGCACGTCCGAAAGCTTCGAGCAGATTCGCGAGGAAGCCGCCGTCGGGCGCGAACACCACTTTCCACAACAGCGTCACGATGGTGACGGAGAGCACCGACGAGGAAAAGAACACGCCGCGCAGAATCGCCGCCGTACGCGTCTGACGGTTCAACGCCCCGCGCCGAGAAACACCTGGTCGTCGAACAGACGAGAAAAATTCTCGAGGCCCACGAAGCGCCGACCGCCGAACAGATCGGCCTTGTGCAAACTGAGCCAGAACCCGGCAAACAGCGGGTACACCAGCAATGTCACATAACTCAACTCAATCCCAGGCATGCGCGCGGCCGCTGGTTTTCATCCCCCTACCTCCGCTATTCGCTCTTAATTCGAGCGATATAACTCAGACAATTTCATGGTAACCGACTTTCGATTTGTCAGGCAAATGGCTTGGAGGCATTTTGGGCAGGGGCGAGCCGGCGCGGCAATCGGAACGCAAATCCGCACGGCCCCTGCGCATCCGCGGGCGGCGTGCGTAAACTACTGGCGTGAACGCCGGGCGACGGGTCTGTCCGTGACCAGCGTTTCGAGGGAATCATCGATGTCGAACAAGAAGTCCATGGCCGCGAAGGCCAATGCCAAGGCGCGACGGAAGTCGCTGCGCCTGCATGGAACCATCGCGCGCGATTTGGGGGTGCTGATCGTCTCGGGGCGCTACAAGCCGGGCGACATCCTCAATGGGGAAATCGACGCGAGCGATCGCTTGCAGGTGTCGCGCACGGCCTATCGCGAGGCGGTGCGCATCCTCGCCGCCAAAGGCCTGGTGGAATCGCGGCCCAAAGTGGGCACGCGAGTGAGCCCGCAGGCCCGCTGGCACATGCTCGATCCGGATGTGCTGTCGTGGATCTTCGAGTTCGAGCCGGACGACACGCTGCTGTCCAACCTGTTCGAGTTGCGCAAGATCGTCGAGCCCGAGGCGGCGGCGCTGGCGGCGATGCGCCGGTCCGACGAAGAGCTCGATGCCATGGAAAAGGCGCTCGAAGGCATGGCCACGCATACCCTGGCCAGCGAGGCGGGTCGCCTCGCCGACCAGGAGTTTCACTCGGCCATGCTGCGCGCGAGCGGCAACGCTTTCATCGTGTCATTGACCAGCGGCGTCGGCGCCGCGGTGTCGTGGACCACGATTTACAAACAACGTCAGAACCCACTGCGCCGAGACCCGATCCCCGACCACCAGAAGGTGTTCGAAGCGGTCAAAGCCTCCGACCCCAAGGCCGCGCACGCCGCCATGTTGAACCTGGTCGAGCTTGCGCAAATGGACACCACCAACTCGCGCAAGCCCAAGACCAAGACCGCTAACTCAGCCAGAAGCTGAAGTAGACGTACAACCCGACCACCAGCGTGACGATGACGATGGCCAGCACCTTGTTGCCGGTGTCCCAGCTGCGGCTGATTTCTTCGCCGTGCAGGGCGCGGATGGACGAGTAAGTCAGGCCTTCGATCTGGGCCGCTGGCGGCGGCGGGCTGGTCAGCGAGCCGACGATCATCAGGATGGCGCTGAGCACGAACAGGATGCCGGTGGCGTACAGGAAGTTGAAATCCCCGATGGCGGCGAGCCACGCCGGGTCCGCGATCTTGTTCGCGCCAAAAAACGCCTGGCAAGTCAGTTTGAACATGCCCAGCACGAAACCGCCCGCCAATGCCCACACTGCACCCCGGCCATTGAGCCGCTTCCAGAACAATCCGAGCAGGAACACGGCGGTGATAGGCGGCGCCAGATAACCCTGCACGCTTTGCAGGTATTGATACAGCCCGCCGCCGGAGATGACCTTCATCACCGGAATCCACAGCAGGCCGAGACCCACCACCACGGTGGTGGCGATACGGCCGACCGTCAACAGATGCTGCTCCGATTGTCCGGGCCGCAACTTTTCATAGATATCGACGGTAAACAGCGAGGCGCTGGAGTTGAACAGCGATGCCAGCGAGCTCATCAGCGCCGCGAGCAAGCAGGCGACGATCAGCCCGCGCACGCCCGACGGCAGCAACGCCGTCACGAGCGTCGGAAACACCGTGTCGCCATCGATGACGGACACGCCGTCGACGACCTTCATCGGCAGCGCGAGCAGACCCTTCTGATGCAGAGCCCAGCCGATCATGCCGGGGATCAGGAAGATCAACACCGGCCATACCTTCAAAAGACCGCCGAACAGCGCGCCACGACGCGCCGACGGCAGATCTTTCGCCGACAGCGCACGCTGCACGATGTATTGATCGGTACACCAGTACCAGATGCCGATGATGGGCGAGGCGATGATCACGCCCAGCCAGGGAAAATTGGGATCGCTTAGCGGCCGCCACAAGGCGAAATTCGTGGCGTTGCTGCTGGCGGTCGCGATCAGCTCGCTCCAGCCCGCGCCGACGCCGTTGCCGTCACCCAGCTTGGTCAATCCCACCCAGGTGATGACGAACGAGCCGAACAAAATGATCACGGCCTGCGGCGTCGCCGTCGCCATGATGGCGCGCATGCCGCCGAACACGGTGTAAATGCCCGTGAGAATCACCGTCGTGAACGCGCCCACCCAGAAGGCGTTGTCGCGCGAGCCGAACGTGTCGGGCAACAACGCCTGGAACACGATCGCGCCGGCGAACACCGTGACGCTCACCTTGGTGAACACATACGCAACCAGTGAGACGACCGAAAGAATGGTGCGCGCCCGCGCGTTGAAGCGGCGCTCCAGAAATTCCGGAATCGTCTGCACGCCCGACTTGTAATAGAACGGCACGAAAAAACCGGCGAGCAGGATCAGCACCCAGGCGTGCAGCTCCCAATGCGCCATGGCCATGCCGGTAGAGGCGCCCTGCCCGGCCAGCCCGACGATGTGCTCGGAGCCTATATTGGAAGTGAAGATGGACGCCCCGATGGTAATGAACCCGGCGTTACGGCCAGCGAGGAAGTAGTCCACGCTGTCGCGCTGATGTCGGCCATACCACCACGCCACTACGCCGATGACGACGAAATACAGCCCGATGACGACCCAGTCGAAGCCTGTCAGATATGAATTTTGCACCGATGCACCCCCAGCTTTTGTTGAGCGGCCTTGTTCAGTGTTGGCGCGAGTGAGTTAATGCCGTCGCGACGTGACCCCCTGCCACGCCCGCAACGGCAACCATGGTCATTTTTCCCCGCCCGCGACTGCAAGGCCGCAACCGGGGAAGCTTCAATGGTAACGCTACCTTAAACTCTCGACGGTCCCAGCGAGCTGCGGTGATTGCCCGCCACGGCGGAACTGGGATATTGTCTGAGTATATCAACGGCACAAAGTTTACGCGGAGAATCTCCCATGCCCCTGACCGGTCAGCTATTCATCGGTCGCGAACGCGTCGCGACCCCCCAAAGCTTTCGCGCATACAACCCCACCTCGGCCGCTTACCTGGAGCCGGAGTTCAGCTCCGCCGGCGCGGCCGAAGTAGAGCGCGCCTGCCAACTGGCCAGTGAGGCTTTCGACCAGTACCGCGCTCTGGACAGCGAAACGCGCGCCAAATTCCTCGAGACTATCGCCGATCGCATCATGGCGCTGGGCGACGAATTGCTCGAGCGCGGCCATGCGGAGTCCGGCCTGCCGATCGCACGCCTCACCAACGAGCGCGGCCGCACCGTCGGCCAACTGCGACTGTTCGCCGATGAGCTGCGCAAGGGCGGCTGGCAAGGCGTGCGCATCGACCCCGCGATGCCTGATCGCAAGCCGATGCCGCGCGCGGATCTGCGTCAACGCAAGATTCCGCTCGGCCCCGTCGTCGTGTTCGGCGCCAGCAACTTCCCGCTCGCGTTCTCGGTCGCCGGTGGAGACACTGCCTCCGCGCTCGCGGCCGGCTGCCCCGTCATCGTCAAAGGTCACTCGGCGCATCCGGGCACGAGCGAGTTGGTCGCATTCGCCATCACCGAAGCGGTCGCTCAGTGCGGTCTGCATCCGGGTGTGTTCTCGCTGTTGAACGGCAACGGCCGTGAGCTCGGCTCGGCGTTGGTGGCCGATCCGCGCGTCAAAGCCGTTGGCTTCACTGGCTCGCGCGGCGGTGGTACGGCGCTGATGAAGATCGCTCAGTCCCGGCCCGAGCCGATTCCGGTGTACGCCGAAATGAGCAGCATCAATCCGGTGCTGTTGATGCCCGGTGCGCTGGCCGCTCGCGCCGAAGCGCTCGGCAAGGAATTCGTCGCGTCGCTCACCATGGGCGCAGGACAGTTCTGCACCAACCCCGGCCTGGTGTTCGCGCTCGAAGGCCCGCACGTGGATACGTTCATCGCCTCCGCCAGCGCCGCGCTCGGTGGCTCGCCGCCGCAAGTCATGCTGACTGCGGGCATTTACGATGCTTATCAAAAAGGCGTGGACCGTCTCGCTGCCAACAAGTCGGTGAAGACGATTGCGCGGGGTGCTGACACCCAAGGCAAGAACTGCGGCCGTGGCGCTCTGTTCTCCATTACGGCCAGCGCGCTGCAGGCCGCTCCGGAAGTCATGGAAGAAGTGTTCGGCGCCTCTTCCGTCATCGTTCGCTGCGCCAACGAGGCGGAGATGATCGACGTGCTGGAAAAGATCGAAGGTCAGCTCACCGCGACGCTGCATGTCACCGAAGAAGACTACGCGTTGGCCCTGAGCATCATTCCCACGCTGGAGCGCAAGGTCGGACGCATTCTCGCGAACGGCTGGCCGACCGGCGTCGAGGTGTGTCATGCCATGGTCCACGGCGGTCCGTATCCCTCGACTTCGGATGGCCGCACCACGTCGGTGGGCACGCTCGCCATCGAACGTTTCCTGCGTCCGGTGTGCTACCAGGACATTCCTGACGCGCTGCTGCCGCATGTGTTACGGCGAGGCAATCAATCTTCCTTGCCGCATCGACTCGACGGCGTCTACAAGACCGGAGCTTAAAGATGAGTTTGCGTTTGATACAGGTGCGCGCTGCTGACGGGCAGCGCACCGTTGCGGCTGTCGGTGACGATGGTGTCGCCCGTAAGGTGAAAGGCTTCTCCAGCACGTACGCGCTGGCGCAGGCCGCACTGAAGAGCGGCGCCACGCTCGCCGCCACTGTCGCAGCAAACATTGCCGACGAACGTCTCGATCTGCAGGAACTGCAGGCGTCGAAGCGCCTGCTCGCTCCGATCGATCATTCGGATCCGGCACACCTGTATCTGACGGGCACCGGCCTCACGCATCTTGGCTCGGCCGAAGGCCGGGACAAGATGCACAAGGCCGCGGCCGGCGGCACGCTCACTGACTCCATGCGCATGTTCAACATGGGCCTGGAAGGCGGCAAACCCGCCGCGGGTCAGGTCGGCGTGCAGCCCGAATGGTTCTACAAGGGCGACGGCTCTTCAGTGGTCGGCACCGGCGAGGCTCTGCCCTCGCCTGACTTCGCCCTCGACGGTAGCGAGGAGCCGGAGATCGCCGGCATTTATCTCATCGACGCCGCGGGCAATCCGCGGCGTCTCGGTTTCTGTCTGGCCAACGAGTTCTCGGATCACATCACCGAGCGTGGCAATTATCTGTGGCTCGCGCATTCGAAGCTGCGTCACGCAGCGCTGGGCGCGGAGTTGCTGGTCGGCGATCTGCCGGCCGACGTGCGAGGCATGAGCCGCGTCATTCGCGATGGCAAGACGCTGTGGGAAAAGCCGTTCCTCACCGGCGAATCCAACATGTCGCACACCATCGCCAACCTCGAACATCATCATTTCAAATATGGATTGTTCCGTCGGCCCGGCGACGTGCACGTGCATTTCTACGGCACGGCCACGTTGTCCTTCTCCGAAGGTATTCAAACTCGCGAAGGCGATGTGTTCGAGATCGAAGCGCCGCCGTTCAGCTTGCCATTGCGCAATCCGCTGAAGCGCAGCGAATCGCCCACCGTCGGTGTCAAGGCGCTGTAACTCATGAGCCCGATCAAACTGGCCATCGTCGGCTTGGGCAAGATCGCGCGAGATCAGCACCTGCCGTCGCTGGCGGCGAATCCAAACTATCAGCTGGTGGCTGTCGCCAGCCCCAACAACAAACTCGATGGCGTGCCCAGCTATCCCAACCTCGAAACCCTGCTGCGTGAGCAGCCGGGCGTCGAAGCGGTTTCGCTGTGCACGACGCCTCAGGTTCGTTATGACATCGCCCGATACGCGTTGGAACAAAACCGGCACGTGATGCTCGAAAAACCGCCGGGCGCGACATTGAATGAAGTCGCGGCACTGGTGGACCTCGCGCAGCAACGTCAGCTCGCTTTGTTTGCAACCTGGCACTCGCGCGAAGCCGCGGCGGTCGAACCGGCGCGCGACTGGCTCGTCGGACGCAAGATTCGCAAGGTGCAGGTCACCTGGAAAGAAGATGTGCGCGTGTGGCATCCAGGGCAAGCCTGGATCTGGAAGGCCGGCGGGCTGGGTGTGTTCGATCCCGGCATCAACGCGCTTTCCATTATCACGCGCATCCTGCCGCAACCTCTGGTGCTCAAGGACGCGGAGCTGTTCTTCCCTTCCAATTGTGAAACGCCGATTGCCGCGCAGCTGAGCCTGCAAGGCGCGCGCGGCTTGCCGGTGAACGCGGAGTTCGATTTCCGCCAGACCGGCCCGCAGAGCTGGGACATCGACATCGAAACCGACGACGGTCATCTGCGGCTCGCCAAGGGCGGCTCGGAAATGTTCGTCGACGGCAAGCCGACCGTCCAGGCTCCGGATCGCGAGTACGCCAATCTGTACGCGCGCTTTGCACCGCTGGTTCGCGAGCGTCGCATGGACGTCGATCTCGCCGCATTCCGTCTGGTCGCCGACGCCTTCATGTGCGGCCGACGTTCCATCGTGGATCCTTTCATCGAATAGAGGACAAACAAAGATGTCGATCAAGCAGGGGGCTCTGCGCCTGACCGCCGCGCTCGGTCTGGCGACGGCCGGTTTCGTTCCTTTTTCGGCCGGCGCGGCCGAATCGGTCGCGGTTTCCGTGACCATCCAGGCCGACAAGCCTGGCGCCACCATCGATAGAAACATTTACGGCCAGTTCGCCGAGCACCTCGGCCATGGCATTTACGAGGGAATCTGGGTCGGCGAAGACTCCTCCATTCCCAACACGCGCGGCTATCGCAACGACGTGGTAGCGGCGCTGAAGAAGTTGAAAGTGCCGGTGGTGCGCTGGCCCGGCGGCTGCTTCGCCGACGAATATCACTGGCGTGAAGGTATCGGCCCGCGTGATCAGCGACCAACCAAAGTGAATACTCACTGGGGCGCTGTCGAGGAGCCGAACAGCTTCGGCACGCACGAGTTCCTCGACTTCGCCGAGCTGATCGGCGCGGACGCTTATGTTTCCGGCAACGTCGGCTCGGGCAGCCCGCAGGAAATGGCGGAGTGGGTCGAGTACATCACCTCCGATACGAAGTCGACGCTCGCCGAGCTGCGTCGTAAGAACGGTCGCGAGAAGCCGTGGAAGCTGCCGTACTTCGGCGTGGGCAATGAGACCTGGGGCTGCGGCGGCAACATGCGGCCGGAATATTTCGCCGACCTGTACAAGCAGTTCCAGACCTTCATCAAAGCGCCACGGGATAACCAGCCGCTGAAGATCGCCAGCGGCGCCAATGTGGCTGACTATCACTGGACCGAAGTGATGATGTCGCAGGCGGTCAAGCACATGGATGCTTACTCGCTGCACTACTACACGTTCCCCGGCCGCTGGGAAAACAAGGGTCCGTCGATCGGCTTCACTGAAGATCAGTGGGCGTCGACTTTGAACCATGCCCTGCGCATGGAAGAGCTGGTGACCAAGCACTCGGCCATCATGGACAAGTACGACCCGGACAAGAAGGTCGGCCTGTACGTCGACGAGTGGGGCACCTGGTATGACCCAGAGCCGGGCCGCAATCCTGGCTTCCTGTACCAGCAGAACACTCTGCGTGACGCTCTGGTCGCTTCACTGACGCTCGACATTTTTCATCGCCACGCGGACCGCGTGAAGATGGCGAACATCGCGCAGATGGTGAACGTGCTGCAGGCGATGATCCTCACCGACAAAGAGAAGATGACGCTCACGCCGACGTATCACGTGTTCGAGATGTACATCCCGTTCCAGGGCGCGACGTCCTTGCCCGCGGATGTGCAGGCCCCGACGTATCAGCGTGGCGAGTGGTCGTTGCCTCAGGTATCTGTATCCGCTGCGCGTGACGCGGCTGGCAAGTTGCACATCGCCTTCACCAACGTCGACCCGAACCGGGCTGCTTCGGTTTCGACCAAGATCAACGGCGTGAATGTGAAGTCGGCGTCCGGGCGGATTCTCACCGCATCTGCGCTCGACGCTCGCAACACTTTCGATAAGCCGGAAGCGGTTAAGCCGGCGCCGTTCAAGGCTGGTAAGAAAGGAAATGAGTTGCGGGTTGAGCTGCCGCCGAAGTCGGTGGTTGTGGTCGCGGTGGAATAAGAGGCTCAGTGGTTCGCAGCGCCGGGGTGGGGTATCTCCTCCCCGGCACCGCTGCACCCGCCTCGCCACGCTATCGCGTGTCGGCTGCTTGTACGTCCCTGTAGCGCTATTGGGCCGACATCCCTGTCGGTCCCAATTGCCGGGGAGGAGATACCCCACCCCAGCGCTGCCGACGCGTGCGTGGCAACTTGAAACAAACAGAGAAGAGTTGCGGCGGTGGGTTGACGCCGCCGCAGTTCCTTTGTGATTAGCTTCGCTGCCACGGACCCGAGCGAGCAAGGAGAAGGAGGCTTGGCAGCAGGCGCATAACGCCGCCGCGCTTTTTTTGTCCGTTAGCTTCGCTGGCTCGGAGGAGAAAGGCATTTGCGACGGCGATATAAGCCCCCGCAGTGATCGGGAATCAGGTTCGCTGGCCGACAGGCCAAGCGAACAAAGCGAAAGAAATAATATTCTGCGGCGGCGGTATAAAACCGCCGCATGATCTTTCGCGAGGTCAGTTCGTCTTTGGAGGGCGAGCTACGAACAAACCGCTCTTCACCGCTCAATCGGCCGCGGACGTCTCGGCAGCGTCAGGGTGGGGTATCTCCTCCCCGGCAATTGGGACCGACAGGGATGTCGGCCCAATAGCGCTACAGGGACGTACAAGCAGGCGACACGCGCTAGCGTGTCGAGGCGGGTGCAGCGGTGCCGGGGAGGAGATACCCCGCCCTGGCGCTGCAACCCACCGAGGCATGTCTGACTCCTTAACCAGCAAACAACCCCGGCGGTAGACCGCGAACCCCGCCAGCATCGACCTCAAACAGCGCCCCAGCAAACTTCTCTTTACTCCGATCCAGCAGCTTCGCCGCCGAAGTAACAAACATCCGGTCCAAGTTCGGCCCCGCGAAGGTGATGCTAGTAATCTGCGGCGCAGGCAACCGAATCTCACGATCGAGTTTCGCATCCGGCGACCAGCGGCTGATTCGCGAGCCGCCCCAGTGGGCGATCCAGATGAAGCCGTCGGCGTCGGTCGTCATGCCGTCCGGCGCTCCCATTTCGTCGGTGAACTTCAGCCACACTCGTTTGTTGCTGAGCTCGCCTTCCCGCGACAGGTCGAAGCGGTAGATCGTCTTGAGGCCAGTATCGGTGTGATACATGATGTCCTGCTTGGGGCTGAACGTCGGGCCGTTGGTAATGTTGTAGCCTTCGTCGACGCGACGCAGGCTGAAGTCCGGGTGCATGCAATAGAACGAGCCGGTCGTTTCCTTCAGCGCGGCATCCATGGTGCCTGCCCAGATGCGTCCTTGCTGATCCACCTTCGCATCGTTGAGTCGGTTGCCGGGAAACTCTGGCTCGGGATCGACGATCAGGCGAAGCGCGAACGGCTCCAGGTCCAGCTCGTGGAAGCCGCTCTGCAAGCCCGCGATAAAGCCTGGCTTGTTACGACGTTCCACCAACCAGCCAATCCGCTCGGAAAAGGACCAGCGCTGCACGCTTCCGTCAGCGAGCGAGTAGCGATAGACGAAGTGCGAAAGGATATCGACCCAGAAGATGGCGTTGTGCCGGGCGGACCAGAGCGGACCTTCGCCCAGCTCGTCTCGCTCTTCGCGAGCGATCACTCGCCATGGTTCGGTCATAGCAAACCTCGTTAGAAATAGACAGCTCCCGCGCGAGCCAGTCTCGCGCGGGAGTGTGTGTACTGAGAATCAGTGATTGTGACGCGGCACGCCCTTGGTCTGGGCGAGGCGCTGATACTTGACCGCCGACTCGAGCACCGCGCCGGTATCCGCCTGCCCAACGTCCGCGCGCTGCATTTCCTGCCACGGCGTCTGGCTCGCGGGCACCGGATAACCGCCCGCCTCCTTCAGAGCCTCGCGACGGCGATTCAGCTCCTCATCGCTGATGAGAATGTTTGCTTCGCCCTTGCGCAAATCGATGCGCACGCGATCGCCCGTCTTGAGCAGCGCCAGGCCACCGCCGACCGCGGCCTCGGGCGAAGCATTCAAAATCGAAGGCGATCCCGAGGTTCCCGACTGCCGGCCATCGCCGATGCAAGGCAAGTTGTGCACGCCTGCCTTGATCAGATTCACCGGCGGCCGCATGTTCACCACTTCCGCCGCGCCGGGATAACCGATCGGCCCCGCGCCCCGCATGAACAGCAAAGTATTCGCGTCGATCTGCAGCGACGGATCGTCGATGCGGGCGTGATAGTCCTCGGGACCGTCGAACACCACGGCTTTGCCCTCGAACGCCTCCGGATCCTTCGGATTGGAAAGATATCGGGCGCGGAATTCCTCGGAGATCACGCTCGTCTTCATGATGGCCGAGTCGAACAGATTTCCTCGCAGCACCGAGAATCCAGCGCGCTTCTTCATCGGCTGATCGAACGGCTTGATCACATTCGTATCCAGAATGCTCGCGCCGCTGCAGTTCTCGCCGAGGCTGCGACCGTTCACGGTGAGCGCCGACTCGTTGATCAACTTCTGCTTCATCAGCTCGGCCACGACCGCCGGCACGCCGCCCGCTCGATAGTAGTCTTCACCGAGGTATTCGCCGGCCGGCTGCAGGTTCACGAGCAAAGGAATATCCAACCCGTACTGCTGCCAGTCATCGACGCTCAGCTCCACACCGATGTGCCGCGCGAGCGCATTCAAATGAATGGGCGCGTTGGTGGAACCGCCGATGGCTGAATTCACGCGAATGGCGTTGATGAACGCTTCGCGCGTGAGAATGTCGGAGGGCTTGCGATCCGCCCACACCATTTCGACGATCTGCTTGCCCGTGAGATAGGCGCACTCCTGGCGATCGCGCAGCGGCGCGGGAATGGCCGCCGAGCCGGGCAGCGACATGCCGAGCGCTTCGGTGAGGCTGTTCATGGTGGTCGCCGTGCCCATGGTGTTGCAGTAACCCGTCGACGGCGCCGAGGAGGCGACCAGTTTGATGAAACCTTGATAGTCGATCTCACCCGCAGCCAGCAGTTCGCGCGCACGCCACACGATGGTGCCCGACCCGGTGCGCACACCCTTGTACCAGCCGTTGAGCATGGGGCCGACCGACAACGCGATGGCCGGCATGTTCACCGTCGCCGCCGCCATCAAACACGCCGGCGTGGTTTTGTCACAGCCGATGGTCAACACCACGCCATCCAGCGGATAACCGAACAGCACTTCGACCAGGCCGAGATACGCCAGGTTGCGATCCAGGCCGGCGGTCGGCCGCTTGCCCGTCTCTTGAATCGGATGCACGGGAAATTCCAGCACGATGCCGCCTGCCTCGCGAATGCCTTCGCGCACGCGCTCCGCCAGCACCATGTGATGACGATTGCACGGCGACAGGTCGCTGCCGGTCTGCGCGATGCCAATGATGGGCTTGCCCGACTGCAGCTCCTGCAGCGACAGGCCGAAGTTCATGTAGCGCTCCAGATAGAGCGCCGTCATGTCCGCATTGGCGGGATCGTCGAACCAGGCGCGCGAGCGCAGTCGGCGAGAGGCGGACGGATTCGAATTGGATGAGGTCATGGTTCGACTTGGAGGTCAGGAAGCTTGAGGGGCGGTGGAGAAACGCAGCACCATGGTGTTGACGTACGTCTGCCCGGGGTTCAGGCGCGCGTTGGGAAAGTCACTGCGGTTGGGCGAGTCCGGAAACACTTGCGGCTCCAGACAGAAACCGTCGCCCTGCCGGTACACGCGCCGGCTCTTGCCAACGCTGGTGGCGTCCAGGAAATTGCCGGAATAGAACTGCACGCCCGGCGCGCTGGCGAGCAGCTCCAGCACGCGGCCGGACTGCGGATCCTCGACACGAGCGGCGGGGCGCAACTGGCCCGGCTCGCCATCGACGATGTAGTTGTGATCGTAGCCGCGGCCGATGTGCAATTGGTCGTCGCTGCCCTGGCGAATGCGCGCGCCAATCGTCTGCGGTTGCCGGAAATCGAACGCGGTCCCCGCAACCGAACGACGTTCGCCCGTCGGAATCAGCGTCTGGTTGACCGGCGTGTACTGGCTTGCGAACAAAGTCATGCGATGGCCGAACACGTCGACGGGCGTGTCTTCACCCGCCAGATTGAAGTAGCTGTGGTTGGTGATGTTGACGATGGTCGGCTTGTCGGTGGTGGCGCGATATTCGATCGCCAGCTCGTTCTTGTCGTTGAGCGTGTAGGTCGCGGTCACCTCGAGCTTGCCCGGGTAACCGCCCTCGCCGTCGGCGCTTACATAAGAGAGCACCGCCTTGGCCGGCGAGCCGGAGCTCACCGAGTCGATTTTCCACAGCACTTTGTCAAAACCGCGCGTGCCCCCATGCAAGTGATTGGGGCCGTCATTGGTCTCGAGCTGATACTGCTTGCCGTCCAGCTTGAACTTGCCGGCGGCGATGCGATTGGCATAACGCCCGACCGTCGCACCGAAATACTGCGGCTGATCCAGATACTGCTGAGCCGTGGCGTAACCCAGCACCACGTCGGCCACCTTGCCATTGCGATCCGACGCCATCAGCTGCTGGATGACGCCGCCGAGCGCCAGGATGCGCACGGACATACCGCGCGAGTTGGTCAGCTCCGCCGACTCGACTTTGCGGCCATCGGCCAGCGTTCCGAACTCTCCACGCCGGGCATCCACCGCGCCGGCCGCACCAACAACACCATTGAGCACGAAGACCCCCAACAGCCATCGACTTACCATTCCTCCGCCCCGGGAAGGATATCCACTCGGGGGCGAGACCCTGCCTGCCGCGCGGGCGCGACCAGGCGAAACTAGCTGCTTTTGTGTCACGAAACTCCAGCCGGCGACATGGGGAGGCACTAGTCTAATACTCAGACAAAATGTCATCAATTGCCCCGGGCGACAAGCCTGAATTTGCCGCATCGGCCGGAGGGATCGCACAGGTCGCCAGCTTGCCCGGTCCGCTGCATTTCGCCCGCCGGATCACGCACAATTTGTCGCCTCGGCGGCTCGCCGTTAACCCGTCACGGAGTCCCAAGTGAAAGGAAGTCGAAGGTCGGTCGCCGCGTCCCTCTCGGTCGCGCTGCTGTGGTTAGCCCCTGCCCCCGCGGCCGAGCTGGTCATCGAGCAAGTGACGGTCGTATCGCCCCAGCACGCCAAACCTCAACTCAAACAGAATGTGCTGGTCCGCGACGGGCGGATCGTCAGCGTCGGTCCCAAGGCGGTCAGCGCCGCGACGGGCGCCGTCCGCATCGACGGTCGCGGCAAGTTTTTGACGCCCGGCCTCATGGACTCGCATGTCCATGTCGGCGATGTGCCGGGTTTACCGATGGACTCGAACGACCCCGCGTTGAGCGCGATGGTCGAGGCGTACACGCGCCAGCAGCCGCGCAGCTACCTCTATTACGGTGTCACTCAGGTGCTGAACCTCGCCAGCGCGCCCGAGCAAGCCGCTGCTTTCGAGGCGCAGCCTCAGCACCCGGATTTGCTCAGCTGTGGAACAGCGGTCGTGCTCGACGGCTACCCCGCCGTGTTCATCGATGCCGCCGTTCGTCATCAAATCATCCCGAATTACATCTACGAGCCTGCGAACGCCGCGACGCATCCCCTGCCCAAAGGCGCGAACGCCGCTCAACACACGCCCGAAGTCGTCGTCGATCAGATCGTGGCCAGCGGCGCTCCTTGCGTGAAGATTTTCATCGAGAACGGGTTCGGCGACGCCACCGGCTGGCCCATCATGAGCAAGGAGACCCTGCAGCGCGTGCGGGCTGCCACTCGCAAACGTGGCTTGATCCTCGTTGCGCACGCGAACGCTCTCGACATGCAGCGCATCGCTGCCGAAGCTCAGGTCGATGTGATCGCGCACGGCTTGTGGAACTGGAACGAATACGACAAGGAACAGGGCGTGCCGCCCGCGATTGCCACGCACCTGCGCGACATCCATGCGAAGAAAATAGGCTATCAACCGACCATGCGAGTGTTGCCCGCGCTCGCCGATCTGTTTCGTGAAGACACTCTGAGAGATCCCGCGTACGCCAAGGTCGTGCCGGCGTCGTTGCTCAAATGGTATGCAACGCCGGCGGGACAATGGTTCAAAGAGCAGATGCGCAAAGACATGGGCAACCCGCCGGACATGAAGGCCATGCACAACTTCATGGTGGTGGGTTCGCGTGGCATGCGCGCGGCAAAATATTTGCACGACCTCGGCCACCCGCTGCTGCTGGGTAGTGACACGCCGTCCGCGCCGACCTTCGGCAATCAGCCAGGCTATGACACGTATCGTGAGATGCGCATGATGGCGCAGTCCGGCATTCCTCTGCCCGCGATCTTCCAGGCCGCCACCATCAACAACGCACGCCAGTTCGGCTTGGACAAAGATTACGGCACGGTCGAAGCCGGCAAGATCGCGAACCTGTTGCTGCTCACCGAAAACCCGTTGGAAACGATGCGCGCCTGGACCAGCATCGACCGGATCGTCCTGCGCGGCGCCGTCATCAAGCGCGAAACGTTGGCGGCGCCACACGAGTAGTTCCGCCTGATGGCATGACCGAGATTCGTTACACGAGTGCAAAGATTCTTAACGTTCGTTAGTGGCTTTTGAGCCCGGCCCGGATGGAGACTAGGGAACTGGTCATTTGGGGGTGAAAGAATGAGCATGAAGCACGGATCCAAGCTGCTCGGTATCGCCACTGCCCTGGCGCTCACATCCAGTCAGGTATTGGCGCTGAGCCCTGGCGACACGGTCGATAACTTCCGCCTGCTCGACCATACGGGCGCCTCGCGCGAGTTGTATTACCTCTCGGACATGAAAGCCGTGGTCCTGATGGCTCAGGGCAACGGTTGCGAAGCGGTCCGCAAATCGGTTCCCGAGCTCCAGGCGCTGCGTGACAAATATCGCGCTCAGGGCGTGGAGCTGTTGATGATCAACTCCAACCTCGCGGACTCGCGCCCCGCCATCGAAAAGGAAGCGAAGGCGCAGAACATCGACCTGCCCATCCTGCTCGATGAAACTCAGATCATCGGCGAGTCGCTCGGCCTGAAGCGGAACGGCGAGCTGCTGGTCATCAACACCAAGGGCTGGAAAGTTGCATATCGCGGCCCGCTCTCCGCCGGCGGTACGCCGCACGCCGCCAACGCGCTCGACTCTGTGATCAACGCGACGCCCGTGAAGACGGCGCAGGTCGACGCACCGAAAGCCAAAGGCTGCGATCTGAAGTTCCCCGAGCTCGATCGCAAGCAGGCGCACGCGAAGATCTCCTACGAGAAGACCATCGCGCCCATGCTCATCGACAACTGCGTCACCTGCCATCGTCAGGGCGGCATCGGCCCCTGGCAGATGACCAGCTACGACATGATCAAGGGCTTCAGCCCGATGATTCGCGAAGTGGTGCGTACCGAACGCATGCCGCCATGGCATGCGGATCCGCACTACAACGTGTTCTCGAACGATCGCTCGCTGAGCAAGGACGAGATCAAGACATTGGTGCATTGGATCGAGGCCGGCTCGCCGCGCGGCGCTGGCAGCGATCCGCTCGCGACGCTCAAGAAACAATGGCCGGAGTGGGCGCTGGGCGAACCCGATCTGATCGTCGAGATTCCTGCCTTCGACGTGCCGGCGACGGGTGTGATTCCGTATCAAATGCCGATGGTCGATAACCCGCTGGATCACGATGTTTGGGTTCGCGCCGTGGACTTCCAACCCGGTGACCGCACCGTGCTCCATCACATCATCGCGACCATGGGCACGACCGCCGAAAGCGTTCGCGACGGCGGCAGCCTCGGCGGCTATGTGCCAGGCGCGGGCCCCATGGTGATGCCGGACAACACCGGCGTGCTGATCAACAAGGACGCGAAGTTCTTCTTCCAGATGCACTACACCGTGAGCGGCAAACCCGCTCGCGACGTGAGCCGCATGGGACTGTACTTCCGCAAGGACGCTCCGCAGTACCAGATGCGCAGCGCCGTGCTGCTCAATCCGAAGCTGAAGATCCCGGCGAACACCAAGGCGCACACCGAGTCCGCGTCGAAAACTTTCGAGCACGATGTCATCGTGTACAACTTGCTGCCGCATTCGCACTTCCGCGGCAAGGCGTCGAACTTCGTGGCGACTTATCCGGACGGCCGCCAGGAAGTGCTGCTGTCGGTGCCGAACTACGACTTCAACTGGCAGACCACCTATGAGTTGAAGACGCCGAAACTGCTGCCGGCGGGCACCAAGGTGACTCACAGCACCACTTGGGACAACTCGACTCAGAACAAGGCGAACCCCGATCCGAGCCGCGTCGTGCCGTGGGGTCAGCAGACCTGGGACGAGATGCTATATGGCGTGGTCCGCTATCGCTATGTGAATGAGAGCGACGCGCCCGTGCCGACGCCGAAGGCCAAGGTGTCGCAGGTGTCGAGGGACTGACCTTTCCATGCTTGATCCATTTTTTCGTCACCTGGATATGCCCCGCCGCCTGCGGCGGCGGGGCTGGGAAGATTTTAATGGAATAACTGCAGCGCGCGCGGCAGCGACGATGCAGGAACCGGTTTGCCGTCGAGGATCGCCGAGATCACTTCGATGCTCGGCGGCAGATCGGCCGGGTTGTACGGTTTGCCGATGAGCCCCATCGCAAGATCGCTATGATCGAAAGCAGAAGGATGCTGGGCGCTCACGAACACGGTCGGGACATGCAACTCGCGCAAGCGTTTGGCGAGCTCGACGCCGTCACCGGCGTGCATCAAGTCGATATCGATCAAAGCGAGCGTCGGGTGGCCCGTGCGGGCGAGCTCCAATCCTTCTTCGAGCGTCGCGGCCGGCCCCAAGGTTTTGTGTCCCGCGTGCTCCAGCTCGGCTACCGTGCTCAGCGCGCAAATCGGTTCGTCCTCGACTACCAGGATCAACATCTTCGTTTCGTGTGTCGCATCTCCTGAAAATGCCAACGTCGCAGAAACGCGAATCGTTCCTGCGCTTCAATCGAACAGCAGCCGCGATTCGTCAGGGAATCAATCACATATCCGCCGCGACTAAGCGAAAGCCACAGTCACTTGACGTAAATCGGGTTGCCGATGAGCGCCAGCTTGCCCTCGCCGTCGCGCACGTCGATGCGGATCCAGTGACGCTTGCCGTCGGATGTTTCTTTGAATGACCACGAGTGCGTCGCGGCCGGCACGTCCGTGCGTTGAGTGACTGCACCGTCGCGAATGACTTCGATCGTGCCGTTGATCAGCTGCTCGACGCGCACCGTGAAGGTCGCGGTCTGCTTCGCTGGAAACGACAGCTCGCCACCCATGCTCACAGTTACCTGTTTGTGGGTCGCTGTCAGATTGAGCTTACGATCTCGCGTTCCCGCAGTGTCGACGAACACGTTGCCGGAGCGAATGCCTTCGACGATGCCATCGATGCTCAGCTCGCGTGCGTAGACCACGGTAGTCGGCACGCCCATTCGCCCCGGCGGCGGAAAGACATTCTTGGAGGTGATGTCGTGTGTGTCGCTACCGCCGATGGCGGTCAGGCGATGCCCCTTCTGCAGTTGCTCGTGCCAGAACGGAATGCCTGCTGTCTGGCTTTCCACGTCATAGCCGTTGACGACTTCCACCGCCTGCAAGAGCGACATGTCCGCTGCGGGATTCGGCGACCATCCACAGCCCATGCAGGCTTCACCGGTGGGCACGCGTGGATGATTGATCGACACCAGCGCGCCCTTCGCCTGGGCCTGCCGCAGCAGCGAGTTCCAGTCGGGCACTTGCGTGCTGCTGACGCGGAAATCGACGGGCTCGCGTAAGTTGAATGCGTTGGCGTGTCCCTGGAAGGTGGTCATCTCCATTCCGGGGATCAACAGCGTCTTGTCGAAGTACGGCTGCAGCGCGGTCAGTTCTTTTACATGCGAGCTCGTGTTGTGCTCGGTCACGGCCACGAAGTCGAGACCACGGTCGGCGGCGGCATCCAGCGTTAGAAACAACGGACACGGCACACGCTTCTCGCCGCTCTTGCTCGAACAACTGCCATCGCTGTGGGCGCTGTGCATGTGCAGGTCACCGCGATACCAGCCCGCCTCCGCTCGCAAGGGCGCTTCTGGCGTCGGCATTCCATTGGCGTCGTCGCGTTGGAAATAAACTTGGGCAGTGAACTCTGAAGTCTGGCCCTTGCGGATGTTCGGCACGCCGAGCAGCAGCTGCCAGCGTCCCGGCGTCACCGGGCTCGCCAGATAGGACGGCGTGGCGTCGCTGCTGGACAAGATGAACGACCGCTTGTTTCCACCGCTCCAACCACGGAACTCCGCATCGAAAGTTTCACCAGGACCGAGCAGACCGACGTCGATCGTCGTCCGCGCCTCGCGGCCGGTGTAGTCGAAGCGGACCTCTATCGCTTTGACGCCCTCGGGCACGTCGAAAGGAAGCAGACGATAAGTGCGGAACGCCGTGTCCGGGATGGCGTCGCGAAGGATCACATCCGGCGCTCGCTCGGCCGCATATGTATGCGCCGCGACGCCGGCGCAGAGAAGAAGCAATGCAGGAAGCAATCCGAATCTCATGAGCGCCTCAACGTTGGCCCCTGAAATGAGAAAGGCGGCGCGCAAGCGCCGCCCTCACCATCTGCTTGCGACAGTATTAGAAGTCCCACTGCAGCGAGAACGTGAAGTTCCTGCCGTAGATCGGCCGGGCGATGAAGAACGGCGAGTTCGCTTCGCCGCTGATGAACGTACCTGCGCGCGGGTTACCCTCAGTGAGGCCGACTTCGTTCAGCAGGTTCTCGCCACGCACGTAAACGGTCATGCGCTCCATCGGCGTCCAGCGCAGATTCGCGCTGACCACGTCGTACGACGGCAGCTCGAACAGATTGGCCACGTCGGCATAGCGATCGCCGAAGTACTGGTAATCCAGCTCGAGCCTCACTGCGTCGTGCAGTTTGATCGCCGGCGTCACTCGGAAGCTCACTTCCGGAATGCGCAGCAGCCGGTTGCCCGTGAAGTCGAACGTCACCAGATTGCCGTTGACCACCTGGCTCTGTACGAAGTCGCCGAACTCGGCATTCTGCCAGGTCGCACTGAAGCCAATGTCCAGCCACTCCGTCGCATTCACCGCGCCTTCCAGCTCGACGCCCGTCGTCTCCGTATCGGTGATGACGTTGAACTCGTCATAGTTGCCGGTCGTCTGGTTGTAACGACGATCGCCGAAGCGATAGCTGTCGTAGTTGGTCTGGAACAGCGTTGCGTACAACGACCAGCGATCCGACTGATACTTGTAGCCGGCCTCGATGAAATCCATCTCTCGGCTCACCGGGATCGCGAAGGCATTAGTGATGTAGTCGCCGACGCTCGGCAAACGGAACGTCGAGGTGTAGCGCGCGAATACGCCCATGTTGTCGAGGAACTGCCAGTTCACGCCGGCCGTCCACCCGAAATCGTCGTAGTCGGTATCGAAGCGGTCGTACACACCGGTGCCCGTCAGCACTCGGTCGTCGGCGGCATTCGGCAGCACACCGAGATTGCGCTCCGCGGATTTCTCGACGCTGCCCTCGACGTCCACCTGCTCGTAACGTCCGCCCAGGTCGATGCGCCACTGGTCGTTGATACTCCATTCATCGGAGAAGTAGAGCGCCTTGGTGAACGACTCACCCTCGCCGTTCGCGAATTCCGAGCCATAACGGATAATGCCGTTGTCGGTCAGCGTCGCCAGCGGATTGCCCGCCGCGTCGACCGCCACGAGATTGAGCAGACGCGCATTGTCGCGCACGTCGATGATCGAATTCGCCGAGTAGCGATCGAATTCTTCGTCCACCTGGGCCAGATACAGGCCGAGCGCGAAATCGTGCTGCTGACCGCCGATCTCGAACTTGCGCATCACACGCAGGTCGTTGAGCAGTTCTTCCAGCGGCACGCTCACCTGACGCAGCGAGCCGTCACTGGTCAGGCCGTTGCCGTTCTGATTCGCGACGTTGAACACTTCGTTCGGCGAATTCACATAGCGAAGCTGCACGTCGGTCGCGCCCGGAATCGAGGAGAGGCTGGCGCGCGCAGCCGCGATTCGCGCCGCGGCGGTGATCGGAGTGTTCGGGAACAAACCTTGACGAGAGATATCCGACTCGCGATAGCGCGTGCCGTTGCGCAGCTGCCATTCGCCCGGCAGCTCGTATTCGAACTTCAACGTGTATTGGGTCAGCTCGACGTCCGTGCCGTGATCGACATCGAGCGGGAACGTGCCATTCGCGTTTCGCAAAGTCACGCGACGGGTGTCCGGACCGGACAACGTGCCATCGTGCTCGTCCACGCCCGGCACGCCGACGATGTCACCATCGCTATCGTAGGTCAGCGGCAAGCCCGTGTAGAAAATGACCTGGTCGTCGATGCGCTTGACGTTGAAATCCACCGAGCCGCCCTCGAAGGAGCGCCCGAGCGCGAAGCGGAGCTGGCCACCCTTGTTGGCGGTGTAGCCAGCGTCGCGGATGCCATCGTCTTCGCGATAGAAACCGCCGAAGCCGAGGCGCCACTCGCCCACCGGCAAGTTGTACCAGCCGTCGACGCGACGCAGGCCGTAGTCGCTGCTCTGAACCTTGATGTCGCCGCCCGCGGTGTCGCTCGGCTTGCGAGTGATGAAGTTGACGACGCCGCCCGGCGCGTTCGATGAAAACATCGAGGCCGGACCGCCGCGCACCACTTCGATGCGATCGATGGTGTCGTCCATGCGGAACGATTGATCGGCGTTCAACCAGCCGAGGCCCGGATCGTGCTGCACGGGCAGGCCATCTTCTTCCATGCCGACGGCGGAGAAACCTTCTTCCGGAATGCCGCGCGCGCGAATGTTCGCACTCGCTTCGCCACCCGAAGACTCGACCCAGAAGCCCGGCACCGAACCCAGCGCATCGGCGACGCCGAGCGGCGAATCCATGCGCAGCGACTCGCCGCCGATGGTGGTGACGGCATAGCTCACTTCCACTTTGCGGATTTCTTCGACGCCGGCGCGGCCGGTGACGACGATCTCCTCGATATCGGTCTCGGGCGCAGCCGAATCCTGGGCGTGCGCGAAACCGGCGAAGAACAGCGGCAACGCGAGAGCGAGCCGATAACGAATGGCGTGACGAAGCTGAGACATAGGCGAACCGTGGCGTCCTGTTTATTGGTCGCAAGAGGGCGAGCTCTGGCGATTTTTGGGCTGCGGAATAACGGGCCGGCATGCTCGTTGGAGCGCATTAAGACTCGATGACAGCCAAGTGACTCGCGCGTGACAATCCGGAACGCAGGCAACCGGTCGTGGATTTAGCAGCCGTCGCTCCACGGAGGTCGCTCATGAAATATGTCAGCCTTGTAGCAATTGCTGTGTTGGTGGCTGCCTGTGGTCGAAAGGAGGACGCCATGCCGACCGCCGACACGCCACCGCCGGCCGGTGACAGCCCAACAGTTGCAACGACCACCGAGCCGGAGACCACATCCAGCGCCGAAGCGACTGCTGGAGCCGCCGTGCAGCTCTCGCCGACTCAGGGACACAAGGCGAATGGCGGCCTGAAGATCGATGCAGCGGGCACGGGCGTAAAAATTTCCGGAATGGTTCAGGGCCTGACCCCGGACAGCGAATTCGGTTTTCATTTCCACGAGAAGGGCGATTGCAGCGCGCCGGACGCGACCAGCGCGGGCGCGCACTTCAATCCGGGCAATCAGCAGCACGGCAATCCGCAAGCTCAGCCGCATCACGCCGGCGACATGCTGAATGTGAAGTCGGATGCACAGGGCGTGGCTGAGGTGAGTATCGACAACGCCGACGTGTCGCTGCAGACCGGACAGCCCAACGACATTCTCGGCAAGGCGCTGGTACTGCACGCCAAGCCCGACGATTACAAGACGCAACCCTCGGGCGACTCAGGCGACCGCATCGCCTGCGGCGTGGTGGCGGTTCAAACGAATTGATCGAAATCAGCTGGCCCGGGCGGGCCGCGCGCTCACGGAGCCCGGCGGCCCGTAGTGATACACCGCCGCCTCCTTGCCGCGCGCCACACAGTCCGGGCTGGGCTTGCCACGCACGATGTACCACTGAAAGCGATTCGCCATGCCCACTGATTTACTCGTGGTGCCGGCGAAGCAGCGTTGCCGCATCTCCTCGTTGACCACCAGCTGACGATTGTCCGAGCCGCTCAGCCATAGCGCAGCGTCGGCTGCTTCCTGATCCACCTCTCGCCAGCGCGCATGCCCGAAGTGCACGATGGGCCGATGCACGTTCAGTAGATATTGTTCCTTGAAGCCGACGAAGCCGAGCTCGGCGCCTGGATCGTCGATCTGCTCGACGCGAGCGATGAACGCAGCCCCCGAACGAGCCGAGTTCATCGCCGGGTTCACCCAGTAACTCACAGTGAGCAAAGCAGTCACGAGCAATCCAGCATACGCGACAGGTCCGCGCCCCGGCCTGGCGATCGCGCAGATCAGCGCGCCCACGCCCCCGATGAGCAACAGGGGACCGAGCACGTCGATCTCGTAGTTGGTCAGCAGCTTCACTCGCTGCTCGGGCTGGATCAAAACAAATACTGCGGCGAGCAAACAAATCGTCGCCACCAGCGCGGCGAGGATGAACATGGCCCGCTGCACCGAACGACGTTGCATCAACTCGAGCAAATAAGGTCCGCTCGCGAGCGCCAGCGCCGGCAGCGCGGGCAAAACATACACGCCGCGCTTGCCGCTGCTGAAACTGAAGAACAACACGACCAGCACGACCCACGACAGCAACAATCCAATGCGCAGATCACGCGCCTGCCAGGCCTTGCGCCAATGAGGCACCAGCCACGGCAGCAGCAATGTGAGGGGTAACCACAAGACCGGAATGACTTCGACGATGAAATACCAGAACGGCTCGCGGTGATGCCACGCATCGGTGTATCGGCCGACGGTCTGTCGAAACAGGATCTCGTCGCGATAGGCAGCCAGGGTCGGATCTGCGTTCGCCGCTAACAGCATGGGCACGAGCCACGTGCTCACCGCCAGCAGAAAGGCCACGGGACCGATGAGCCAACCGCCGGCGCTCGCCGCCTGCATCCGTGGCGACCAGTTCGACCCGCGCAACACGACAAAAGGAATGAGGATCAACAGAGGCAGGAAGCCCACGCCTTTGGTGATCACACCGAAGCCCGCGGCCGCCCAACCCACCGCGTACCAACCCCAGGCCGGTCCAAGTAATAAGTGACGAACCAGGCCATACAAGCTGAGCACGACCCAGAACAGCAGCGTCGCATCGATCTGCGCCTGCCGCGCTTGCCAGACGAATTGCACAGTCAGTAACAATCCGAGCGCGGCCGCGAGCCCGGTCTCGCGATTCCACAAGCGCCGGCCGAGGTCGTAGATCAACAGCAGACAAGCGAGGCCGCTCAACAAGGACGGCAACAGGAAGGCGATCCGCAGCGAGCCGGTCACGAGCAGCGACAAGCCCATCATCCAGAAGAACAACGGTGGCTTGTCGCCATACACGTCGCCGCCCACTCGCGGCAGCAGCCACTCGCCGGAAGCAACCATGTCACGGACGATCAGCGCGAAGCGCGGTTCGTCGGCCGGCCAGGGATCGCGCAAGCCGATGCCAGTGGCAATGAGCACCAGCGCCAGGCCCAACAACCAGAACAGATCGAGTCGCAAATCGTGCGCACTATGACTGCCGCTACGAAACAACCTTTGCGTCCAACTCGCCTGCGTCATTCGTCTTGCCTCGTCGATGCGGCGATTATGCCTGACAGCCGCGAAATCGCCCCTGAATTGCTGTGAGACGACACGCGTCCATAAATCAATCGCGCCTCGCGCAAAATTTCATTCGATTGCTGGCGACGACCGGAGCCGTCCAACCGGGCGATGCACACACAACATGTTTTTGCTCCGGCGCTGCCACTGTACGCACGCTTGCGCGAGCGCTGGGCCACCGGAATTGTCTGCTCGTCGGACGTCACGTTCGCATTCGGCGTCTCGTTCATCTGGCTGCTCCTCTACAACGTCCGTTTCTGGGAACTGTCGGCGGACGCGATGTGGCATGCCGGCGTCGGTTCGTTCCTGTTCATGGTCTCGTTGTTCGTAGTGGCCTGGACCGTGCTGGCGTTGTTGTTACTCCTCCTGCCGGGCCGGTGGCTGATACGCGCTGGCGCCAGCCTGCTGTTCGTGATCGCAGCGCTCGGTGCGTATTTCTGCAGCGAGTATGGCGCCATCATGAATCAGGAGATGATGCGCAACGTGCTACAGACCGATCGAGCCGAGGTCACGGCCCTGATGAGCCCCGACCTGTGGCTACATCTCGTGTTGCTGGGATGCGTTCCCGCGATCCTCGTGTGGCGCGTCCAGCTGCCGCGAACGACCTGGCGCGCTCAGCTTGGCCGGCGCGCGCTGGCGATCGTCGTCGCATTGGCGCTGGCGGTGGCCGGAATGTTCGCCAACTCGGCCGACTACGCCACATTCTTTCGCGCTCACAAGCCGATCAGATACACGCTCAATCCGGTCGCGCAGGTGGTCAGCATGATCGGTATGGTCGCTGACAGTCGGGACAGCCGTGCGGATCAACCGTTAGCAGATCCGGCTGGCAAGGTAGAACGCACAGCGGCTCCCGCGGCGAAACCGCTGGTGTTGTTCCTCGTCATCGGCGAGACGGCCCGCGCCGCCAACTTTCAACTGGGCGGCTACGCGCGCGAAACGAATCCCGAGCTTTCCAAAATCTCCGGTCTGACCTACTTTTCGAACGTCACCTCTTGCGGCACCTCGACGGCGATCTCCGTACCCTGCCTCTTTTCTCACCTGCCCCGTGCCGATTTCAAAGTGGACGAGGCGGAGCGCTACACCAATCTGCTCGACTCGCTGGTGCGAGCGGGCTTCGACGTGCAATGGCGCGATAACAACTCTGGCTGCAAAGGCGTTTGCGCCAGGGTAACCAGCATCGATTACAACCAGTCGCGCGACCCTCGGTATTGCCAGGGCTCGAACTGTTACGACGAAGTGATGCTGGCGGATCTGCCGGAGGTCCTGAGCCGCATCCAGCGCGACACGGTATTCGTGTTTCATCAGAAAGGCAGCCACGGCCCGGCGTATTCGGAGCGCTACCCGGCGGATCGTGAGCGGTTCAAGCCGGCGTGCCGCTCGAACCAGCTCCAGCATTGCAGCCAGCAGGAAATCGCCAATGCTTATGACAACACCATCGCCTACACCGATCATGTGCTGGCCCGGCAGATCGGCCTGCTTCGCGACCAGGCCTTCAGGCTCGACAGCTTGCTGATTTATGTCTCCGATCATGGCGAGTCGCTGGGCGAAAACGGCATCTTCCTACACGGCATGCCGTACGCCTTTGCCCCAGCCGTGCAGAAAGATGTGCCAATGATGATGTGGACCTCCGAAGGCTACTTGCGGCGCTCGCAGGTCCAGCCCGATTGCCTGGGCGCCGCGGCCAAGCTGCCGATCAGCCACGATTTTTTCTACCACACCGTGCTGGGGGCAGCCGAAGTGCGCAACCAGGTTTATGATCGCGGCCTGGATCTGACGGCCGGCTGTCGACATGGCGGCAGTCATGAGTAAGCCGCGATTGATTTGTCGACGTCCGACGTCTTACCTGGCAAGTGACTCCCGAGCAAAGCACCGACAGCGCCCTGATCGCCGCCATGTTGAAGGGCGACGAGGCCGCTTTTCGCCGCTTTTTCGAGACCTACTTCCCGCGCGTCTACCGTTTTGCCCTGCCCCGGCTGAGCAACGACGCGGAGGCCTGTAAGGAAGTGGTGCAAGCGACGCTGATCAAGGCGATGCGCGGCCTGGCCGGATTTCGCGGCGAGTCGGCGCTTTTCAGCTGGTTGTGCCAGATCTGTCGCCGGCAGATCGTGGATTATCTGCGCGCCCACCAGCGGCATCATCAGAATGTAGTGCTGATCGACGACACTCCGGGACTTCGGGAAGCGCTGGAAGCCATTGCCGGGCCCGCCGCCGACGAGCCCATGCAAGGCTACGGCACGGCGGAGACCCGCCGGCTGGTGCAGACCGTGCTCGACCGCCTGCCCGCGCGCTATGGCGACGTGCTGGAATGGAAATATATCGAAGGACGGAGCGTCGAGGAGATCGGCGCCCTGCTCGGGGTCGGGCACACGGCGGCGCAATCGCTGCTGGCGCGCGCGCGGACGGCGTTTCGCGAAGCTGTTGAGACAGTATTCGGATCGACTGCGAGCGATGTGCTCGCCGGTATGAGACAGTAGCGCCATGACGACGGTACGTAACGAACCCGAGTCTCACGACGCCAGCATCGAAGAGCTGCTGCGCGCCGTCGGCGCGCGCGACGAGCCTTCGTCCGAGGCGACGCGCGACGTCATGTCCGCAGTTCACGCCGAGTGGCGCGATATCGTGCAACAGCGCCGTCGTCAGCAGCGCGTCGTTGCCTGGCGCTATGCTGCCGGTGTGGCGCTCGCCGTATTGGTGTCCACTTTCTCGTATCGATACTTGACGCCGGAGGCGGCGCAGGTTGCCAGCGTCGCTAACGGACGTTTGATGGCAAGCACCGACAACACCGATCCGACCGTTCGCGCGATCGGGGAATTCATTCGTGTCGGCGACATCGTGCAAACCGATGCGCAGTCACGCGCTGCCGTTTCGTTTCCTGATGGGCTGTCGTTGCGGCTCGATCGCGATACTCGCGTGACGGTCGACGCGGCCGATCGCATCACTCTCGCTTCCGGCGCTGTTTATATCGACGCACCTTCGGACGGCGCCAAGGGAAGCGACGCGCTCACCGTGAACACGCACGCGGGCTCGGTGCAGCACGTCGGCACTCAATATGAAGTGCGGACTCAAAATGACGCCATGCTCGTCAGCGTTCGCGAAGGCCGCGTGCTGGTCACGAGCCCAACGAGCTCCGACACAGGCGAAGCCGGACAGGTGTTGCGCTTGAATACGGATGGGCAACTCACCCGTAGCATACTGGCGGCCACCGATCCGTACTGGCAGTGGACCTTGCAGGCCGCGCCCACTTTCGACATCGACAATCAACCGCTCGCCGCCTTCCTGCAATGGATCGCGCGAGAGACCGGCCGCCATCTCGTATACGCCACACCGGATGCCGAAGCTGCGGCAGCCAGCGTCAAATTGCGCGGTTCCATCCAGGGTCTCGACGCGGACGCGGCTCTCGCCGCCGTGCTGTCAACAACGCAATTCCGTCGCTATCGAACAGACGCGACCGAGATCGGCATCGAGCTCGCGCCGATTGATTCGAGCACCCCATCGCGTCCAACTCGCTGAGCGCCAGCTGGCAAGCGAATCATCGCCGCCCGGTCCGGCGGCGAGGGGGGTTCGATGACATGCTTCGCTCGAATTGCTGCTGCGACTACAGCTGCCTCGATACTGATCATCCCTCCTCTCGCGCGCAGCGCCGACACGATGCTTGCGCTGGCGCCCGGAAGAATCACTGTCGAGCAAGCGCAGGTGCCGACGGATGCGGAGCTAGAGCAACGTGGCGCGCGCATCGGTCGCATCGACATCCGGGTCGATGAAGTATTCGAGGACACACTCTCGTTGTCTGGACCGTATCGCGTCGTCAATGGACTGCATATTTCGACGCACGATGAAACCGTACGCCAGCAACTATTGTTTCGTAGCGGCGAGCCGTTTCATCGGCGCGTGCTCGATGAAACAGAACGGCTGCTGCGCGGCCGTCGTTATCTCAACGAAGCGTCTGTGACTCCGGTCAGTTACAACGACGACAACACCGTCGACGTGCTGGTGCGCGTGCACGATGTTTGGACGTTGAGCCCGGGTTTCTCATTCGGCCGCAAGGGCGGCGAGAACAGCACGCGCATGAAGTTCGAGGACACCAACTTCCTCGGCCTCGGCAAACAAATCTCGCTGGCGCGCACCGGCGACGTGGATCGCACGGCATGGCAACTTGCATACGTCGATCCACATTTGTTTGGTAGCTGGTGGACACTATCGACGGCCTACTCTTCGATGAGCGATGGATCGGAGCAGGCGCTCGCATTGTCGCGGCCGTTCTACGCGCTGGATTCGCACTGGAGCGCGAACCTGGGCGCGTCGGACGAAGACAGCGCGATCTCGCGTTATTCGCTCGGCAAGCGAATCGAGCGATTCGACATGCACGAGCGGCAGTTCGATGTCGGTGGCGGCCTTTCCTCCGGGCTGCACGATGGCTGGACGGTGCGCTATCTCGCCGGCTTCCGCTATGACGCGCGTTCGTTCGCGACTCGACAGGACGAGCTCGAGGTGAGCATTCCGGACGACCGCACGCTCGCCTATCCGTGGGTGGGCATCGAGTTCATCGAAGACAACTACCTGAGCACGCGCAACCTGGATCAGATCGGCCGGACCGAGGATCTTTATCTCGGCCGCAGCGCCCGGCTCGAAGCCGGCTTCGCCAGCACCGCCTTCGGCTCGACCCGCGACGCATTCATTCTCAACGGTTCGCTGCAGGCCGGCGCCGATCTGGATCGCGAACGCTATCTCATCCATTCGTTGGGATGGCGCGGCCGCCTCGAAGATGGCGAGCTGACCGACGCCGTGCTGGACGCGAACAGTCGATTCTATTTGCGTCAGTCCGAACGCAGCGTGTTCTTCGCATCCGTGACCGCGTCGCTCACATCGCAGCTCGATCCCGAAAAACAGCTGCTACTCGGCGGCGACAACGGGCTGCGTGGATATCCGCTGAGATATCAAGCCGGCGACGCCAACGCGCTGCTCACGCTCGAAGAACGTTTCTACAGCTCATGGCAGCCGCTGCACCTGTTCAACGTCGGCGCGGCGGTGTTCTTCGACGCCGGCCGGGCGTGGGGTCAGGACGAGCATGCCGCCGCTCCGGAAGGTTGGCTCAAAGATGTCGGCTTGGGCCTGCGGCTGGGCAGCGCCCGCTCCGGCCTGGGCAATGTCTTGCACATTGATCTGGCCATGCCGCTGGATCGCACCGCCGACGTGGATTCCCTGCAACTGCTGATCGAAACCCGCAAATCTTTCTGAAGCATGTCGAACGCAATGTTTTACTGGCGTCATCTGCGGACGCCATTGACGGTCTTTATTCTCATCGCTGCCCTGCTTGCCAGCACGACCTACGATCTCACTGTCGCGCACGCACTGTTCTTCGATGAAGCCAGCGCTCGCTGGGTCGGCGCGGGCAGCTGGTGGGCCAATGAGCTGATTCATCGCGACGGCGCCTGGCTGATGCGTGGTATCGCCGTGCTGTCGCTGCTGCTTTGGGCGGTGTCCTGGCAGCAACCGCAACTGCAGGACTGGCGCAGACCGGCGCTGTTTTTCTTTGTCTCGATCGCGCTGTCGGTGGGCCTGGTCGGGTTGCTGAAAACACTGACCAACGTGGACTGTCCGCGCGACCTGACGGAGTTCGGCGGCCCGTTCCCGTTCATTCATCTGTTCGAACATCGCCCCGAAGTTTTGCGGCACGCACGTTGCTTTCCTGCCGCACACGCCAGCTCCGGTTATGCGCTGCTGGCTTTATACTTCGTGCTGCGCGAACGCAGTCGTCGGGCCGCGCGCCTCGGCCTGGCAGCGGGCCTTGGAATGGGTCTGATGTTCGGCATCGCTCAGCAGGCGCGGGGCGCCCACTTCGTCTCGCACGACGTGTGGAGCGCGATGATCGTATGGACGGTCTCGCTGTCGCTGTACACTTTTGTTTTCCAGGCCCGCCTGTGGAAGCCCGCAACTCGATGGGAATGCAATGAAGCCAGCGCTCCGGCGCCTCGTCTGTCTGTCGACGGGAATGCTGATCTGCCATGCCGCGCTGGCGCAGCTGCAGGACCGTAGCGTCGGCGACGTGCTCAATGGATTGCGGGCCGAAGGTCTGATCTTCATCTACAACGACCAGATCGTCCCGGCGAGCCTGCGGGTCGAGACCGAACCGAGTGCGCATCACGGGGTGGCGCTCGCCGAAGAAATCCTGGCCGCGCATGGCCTGGCGTTGCATGAAGCCGCCCCACGTGTGTTCGCGGTCGTTCGCAATTCGAACGGCCCGCCTCCGCGCCGAGCTCCGGCTGCACCGAAGGCGGAGCCGGACGAGTTGGAAGAGGTCGTCGTTCAGACCAGTCGCTACACGCTGGCCGCGGAGAACATCGCGCCCAAAAATTTCCTGACTCAGGACGAAGTGCAGGCCATGCCGCGTCTCGCGGACGAAACATTGCGAGCAGTGCAGCGGCTGCCGGGCGCGGCGACCAATGGCGTGTCGAGCATCAGCTCCATCCGCGGCGGCGAGCCGAATGAAACCGCCATCATTCTGAACGGCCTGCGGCTGTACGAGCCGTTTCACCTGAAGAACTTCTACAGCCCGATCAGCCTGCTCGATTCGCGCCTGATCGACAGCATCGAGTTTTATTCCGGCGGCTTTCCGGCTCCGTATGGCGATCGCATGAGCGCCATCATCAACGCCCACACCATCAATCCCGGCCAGCGTTATTACGAAGTCGGCGTCAGCCTGTTTCACGTGAACGCACTGGCGGCAACCACGTTCGACGATGAGCGCGGCCAGGCGCTGATCTCGGCAAGGCGTGGCAATCTCGGCGACCTGGCGCAATTCGCCGAGCAGGATTTCGGCAAGCCGGACTACGCCGACGGCTTTGCGCGCGCGGAATATGCGTTGACCGACGCCACTCGCGTGTCCTTCGACGCGCTTGCCTCCGGCGATCAGATCGTCGCTCATCGTGACCGGAACACTCAGTTGGCGCGCGCCAGGTATCGCAACGCGTACGGCTGGCTCACGCTGGATCACGAGTGGTCGCCGGACGCGTCGAGTCGGGTCATCGGATCGTTCACCGATCTGGTGAACGAGCGCCACGGCTCCGTGGCAGAGCCAGGCCAGCGCAGCGGACGAGTCCGGGATCTCAGAACGTTTCATATCGCCGGGCTGCGATTGGAGAACGACCTGGACTTCGGCGGCGTGAGTCATCGCTTCGGCGGCGAAGTGCGACAACTCTGGGGCGATTACGACTATGCGCTCGATCTCACCGTCTCACCCGGATTCCCCTTTCCCGGCTCTCCGGGCTCGGTGACCACGCGAAGCGCGTCGCCCTCGCCGGAGGGTTTCGAGAACTCCGCCTACTGGGATATGCGGACTACATTCTGGAACAAGCTGACGCTCGAGGCCGGCATGCGCGTCGACGTACAGACGTATGACGGCAGCGACGACGGCGAACAATGGAGCCCGCGCACCAGCGTGCTCTACATGCTGTCGCCAGCGACCAAGCTGCGCGCGGGATGGGGACGTTTCTATCAGTCCCAGGGCATCAACGAGCTGCAAGTCGAGGACGGCATCTCGCAGTTCTATCCGGCGCAGCACGCGGATCACGCGATCATGAGTGTCGAGCACGCCTTCGACGGCTTCGACGTTCGCGTCGAGGCCTACCGCAAATACTATCGACGCATTCATCCCCGCTTCGAAAACATCCTCGATCCGCTGGTGTTGTTTCCTGAAGCAGAGTTCGATCGCGTGATGGTCGATGCCCGCAGCGCTCGCGCCGAGGGCGTCGAGGTGCTGATGCAGATGCGCCCCAAAGGGCCGTGGAGCGGCTGGCTCAGCTACACCTGGTCGCAGGTGACGGACCGTGTCGGCAACACCGACGTACCCCGCAGTTGGGATCAGCGACACGCAGTCAACCTCGGCGTGACCTGGGCCAGCGGCCCTTGGACCGCAACCCTCGTCAACAGCTATCACAGCGGCTGGCCCACCACCTCGCTCACCTTCGATCCACAAACCGGCACGCCGAGCATCGAGAGCTCCGCGCGCAATCGCAGCCGCTTCGGCGACTTCAATTCTCTGGACCTGCGACTGACGCGCACCTTCATCCTGCCCCGCGGCGCCCTCGACGTCTTCGTCGAACTCAGCAACGCGACGTCGCGTGAGAATCCGTGCTGCGTCGAATACGAAGTCCGCGAAAACGAGGACGGCTCGATCAGCTACGTTCGCGACGTAGACTCCTGGCTACCGATCGTGCCCTCCGCCGGCGTGCTGTGGAGATACTGATCGGCCCCGACGGCGCGCCGTGTTTCATCGGCCTCAGCGAGCGGCTTTCAGAGAAAAAACGTCGGTGGCTGGCGGATCCCTTCTGAAATCCTGATCGTTTCAAGTTACCACGGTCCTGGCTCTGCGCGGTCGGGGTGGGTGGGCGGACATTTGGCGGCCGCCGCCGCGCGCCGGTTTGCGACTCGGCGGCTGGTGAGGTAGGAAGGCTCAACTGACACCCGTGACGCCGAGTCCTCCGGCGCGCAAGGCTCGCCAATGATTTCGAGATGTCTTCAGCTCGAAATCATTGAAGCGCGGCCGCCCCATGTCCGCCCGCCCACCCCGACCGCGCAGAGCCAGGACCCCGGCCGAGTGCCACTCCGAAAACTCCGCAGAAAGGGGAGAGGACGCGTGGGTACAGGTCTTCTTCAGCTAACCAACAAGCCGCGTCCAGCGAGACTGCGCATCAAATCTGTCACACCGAACGTCCAAGCAGGCACCCTATCGCACGTCGTCACCTTATTAACGAGCGTTCCAAGCTTCTGCGACGTCACCCGCACCACATCACCAGCTTTGTGCGTAAACCCTCGCCCAGCAGCACCGCGATCCTGCGTAGGCGCGAACATCGTGCCGAGGAATAGGGCGAAGCCATCCGGGTAGTCGTGATAGCTGAGCGTCTGCCTCACCAACTCGAGCGGATCGCGACTGATCAGCGCCATCGAGCTCGCGCCCTGCAACTCGAACCCATCCTCACCAACCACCTGCAACGTGACGACCGCGTTGCGCACATCCTCGATACCGAACGTATCGTCGAACATCCGAATGAACGGCCCGACAGCACACGACCCGCTATTGTCCTTGGCCTTGCCGAGCAGCAGCGCGCTACGCCCTTCGATATCTCGCAGATTCACGTCGTTCCCGAGTGAGGCGCCGAGTGTTCGGCCGTGTCGGTCGCAGGCGAGCACGATTTCCGGCTCCGGATTGTTCCAATGCGAGTCCGGTCGAATGCCGATCCAGTCGCCCCAGCCCATCGACGACAGCACCGGCGACTTGGTGAACACCTCGGCATCCGGTCCGATCGCGACTTCCAGATATTGGGACCACAAGCCGTCGGCGATGAGCGCCGCCTTGAGTCGGGCCGCGGCATCGGTGCCGGGCTGCACTGAGCGAATATCCGTGCCCACGCGCTCGCTCAACGCAGAACGGATCGAGTGAGCCTGCTCGGCGCTCCCTCGCGCGCGCTCCTCGATCACTCGCTCGACCGCCGAGATGGCGAAGGTCACGCCGCACGCTTTGATACATTGCAGATCGAAAGGCGCGAGCAACCGAATCGCCGACGGAGACTCGTAGGCACGGACGAGAGGAAGCTCATCCAACGGCCCAAGGTCCTCGCCGGATGGAGCGACACCTTGCCACTGGCTCAACAGATCGGACACCGTCGGAGCATGACGGGACACATCGCGCACTCGTCCGCCGACGACCACGACAGGGGTCGGGCCGTCGGCCAGTTGCAGACGGCCGACCAGGGTCGCCGTGCGCCAATCAGCGGGAAGGTCGGGAAGCAAGGTCGGTGCGCTCATGATCCAGGTTCGCTCGGGACAAAAGAACTGATATATTATAAAGAAGATCTGATATACGACTGACAAAACCTCATGGCGGCCCGCGTTCAAGACCGAATCAGCCCGATGGGCTTTGGCGGGGGCGCCCTCGGCAACCTGTATCGCGCCATCCCGGATGACGTGGCTTTCGCGACGGTGCAGGCCGCTCTGGCCGAGGGCGTTCTCTATATAGATACGGCTCCTCATTACGGCTTCGGCCTCAGCGAAAAACGCCTGGGCGCCGCGCTGGCAGAGCTGGATCCGCAACGAAGAGTGGTCATCTCCACCAAAGTGGGCCGGCGTTTGGATCCGCGCCCCGATGCGGATTTGACTCAGGTCCGGCAGGGTTTCGTATCCCCCGAACCATTCGAAAGCGTTTACGACTACAGCTACGACGCGGTCATGCGCTCCTATGAACAGAGCCGCGCGCGCCTGCGCCGGGATATCGATGTGCTCTACGTGCACGACATCGGTCGTTACGCGCATGGCGATCGGCATCCGCAATTGTTTGCGCAATTCATGGACGGCGGCTATCGAGCCCTGCGCGAGCTGCGTGATGGCGGTGCGGTCGGCGCCATCGGGCTCGGCGTGAACGAGTGGCAGGTGTGCGAAGAAGCGTTGGCTCATGGCGACTTCGACATGATGCTGCTCGCCGGCCGTTACACTCTGCTGGAGCAGAGTGCGCTCCAGACCTTCTTGCCTCTGTGCGAGCGACGAAAGGTCTCGATCGTGATCGGAGGCCCGTACAATTCCGGAATTCTTGCCCACGACGGGCGGAATGGAACGCGAAGGAAAGGTCCTTTGATGTATGAGTACCAGCCGGCGCCGCCGGACATCGTTGCGCGAGTGACGGCCATCGAAGCCGTTTGCGACCGTCATGGCGTGCCGCTCGCGGCGGCGGCGCTGCAGTTCCCGCTGGCGCATCCGCAAGTCGTCTCGGTGATTCCGGGCATGCGCAATCCAGACGAGGTGCGCGGTGCGAAGGAGTGGTTGGCGCTGCCGATTCCCGCGGCCTTCTGGGCCGAGTTGCGTACACAAGGACTGGTTCGCCCCGACGCTCCGCTGCCGGTGACTGCATGATTCTCGCTTCGTCCAAGGATTTCCGCCGCGCCGCGCAGCGTCGTCTGCCGCGCTTTCTGTTCGACTACATCGATGGCGGCGCTTACGACGAGCGCACCATGCACAACAACGTCAGCGATCTCACCGAGATCGCGCTCAAGCAGCGCGTGCTGCGCGATGTTTCCAAGATCGATCTGAGCACGACCCTGTTCGGCCGCAAGCTGTCCATGCCAGTGGCGCTCGGGCCGATCGGCATTTCCGGCATGTGTGCGCGCCGAGGCGAGGCTCAGGCCGCGTTGGCGGCTTGCAACGCCGGCATTCCCTTCACGCTATCGACCGTCTCGATCTGCTCGATCGAAGAAGTGGCCAAAGGCTGTCCAGCGCCGATCTGGTTCCAGTTGTATGTGATCCGCGACCGCGGCTTCATGCGTGACATGTTGGCGCGAGCCAAGGCGGTTGGCGCGCAGGCCCTGGTGTTCACGGTCGACATGCCCATTCCTGGCGCGCGCTATCGTGATGCGCATTCCGGCATGTCTGGTCGCTTTGCGCCGGTGCGCCGAGTGTTGCAGGCCATGGGCAAGCCAGGCTGGTCTTGGGACGTGGGCTTGCACGGTCGGCCGCATTCGCTCGGCAATCTAGCCTCCGTGCTCGGCAAAAAGAGCGGCTTGGGCGACTACATGGGCTGGTTGGGTGCGAACTTCGATCCGTCGATTCGCTGGGAAGATCTCGATTGGCTGCGACAAGCGTGGGATGGGCCGCTGATCATCAAAGGCATTCTCGATCCGGATGACGCGAAATCGGCCGCGCAGCTCGGCGCAGACGGCATCGTTGTTTCCAATCACGGCGGTCGTCAGCTCGACGGCGTTCTCTCATCGGCGCGGGCGTTGCCGGCGATTGCCGATGCAGTGAAGGGCAAGCTCACGATTCTCGCGGACTCGGGTGTCAGATCCGGCCTCGACGCGGTACGTTTGCTGGCGCTCGGCGCCGAAGGCGTGTTGTTGGGTCGTGCCTGGGCGTTTGCGCTCGCCGCGAACGGCGGCGCGGGCGTCAGCCAGATGCTGGATATTTTTGCCAAGGAAATGCGCGTGGCGATGGCGCTAACCAGCGTATGCAACGTGAGGGAGATCGATCGGTCGATCCTCGCCTAAATGCTCATAAAGTCGACAGGGCCGAAGGCCCAGTCGACAAGGAACAACTATGTCCCGTCCAAGCCTGCTCATCACACGTCGATTGCCCGCTGCGGTGCTGGAGCGATTGCGCGCCAGCTATGAAGTGACCGTGAATCCCGACGATCGACCGCTCGGTCGGGAAGCGTTGTTGATGGCGCTGCGAAGTTATGACGCTTTGTCTCCGACCATCACTGACAAGCTGGACGCGGGGCTGTTGGCCAGCCCCGGATTGAAGACCCGCATCATTGCCAACTTCGGCGCGGGCTTCGAGCACATCGATATCGTCGCGGCCAAGAGCGCCAATTTGGTTGTGACCAATACGCCGGATGCGCTGACGGAGGCCACGGCGGAGCTCTCCATCCTATTGATACTGATGGCGAGCCGGCGCGCGGGCGAGGGCGAGCGCCTGTTACGCATGGGCAAATGGACGGGGTGGGCGCCGACGCAGTTGCTCGGCATGGATGTGAAAGGAAAGACCTTGGGCCTGATCGGTTTCGGCCGCATTGCCAAGGAAACTGCGCGCCGTGCGCGGGCCGCGCTCGGCATGCGCATCGCATATCACTCACGCAGCCGCGCCAGCGCGGAGGAAGAGAGCGCGCTGGCAGCCGAGCATCATCCGACGCTGGAAAGTTTGTTGGCCGCATCCGATGTCGTGTCGTTACATTGCCCAGGTGGCGCGGCCACGCGTCACTTGATCAACGCGCAATCTCTGTCCCGCATGAAATCGTCGGCGATTCTCATCAACACGGCGCGCGGCAGTGTCGTGGACGAAGAGGCGTTGGCGAATGCGCTCGCGCACCGACAGATTGCGGCGGCTGGCCTCGACGTGTACGAGCGCGAGCCCGCCGTATCGCCCGCGCTGATGGAGCTCGAAAACGTAGTCCTGCTGCCGCACCTGGGGAGCGCAACGCTGGAAGCGCGTACTGCCATGGGCATGCAAATGGCCGATAATCTGGACAGCTTTTTCGCCGGCCGAACGCCCCCAAACCGTGTCGCCTGAAACATTGTCCGCCGCGACGTTGATCGAGCGCGCCATCCAGGCTCGCCTGCCGAGCCGTGGCCGACGGCCGCTGGTTGTCGGCATCTGCGGCAGTCAGGGCAGCGGCAAGAGCACGGTCTGTAAGACGCTGACGGCGCATTTCACTCAGACCGGTCTCACCGTCGCGAATCTTTCTCTCGACGATTTGTATTTATCGCTCGCGGATCGAGTCACGCTCGCGCAGCACGTGCATCCACTGCTTCGTACGCGTGGTGTGCCGGGCACGCACGATACGAAGCTCGGCGTCCACACATTGAATGCTCTGGCTCACAGCGGGCGAGTGCTCCTGCCGCGCTTCGATAAAGCCATCGACGATCGTCGCCCGCAGGCAGATTGGGATTCGCTGCAGGGGCCGGCGCAGCTGGTGTTGTTCGAAGGATGGTGTGTCGGGGCTCGGCCGCAGGGACTTGAAGCGCTGGATCAGCCTGTCAACCAGCTCGAAGCCAATGAGGACGTCGATGGGCGCTGGCGCCGCTACGTCAACGATGCGCTGGGCGGCGAGTATCAACGCCTGTTTGCGAAGATCGATATGCTCGTGCTGCTCGCTGCGCCGTCGTTCGATGTCGTGCTCAAGTGGCGCACTCAACAAGAACACGAGCTGCGCGCGCAGACCGCCGGTGTGAGCTCAGGAGTGATGACGGATGCGGCGCTGGCGCGCTTCGTCCAGCATTACGAGCGGCTGACGCGGCATATCTTGATCGAGATGCCGGGGCGCGCCGATCTGGTGATTCGACTCGGCGCCGATCGTTCCGTTACAGCTTAAACAGCGGCCGCCGTTCAAACCATCCCGAGAATCCGCTGTAGCGCCGCCTGGAAGTGGCGACCCAGCGCCGCTTCGGCCTGATCGGCATTGCGTCGCTGACAGGCTTCGAGAATCTCCATGTGTTCGCGCAGCGTGCGCAACGCCAGCGGCGCGGTGATGCGCCGATCCAGCTTGATCAGAATCAGATAGTTCTTCAGTCGCCGCGCCGTGGTCTCGATCAGCGGATTGCGCAGGCTGGCGACCATCTCTCCGTGCAGCCGATCTTCCAATGACTGTAGCGGTGCGAGATGTTCGGGCAGCAGTCCTTTGCTGCCGACCTCATCGATCAACGCCTGATGATCCTGGATCAATTGCCCGATCGCTGCGGCGTCGCCAGTTTCCGCGTAGCTGCGTGCCGCCGCGCGCTCGATGATAGAGCGGAATTGATAAGTACTGCGCGCCAGCTCCAGGTCGGGCTTGAGGAACTCGATGCCGGCGCGAGGATGAATGGTCAACACGCCTTCGGCCTCGAGAATGCGCAAGGCATCGCGCAACGGCTGGACCGGCACGCCGAGCATTCGGACCAGATCGCTCTGTGAGAGAAACGCCCCGGTGGGCACTTTGCGCGTGAACAGGCCTTCGAGAATGGCCTGATAGGCCACATCGCTCAGACGACGACCGTCGGAGGTGGCTTCCGCGTCGGGAGAGGTCGGAGCTTGGCGCAGTTCCGCTTGCTGGGTTCGTCGGCTGGACATGGGCTGCATGATATATCAGTGAGCTGAAGCTTTTCGCGTGCGCTGGCGGTCGCGCCCCCGCGTGAAAAATTCCCTGTGCGCTCCGAGGCTTGCAGGCGTTGATGCGCCTTTCGTGATCATCCCACAGCGACCTATTGAAATCTTATAGAACGGTTGTAATATATCAGTCAGTCGATTCTCGATATTAATACGCGACAACCGTATCGCAGTCTGGGGGATGGCAATGACATACGCGCTCAAAAGAAGGTTGGGTCCTTACTTCTCTTATCTATTGCCGGCGGCCTCGCTGGTCCTGGCTCAGGGCGCGTTGGCTCAAGAAGCCGCGCCCGCTCCGGAGCCCGCCGCGCAGAACACGGGCGCTGCCGCCGAAGGTGGTCTCGAAGAGGTGGTCGTCACCGGTCTGCGCAGCAGCTTGCAGCAGGCGGTCGAGATCAAGCGCTCGTCGATCGGCGCGGTCGACGCCATCGCGACCGAAGACCTGGGCAAGTTGCCGGACCAGAACGTCGCCGAGTCTCTGCAACGTATCAACGGTGTGACCATCGAGCGTAACCGCGGCGACGGTCAGTTCATTTCGGTGCGCGGTCTCGGTCCGCAATTCAACGTCGTGACGTTGAACGGCCGCACGCTGGCGACGGAGAACGTCGGCCGCGAGTTCAGCTTCGACGTGCTGCCTTCGGAATTGATCTCGGGCGCGAATGTTTACAAGAGCCCGCAGGCGAATCTGATGGGCGCGAGCATTGGCGCGACGGTGGACATCAAGACCGTCAAGCCGCTCGAAGGCGATCCGTTCATGGCCAGCGGTCAGCTGCGTACGATCTATAACGATCTCGCCGACGACTATGGCCCATCCGCGTCCGGTCTGGTGAGCTTCCGCAACGATGCCGGCGACTTCGGCGTGTCGTTGGTGGGCACTTATCAGAAGCGCGAGCTGCGCGATGACGAGTTCACCATCGGCGCTGGCCACGTGAAGCGCGGCAATGTTGCTCCGACCGATTACTTCTATAACCGCACAGGTCCGAACGTCGCGGACTTCAGCAACGTCGACATGCCGTCGAATCTGTCGCCGTTCTTCGTGCTGAGCGAGCGCGAGCGCACCGCCGCGGATCTCACGATTCAGTACAAGCCGGCTGACGAAGTGACCATGAGCCTGGAAGGTTTTTATTCCAAGCTCGACCAGGTCGATCACAGCACCGGCCTCGCCTATGACTTCAGCGGCGGCACGCTGGTGGAGCAGGTGGTCGAAGGCAACTCGGCCGTGTATCAGCGCATCGAGAACGGCTTCGTCGATCAGATCGTGACGCGCTCGCCGCGTCTCACCGAGACCAAGCTCATCGGCTACAACGTCGAATGGACGCCGGGCGACTTCCGCCTCGCCTTCGACGCCTCGGCCTCCGAAGCGACGCGCGAGGGCAAGGAGGACAATTATTTCTCCACCATCCGCCGCACCGGCATGACGCTGGAGTTCGATCGCCGCAATGGCAGCCAGATCTACGATTACTCGTTCTTCAGCCCGAACTACGCCAACGCCGCGACCGATCTGAACAACATCGGCGCGCACTACGAGAACGACGGCGGCTCGGACTTCAAGGACGAGACGCGTGAGTTCCGTCTGGACGGTTCTTGGGATGCAGGCACCGGCATCGCGCTGTTCGCCGGTATCGGCCGTGCCGAGCGTGAGAAGACCATCGATACGATCAGCATGCCATTCTCTTCGCAGTGTGCGTTCTGCGGCGGCAGCGTGTTCGTGCCCATGCCGTCGAGCCTGTTCCGGCCGACGAACATGAATTTCTTCTCTTCGCACAACGGCAACATCATCCGCGACTGGGTCGACTACGATCCGCGCGCGTTCGTCGAAGTGCTGCGCGCCAATACGCCGACAAACGGCGTAGGCTACGTCGATCCAACATTCGATCCGGCGCAGAGCTCCGTCGTGACCGAAGACGTGAACCTCGCGTACTTCATGGTCGAGTTCAAAGGCGAGGTTGGCACGATGCCATTCTCCGTGAACACCGGCATTCGCTTCGAGAACACCAAGTTCACATCGTCCGGTGCGGCACAAACGGTGGTGAGCGCTGCGCCGAACGGCCTGGGTCAGAACATCATCGTGCTGTCGCCGGTGGTGCCCATCAGCTTCAGCGGCGACTACACCGACATCCTGCCTTCGTTGAACGTCAAGCTGGACGTGACTGACGACCTGGTCGCGCGCTTCTCGGCATCGCGCGTGATGACGCGTCCGACGCTGTCGGATCTGTCGCCTGCGCAGACCATTCTCAGCAACCCGGGTAATGAAACGATCAATCGCGGCAACCCGGACCTCGAGCCGTTCCGCGCCTCGCAGGTCGAAGTCGGCCTGGAGTGGTACTTCGCCGATCTGAGCGTGCTGTCGGGCGCGGCGTTCTATAAGAACATCGACTCGTTCGTCGCCGATGCGACCACGCCGCAGCTGGTGGATCAGGTCGAGTTCCAGATCACGCAGCCGGAGAACGGCGAAGGCGCGACCGTGAAGGGCCTCGAGTTCGGCTATCAGCAGGTGTTCGACAATCTGCCCGCGCCGTTCGATGGCCTGGGCGTGCAGGCGAACTACACGTATGTGGAGAGCGATGCCTCGTACACGAACGCCGTGTCGGGTGCGTCGTTCGGTCTGCAGGGCCTGTCGCGCAATTCTTATAACCTGGTCGCGTTCTACGAAAAGGATCGCATCCAGACGCGTCTCGCTTACACCTTCCGCGAGAACTTCCTGCAGGTGGCGAGCGGTCGCAACGGCGATCCGGAATATTTCGACGACTACGGTCAGCTCGACGCCAGCTTCGGCTTCAAGCTCACGGATAGCGTCACCCTGTCTTTGGAAGGCATCAATCTGGGCGACGAGAAAGAGTTCATCTACTCGACCAGCCCGGATCGCACCAAGGAATACCGCACCACCGGCCGTCGCTATGTGGCGGGCGTGCGCATGACGTTTTGACGAGCCATCGGAAGGGCCTCGGCCGCTTTCGATCATAGATAGGACCTTTTGATGAACATTGTCGACTTCCGTATCACTCGCTTTCAGTTCGCCCGCGATCGCGTCATCGGCGACAGTCAGGTGCGCGCCGACGACGTGCACCTGGCGACGCTGGAGCTGATCGGCGAGCGCGGTGAGACCGGCCTCGGCTTCGTGCAGTCGCTGTTTCATCCGCTGCCGGCCGAAGCCGAGATCGAGCGGGTGTTTCGCGAAGAAGTCTGGCCGAAGCTGCAGGGACGCAAAGTCGAAGCGGTGGCGCACGCGGTGCGCCGGCCGCGCGGCGGCAACATTCGCAAGTTGACGCTGCCGTTCGAGGAAGCGCTTCAGCACGCGGTGTGGGACTTGTTTGCCAAGTCGGTGAAGCTGCCGTTGTGGGAACTGCTCGGCGCGGAACGACGCGATGTTCAGGCGTACGCCAGCGGTCTCGACTTTCACTTGTCCGATGACGAGTTCCAGCAGCTGTTCGCGCAGGCGGATGCGCAAGGCTTCAAAGCGTTCAAGATCAAAGTCGGTCACTCCGAGATCGAGCGCGATCTGCATCGGCTGGCGATTCTCAAGAAGGTGGTGCGTCGTGACGCCTTGATCATGGTGGACGCGAACGAGGCGTGGACGCCGAAGCAGGCGATTCGCAATCTGAGCTTGATGCAGAAGGCCGGTCATGACATCTATTGGGTCGAGGATCCGATCCTGCGCGATGACTTCTCCGGTCTGAAGTTGATCCAGGATCAGTGCGGGCCGACGCTGGTGAATGCCGGCGAATATCTCGACGTGTCCGGCAAGCGCAAGCTGCTTGAGGCGCGAGTCTCCGATCTGCTCAACGTGCATGGCCATGTCACGGACGTAATGCGCATCGGCTGGCTCGCGGCCGACATGGGTGCGCGCATCACCATGGGCAACACGTTCCTCGAGCTCGGCGTGAACATGGCGTTGGCATTGCCGGGCGTGGAGTGGGTGGAGTATTCGTTCCAGAACTTCGAGCATCTGGTCGAGCAACCGTACGAGATTCGTGACGGTCGCATCTGGGGCTCGGAACAGCCGGGCCACGGCCTGGTGCTGAGTGAGTTGGCGCGGCGGACCTGGCGTCGGCCGGAGGTGCTGACCCGCGCCGAGCTGGGACATGTGCCACCTCAACAGCGTTTGCAGCAGGTGGGTTGAGGACTGAACCTTTTGTCGTAACTGCGTAAGATGAGCTCCGTGTTGTCAGGACCCGATGCTTCCGTACCGGCGGACGCCAATGCCGTCACGGCAACGGGCGCGCACGTCAGTGGAGCGCACCGCTGGTTGCTGCTGGGGTCGCTCACCACGGTGTTCTTCGTACTGCTCGCGCTGTATTGCGCGGTGCTGTCGGTGCTGCTGCCGAATCAGATCCAGGCCATCGATCCCGCCAACAAGGCGCGCGATCTCGCCATCGTGTTCGCGATCACCTCGATCTTCAGCACGCTGACGACGCCGATTGCCGGCGCGCTTTCCGATCGCACGCGCAGTCGCTGGGGACGCCGCACGCCGTGGATCGCCATCGGCGCCGTCACCGGCGCCCTGTGTTTGTTCGCGGCCTCACAGATGCGCAATCTGTGGTCGATCACGTTCTTCTGGGTCGGCGCCACCGTTGCGTTGAATTCGATGCAGGCGGCCTTGACCACCATCGTGGCCGATCGCTTTCCCGAGCACGAGCGCGGCACCGTTTCAGGCTTTGTCGGCGCGGGCATGACTGCGGGCGGAACGATCGGCATCGTGGTCGCGGGCTACATGGCCTCGACACTCACGATCGCGTATCTGTTGTTTGCTGTCGCAATCGCGGTCGTCTGCGTTGCGTTCGTGATGCTCAATCCCGAGCCGCGCTTCAACGGCGCAGCGCCGGGGCCGATGCAGCTCGGCGCGTTCTTCAAGAGCTTCTGGATCAGCCCGCGCCAGCACCCGGATTTCGCCTGGGCCTTCTGTGGCCGGTTCGCCATCTACATGGGCTACCAGGGCATCGTCACTTATCTCTTATATATCTTGCAGGACTACATCGGGCTGTCCCTCGACAACGCGAATCGCATGATTGCGACCTTGTCGACGGTCACGTTCATCGCGCTGGTGATCGCGGGATTGGGCTCCGGGTTGTTGTCCGACGCCATCGGCCGTCGCAAGCCGCTGGTTTTTCTTTCCAGCATCGTCATGGGCATCGCGCTCACGGTGCCGCTGATCTTCGATACCGTGCCCGGCATGCTCTGGTACGCGGCGTTGATGGGCATCGGCTACGGCGCGTTCATGAGCGTGGACATGGCGCTGATGACCCAGGTGCTGCCGAAGTCGCTGACCGGCGCGGGCAGCGAGTCCACCGGCAAAGACCTGGGCATTCTCACCAGCGCCGTCAACGTGCCGCAGATCCTGAGCCCGGTGTGGTGCGCCTGGCTGCTGAACCTGTCGGGCAACGACTATCAGTGGCTGTTCGTCTCGGCGATGGTGTTCGTGTTTGCCGGCTCGTTTTTCGTGCTGCCTATCAAATCGGTGCGCTGAGCGCTGCTGACTCCTTGGAGAATTTCATGTCGAGGTTGGCCAACAAAACCGCATTGGTGACCGCTGCCGCGCAGGGCATCGGTCGTGCTACCGCCGAGCTGTTCGCTCGCGAAGGTGCGCGCGTCATTGCCACTGATATCGATGCGGGCAAGCTGTCCGAGCTGCAAGGCTGCGAAACGCGTCGGCTGGACGTGCGCGATGGTGCGGCCATCAATGCGCTGGCGGCCGACCTTGGCGCCGTGGATGTGATCTTCAACTGCGCCGGGTACGTTCACGCCGGCACCATTCTCGAGTGCGATGACAACGCGTGGAACACGTCGGTGGATCTGAATGTGACACCGATGTTTCGCATCATCCGCTCGTTCCTGCCGAAGATGATCGAAGCCGGCGGCGGCTCGATCGTCAATATGTCCTCGATCGCAGGCTTCAAGGCGGTGCCAAATCGGTTCGCCTACTGCGCGACCAAGGCCGCCATCGTCGGCCTCACCAAATCGGTGGCGATGGATTTCATCGGCCGCGGCATTCGTTGTAACGCCATCTGTCCGGGCACGGTCGATACCCCGTCGTTGCATCAGCGCATGGCGGCGACCGGCGACTACGAAGGTGCTCGCAAAGCATTCATCGCTCGCCAGCCCATGGGACGTCTCGGCACGGCGGAAGAAATCGCGCTGCTCGCGTTGTATCTGGCCAGCGACGATTCGAAGTTCGTCACCGGCCAGACGCACACCATCGACGGCGGCTGGACGATGTGACCATGACGCGGCGGATGTGCTTCGCGGTCGATCTTCGGGACGATCCCGAAGCCATCGCCAGTTACAAACGCTGGCACGCGCCCGGCGGCCCGCCGTCCGGGGTGACTCGCTCGCTTCGGGACGCAGGCATCGCCGTGCTGGAGATTTACCTGATCGGTAACCGACTGTTCATGATCATGGACGTCGAGCCGTGGTATTCGGCGGAAGCCAAGGCGAGCGCCGATGCAAACAATGCGGACGTGCAGGCGTGGAGTCAGCTCATGGATACGTTGCAGCAAGCCCTGCCTTTTGCGAAGCCGGGGGTCAACGCCGGCAAATGGCAGCAGATGGAGTGCATCTATACTTTGGCTGCGCAGCCTTGAAGGTCTGCAACCCTCCAACTTCCACCGAGAGAACCCATGAAACTACTTCGCTTCGGCCCGCCGGGACAGGAAAAGCCAGGACTGCTGGACGCCTCTGGAAAGATTCGCGATCTCAGCGGCGTCGTGCCTGACATTGCCGGCGACGCGTTGACGCCCGCCGGGCTCGACAAGCTTGCCTCGATCGATACATCCCAGCTGCCGCTGGTCGCCGACGGCGTGCGCCTCGGCGCATGCGTGGGCCGCATCGGCAAGTTCATCTGCATCGGTCTGAATTTCTCCGATCACGCGGCGGAATCGAATCTGCCGATTCCCGCCGAGCCGGTGGTGTTCGGCAAATGGACCAGCGCGGTGGTCGGGCCGAACGACGCCATCGAGATTCCTCGCGGCTCGCGCAAGACCGATTGGGAAGTGGAGCTCGGCGTGGTCATCGGCAAAGCCGGTCGCTACATCGACGAGGCGAATGCGTTGTCGCACGTCGCCGGTTACTGCGTGATCAACGACGTGTCCGAGCGCGAGTATCAGCTGGAGCGTGGTGGCACGTGGGACAAGGGCAAAGGCTGCGACACGTTCGGTCCGACGGGTCCGTGGTTGGTCACCAAAGATGAAGTGCCGGACCCGCATGCACTGCGCATGTGGCTCGAAGTCGATGGCAAGCGCTATCAGGACGGCAGCAGCGCGAACATGATTTTCCGTATTCCGTTTCTCATCAGCTATCTGAGCGGCATGATGAGCCTGCAGCCCGGCGATGTGATTTCGACCGGCACCCCCGCGGGCGTGGGCCTGGGGCAGAAGCCGCCTGTTTATTTGCGTCCTGGCAATGTCGTGCGTCTTGGCATCGACAAGCTCGGCGAGCAGCGCCAGACCGTCAAGGAGTACGGCGCCTGATGCGCATCGATTCGCACCTTCATCAGGAGTACGGCGCTTGATGCGGATCGATTCGCACCTCCATAAGTGGTACGGCGCTTGATGCGCATCGATTCGCACATCCATTTTTGGCGCTTCGATCCCCAGGAATATGGGTGGATGAGCGCCGACATGCAGGTGCTCAAGCGCGATCGCCTGCCTGATGATGTGCGCCCGCTGCTGAGTGCAGCGGGTATCGACAGCTGCGTGGCGGTTCAAGCGCGCATGAGCGAGCAGGAAACGGATTTCCTGCTGGACCTCGCCGCGAAGTATCCCTGGATCGCGGCCGTCATTGGCTGGGTCGATCTGTGTGACGAGCAGCTCTCGCAGCGGCTCGAGCGTTGGGCAGGCAGCGACAAGCTCATCGGCTTTCGGCACGTCCTGCAAAACGATCCCAAGGCCGGCACTTTGGTGGACAGCGCCGCGTTTCGGCGCGGCGTTGCTCTGATTCAAAGCCGTTCGATGATCTATGAGTTGCTGGTGTCGGCCGATCAGCTGCCGACGGTGACCGAGTTCAGCCGCAAAAGCGATGCGCACTGGCTGGTGCTCGATCATCTGGGCAAGCCGGACATTCGGAATCGCCAGATCGCGTCATGGCGTCGCGATCTCGCGCCGATCGCGGCGTTGCCTCACGTCGTTTGCAAGCTCTCCGGCCTCGTCACAGAAGCCAATGATGCCAGCGGCAAGTTCGACGCGAATCATCTGCGCGACTACCTCGATGTCGCATTGGAGATGTTCGGTGCGGACCGGTTGATGTTTGGTTCCGACTGGCCGGTGTGTCTGCTCGTCGCTTCCTATGCCGAAACGGCGGACATCGTCGAGCGTTGGTCCGCCCAGCTGTCCGCGTCGGATCGCGAATGGATATGGGGCAACACCGCCGCTCGGATTTATGGCCTCGAGACTCGGGCCGTAGCGAGGAACAGCCATGGCTAAGCTCTACGGCCAATTGAATTCACGGCGCGACGTGTCCGCTCACGCCGGCATGCTCTCGCAGTTCGCCGGCGTACGTCTGATGGAACTGTCGGACGGCGTCGAACGCGGCATTCGCATGCTGGAGTTTCGAACCGGCACTGGTTTGCGCTTCACGGTGCTCGTGGATCGCGCGCTCGATATCGCGGAGTGCGAACACAAGGGACGAGCCATTGGCTGGCATTCGCCGACAGGTTTTCGTCACCCCGGTCTGCACGAATATGAAGGCGAGGGTGGCTTGTCTTGGCTGCGCTCCTTCTCCGGCTTGGTCGTGACGTGCGGTCTCGATCACATCCTGTTCATGGATGACGACGATGCGAGTCAGTACGTGTATGGACCACGCAAATCGGTTCAGTCATCGCTGCACGGTCGCATCGGAACCATTCCAGCTCGGCTCACGGGCTATGGCGAGCGTTGGGAGGGCGATGAGTGCACGCTGTGGTGTGAGGGCGTCGTGCAACAGTCCGCTGTGTTCGGCGAAGACTTGCACTTGATCCGCCGCATTGAAGCCAAGGTCGGCTCCGACGAGATTCGCATGGTCGATCGAGTCGTGAATCACGGCTTCTATCGCACGCCGCACATGTACTGCTATCACATCAATGTCGGCCATCCGGTGCTTGCCGAGGGTTCGCGCTATCTCGCGCCCATTCGCGACGTCGTCTGGGCTGCGCATGCAGCCGAGAAATATCGCATCCAGGGCGTCGGCTATCGGGAATTGCCCAAGCCGCAGCTGGGATTTCACGAGCAGGTGTGGCAGCACGAAATGGGCGCTGATACGGGTGGCATAGTTCCCGTGGCGCTGGTGAACGACGCCATCGGTTTCGGATTCCTGGTGGAGACGCGCAAGGATCAGTTCCCTTGCCAGTATGAATGGCAGAACCTGCAGTCCGGGCAGTATGCGCTGGGCATCGAGCCTTCGACCCACCACGTGTTCGGCAAACAGTTCGCGCGCCAGCGCGAAGAAATGATCTGGCTGGAGCATGGCGATGAGCGTCGCTATGACACGGTGTTCAAGGTGCTCGATGGCGCATCCGACATCGCCGCGGTGGAAAAGCGGATTCGCGCCATCGCCGAGCAGCCGAAGGACGATTTCCCGCAGCCCTCTGGAAACTTCCCGCGCATTCGCGGCCGCTCGAAGGAGAAGGTCGCGTGAGCATCGCGGGCAAGACCATTCTTTATACCGGCGCGGCCGGCGGGCTTGGATTGGCGACGACGGTGGCCTTTCTCGAAAGAGGCGCTCGCGTGGTCGCGGTGGACAACAATCCAGAGAAGATCGCCGCGCTCGAAGCTGCGGTGCCGCCTTCATCACGCTCGCGCCTGAAAGTGTTGCAGTCGAATCTCGATGACCTCGCGCGCTTCCGCGCCGACATCGAAGCGATGGCTAAGAGCGTTGGCGGTTACGATGTTGTGATCAACAACGCGGCCATTTATCCCGCCAAGCCGTTCGAGCAGTTCACCGTCGAAGAGCACCAGGCTGTGCAACGTGTGAACGTCGACGCCGGCATCGTCGCAGTCCAGGTCGCACTTCCGGGCATGCGCGCCAAGCAATGGGGTCGGATCGTCAATGTCAGCAGTGTGACGTTCTATGGCGGATGGGCATTGCTTTCTCCCTACGTCGCATCCAAGGCGGCGCTCGTCGGTTTGACTCGCGCGTGGGCGCGTGAGTTTGGCGAGCACGGCATCACTGTGAATGCCATCGCGCCGGGAGCGTTCCCGACCGACGCCGAAAAGATCCATCCGGACCCGGAAGGCTACACGCGTTTCGTGCTGGAGCGTCAGGCAGTCAAACGCCGCGGTACGCCGCTGGACATCGCGAATGCATTGGCTTTCCTCGCCTCCGACGAGGCGGGCTTCATCACCGGCCAGACGCTCAATGTCGATGGCGGCTGGGTGATGCATTAAGGAACTTCAGATGAGTGTGTTGAAAGGTTATCGGGTGCTGGATTGTTCGATCGCCATGGCGGGGCCGTTCGCGGCGCAACGCCTGGGCGATCTCGGGGCCGACGTCATCAAGGTCGAGCCGGTCGCGGGCGAGTGGCAGCGGTTTCGCGCCGCCGGCGGCGCGACGGGCAATCGCATCAATGTTTCGTTTCTTTCGTTGAATCGTAACAAGCGCTCGCTCGCGGTGGACTTGAAAGCCGCCGAGGGTAAGCAGGTGCTGCTCGAGTTGGTGAAGACGGCGGACGTGTTCATCCAGAACTATCGCCCCGGCGTCGCCAAACGCCTCGGTGTGGACTACGAGACGCTGAGCAAGATCAACCCGCGTCTCGTCTACGTATCGATTTCTGGCTACGGCGAGACCGGACCCTACGTCGATCGGCCGGGACAGGATCTGCTGCTGCAAGGCATGTCCGGCGCGATGTTGTCCGCTGGTCGCGCGGGCGAGCCGCCAACACCGGCGGGGCAGTATCTTGCCGATGCTGTCACGGCTTACACCGCGTTCGAGGGAGCGCTGGCTGCTCTGCTACATCGCGAGCGCACCGGAGAAGGTCAGCTCGTGCAGGTGAATATGCTCGATGCGATCGTCGCCATTCAGATGCAGGAACTGTCTGTGTTCACCGTGGGCAAGAAGCCCCAGGTGCGTTCGGCCGAGCCGCATGCTCACAGTTACATTCGCGCGCCCTATGGTGTGTTTCCGACGGCAGATGGTTACATCGTGATGGCTTTCGCCAATCTGCGGAAGCTCGGCGAGTTGATCGGCGAGCCCAGCTTTGCCGAGATGGTCGACGAAGAGAAAGACAGCTGGACGTATCGCGACCAGATCTTTGCTCGTACTCGCGAGCGCCTCCACACCAGGAAATCTCAGGAATGGATCGAGCTGTTCCTGAAGAACGACATCTGGGCGGGACCGGTGTACGGATACGAGGACGTGGTGAAGGACCCGCAGATCGCGCACAACGGCACATTCGTCGAGTACGACCATCCCAGCGAAGGCCGCGTGAAGGTGCCGGGTTTCCCGATTCGTTTCAGCAAGACGCCTTCGACCATCCATCGTGGCGCTCCTCAAACGGGCGAGCACACGCGAGCCGTGTTGCAGGAGGCCGGCCTTTCGCCGGAGAAGATCGACAGCCTCATCGGCAGCGGCGTGGTGAAGCAGGACTGACGCGAGCTCGTGATGCAGTATCTTGGACTGACTTGGGATCATCCTCGCGGGTACAACGCGCTCGCTGCCGCCGCGGCTCGGCTCGATCCAAGCCGCGACGGGTTTGCGCTGTCGTGGCAAAAGCAGCCGCTGGAAGGATTCGAAGCACATCCCATTGCGGATCTGTGCGCTCGTTACGACCTGGTCGTGCTGGATCATCCGCATGTCGGCGAGGCAGTGGCGGCGGGATGTTTGCAGCCGTTGGAGTGGCTGTTCAGTGCCGACGAGATTGCGGCGTTGGAGCGCGACACCATCGGGCCGTGTTTGAGCAGCTATCGATATGACGGCCAGCACTGGGCGCTGCCCTTGGACGCGGCTACGCAAGTCATGGCCTATCGAGCGGACCTCATCGAGGGTGCAGCGCCGTCCACTTGGGACGAGGTAATTGCGTTGTCGAAGCGCTTGCCTGTGGCGTTGTCCCTCGCTGGCCCGCACGCTGCGTTGACGTTCCAGTCGATTGCGACGGCGTTTGGCGAGCCGCCTGCACATGGCGATCCTCAGGTGTTTGTATCGCACGACACTGGCGCGGCCGTGCTCGACGTGATGGCTCGCATTGCCAGTCGCAGCCCGTCGATCGTGTGGACGCTGAATCCGATTGGGATGCTGGGGCACATGGCGCGATCGCGTACCGTGGCGTTGTGCCCGCTGATCTACGGATACGTGAACTATGCGCGGCCGGCTCATTCAGAGGTGGCGGCGATTTCGTTCGCCAACGCGCCGAGGCAGACGGTTGGTGGGCGACCAGGATCGACGCTCGGTGGAACGGGCATCGGGATTTCTACCCGCTGCAAGCCCTCGCCCGAGTTGTTGAATCACTTGCGCTGGTTGATGTCCGAGGGCGCGCAGAGTTGTTTCATCCCGTCGCACGAGGGTCAGCCGAGCCGGCGTTCGTCGTGGCACAACGGCGCGGTCAACGAGCAGTGGAACGGCTTCTATCAGCAGACGGCCGAGACGCTCGAGAAGGCTTACGTCCGGCCTAGATTCAACGGCGCGATTGCTTTTCAGACGCGCTGCTCACAATTGATTCGCGATGGTTTGGCCGAAGGCCGGCCGCACCGTGCCGTGTTGGATGACATCCAGCATGCGTTCTCGCGAGCTGGAGCTCATTCATGACCGACAAAGTGCTGTTCGACGTGCAGGGTCACGTCGCCACCATCACCTTGAATCGCCCCGAGAAGCTCAACGCCGCGACGCCGGAGATGTCCAAGGCCATTGTAGCCGCGGCCGAGGAATGTAATCGCAACGACCAGATCCGCTGCGTGATCGTGACGGGCGCGGGCCCGAAATCCTTTTGCGCGGGATCCGATATCGCCGAGTTGGATACGTACGCCACGCCGTGGGATTTTCGCAATCGCGCCGACTACTGCGACGCCATTCATCGGCTGTTGAAGCCGAGTATCGCGGCGGTGAACGGTTACGCCTTTGGCGGTGGGCTGGAAACAGCGCTTTCCTGCGATATCCGCATCGCCTCCCGGAATGCGCGCTTCGCGGCGCCGGAGATCAAATTGGGTTGGATTGGCGGCGGCGGGATGGCGGCGTTTCTTTCCAAGAGCATCGGCTTATCTAACACCGCGCTCATGCTGATGACCGGCGATCCGATCGATGCGGAGAAGGCGTTGGCTTGGGGCTTGATCAGCGAGCTGGTCGAGCAGGAAGAGCTGATGCCGCGCGCGCGAGCCATCGCCGAAACCATCGCCAGCCGCGCGCCCGTTGCCGCCGAAACCGCCAAGCTGAACCTGCGCGCCGCCTGTTCGATGCCGCTCGAAAAAGCGATGGAATATGAGCGCGACCTGCAAACCATTTGTTTCGCCACCGCCGACGCCGCCGAAGGCCGCGCGGCGTTCAAAGAGAAACGCGCGCCGGTGTTTCAGCGGCGGTGAGCGCATCGCCGCTTCAACAGTTTGCCGCTCCAGCCTCGACGCTGCGGGTGGCGCCGAAGTACGGGGGATTTGATGACATCAACTTTGAGTCGGGGCATCGCATGCGCGGTACTTCTGTGGCCTGCCATCGGTTCTAGCGCCTTCATACCGGAGAACGAACGCGATGTCGAAACTGTCACCTTCAATGTCTCCCCGCAGGGCGACGACGCGGGTGATGGCTCGGCGAGTCGTCCGTTCAAGACGCTGACGCGCGCACAGCAGGCAGTGCGTTCGGTCAACTCGAACGCCAATGTGGTCGTTGTTCTCGCCGATGGCATCTACCGCCTCGCTGAACCTTTGCATTTCACTGCCGCCGACGGCGGGCAGGACGGCAACAACGTGACCTGGCAGGCGGCGGCGAACGCATCGCCGGTCGTGGCGGGCTCCGTGCCTGTCACGGGATGGAAGGTATCGGATGCCACGAAACAGATTTACGTTGCCGAGGTGCCAGCCGGCACGGATACGCGGCAGCTGTGGGTCGACAATCGGCTCGCCAAACCCGCATCCATCGAGATTCCTCGCTCGGTACTCGAGTTCGACGCTGAGGGAATGACGATCAATGATCCGCAGTACGACTATCTAGCGAAGCTTCCCGCGCAACACCGCATCGAAGTGCAGGCGACGGGCTACTTCACCAATCGGCTGTCACCGGTGAAGAGCATCTCTGGCCGCAAGCTGCTCATGCAGCAGCCCGCGTGGGACAACAACACGTGGGGCTATGACACGCTCAATGCGCCCGTCGGCTCGGAATCGGCGCATTTGCTTCTGAATAATTCGCTGGCGTTTCTGACTCAGCCGAATCAGTTCTATGTCGATCCGGACGCGGGCAAGCTCTATTACCGTCCGGCCGAGGGTGTGAAGCCGGAGCAGATGAGCGCCGAACTGCCGCGCCTGCCTTATCTCGTCTCGATCGGCGGCACGTATGAGCGTCCCATTCGCGACCTCACGTTCAAAGGCATTCGATTTTCTTACAGCAGTTGGATGGGGCCATCTTCGCCTGAAGGCTATGCCGATCAGCAAAGCGGCGCATATCTCACCGGGGTGACGCCGGGTCGCCCGAAGGACGCATACAAGAGCTGCGTCTGGGGCTGTCGCGTGTTCGAGACGCGGCGTAACGACTGGTTGCAGATCCCGGCGGCCGTGCAGGTCTCGGCGGCCGAGCGCATCGTGTTCGATCAAGTCGTGTTCGCGCACCTCGGCCAGATTGGTCTGGGAATAGGCAACAATGACAACGCTCATGCCACGGGCGTCGGTCTCGGTGCTCGTGGCGTCGAAGTGAAGCGCAGTGTGTTCAACGATCTGGCGGGTGGCGCGATTCTGGCGGGCGGGATCAGCCGCGACGCGCATCATCCTTCGACTCCGCGCATGGCGAATCGGAACATTGTGATCACCAACAACCGGATCAAGACGGTGAGTCAGGTGTACATGGACAACAGCGCCATCCTGAGCACGTATGTCGACAGCGCGCTGATCCTGCACAACGACATTTCGGACGCGCCGTATGACGGCATCGACATCGGTTGGGGCTGGGGCATCAACGATGTCGGCGGCAACGCGGTGTACCGGGTCGCCGAGCGCGGGCACTACGACCACGCGGAGAACCTCACTTACGACACGCCCACGATGCACCGTCGCGTGGTTGTGGCCTACAACCGGATCTACGATATCAAGACGCTATTCCACGATGGGGGCGCGATCTACAACTTGTCCGCCAGCCCGGACACGTTCATCTCGGAGAACTACATCTACGGAATCCCAGATCGGATCGCGCTCTATCTGGACGAAGGGTCGCGTTACATCACCATGCGTAACAACGTGGTCGACGGCGCGGGCACCTGGTTGAACATCAACACGGTGGGTAGCTATCAACCCTTGCGCACATCGACGGACAACAAGGCCGTCGGCAATTGGCACACCGAAGGCAAGGTCGGCGGGCTGTGGGATGCCTATAACAACAATCTCATGGAGGGAAATCAGGTGGTGAAGGGCAACCGCTGGCCCAGCGAAGCCAAGCGTGTCATGGAAAACGCCGGGATCCAAAAAGAAGCTGGCGTCGTTGCGTACAGAAACGCTCGCTAAGCCGCAAGGTTCGCTCGCGCCGGCCGAAACGTTTCCGCGGAAACGTGCTGTACTCAGCCGTGCATTTCCGAGCAGGAAGGACGGTCTGCTTGGGCGAGATCTCCGTGTTTCTGCGGAAACGCGGAGCTCGCTTCATTATGGCAATGGTCGCAATCCTTCGGCGCGCACTTTCCAGCCTTCCTTTGGAAAGCCCGGCAAGTGCGCGAGCTCGCCATCCCAGCCTGCGGCCATCAGGCCGATGGCGAGCAGCAGGCCGCCGTTGGAGGGGAAGTAGGTCTCGGCGAGGCGGCGATACCCGGCATCGGCATTTCCATTTGTGGCGTTGGATGGCACGAGATCCGCGGCGTGCTCATTCAGATGCACGCGCGGCGTCATCCCGCTGACGCCGAACTGAAAATTCCTCGACGCGTGCAGCAAGTAATCGACGGCCTTATCCGGCTCGTGCAGTCGCGCCGCGGTCATCGCGAGCAGAGGAAAATCCCAACCCCACGTCTGGCGCATATCCCAGTGCGATTCCACGGCGCGTAACGTTCGGCGCATGGTCTCGCGATCGACGCCCGCACCCGGCAGCAGCCCGAGCGCGCCGACGAACGACGGATGATCACGATTCCAGCATTGCTCAGCCGTCTTCCCATTCGAGCACACCGGACTGCGCGCCTGTTCCCACTGCTGCGGAAACGATTCGACCGCGAGATACAAACCCTCTCTTTGCGGCAGCGGCGAGAGCTTTTGTAACACCCGATCCCACTCCGTCTTACGCGGCATCTTCAACCGCTCGCGCCACGCCTGCGCCGTCGCAAGGCCGAAGCGAAAATACTCGAGCTCGAACGTGGGATTGAACGTGCTCAGCGGCGGAAACACTTCCTGCGCCGGGATGAGTGGCGGCCCCAGCACGTACCTGTCGCCCTTCTCATCGTAATGAGCGAAGGATGCGAGCAGCTCAGCCGTCTCGAACACCAGCTCTCGATACTGCGCCAGCGTGACAGGATTCGGTCGGTCGCGATAAATCAGCTCGGCCAGAAAAATGGGATGCGGCTGTTGCCACATTAGAAACGGCGTAATCGTACTCGGACTCTCCCGACCGTCGGGCCCGACCATCTTCGGCCACCACGCACCCGTCACTCCATGTGAAGCGGCACGTGCCTTGGCCTGCGGGAGATGCTGCTGATACCAAGGCATGCTGCGTTCGAGTAACTCCGTCCGACCCCACAACGCGAAGTGCGCCGCGTGCCACGGATGCATTTCCAGATGGAACTTGCCGTTCCAGCTATTGGAGAACAAGCCTTCTTCCTGCGGCGGCAACGTCCCCGCGGCGTTGAGCGCCATCAGATATTGGGAGAGCACGACCCGGCGCTCAAGCTCCTTCGCGCGCGGATCAGTGCTGCCTGAGAAGTCTATGACGCCGCCATTGTTCCAATGCGAGTCCCACTGAGTAGCAACGGCCGTGCGCGTAGTGGCCGCTAATGGAAGCGCCTGCGGATGCCGCTCCGGCGAAAACAGCACACTGAACGTGAAGGCGCCATCACCGTCTTTCGGCAGAACACGAATCGTGTGAGGCGCGATGGAATCGAACGTCACATCCTCGTCGCTGGCAGCTTCGACGAAATAGCGAGTGTCATCGAGCCGTCGTTCGAGAGACAGCTGCCGCGTGGACCTTGCGAGCACCTGCGTGACGTGCCGCTCCGGGTGCTGCCAGTCCGCCGGATTGGGATTGAGCTGCGCGGCAACGCCAGGGAATTTGAGATCGATGCCGAGCCGCGAGCCCTCAATCGTCGGCGCATCGATTCGAACCAGAAGAAGATCGAGTCGCGGATGCACGCTGGTCTCAACTTTGATCGGCTGACCTTCGAATTCGAAGCGGCTCCGCAGCGTGCCGCCCCACAAGTCCAGCGTCTGCCGGGTCTGTTTCAGGTCCGCAAACTTCGCTGGCTTCCCATCGCGAGACAAAAGATGCAGCGACAACCGTCCGAGCGAAAAGCGATGCGGATTCTCCCGCAGCCATTGGATCTCGGGCCGCTTCGCCTCCGACCAATCCTTCAACCAGGGATACTGTTGCGGCTGACCTCGCACATCCACGGCCACGAGGCTGTCCTCGTACTTGAATCCCTTGGGATTGGGAAAGCTGTGCCACGCCCACTGCGCTTGAGTCAGCAGGGGTGACAGTGGGGAGTACTGCTCCTGAAACGTCTGCAGACCGGTGATGTCCGCGGTGAACGCGATGTTGCCGTTGCCGACCATCAGCGGCGATGACGGATCGATCCGAGTCAGCGTCGGATTGTGCCGCTTCACCAGCGCTTGCCGGTCGATGCTGGTGTCTTCGACGTGCACCCAATCGAAGTCGGCGATGCCGCCACTATTCGATGTGTAGGTGAACAGGGCAGGGCGTGCCCCCTTCCACCAGCTAAACATCAGCTTCGCCCGCGACCCGAAAGGTTTAAAGGTTTTGCCTTCGTCCACGCTATACGAATAGCGCGCGAACTCGTCGTCGACATTGACCCGAAGTAGCAGTGACTCACCAGCGATGACATCGCCAGGCGTATCGGCGCCCGCGTAAGAGAAAGTGAGTCGCCGCTGACCGGACTGTTGCGTCAATCCGATCCAACTGGGCCGCTTGCCGAACATCGCAAGCCCCGCCTTCTGACCGTCGCGCATCTCCTTCACCACGATGCGCGTCGTGATCTGCGACGACCGTCCATGCAGAACCTGGGTCAGCGTATTTTTCGCGCTGACGAAATTCGGCGCCGGCAGCGCCTTCAAACGCAGAAATCCGCGCCGCTCGCTCAAGCTCCAGTGAGTGTTGGCGGGATTGTGATTCCACTCCCACTGCACGCCCAAGCTCGATCGGTCGAACTCATCCGATGTTTGTATCGAGACCGGATCGAACTTCCCACCCAGATCGGGCACTGGATGCGACAACACAGGCTGACCGTGCGGCGCGCCAGGCAACAACTCGCCCATCACCGGCCAGCCATCCTCCCAACGCACCGGCTGCATGTGAACGATGCGGCCGTATGCGCCGGTGCTGTTGAAGTGCAAGAACCAGCCCTGGCCCGACGGCGTTTCCACATAGCCGCCTTGATGAGGCGCCTGCACGTGCGTCGTGCCTTTGGAAAGCACGGTGCGAAAATCATAAGGCCCGTAGATGTTCCGGGAGCGCATGACAGCTTGCGGGCCTTCGCCAACACCGCCATACGGCGCGAAGATGTAATAGTAGCCATCGCGCTTGAGCAGCTTCGGTCCTTCGAGAATCGGCAGCCGCTGCCTGTCCTCGACGATCACCTTTCCGGCGTCGAGCACTTTGGTTCCATCCGCCGTCATCTTGCGCAGTATCAACGGACCGGCGCCGACGCGCGAATGAATCAGATAGGCGTTCCCGTCGTCGTCCCACAACGGGCAGGGATCTTCCAGGTTGGGTTCATCGATGACCTTGACCGGCGCGCTCCACGGGCCCTCGGCGCGAGCTGCGCTGGCCATGAACACGCCTTCGGTCGGCGTGGCGAAGTACACATAGAAGCGGCCATTGTGAAAGCGGATCGAAGGCGCCCACACGCCCGCCGCGTAGCGGTGGCCCATCTTGGTATTGAAAGGAACGCGCTCGGTGGTGTCGTCGAATTCCACCGGGCCGGGCAGGTCATAGCTGAGATGAAAGTCGAGCCGCGACAGCACGTGGCCGATCAGCGTCCAGTGCACCAGGTCCCTGGACTTCAGCACCGGCAGGCCCGGCGAAAAATGAAATGTCGACGCCACCATGTAATAGCGGTCGTCGACGCGAATGACATCCGGATCGGAATAATCCGAATGCAAAACCGGATTGCGGTAAATGGGCGGCGGATCGGCGGCGCTCGCGGTAGTGACAAACGCCGTGGCCAGCGCCAGCGCGCCGGCGAGAGCAAACGCAATCGGCTTCATGTGGAACCATCCCTGTGGCGGCGTGACAGCATGGGGGTGACTGTCACGCCGACACCTTTTCAACTACAACGTGCGGACCGTCACGCCGATGAACATGGTGCGACCGTTGTAGTCGTAGGTCGCAGGCCACGTGTTGGCGCGGATCTGCGAGCTGCCGACCAGCGGCGGGTCGTCGTCGAGCAGATTGTTCATGCCGCCGAAGATTTCCATGGAGCGGCCCACATCGAGCGAGAACGAGAGATCGAAATAGTTCATCGCGTCGAGCTTGGGATTCACCAGGTCCGCATAGGCCGGCGGTGTCGCGCCCGCGCGTTTCGGCAGCAGGTATCGATCGACCGTCACGTCGTCGATGTATCGATGCCGCAAGCTGAGGCTCAACGGTCCGGTCGTCCAGGTGAAGCGCGTCACGCCCTTGAACTCCGGAATGGGCTCGCCGCAAGTCGTGCCGAAGGAGCCGACGCAACGGTTCTTCACGTTCGGGAACGCCTGCACCGGCGTCAGCGTGAACTCATCCGTGCGCGTCCATGCCGTGTTGATGTTGAGCGAGCTGCCGTTGCCGAACAGGCCCCAACCGAAGTCGAAGCCGTAACGCGCCTGCAGATCGAAGCCCGAGGTTTCCAAGCCGCCGGTGTTGGCCTGCCGGATCTCCGCGTAGAACGGCACACTGATTTCGCCGGTCACCGGATTGCGATTGATGGCCTGGCAGAACTCGCTGTTGATGTCCTGAATGATGTTGAAGCACAGGTTCAACGTATTGTTCAGGCCGCCGCCCAACTGCGCGATCGCGCCGTCGAGCGTGATGTCGAAGTAGTCGAGAGTCACCGCCAGTTTCGGCAACGCCTGCGGCGTGAGCACGACACCGAAGGTGCGAGTGTCCGACTCTTCTTCGCCGACATTCGGATTGCCGCCGAACAACGCCGGGATGATGGTGTTCGGCTGCACGCCGGACCCGAACACTGCGCTCTCCGGAACACCGCTCGCGATACACAATGCGCGCACGGCGTCGGTCCGCCCCGAGGCAGGCTGTCTGTCTGAGCAAGGATCCGTCGCTGGCTCGACGCTCTGACGCAGACCGCCGTACAGATCCGCGACGTTCGGTGCTCGAATCGCGCGCTGGAATTGACCGCGGAATGCGACGTCGTCATTCAAACGCCAATCGAGACCATATAGATAAGTCGACACCGCACCCACGCCTTCCAGATCGTAATCCGAACGTCGGATCGCGGCGTTGGCGGCCAGTGTGTCGACGAACGGCATGCCGCTCAACAACGGAATGCGCAGCTCGCCGAAGATTTCTTTCGCCGTCACGTCGCCTTCGGTCGGCAGGCCGGGATTGAAGCCGACCACGTCGCCCGAACGGAGAAACTCATCCGGCACGAACTGCGATGAGGCATAACGCCACTCGACGCCCGCCGAGAATGCCAGAGGGCCGGCGGGCAGATCGATCAGCTGACCGGACAGCGTCGCGGCCGCCACTTGCAGCTCTGCTTCGGTCACGTTGGTCGCGCCGATGGAGATGGCGTCGACGGCCTCGGGCGAAATGTTCTGGCCGAAGATGTTCAACAGTGGAGCCGCGCCGCCGTTGGACAGCAGGGCAGTCTGAAAGCGACTGCGAGAAACGTTGCCCGATTGGCGGCTCGTTTCCTCGGTGCGCGCGAACGTGTAGTAAACATCGTAGGCGAGATTGCGCAGGAAGCTGTCGGAAACATCGCCGATGTCGCCCCGCATGCCCAAGGCCATGCGCCAGACGTTGCGATCGGAGACGTTTTCGCGCAGACCCACTTCGACCAGTCGTCGGCCGACGTTGAGCGTCGCAAAGCCGTCGTTCGGGTTGTTCACTCGCGAGCTGGTGCCGGTGACCACGGTGGTCGGGCCGGTCTCCGCGATGTCCAACTGACGCAGCACTTCCTGCATTTCTCCCGAGAGATACGGGTTGTTGATGTTGAACAGGAACGGGCCGCCAATATTGGTCGGCGCGAGCTGCTGATCGACGCGGTTGTTGCTGAAGTGGAATTCCAGGTAGCCGGTGGCCTTGTCGGTGAAGTCGTAATGACTGAACGCATTCACCATCCAGCGTTCCTGCGGCACCTGCAGATAATTATCCGGACCTAAATTGAAATCGTCCTGCGGAGTAAGCGCCGGGCGCACGGTCGTGCCGGCATCGTCGAACGTGAAGCCACGCGGGCCCATGCCGCCGAGTCCGGCCGCATTCAGCGCGTTGACGATGCCTGCGTTGGAGGCCGTTCCGATCGTGAAGCGGCCGTTGGGAATATCGCCGCTGCCGCCCGCGATCAAACCGGGCACGCCACCCTGCGCGCGACAAGTCGAGTTCTGGGGCACGGCGACTGGCACGCCGGCGTGGTCGCGACTGAACGATTCCGGTGTCACGCAACCGTCGGACAGCGAGTCGAATGCCCACTCACCGCGTTCGCCGCGAGTGATGGCGCCACGATTGAGATAGTTCACGGACACGACGGCATTGCCGCGACCTTCGGCGAAATTGCCGCCGACGGTGAGATCGACGTTGTAGGTCGGCGTGGTGGTCGGGCTGTCCCAACTGCTTTGCGCGGTCACTTCGACGCCTTCGAAGTCATCGCGCATGATGAAGTTGACGACGCCAGTGATGGCGTCCGAGCCGTACACGGCTGAAGAACCGCCGGTCACGACTTCGGTGCGCTCGATCAGCGCCGTTGGAATCGTGTTGAGGTCGGTGACTTGCTCCGGACCGTAGATCGCGAAGCGTCGGCCGTTGACCAGCACGAGGTTGCGTGACGCGCCGAAGCCGCGAAGGTTCACGTCGGCAGTGCCGCCTGGCACCGTGTTCGCCGAAGCGCCGCCGTTGGTGGATGCGACGAACTGTGGCGCATCGCTCAGGATCTTTTCGACGTTGGGCGCGCCCGAGAGTTTGATTTCTTCCACGCCGATGACGTTGACTGGCGTCGAGGTGTCGAGACCCTCGCGCGCGATTCTCGAACCCGTCACCAGCACTTCTTCCACTTCCGGGTTCTGTGCGTCTTGCGCCAGCGCCTGCACACCGAAAGTAGAACCCGCGAATACCACACCAAAGCCGAGCGCAGCCGCGCACCGGCGATGCTTCGATCTCCTGACCATTTCATAGCCCCCTATGAAGAGAAAATTTGTGTTCCGCGCTCGCGCCGCAGTTGCTGCACTCAGCGTGAGCGGATTTGAATCATTTTGATGGTGACCGGCTTCTATCAGCCGCTGCCTTCGACTCACTCCTGCGTGATATCGCTACCACTTGTTGCCGCCGTGACTGACAATGAGCGAGAATTATCATAGTTGATCGGAGTTGGCTAGAGGTTGAGTGCGCATGCGAGCCTCGACGGAAGCTGGCATGGTTCGATCGACGTGCTGGAATAAAGCAGACAAATGTCTCTGCCGAGGCCGCTCGCGAGCGCTACCAAGGAGCGCTGCGGACTGCGCTGAAATGCCTATTTTCCAAGGGGTTTATGCATGAACGACAAAGATCCTTCCGGGCTCGATCGCCGCGCGCTGATCAAGTCGGCCGGAGTCGCCGCGCTTGGTTTGGCAACGACTGCCTATGCGGCCCCGCCCAGGAAGCGTTTCGCGGTGGTCGGACTGGGCTCGCGCTCGCGGATGTTCACCGGTGCAATCACGGGCAAATTTCGCGACTCCAATGAAGTGGTGGCCGTTAGCGATACCAACGCGGGCCGTGCGGCCCTGGCCGTCAAAACGATTTCCGCCACTGGCGCGAGCAAGCCGAAGCCTTATAAGGCCGCTGACTTCGACCGGATGATTCGTGAGACCAAGCCGAACACCGTCATCGTGACGACGCCGGACGCCACGCATGACGAGTACATCGTGCGCGCGCTGGATGCGGGGTGCGACGTCATCACCGAAAAGCCGATGACCACGACGGCCGAAAAGGCACAGCGCATCCTCGATGCGTGCAAGCGCAGTGGCAAGCATGTGCGGGTGACGTTCAACTATCGGTATTCACCGCCGCGCACGCAGATCAAAGACATGCTGATGAACAATGAAATCGGCGAAGTGCTGTCGGTCGATTTCAACTGGCTGTTGAACACCGTGCACGGCGCCGACTACTTCCGGCGGTGGCACAGTAACAAGGCCACCTCCGGCGGCTTGATGATTCATAAAGCCACGCATCACTTCGACCTGGTGAACTGGTGGTTGGGCGCGCAGCCGCAGTCCGTCGTCGCGGTGGGTGAGCGTCAGTTCTACACGCCGACCATGGCCAGGCGTATGGGCTTGAAGAGCCATCACGAGCGTTGCCGGACCTGCCCCGAGCAGAGCGCATGCAATTTCTATTTCGATCTGGCGGCCGATCCGGGACTCAAGGCGCTGTATCTCGACAACGAGCAGCACGATGGTTATTTCCGCGACAAGTGCGTGTGGCGTCCGGAGATCGACATCGAGGACACGATGAATGTCGTGGTTCGCTACGACACGGGCGTCACGCTCAGCTATTCGTTGAACGCCTTCAACTCGTGGGAGGGTTATCACATCGCCTTCAACGGCACCAAGGGCCGCATCGAACACTCGGTGGTCGAGCAGGCCGGTGTCGCGGGCGCCGATGAGACGCAAGGCAAGATCAAGGACGACGGCGTGACCACGCGAATCATTCCGTTGCGGGGCGCACCGCGTGAAATCGAGACCTGGACGGGGACCGGCGGGCACGGCGGTGGCGACGACGTGATGTTGACCGAAATCTTCGGTGACGCGCCGGCCGACAAATACAAGCGTGCGTCGGATGAGCGCGGCGGCGCGTATTCCATTCTGATCGGTGTCGCCGCCAATCAATGCTTCAAGACCGGGAGCTCGGTGCGCATCGATGAGCTGGTCACCGGACTTGCAGCGCCCGATCGCGCGCCGATGCCGAGCCGCACGGCGTCATTGCCGATGCCGATGCGGGTGAAGATGCCGTAGTCACTGCGCGTGGGCGCTCGCGTCAGATGCGAGCGCCCACGGTGCGTTTGTTTCAGAGTGCAGCCAGTGCGTCGGTTGTCAGCACTTGCAGCTCGCGAATGGCTGAGTTCAGCGGCGTGCGGCGAGCACGCAGGCCAGTGGCTGCGAAGATCGCGTTCGCCAGTGCCGGCGCAGCTGCGGGCACGCCAAGCTCGCCCAAGCCGCCTCTCGGCGCGTCGCTGCCGAGGAAATGAACTTCAATCGTCGGTGTGTCGGCCAACGTGAAAATGCGATAGTCGGAGAACAGCTTCTCGACCACCGCGCCTTCGGCGATGTTGATTTGCTCGGCGACCGCGTTCGACAACCCCATGATGGTTGCGCCTTCCACTTGCTGAGCCGCGGTGTCCGGGTGCACGAGATCGCCGCAGTCCACGACCGCAACGACGCGATGAACTTTGACGCCAGTCGGTTCCCAGGAGGCTTCGACCACCTGGGCGATGACGCTTTCGTATTCGATGTGAAGCGCGACGCCTCGGCCTCGGCCCGGCGGTAGCGACTGTCCCCAATCGGATCGCTCGGCCGCTTCTTTCAATACTCTTTGCACGCGGGCGTCGTTCTTCATCAATGCGAGCCGGTAGTGCAACGGGTCCTGTCTCGCGGCGTGAGCCAGTTCGTCGATGAAACTTTCGCGAAAGAAACCATGCTGGGTGCTGTTGACGCTGCGTAACGGACCGATGCGAACGTGATGAGGCGCGCGCACCTGTTCGAACAGCTGATGCGGAATCTCATAAGGAATGGGATAGGCGATGGAGCGTCCGGGCCGGCCCTCCGTGAATACTTCCGACCACGCAATCGGCAGACCATCCGGGCCGAGCGCCGCGGTGATGCGAGTGGTCGCCTGCGGGCGATACCAGCCTTGCGCGGTGTCTTCCTCACGACTCCAGATCAACTTCACAGGATGTGGCGCGCACTGCTTAGCGATCGCAACGAGTTGCGGGTAGTAGATCGCATCCGCGTCCGGGCCCGTCTTGCGACCGAACGAGCCGCCCAGGGGTAGCGTGTACAGATGAATGGCGTCGGTCGATACGCCTGCCGTTTCGGCGAGGAAACGTCGGGTCGTGATGGCGTCTTGCGCACCGGTCCAGACGTGTAACTCGCCGTCCTTCCATTGGGCGGTGGCGTTGATCGGCTCCATCTGGGCGTGATGCAGGAAGGGCGCCCGGTACGTCGACTCGATTCTTTTCTGTGCGCCCTCTAGCGTCTTCTTGGCGGAGCCAATCTTCAACATCTGTTCGCGCTTGGCGCGATCGAGTGCGATGAGTTGGTCCGCATACAAGCTATCAGTGGAGACTGCCGACGCATCGCCTGCCGAGAAGCGCGGGTCCAGGCGCGCCACCGCTTGCAACGCCTGCCACGGCTCGCGAGCGATGACTGCGACGGAGTCGGGCAGTCTCATCACGGTTTCGACGCCCTTCATATTCATTGCCGGCTCGACGTCCACGGCGATGAGCCTGCCACCGTGGACCGGCGCTGCCTTGGTGGCTGCATAGCGCAACTCCGTCAGCCGCACGTCGATGCCATAGCTGAATGATCCAGTCACCTTGAGAGGAATATCCGGTCGCAATACCGATTGGCCCATCAGGCGATGTTGCTCGCGAGGTTTGAGCGGCGGTCGACTCGGAACGGAGAGGCGCGAGGCTGCATCGACGAGCTCGCCATATCGCAGTGTGCGTCCACTGGCCGCGTGGATAACCACGCTGTCCTTCGTCGTGATGCTATCGGCGCTAACAGACCATTTCTTCGCAGCGGCACGGATCAACATCTGTCTCGCGCCCGCGCCTATGCGGCGCAAGCCGAACTCGCCGGTGCAGCGGACGGCAGTCGAGCCGCCAGTGATTTGCAATCCCAGCCGACGCGCGACGATCTTGAAAATAGGATCGGCGATACCGCTGTCGAGCAGCACGCCGGGCTGCAAGCTAAACGCCTCGGCGAGAAACCAATTGGCGAATGCGTCGTCCCCCGGCGCTTGTATCGCGCGCACCTTCGACCAATCGGCATCCAGCTCTTCGGCCAGCATCATCGCCAACGCTGTATGCGTGCCTTGTCCGAAGTCGGCGTGCGGGACCAGCACGGTCATGACATCATCTGGAGCGATCGTTACCCAGCCCGCGAGCAACCTCGCACCATTGTGTTCGGTGAGCTTCGCGGCTTGTTCGTGAGTGTTCGACTCGGCGGAGCTGTAACCCACGTACCCGACGAGAACGCCACCGCCGACGACCGCGCCGCTGCCGATTAGAAACTTACGTCGTGAGATCGCCATGCTCAGCTCCGCGACAACGACTGGATGGCTCGACGCACGCGAGGATACGTCCCACAGCGACACAGGTTGGTGATCGCCTCGTTCACCTGCGCGTCTGTCGGTTGCGGCGTTTGTTTGAGCAGCGCAGAGACGGCCATGATCATGCCGGGCTGGCAGTAGCCACACTGCGGCACGCGCTGCTCGATCCATGCGGTTTGCACGGGATGCAGTTGACCCGGCTGCATGCCGGCACTGCCCGGCAAGCCTTCGAGAGTAACCACGCTGGACGCTGCCACGGCAGACAGCGGCGTCGTGCAGCTGCGCTGAGCGACGCCATCGATGTGTACGGTGCAGGCCCCACACACGCCGACGCCACAGCCAAACTTCACACTGGTCAGTCCCAGCTTTTCCCGCAGCACCCACATCAAGGGCGCGTCGTCATCGACATCGACCTCGCGGCGTTCACCGTTCACGTTCAGTTGCATTGACCGTGCTCCTTTGCTCAATGCCTCGGCACGGTAGTCCTGCAAACTTAGGGCAAGCTTAGATGTGGCAGGCTCGGTATCATGTCGCGCATGACAGGATCGATTGAAACGACGATGGGCCCGCTGCTGACATCGAAAGTGCACGAGCAACTGCTGCGTGGGCTGCGCAAAGGCGTTGCGGAAGTTGTGTGCTCGCTCGACTTGGATCGCACGACCACGACTGTAACGGTCGATGAAATTGGATGGACATCCGCTGGGCAACGCTATCCGTATCTGGAGAAGTGCAAGGAGCGAACGATCTACTATTGGAACGGCAGCGAGTTCGCGGTGGTGTCGCATTACAGCGCTTCGCTCATCAAGCTCGTGCCGACGGAGTGGGGCGCACCCACGTTCGAGATCGACGGCATCAAGATGCTACCGAGCGAGAAGGTGTCGCCGTACGAGGATGCGAAAGCCAAGGTTGCGTTGATCGAGCCGCGAGGGAAGATCGTGCTCGATACGTGCGGCGGGCTGGGCTATTTCGCGGCCTGGTGCTTGGAGGGTGGGGCTGCGCGCATTCTTTCTTTCGAAAAGAATCCCGATGTCGTCTGGTTGCGGAGTCTGAATCCTTGGTCACCGCAGCCAGGGAGCGTGCTCACGCTCACCCAGGGCGACGTGACGGAACAAATCAGTTCGATCCCGGACGCCTCCGTCGATGCGATCCTGCACGATCCGCCGCGCTTCGGCATTGCAGGCGAGCTGTACTCACAAGCGTTCTACGATCAGTTGGCGCGGGTGATGAAGCGCGGCGGACGAATGTTCCATTACACCGGCTCGCCCAACAAACTCACCACCGGCCGCGACGTACCCACCGAAGTCGCCAGCCGACTCAAACACAGCGGCTTCAAAACAAAACTTCACGGCGACGGCGTGCTTGCAACGAAGGCGAACGCCCGCTGACATCCCCGGCCTCACGCCACCACTGAGCTGTCGGCAGCGGCAGGGTCAGGGATGTTCTCCCGGCAAATGGATCAAACAGGACGTTTTTCCGCTTAGCAGCTACAGGGAAGTACAGCAACGTCGCGCGCGCCAGCGCGAGCGAAGCGTAGCGACGGCGTGCGTCGCGGTGCCGGGAGAACATCCCTGACTCTGCCGCTGCGAGCCACCTACGCCTCCGAAACACGGCGGATCATCATCCAACGACGATGCGTTAGACCAACACCCACGCACACGTGAGGTCTCACAGAGGAGCCAAGCCATGTCAGCAGCACGAGCCACAGTCGACCACGACACCATTCGCCAATGGGTGGAACAGAACGGCGGCTGCCCCGCGCATGTGAAGGGCACGGGCGGTAAGAACGATCCCGGCATCCTGCGTATCGATTTCACCGGCTTTTCCGGGCAGGAGTCGCTGGAAAAGATCTCCTGGGACGAGTTCTTCGACTCCTTCGACGCCAACGAGCTGGCGCTCCTGTACCAGGAGGAAGGCCGCTTCAACAAGCTGGTCAGCCGCGACAGCGTGCGCGACCAGCTCGACAGTTGAGCGCAACCGGCCCCGCCGGACACACATTATAAGTGTCACATGTGTGTACCACGCGGGGCCGCCCTGGCCCGCGATCGACAGAATGAGGCGCATTCGCACAACGCAGGCAGGGAGCGCGCGTCGATTCCTGACGGGATATCCATGTAGGCGTGCTCAGCGTGGTCGATTCCGCACATCGGTGTCACAATCCCCTGCGGTCAAGTTCGAGCCCTCGTGAGTAGGGCCGGGCCGTGAGGGGGCGAGCGTATGAATGCAGATCGGGCTTTGCGAAATCCTCTGGATGATCATGCGAGGGAGCAGATAGAAGCTGCGCTCGCCGCGCACTCGGGACGCCCCGGTCCTTTGCTTCAGGTGTTGCACGAGGTTCAGGATCGGCTCGGCTACGTACCGCCCGCAGCGATTCCCGTCATCGCCGACGCTTTGAATCTGTCACGGGCCGACGTTCACGGCGTCGTCACTTTCTACCATCACTTCAGACAAGCGCCCGCCGGCCGACACATCGTTCAGCTGTGCCAGGCCGAGGCCTGCCGCTCCATGCATTGTGAGCAGCTGACTGAACATGCCCAGCGCAAGCTCGGCGTCGCGTTCCATGGAACGACGGCGGACGGCCGCTACACGCTCGAGCCGGTGTATTGCCTGGGTAACTGCGCCTGCAGCCCGGCGATGATGATCGACGGCCAATTGCACGGCCGCGTCACTCCCGAAACCTTCGACGCACTGATCGCGCCACTGTCATGAGCATCAAAGTCTATGTACCGCGAGACGCGACTGCGCTCTCGCTGGGCGCCCAGCGGGTTGCAATCGCCATCCAGGGCGAAGCCCTGCGGCGTGGCGTCGAGATTCAGCTGATTCGCAACGGCTCGCGTGGCCTGTTCTGGCTGGAACCGTTGGTCGAGGTCGAGACCGAAGGGGGGCGGCATGCGTACGGCCCCGTGACTGCCGAAGACGTCACGAGCCTCTTCGAGTCCCGCTTTTTCGAGGGCCGTGGCCATCGCCTGCACCTGGGCCTCACCGACGAGATCAAGGAACTCCACAGTCAGCAACGTCTGACATTCGCTCGCGTCGGCATCACCGATCCTGTTTCCGTCGAGGACTACGTTGCCCATGGCGGTTATGAAGGTCTCAAGCGCGCGCTGGCGATGTCACCCGAAGCAATCGTCGCGGCCGTCACTGAATCCGGCCTGCGAGGTCGTGGGGGCGCGGCCTTTCCGACCGGCATCAAATGGAAGACGGTGCTCGATCAGCCGCCTCAACAGAAATACGTGACCTGCAACGCCGATGAAGGCGATTCGGGGACATTCGCCGATCGCATGCTCATGGAAGGCGATCCGCTCATGCTCATCGAAGGCATGACCATCGCCGGCGTCGCGGTGGGTGCGACTCAAGGATATATCTATTTGCGTGTCGAATATCCGCACGCCCATCGGGCGCTGAACGAGGCGATTGCCGCGGCCCGCGCCGCTGGCTATCTGGGCAGCAACATCCTCGGCAGCGGCAAGCAGTTCGAGCTCGAAGTGCGGCTCGGCGCCGGCGCCTATATCTGCGGCGAGGAAACGTCCATGCTCGAAAGCCTGGAAGGCAAGCGCGGCGAGGTCCGGGTCCGTCCGCCGTTGCCGGCAATCAAAGGCTTGTTCGGCCAGCCGACCATCGTCAACAATGTGATTTCCCTGGCATCCGTGCCGGTGATTCTCGCCAAGGGCGCGGAGTTCTACAAAAACTTCGGGACCGGACGCTCGCGCGGCACGATTCCTTTGCAGCTGGCCGGGAACATCAAGCGCGGTGGTCTGATCGAAAGAGCATTCGGGCTCACTTTGCGTGAGCTCATCTATGACTACGGCGGCGGCTCGGCCTCGGGCCGGCCCATTCGCGCCGTACAGGTAGGCGGTCCGCTGGGCGCCTACATTCCGGCCTCGCAGTTCGATACGGCAATCGACTACGAAGCCTTGTCCAGCATCGGCGCGTTATTAGGACATGGTGGCGTGGTGGTGTTCGACGATACCGTGGACATGGCCGGCATGGCGCGCTACGCGATGGAGTTCTGTGCCAAGGAATCCTGCGGCAAATGCACGCCGTGCCGGATCGGCTCGACGCGGGGCGTGGAGTTGATGGACCGCGTGATCGCCAACATCGATCGCGAGCGCAATTTGCAGCTCGTCGAGGAGTTGTGCGACACCCTGCTGCACGGATCGCTGTGCGGCCTGGGCGGGATGACACCGTTCCCCGTGCAGAGCGCACTCAAATATTTTCCTGAAGATTTTCGCAAGACGGTGCAGTAGCCGGAGAGTTTCAAGCCATGCACGCGCTCGATTACATTGATCCAGGCACGCCGGTCGCATCCGACGATCCGGCCGTCAAGCAAGTCACCGTGGAGATCGACGGATTCACGGTCACGGTGCCGGAAGGCACCTCCATCATGCGCGCGGCGTCCATGCTCGGAAATCAGATTCCGAAGCTGTGCGCCACCAGCACGTTGAAAGCGTTCGGTTCCTGCCGGCTGTGTCTGGTGGAGATCGACGGACGCAAGGGCTATCCCGCCTCGTGCACCACCACCGTCGCGGACGGCATGAAGGTCCGTACTCAGAGCGACAAGCTGAGCCAGCTGCGTCACAACGTGCTGGAACTGTATCTGTCGGATCATCCTTCCGAACAGGAATGCGCCGCTTCGAACAATCGCTGCGAGTTGCACGAGATGGCGGCCGCGGCCGGCGTCACCGAGTCGCGCTACGCGTTGCCGCGCGCTGATGGCCTGCCCGCGGGCTGCAATCATCAGCACTCGGTCAAGGACGAAAGCAATCCCTACTTCGTTTTCAATCAGGATGCCTGCATCGTTTGCTCCCGCTGCGTGCGTGCCTGCGATGAGATCCAGGGAACGTTCGCGCTCACCATCGAAGGGCGCGGCTTTGGATCCAAGGTGTCGGCGAGCCAGTCGGAGTCGTTCCTCGAGTCCGAGTGTGTTTCCTGCGGAGCTTGCGTCGAGTCGTGCCCGACGACGGCGCTCACCGAGAAATCCGTGCTCGCCCTCGGCAGGCCCGATCGCGCCGTCACGACGACGTGCGCCTACTGCGGTGTCGGCTGCTCGTTCAAGGCCGAAGTCAAAGGCGAACAGGTCATCCGCATGGCGCCCAACCGCGACGGTCACGCGAATCACGGCCATGCCTGCGTGAAAGGCCGCTTTGCCTATGGTTATGCGACTCACAAGGATCGCATCACCAAACCGATGATCCGAAGCAAGATCACGGATCCGTGGCGTGAAGTCACTTGGGATGAAGCGTTCAACTATGCAGCGTCCGAGTTCAAGCGTATTCAGGCACAGTACGGACGCGACGCAGTCGGCGGCATCACCTCGTCCCGTTGCACCAACGAGGAAACATTCCTGGTGCAGAAGCTGGTGCGTGCGGCGTTCGGCAACAACAACGTCGATACTTGCGCGCGCGTCTGCCATTCCCCGACCGGCTACGGCCTGAAGCACACGCTGGGTGAGTCGGCGGGTACGCAAGAGTTCGACTCGGTGATGCACTCCGACGTGATCATGCTGATCGGCGCAAATCCCACCGAAGGCCATCCGGTGTTCGCTTCGCAAATGAAGCGCCGGCTGCGTCAGGGCGCCAAGTTGATCATTGTCGATCCGCGGCAGATCGCTCTGGTGCGCACACCGCATTTCGAGGCGGACTATCACTTGCAGCTGAAGCCCGGAACGAACGTCGCGCTGATGAACTCCATCGCGCACGTCGTGGTCACCGAAGGGCTTGCGCGCGACGAATACGTTGCCGGTCGCTGCGAGCCGGATTCGTGGCACAAGTGGAAGGCGTTCGTCAGCGATCCGAAGAACTCGCCCGAGGCGATGGAGACGGTGACTGGCGTGCCGGCCATGGCGGTCCGTGGCGCTGCCCGGATGTACGCCTCGGCGCCGAATGGCGCGATCTACTATGGCCTCGGTGTGACCGAACATAGTCAGGGCACGACGATGGTAATGGCGATCGCCAACCTCGCGATGGCGACGGGTAATCTGGGCCGAGTCGGTGTCGGCGTGAACCCGCTGCGCGGACAGAACAACGTGCAGGGCTCGTGTGACATGGGCTCGTTCCCGCACGAGTTCAGCGGCTATCGCCATGTGTCCGACGACGCCGTGCGTGCACTGTTCGAATCATCGTGGGGCGTGCATCTGCAGTCCGAGCCGGGGCTGCGCATTCCCAACATGTTCGAAGCGGCGCTCGATGGCACCTTCCGCGCGGTTTACATCCAGGGCGAGGACATCGCGCAGTCCGATCCGAACACCAATCACGTGACGGCGGCGCTCACCGCGATGGAATGCGTGGTGGTGCAGGACCTGTTCTTGAACGAGACCGCGAAGTTCGCGCATGTGTTCTTCCCGGGCTCGTCGTTCCTGGAGAAGAACGGTACGTTCACCAACGCCGAGCGTCGCATCTCGCGCGTGCGCAAGGTCATGGAGCCGCTCGGCGGCCTGGAAGACTGGGAAGCGACGGTGCGTTTCTCGAATGCGCTGGGCTATCCCATGAACTACAAGCATCCGTCGGAGATCATGGACGAGATCGCTGCGCTCACGCCGACCTTCACGGGCGTCAGCTTCGACAAGATCGACAAGCTGGGCAGCATCCAGTGGCCTTGCAACGCTGCGGCTCCCGAAGGCACGCCGACCATGCATATCGGCGAGTTCGTGCGCGGCAAGGGCAAGTTCTACGTCACTGACTACGTGCCGACGCGCGAGAAGACGACGAGTCGCTTCCCGCTGCTGCTCACGACGGGCCGCATCCTCACTCAATACAACGTGGGCGCGCAGACGCGTCGTACTAATAACGTCGTGTGGCACGATGAGGACCGGCTGGAGATTCACCCGCACGACGCCGACGTGCGCGGCATTCTCGACGGCGACTGGGTTGGCATCGCCAGCCGCGCCGGCGAGACGGTGCTGCGTGCGCAGGTGACGGAGCGCGTTCAGCCAGGCGTGGTCTATACGACCTTCCACTTCCCCGAGTCCGGCGCCAACGTGGTCACGACCGACAATTCGGATTGGGCCACCAACTGTCCGGAGTACAAGGTCACGGCGGTTCAGGTCGTGAAGGTCAATCAGCCTTCGGAATGGCAGAAGCGCTATCGCGAGCTGACCGAGCGCAACACGCGGATTCGACGGAGCTCTGGTGTAAATGCCTGATAGCAGTCCGACGCCGGCGACCAGCTGTGAAGTCACGGTGCAGCGCTGGCGTGATGGAGAGATCGAGCGGGTTCCGGATCAAGTCGCCGAAGAAGTGCCGGTGGCGCTGACGTTTCATGGCGTGCCCCATGTGGTCATGCTGGCGACGCCGGCGAATCTCGAGGATCTCGCCGTCGGCTTCACGTTGAGCGAGATGATCGTCGACTCGCCGAGCGAGATTCAGTCAGTCGAAGCAGGGACGCGTGAGGATGGAGCGCTGGAAGTGCGCATTAGCATCGCGGCCGCGAAGTTTTCCGAGTTGCTGCGTCGGCAGAGAAATCTCACTGGCCGCACCGGTTGCGGACTGTGTGGCGCGCAGACGGTGGAGGACGCCATCCGGCAGCCCGCGCCCGTGCACGGCGATCTCCGCGTGGATGCGAAATCGCTGCATGCCGCGCTCATGGATCTGCGCGAACGGCAACAGATCAATCTGCGAACCGGCAGCGTTCACGCTGCGGCCTGGGTGTTGCCGGACTCGGGTATTCAACTCGTGCGCGAAGACGTTGGTCGTCACAACGCGCTCGATAAAGTCATCGGCGCCGTCACGCGTGCGGGCGGCGATTTCAAGTCGGGGTATTTCGTGGTGACGAGCCGCGCCAGTTATGAAATGGTGCAGAAGGCGGTCACTGTGGGTGGCACCTTGCTCGCCGCTGTTTCGGCGCCGACGGCTTTTGCCGTTCGAATGGCCGAGGCCGCTGGCCTCACGTTGATCGGCTTCGCGCGCGAGCATCAGCACGTGGTTTACGCTCATCCTTCGCGGCTCATATGCACATCGACTATCTAGTTCGCATGGCCAACGATATCGGCGCCTTCTTTGCCAGCGAGGCGGATCAGGCCGTCGCGGCGGAAGGCATCCGGCAGCACATCCGACGTTTCTGGGATCCGCGGATGCGGTCGGCGATCGTCGCGTATTTCAAAGAAACGGGCGGCGTGGAACTGGAAGGGCCGGTGCGAGCGGCGATCCAGCGCCTGGCAGAGGAAACGACCGCGAAGGCCTGATTACTGAATCAGGCCGAACTCCCGCATGGCCGGTACGAAGTTCTCGTTGGTGTGGCCGGGGCGGGTGAGTTTGAAAATCGAAAAACGTTGCAGCGGCGTCAACGCCGCCCACTGAGCGGGCGTCGGCGGACTCACGTCACGTTCGATCGAATAGTCGATCACACGCTGCGGCACCGTCGACCCGTCATTCCAATCCGCGCCGGCATCGCGCTCGAGCAGCTGCGCGGGCTCGCTCGTCCGGTTTTCGATCACGCCCACTACGTAGCGGGCATAGTCGTCGATTTCGTTGGGTGTTTCGCAGCGCTGCGCCACCATCTGCTCGCGCTCTTCGAGTGCAAACCGATTCCACTGTTTCAGCGATACCTTCACGCCGGCGAGGTCGAGCTTGCGACGCACGACCATGGGGATGCAGTACAGGGCGCCGGCGAAGTCCTTCTCGAACTGGAAGATTTCGGGGGAGGTGCTCATGGCGGCATTCTACACCCGCCCGGCGCCGATGCGATCCTCAGGACCGGCCTAGCGATTTCCGTAATGTTTGCTCCGCGCGGGCCAGGATAGCTGTGGCGTTGGGATCGCCTCGAGCTTGCTCAGCTTTGCCGAGCGCGAGCAGGGCGTCGCCCATGTCGGCGCTTCGGGTGGGATCGCGAGCCACGCGTTCAGCCAGCGCGAGCGCCTCCTTGGCGAACGCGAGCGATTTGGCAATGTCTCCGAGCTGCAAGTAAATGTGACTTGCGGTGGTCAGAGCGGCACTGGCGCCAGGAGACAGGTCCGCGCCTGGGGCGTAACTCATCTTGCCGAGAGCTGCATCGATTGCCTGTCGGGCCGCTTCGTGTTGGCCGCGCGCCAACGCCAGCTCGGCGCGAGTGCGCAGTAGATCGCCGAGACGATCGCGATTGGCAGTTTCGTTGACGCGCCAGATCTTTTCCGCGCCGTCGAGCTTCTCTTCGACGGCGTCGAGTTGTTTCGCTCCCAGCAGGGCGCGCGCCAGCTGGTGATGCGCATGGGCTCGCAAGAATTCGCTTTCGAGCACGCGCGCCTGTTCGCTCGCTTCATTCAGGATCGCGAGCGCTTCTTCCCATTGGCCCAGTCGCTGCAGTGTCGTCCCGAAAGAGACGCCGAATGCAATGGGAACGGGCCGATTGCCGCGTAGGGAACGGATGCGCTTCAAGGCTTCCTCGCCCACCTTGCGCGCCTCTTCGATCTCGCCCATCCGATACAGCAGCGAGGACTGATTCATGATCAGGATGGCCTTGGCCAGCGTGCCGCCCCGGCCATTGCGATCCAGAGCCTCACGGGTGGCCTGATTGATCTCCAGCGACTCTTTATAACGAGCGGTGTTGTAGTAGATGACGCCAAGGTCGGTGAGCACGGCGTTGTACCGGAGTCCCCGAGTCTCGTCCGAGCGCTCCAGCAGATCCTGCGCCTTCTTCAGATGCGCAACGGCCGTCTCGCGATTGCCATGCATGTTGGCGATATCAGCTTCGGCGCGCAGGCAATCCACGCGGGTCGAGACGGGGGCGTGACCGAGCCGCAGCAAGGCATCGCGGGCCGCTTGTACGCGCCGCTCCGCCTCGCTGTAGTTGTTTGCATTGAGCTCGGATTCCACGGCCGCGCACTGGACCGAGGCGATCAGCTCGTCATCCTGCAAGTCGCGGGCAATGATCTCGGCGCGATGGATGACGGCAAGCTGCTTGCTGGTGTTGTGGAGATCCATATAGCGACGAGCCATCTGTAACAACATTTGCGCGGCAAACCGCGGGTCGTCGCCATATTGTTTATCGAGCAGTTCGACCCCCGTATCCACGAGCTCGATGGGCGTGAGCGGGCGGCCTTCAGGACCGACAGCTTCCAGCATCAGACTCATGAACTCGTTGGACGCCTCGGCTCGCTGCGCCTGGAAACGCGCGTCATCGCGCTGATGCGCGATTTCTTTCGCCTGAAACGCCATCACGCCGCCGAATGCCAGCACAGCGATGAACAAGCCCGCTACCAGCGCCAGCGTGAGGCTATGCCGTGCGGCGAACTTGCGCATGCGATACGTGACGGATGGCGGGCCGGCGACCACCGGTTCGTTCGCCAGATGCCGGCGCACATCTGCCGCCAGCTCCGCGGGCGAGCCATAGCGATTGTTCCGATCCTTCTGCAGCGCCTTGAGGACGATCCAGTCCAGGTCGCCGCGCAGTCGCAGAGATAACTGTCGGGGCGTGAGCTGGCGATGTTCGGCCGCCTCGTCGTGCGTGCCCGAGTTTGCTTTGACTTTCGTGCTCGGCGCTTGCGGATCGAACGTCAGCAGCTCGTGAACCAGCTGCGCCGGCGTCGACTCGTGGTTCGCGACCTTGAACGGCAGCGTTCCGGTCAACAACTCATGCAGCACGACGCCGAGCGAATAAACATCCGAGCGCGTGTCCACATCGAGCGGCGAAAGTTGCGCCTGCTCCGGACTCATATATTCCGGTGTGCCGATGAGGTGCCCGATGCGCGTATGCGCGCGGCTCGGCTGAGTGCCCGGCGTGACCGCCTTGGCGATGCCAAAGTCGATGACTTTGGGCATTGGCCGCCCATCCAGCTCGCTCACCAGCAGATTGCTCGGCTTCAGGTCGCGGTGGATGACGCCTTTCTGATGGGCATGCTGGACGGCGTCGCAGATCTGCAGAAACAACTGCAGCCGTGCGTCGATGCCGAGCCGATGCTGGTCGCAGTACCGGTTGAGCGGAATGCCTGCCACATATTCCATGGCGAAGTACGGCTGGCCCGACTCCGTGGTCCCAGCATCGATGATGTGCGCGATGCTCGGATGGCTCATCAACGCCAGCGTCTGTCGCTCGACTTCGAAGCGAGCGATGACATCTCGCGAGTCCATGCCGGGCTTGATGACTTTGAGCGCCACACGGCGGACGACAGGGTTGGTTTGCTCGGCGAGATAAACCTCGCCCATCGCGCCTTCGCCGACGCGCTCCAACAACCGAAACGGTCCGATGTGCCGTTCACCCAGCGTCGGCAACGGAGGCAGGCGACGCTCCAAAGCGCGGTCGCGCTCGGCGGCGTCGTGGGCTGCGAGCAAGCGCGTCACCCGGTCGCGCGTGTCGGGATCGGGGCAGTGTGCTTCCAGCCACGAGGCTCGCCTGGTTTTCGGCAGCTCGACGCAGGCGTCGAACAGCTCGCGCTCGGATTGCAAACTCATGGGTTGAACCTGCGGCCAGTACGGGTATCTGTTAGCGATGTTGTTGTATGTGCTCGCACAGCCACGCGCGGGCAAAGGTCCAGTCGCGTTTGACCGTGGCGGGGGAGAGATCCATGGCGCGCGCCGTGTCTTCTATGCTCATGTTGGCAAAGAAGCGCAGCGACACCACTTCGGCGAGCCGCCCATCTTCGGCCGCAAGTTGATCGAGCGCCTCGCTCACCGCGAGCACATCCAGATCTTCCTCCGGCGCGCTGATGTCCAGATCCGACAATGTGACACGCTGATGACCCGCGCCTCGCTTCTCGGCTCGCTTACGTCGCGCATGATCGACGAGGATCCGACGCATGGCCTGGGCGGCCGCGCCAAAGAAGTGTCGACGATTCTGCCAATCGCCCGAAGCCGGATTGATCCTTAAGTACACCTCGTTGACCAGCGCCGTGGGCTGCAGGGTGTGGCCCGAACGTTCCTTGCGCATGCTCGATTCCGCAAGCCCGCGCAACTCCTCGTAGACCGCTGAATACAGTCTTTCCAGGGCGCCTTGTTCGCCGCCGCCTGCCGCATCGAGCAGGCGGGTCACATCACTGCCGGCCATGTCGCGACCTTTTTTTGTTTCCCATGAGCCAATCCGGCGGACCACTGCGCATGGGTCAGCAGGAGCAGGACATCTTAGTACGACTCAAATCAGTGGAGAAACGACTGTGACTTTCGATACAAATATACGCAAAGGCAACGTGCTCGCAACGACGGTGGCAGCCCTGCTGCTCACGGCTTGCGGCGGCGGTGGATCGGGCAACGACAACGTCCCTTCGAGCGGCGGTTCGGGCGACACCGGCACAGGCAGCGGCAACCCGAGCCCGAACCCCAGCCCCGGCGGCGGTGGCGACACCGGCTCCGGCTCGACCTCGCCAAATCCGGTGATCTATATCGCCGACCAGGACACCGATGAGACTTGGGAGCTGTACCTGGCCGACGCCAGCAATCCCAACGGCTCGACCAAGTTGAATGGTCCACTGGTGAGCGGCGGCGGCGTGGATCAGTGGGCGGCCTCGCCGAACGGCCAGTCCGCCATCTACATCGCGGATGCGGCCATCTCCGGACGTTATGAGCTCTACACGGTCAGTTTCGCGAACCCTGGCGCGCCGACCAAGCTGAGCGCGCCACTGCAGGCGAACCGGGACGTGCTCGATTTCGCCATCAGCCCGGATGGCACGAAGGTCATGTACCGTGCCGATGTGGCGGACGACGTCTTCGAGTTGTTCCTAGTCGATGTCGCCAATCCCGGCGTGGCCACGAAGTTGAACGCGCCGCTGGTGGCGGGCGGCTGGGTCCGTGACGGCTATCAGTTCAGCCCCGACGGTACCCGTGTGCTCTATCGTGCCGATCAAAACGCGGTGGAAGTGTTCGAACTGTTCATCACCAATCTCACCTCGCCCGGCGTGGCGCAGCAGGTGAACCCGCAGCTCGCGGCGGATCGTGACGTGTACGATGAGTTCACTTTCAGCCCGGACGGTCAGCACGTCGGGTATGTCGCGGATCAGGATGCGAACGATGTGCTGGAGCTGTACGCGACGCCGGTGGCAAACCTGGGCACGAGCCAGAAGCTCAACGGAGCGCTGGTGACGGGCGGCGATGTGTGCCGTTTCCGATTTGCCCCGGATTCGACGCGCGTTGCCTATTGCGCGGATCAAACGACCGATGGCGTGGTCGAGCTCTACACGGCGACCCTCAGCGCGCCGGGCGTGTCGACCAGGATCAATCCGCCGTTGGTTGCGAACGGTCGCGTGACCACGTTGTATGAGTTCGGTCCGCAGAGCGACTTCATCGTGTACGTCGCCGAGCAGGACACCGCCGGTCGACCGGAACTGTACCGCACGGAGATCTCGATGCCGGGTGTTGCAACCAAACTGAGTGCGCCGATGGTGTCGGGCGGCGGCGTGGTCGGATTCGACCTGCGACCGGACGGCGCGCGCATTTCATACAACGCCAATCAGGAATCGGCGAGCGCATATGAGCTGTATGAAGTGGATTTCGCCAGCGCAGGCGTGGCCACCAAGCTGACCCCGCCGATGTCCTCGTCGGGCGTGATGTGGTTCGAGTACACGAACGCTGGCGATCGCATGGTCTACACGGCGGATCAGGAGAGTGCGGCCGCTGAGCTGTATCGTGTCGACATCAATGCGCCGGGCATTGCCGCTCAGATGAATGGCGCTCTCGTCACTGGCGGTGAAGTGGACGACTTCGCCATCGTTCCGTGATCGATGCGGGCGGCGTCGATCCTCGGCGCCCGCCCAGCGGATCAAGCGGCTATGCAGCGATTGCGGCCGGTCTGCTTGGCTCGATACAACGCCTGATCGGCACGATCGAAGGCCGCGCCGGCCGAGTCCTCCGGCAGCAACGCAGTCACGCCGCTGGAGACGGTGATCGACACTGGCGAGCCGCGGAAATGAAAACCGATCTCGGCGACGGCCTCGCGCAGCTTTTCACTGAGCTGCGTGGCGTCCTCGAGCTGCGTGCCGGGCAGAATCATCACGAACTCTTCGCCGCCATAGCGAGCGACGAAATCGGTGGTGCGAATCCGGCCGGCAAAACATTCGGCCACGACGCGCAGGACCCGATCGCCGGCGCGATGGCCGTACGTGTCGTTGATACGTTTGAAATGATCCACATCCCACACGGCCAGGCAGATGGGTTGCTTGAAGCGGCGCCAGCGATGCAGCTCCTCTTCGATGCGCTTCTCGTAAGCCTGTCGGTTCGGAATCCGGGTGAGCGCGTCGATGGTCGAGAGCCGTTGCTCGTCCTGCAATTGGTTGTGTAGCCGCTTGGCCTCGGCCTCCAGCTCGGCGATGCGCGAGCGCATCTGTTCGTTGCGGGCGAGAGTCGCCGCGGCGAACGTGGCTTCGCGTTGCCGGAACTCCTGCAGATGCCGGTCGATGGAATCCAGGCGGTGGCGCACTTGCTGACGGATCTGTTGCAGGTCGCCCGTCGATTCCATCGTCTCGCCCATGGCCTTGATCTCACCGACCAGTTGCGTGTTCAAGGTCTCGCTGTTGGCCTGCGACTGACTCTGGCTGTGGTGCTGCTCGGCGACGAACTGGCCGATCTCGTCCAGCTTGCCGACCATGTGGCTGAGCAGGCCTTCGATCTCCTGCTTGGCCCCTTCGATGCGTTGAATGCGTTGGCCGACCAGATCGGTCAGCGTCGCCAGCACGTCCGGCAACTGTGCGCCGGTCAAAGAGGTAGCGATCTTCGACTCGAGCGTGTCCACCTGCGGCGCCAGTTCACTGTCGCGCCGTAGCTCGCTCAGCAGGGCTGTGAGAATCGAGCGCAAACGCGAGTCATCGATTTCCACCGGGTGCTTGACGGCCGGTTGAGCGATAACGGGCGCACTGCCGACAGGGGGATCGAGCGCACCGATGGCTTCGGTGAGCGCGGGCGTCAGCTTCTCCAGATCGTCGGCGGCGACGGCGTCACGGCGGATGACCGCCTGCAGCTTGCGGATCTGTTGGTCCAGCTGCGGCGATAGCCCGAGCGAGGCCGTGCACAGACGACCGACGACTCGCTTCAGCGCCGTTTCAATGGCCCGAAACTGCAGCTTCTCGTTTTCCAGCGTATCCAGGCTGTCGAAGTATTTTTTGCGCCAGGGGTCGGGATCGGTGCCAGTCGTCACAACACATTACTCGGGCAGGTTCAGACCTGTTTCGGCAGCTGCCGCGCGAAGCAGCGGGGCGCTTAGGTGAACTGGTTCGCAAAAAACCAACAATGAGGCTGAAGGCGGCGCGAGCCTTCAGGGATTTCCCGCGCCGGCCCTGGAGAAAATGTGCTCCAGGTACGCTTTGAACAGCGTCGCGCGGCGCTCCGGCAACTGTATCTGGGTGGCGATGGCGTTTTCGATGCGGTCGACCCGGAAGGTGCGATAGTCCTGGCGCAGCTCGCACCACGCGCCCAGGGAGGGCTGGTGGTAGAACGCGATGACCAGTGGCCAGATGATCCGATCGGTCCGCGCGCCGTCCTCGCTTCGATACACGATCGAGAGCTTCTGCTCGTTGCGGATGGCGTCGCGCACCGTCGGCAGTACGGCCAGGCGCGCAGGTTCGGTCGGCTGCGGAAAGGCATAGAGCGCGACCCCATCGAGTTGGTCGCGCAGATCGTCCGGTGTCGCCATGGCGATCTTGGCGATGGCATTGCTGGCCGCCTGCGCCAGTTCGGCGTCCGCCTGCCGTTCCACCCAGCGCGCCCCAAGGCGAAGCGCTTCCAGCTCGGCCGTATCGAACATCAATGGCGGTAGGAAAAAGCCCGGTCGTAGCAGATAGCCCGTGCCGGCTTCGCCATCGATGGGCGCGCCCAGGCCGATCAACGTCTGCACGTCGCGGTAGATGGTCCGCAACGACACGCCCATTTCCTCGGCCAGGACCGCGGCCGTGACCGCGCGGCGGTGGCGACGGAATGCGTCGATGAGTGCGAACAGGCGTTCAGTCTTGTTCATTGGCTGCTGACAGGATCTGACAGCAGTGCCCAGTACACTGCCTCGCATCAAGCATATCCATACTCGAAGGAGAGCGGCCAATGTTGAAGACCTACCGGGGCAGTTGCCATTGCGGAGCGGTTCGTTACGAGGCGGACATCGATCTGTCGCAAGGAACCACCAAATGCAATTGCTCCATCTGCAGAAAGACGCGCTACTGGGGCACGGTGATCAAGCCCGAGGCGTTCCGGCTGCTGAGCAGCGCGGACCAGCTGTCCGATTACCAGTTCGGTTCGAAGCAGGGTCACAACCTCTTCTGCAAACACTGCGGACTGCGATCCTTCAGTCGCGGCGACGTGCCGGAGCTCGGTGGGCCGTTCGTGTCCATCAACATTGCCTGCCTGGACGAGATGTCGGATGAGGATCTGGTCGCGATCCCGGTTCGTTATCTGAACGGTCGGGATTACGACTGGATGCACGAGCCGAAGGAAACACGTTACCTGTGATCGATCGCCGCTTCTGCGGCGATTGCGAGGCTCCCTACGAGAAATACACGCATCTTGGCGGCCGCTTCTTCCCGTATCGTTGCTGTCAGCGCATCAGCAGGGAATCACGGGCCATGGAAGGCGCCAGAGATCCATTCGGCGGCAGGCGGGTACAGACCGGAGTCGGTCTGATCGAAGTACTCATCTCGGTGGTCGTGCTGTCGTTCGGCATGCTGGGGCTCGCGGGGCTGCAGCTGTGGAGCTTGAAGAACAATCAAAGCTCCATGGAGCGCAGTCTCGCCGTGGTCCACACGCACTCCATCGTCGAGGCCATGCGTGCCGATCGCGCGAACGCGGTTGCCGGCAGTTTCAATACTTCTGCTGAGGGCGCTCGGGAGGAGCCGTTCGCGACGGCGGCGCTCGCGACCTGGCGCGCGAGTTTGGTGGATGCGCTCGGTCCGGGCGCCAGTGGGAACGTCGACTGCGAGGAAGATCTCTGCACGATCACGGTCCGCTGGAACGATCAGCGCGCCGCGGCGGCCGTCGAGGGGCAGACGAACACGCTGTTAGAAATCACCACTCAGGTGCGGCTGTGAAGCCCCGCGGATTCACGCTCATCGAGCTGATGATTTCGATGTTGCTCGGCGTGGTTGTGATCGGCGGCGCGCTGGGCGTGATCCTGGCGAATCGCCAGAGTTACCGCATCAACGAAGGTCTGTCGCAGGTTCAGGAGAGTGCGCGCACCGCCTTCGAGCTGCTGGCGCGCGACGTGCGGCAAGCGGGCGTCACCGGTTGTAACAACGACGGCCGAGTGGCGAACGTACTCAACGACGAAGGGGAGTGGTGGCAAAGCTGGTTCGGTCTGCAGGGTTACGACGGGGCCCAAGCCGATGGGGCCGTCGACTTCGGAACCGCATCGCCGGACAACCGCGTGCCCGGCACGGATTCGATCCTGCTGCAAGGGATCGAGGGAATGGGGCATTCAATCGTCCAACACGAGCTCACTGCAGCCAGCTTCCGTATCGGCGCGCCGACCAGCGAGATCGAGGAGGCCGATATCCTGATGGTCTGCGACTTCGACCATGCGGCCATTTTTCAAGCCACGAATTACAGCAGCGCCAACGTCACCTTTGAGGACACCGGCGATACCGTCAGCCCTGGAAATTGCTCGCACGGCCTGGGGTATCCAACGGTTTGCGGCAATCCTGGCAACTCCTATGTCTACGGTTCCAATTCGCAGCTCGCGCGTGTCGCCGCCGTCGATTGGTACATAGGTGACAACGGTCGGCCGGCCGAAGGAGGGCGTTCGCTCTATCGGCTCAGGCTGGGAGCCACCGCGCCCGAAGAGATCGTGGCCGGCGTCACTGACATGCAGCTGCGTTACCGAGCAGACGTCAGTGGCGAGTTTCGCGCGGCCGGCGATGTTCGCGACTGGGCTGCCGTCAGTGCCGTGACGATCACGCTCACGCTGCGAAGTGCGGATCCACGCATCGTCACCGGTCCGACCGACAATTCCGGCCGGCTGGAGCGTCAATTCACGAACATCGTCACGTTGAGGAATCGCGTGCCATGACCGCTTGTGCAACGGCGATGATGCCGATTCGCAGTTGGATGGGCGGCGGGCGGGCTGACATGCGCTCGTCACGTCATCGACAACGAGGCGTGGCGCTGGCGATCTCGCTCATTCTGTTGATGCTCGCAACGCTCATCGGACTGGCAGGTGTACGCGGGACGAACCTGCAGGAGCGCATGAGCGCGAATATGTACGACCGCTCGCTTGCTTTTCAGCGCGCCGAAGCCGCGCTGCGCGCCGCCGAAGCAGAGATCGCCAGCAGTGGACAGATCGCCGATCTCGGCGGCGTGGATTGTGCTGCTGCCGCCACTGCGGGCACGCCGTGCCCGGTGCTTCCAGACAACACACACTCGGGCACCAACGCGAACTGGATCGCAGTGGAACCCGAGCACGACGTGAACGACGCGAGGACACCCGGCACGCCGGAATATTTCATCCAGTTCATGGGCACGGGCCGCTCGGAAGGCGATCTCGACCTCGATTTCTATCGCGTGACTGCGCGCAGTAGCGCGCCCGCCGACGCCGTCGGCCGATCCATTGTCGTTCTGCAGACCACGGTCAAACGTGCCGTCGCCTTCGCTGACGGCTTGAACGAACCCACTATCACGGGCGACATGCTCGAGGCGAACATGCTCGACGCGAACGTCGACGACGCGCGCGTGGACGACGCGAACGTGGACGATGCGAACGTCGACGACGGCGAGCTCGATCGGGTCAGGATTGAAGCACCCGGAACCGGGGCGGTCCGGATGAGCTGGCGTGAGATCATGAACTGACAGGGATGTCGGGTATGGCTCGTAAGAAACATTTGCACGCGTTACAACGGACAAGCGGCGTGACGTTAATCGAGCTGCTGATCGCGGTGACTATCGTCGGAATCATCGCGGCGATCGCGTACCCGTCCTATCAGCGCTACGTGGCGCGTGCTCATCGCAGCGCTGCGGCGGCGTGCCTGTCGCAGTACTCGCAGTTCATGGAGCGCTTCTACACGACCAATCTCACGTACACCGGCGGCGCGCCCGCCATGGGCTGTGCGAGGGAGAACGACATGTACACGTTCGACTTCACCGTCAGCGGGGATGGGCGAAGCTATGTCGTGCGGGCAACTCCGGGCGGATCGCAGGCCCATCTCGATGCACAGTGCGGCGTGCTCACCCTCAACCAGGCCGGCGCTCGAACGCCAGACATCAATGCCTGCTGGTGAGTTGTAGCCGCGCGGTATCAGACGCGCACGCCGATACAAAACGCTACAAATCTATAAGCCCGGCCGCCGCTGGCACGGTATCTTGGGGACTGGCCCATGCCCGGTAACCCCTGTCAGCTCATGGATACTCCCGACCACATCCTGATCGTCGACGATGACCGCGAGATTCGGGAACTGCTCGCCACCTATCTGACCAAGAACGGCCTGCGAGCCTCGGCCGCCGCGAACGGCCGCGAGATGTACGCGATGTTGGAATCGCACAGCATCGACCTGATCGTGCTTGACATCATGATGCCCGGCGCCGACGGGCTGTCGCTCTGCCGGGACCTGCGCGCCGGCAAGTGGAAGAGCATTCCGGTATTGATGTTGACGGCCCGCGGCGATGAGACCGACCGAATCGTGGGACTCGAGATGGGCGCCGATGATTATCTGTCCAAGCCTTTCGCCGCGCGCGAAGTGCTCGCACGCGTCCGAGCCATCCTTCGTCGCACGCGGATGTTGCCGCCGAACATGCAGATCACCGAGGCGGGCAAGGTGATCGCGTTTGGCGATTGGCGCCTGGATACCGTCGCGCGACACCTGATCGACGAGAAGGGTGTGGTCGTTGCGTTGAGCGGCGCCGAGTATCGACTGCTCCATGTGTTCCTCGACCATCCGCAGAGGGTGCTGACGCGCGATCAATTGCTCAACCTCACTCAGGGAAGAGATTCGGAGATTTTCGATCGATCGGTCGATCTGATCGTGAGCCGGTTGCGCCAGCGGCTGCGGGACGATGCGCGCGAGCCTAGTTATATCAAGACGGTGCGTAATGAAGGCTACGTGCTGGCGACAGCGGTGCAGATTCTGGAGGCCGCGACGTGACCGACACGACGGCGGTGCGCCGGATCTGGCCAAGCAGTCTGTTCTCCCGCTTGTTCCTGATCCTGCTCATCGGTTTGATCGCCTCGCACGTGCTGACGTTCGGGTTGTTCCTCTACGAGCGCTCGCAGACCTGGGAGTCGATGCTGGTGAGTTACACCGAGCTGGATGTTCCCAGCTCCGTGGCCTGGCTGGATCGGCTGCCGGCGGATGAGCGGCCGCAATGGCTCGATCGGCTCGGGCGTCGCACGTATCGATTCATGTTGCCCGCGGCGGATGATCGAGAGAGTGCCGTTGGCCAGCCGGACACGGCGTTGTCGGCTCGACTCGCGGCGGCGATCGAACGCGCTGTCGGCAAACAGTTCGAGGTTCGGGCGAGTCCGGTGCCTGGCGAGCCGGGACATCTGCGCGTACACGTGAAGTTGAGCGACGGCAGCCCGCTGCTGATCGAAATGTTTCCGTCACTCGTGCCCATGAGCAGATGGTTGCCGATCATTCTCGCTGTGCAGTTCGCCGCCATCCTGATCTGCACATGGGTGGCCGTGCGGCTCGCGACGCGTCCACTCACCAAGCTGGCCGAGGCCGCCGATTCCCTCGGCCCCGACATGCAGATGACGAGGCTCGAAGCCAAAGGCACCGACGAAATAGCGCGTGCCTCCTCCGCGTTCAATGCCATGCAGGACCGGATGGCTGCGCACATGGCCGAACGCGTGCAGATCCTCGCTTCCATTTCTCATGACCTGCAGACGCCCATCACACGCATGAGGCTGCGCACCGACCTCATGGACGACGATGCGCTCCGTGACAGCCTGCAGCGGGATCTGACGACCATGTCGCGCCTGGTCAGTGAGGGCATCGCGTATGCACGCAGCGTGCATGCCGCGACTGAGGCCCCCGTGCTCGCGGATGTTAACGCTCTGATGGACAGTCTGGTGGGCGATTATGAGGATGCCAAACAGAACGTGCGACTAAATGGCCGCCTCCTGCATCCTATTATCCTGCGGCCCCAGGCTTTGCGGCGGGTCATCGGTAATCTGGTCGACAACGCACTAAAATTTTCCGGCGCGGCCGAGATCGTGGTGCGGGAGGAGGGTGAGGAAGTAACATTCTCGGTGCTGGATCGCGGGCCGGGCATTCCCGAGCACGAACTGACTACGGTGTTGCAACCGTTCTACCGAGTCGAGGCTTCGCGTGGCGAGGAGACGGGCGGAGCGGGTCTGGGGCTCGCGATCGCACAGCAATTGAGCAAGAGCCTGGGTGGAGCGTTGAGGTTGCGTAATCGCGAAGGTGGAGGCTTGGAGGCGAGCGTGCGAATTCCAGGGCGACGGACCAACCACAAATGAAAACTCTAGTGAGCGCCACCAATGAGGCGCGCGCCGGATCGAGAGCGTGGCGGGCCGCGCTGCTGGAGCGTCAGAACGAACAGTGGCAACGCGTGCGCGAGCATGGCGAGCAACGCCGCGAGCATCTGTCCGAACGCGCGACCGGCGTGCTCGCCGACGCGATTCAGTGGCTGGCCGAGCTGCCGGAACATTCCATCCATGCCGTCGTTACCGATCCGCCGTATGGCATCGTCGAATACGAAGCGAAGAATCACGTGAAGCTGCGCGCCGGCCGCGGCGGCGTATGGCGTATTCCTCCGTCGTTCGACGGGGCCAAACGCCAGCCGCTGCCGAGGTTTACGGTGCTGTCTCAGGAGGAGATCAGCGCGTTGTGTAACTTCTTCGGCGCGCTTGCCTATGGGCTCAATCGTGCTCTCGTGCCCGGCGGCCACGTGTTTCTTGCCTCCAACCCCCTGCTGTCGACGATGACGTTTCATGCATTCCAGCGCGCGGGGTTTGAAAAGCGCGGTGAGCTGATCCGGCTCGTGCAAACATTGCGGGGCGGCGACCGGCCCAAGGGGGCGGAGCAGGAGTTCTCCGATGTCTCGATGATGGCGCGTTCGTGCTGGGAACCTTGGGGCATTTTCAGAAAACCTTTCGACGGCACGGCGGCTGAAAACCTACGTAAGTGGGGCACGGGCGGGCTGCGCCGGATCTCGAACGAGGAGCCGTTCAAGGATGTCATCACCTGTTCGCCGACTCGTGGCGTCGAGCGGGAAATCGCGCCTCATCCTTCGTTGAAGCCGCAGCGATTCCTGCGTCAGGTTGTGCGGGCCGCGCTGCCGCTCGGCATCGGCATCGTGTACGACCCGTTCGCGGGCAGCCATTCGACGCTCGCGGCCGCGGATCGTTTGGGATATCTGTCGATCGGCACCGAGCGCGATGCAAAGTATTTCGCCCTGGGATGCAAGGCATTCCCGCGCCTCAAGGCGTTGGACGATCGACCGTGACTACTCGGTCTCCACGCGCACGCCTATGACATAACCCTCCCCGTAGATCGTTTTGATGATCGAGGGCGCACGCGCATCTTCGCCGAGCAGCCGTCGCAGCCGGCTGATTTGCACATCGATGCTGCGATCGAAAGCGGTTGCTTCGCGCCCTTTGGTCAACTCCATCAGCTCATCCCGGCTCAACACCCGATTGGCTTGCGAGGCGAGCACTTCGAGCAGGCGATATTCGCTGCCCGCGAGCGGCCGCCGATTGCCGCTCGGGTCGATCAAGGTTCGTGAGATCGTGTCTAGCGTCCAGCGCGCGAAACGATAGCGTTCCGGCTTGTGCGGGATGCGATTGGCGCTGAAATCCCAGCGGCCGAGCACGTTTTTGATTCTGGCCAGCAGCTCGCGCGGGTTGAACGGTTTGGCGACGTAATCCTGCGCGATTTCCAGAGCGTAAATGCGATCGGGCTCGCTGCGCCTGCTGGTCAGGATGATCACCGGCACGCGCGCCTCCGCGCGTAGCCGCTTACAAATCGACACACCGTTTTCTCCCGGCAGCATCGGATCGAGCACGATCAGATCCACGCATTCGCTATCGAGCAGGCGATCGAGCGCTTTGCCGTCCGCGACCGCGGTCGCTCGAAAGCCATTGCTTTGCAGATAGCTCGACAGCAGGCCGCGAACCTGGAGATCGCTGTCCACGATGACGATGTGCGGAAGGTCGGGCATGAAAGTCTGAACCGGAGCTGATTGCTTGGCGAGTTGCGAAGTTTTGCTTCTCAGTCTGAACCGCCGCTGAAGCAGTTGCGCTCGCACCGGTCTCTACGGTTGCGCAATGTGACTCCGGCCTTCCGCTTGCAACAGTTGATTACAAAGTCATAAACAATCGAAAAGTTTCGGAGCCGCCGGCATCGCTAATCTGCCGCCCGCTGTGTGGTGGTGTGAGATGCGATGTTATGCAATGCGTGGCCAGACTGATTTGCGCGTGTTGAAGGCGATGTTTCTTGGCGGGCTCGCGGTTCTGCGTGCTGGATCCGCTATCGCGGCCGCGGACGACGGCGGTGTGGGAGCCGCTGCGTTCGTGGTCGAGGAAGTCCGCCTGGAAGGCCTGCAGCGAATTTCCGAAGGAACTGTTTACAACTATCTGCCCATCAACATCGGCGACCGGCTCGACGGGCGGCGCGTCGCGGAGGCGATCCGTACGCTTTATGCGACTGGATTCTTCCAGGACGTCGAGCTGCGGCGCGAAGGCGGCGCGCTGATCGTCGCGGTCCTGGAGCGACCGGTGATCGAGAGTTTCGACATCAAGGGCAACAAGGACATCAAGACCGAGGACTTGCAGAAGTCGCTGCGCGGCGTGGGTCTCGCCACCGGCAAGAGCTTCGACAAGTCCGTGCTCGATGAGGTCAAGCAATATCTCACCGAGCAGTATTTCTCGCGCGGCAAGTACAGCGTGCGCGTCAATACGACCGCCGAGGAGATGCCGGACAACCGGGTGCGCGTTTCCATCGACATCAATGAAGGTGGGCGCGCGCGCATCCAGAACATCAACATCGTGGGCAACAAGAGCTTCGAAGAGGACGAACTGCTCGGGCAGTTGCAGTTGCGCGAGCCGAACTGGCTGTCGTGGTATCGCCAGGACGATCGCTACGCCAAGGAGTCGCTGACTGGAGATCTGGAAACGCTGCGCTCCTACTACATGGATCGGGGCTACGCGGATTTCGCGATCACGTCGAGCCAGGTGGCCATCGGGCCCGAGAAGGATGAGATCTACATCACCGTCAACGTCGAGGAGGGCGAGGTGTATCAGCTCTCCGAGGTCAAGCTCGCCGGCGACATGAAAGTTCCGGAACGTGAGCTGCGCCGGTTGTTATCGATCGCGCCCGGGCAAGAGTATTCGCAGCGGCTCATCTCGCAATCGAGCGAGGCGATCAAGTTGCGGCTGGGGCTCGATGGTTACGCCTTCGCCAAGGTCGACGCCGTGCCGCAGCTGGATAAGGACAAGAAACAAGTGTCGCTGGCCATGGTCGTCGACGCGGGTCATCGAGTCTACGTGCGGCGGATCAACTTCCTCGGCACCTCCGATGTGAATGACGATGTGCTCCGGCGCGAGATGCGACAGCTGGAGGGCGCTTACCTTTCGAACTCCGCGGTGGATCGTTCCAAGATCCGCCTGCAGCGGCTGCCCTTCATCAAGGACGTCGAGATCGAAACCAACGCGGTGGCGGGCACGCCGGACCTGGTGGATGTCGATGTCACGGTGGAGCCGGGACTGCCCGGCCAGTTCGGCGGCGGCATCGGGTACTCCGAGTCTCAGTCGTTCATTTTGAACGGCAACGTCACGCATGCGAACTTCATGGGCACCGGCCAGCGAGTCAGCGCCGAGTTCAACGGGGGTGAGTACGCCAGGAGTTACAGCTTCGCCCACACGGATCCTTACATCACGGTCGACGGCGTCACTCGCACGGCGAGTGTTTCATATCGCGACGTGGAACAGCTGACTTCGAGCTTTTCGGCATTCTCGACGGAGACTTACGCAAGCGGCGTCGACTTCTCCTATCCGATCACCGAGCTGCAGCATGTGAGCTTCGGCACTTCGCTATTGCACGCGGAGCTGGCGACCTATGACAGCAGCTCCGAGCAGCTCAAGGACTGGGTGACGGACAACGGCAGCTCGTACTTGCGTTCCCTCGACGGCGATTTCTTGTTGGGCACGGAATATGACGCGGTCGAGGTGTCCGCTGGCTGGCTTCGCGACAGCCGCAACCGCGCGATCTTCCCGACGCAAGGCTCCTTGCATCGTTTTCATGTCTCGACGACGGTGCCGACGGGCGGGGCCAACGCCATCGAGTACCTGCGCAGCTCGTATCAGTATCAGCAGTATTTCCGTTTCGGCTTCGTGCCGTTGTTGCGCGATCTGAACTTCGTTCTGAACACCAAGCTCAACTATGCACGGCCGCTCGGCGATACCAGCGCTCTGCCGCCCAATCTGCACTTCTTCACGGGCGGTCCGGACTCGGTGCGCGGCTTCAGCGAGTCGACGCTCGGTCCTCGCGATTCGCTCGCGAATCCTTACGGCGGCGATGCGGCCGTCTCGGGCCAGGTCGAGATGCTGCTGCCCATGCCGAAGAAATTCGCGCAGAGCGCACGGGCCAGCCTGTTCTTCGACTTCGGCAACTCGTTTTACGTCGGCGACGTCGAGTTCGAGGACAAGCTGGGTCAACCGAAGGAGTACGACTTCGACCTGAGCGAGCTGCGCGCTTCGGTCGGCATCGGCGTGCAGTGGCTGGCGCCTCTTGGCTTGTTCCGTTTCAGCTACGCGATTCCCATCAGATACCAGACCGAGACCTATCGAAACTGGGGCGACGACCTGGAGCGCTTCCAGTTCTCGATCGGTAACGCGTTCTGACCCAAGACTTCACTCGGAGAGAGTTCATGAGATATCTACTACGGCTGCCCGCCATTCTGCTTGCCTCGGCGGTGGCGCTATTGAGTGGCTGCAGCAGCGGCGACGACAATAACGACGCGCGCGTGCGGCTGTTGAACGTGAGCACGGGCTATCCAGCGCTCGATTTCTACGTCACCGAGGAAGACGCGGATACCGATGACTTGAAGAGCTCGAATGTCGTATTCGGCACGTTGGGCGACTACGTCAGCGTTCCATCCGGCACGTACGACATCAAGTACAAGAGAGCCGGCGTCGGGAGCACGCTGCTGACGAACGGCGACCAGCAGCTTGCGGACGATTCCAATGCCACTTATGTATTTTCGGGCCCGGTCGGGCGCTTTGCGGCGACAGCAATCCCTGAGGACATCGAGGAGCCCGACGACGACGGTATCTCCATCATCCGGTCGCTGAACGCGTCCGAGGCCGGCGGTGTGGACATCTACCTGACGGATCCGGACCTCGATCTCAACGATACGGCTCCGGTGTTCGCTGGCACGGACGGGAGCACCACGTACGAAAGTGGCACCTATAGGTTGCGGATCACCGGGCCCAATGACATTTCGGATCTGCGCCTGGATGTGCCGAGCATCACGCTGGATGAAAATACGGTGGCCACGCTGATTCTGACGGAAACCAGCGGCGGCGTACTGGTCGACGCGTTGTTGTTGCCCCAGCAGGGCAGCTTGACCACATTCAAAAATACCAAAGCACGCATACGAGGAGCCGTCGGTGTACTGCCTGGGTCCACGGCGACGCTGGGCGTCGCAGGCACTCAGCTGTTCATCAATAGAGGTGTCGGCTTCATCAGCGACTATGCCGAAGTGGAGGCTGGCAGCGTGGCGGTGACTCTGGGCGTCGGCGGCACGCCCGTCACAGTCGCGAATCAGACGCTGGTTGCAGGCGCCGATTACACCTTGCTGTTATGGAACGACGCGAGCGGCGTACGCGTGACGCTGGTCTCCGACGACAATCACCTGCCGACCAATAAAGGCAAAACCAAGATCCGGCTGTTGAATGGCTATTCGACGCAAAGCGACTCCCTCAACCTGCTGGTCAACTTCGGTCCGGTCACCGAAGGAACGGCGGTGGGCGCGGCCTCCATCTATGCCGAAGTGGACAGTGGCACGGACCAGCGCATCGATGTCGAGAGCGCCGTCACGACCAACGATCTGTACACAAACGAGTCGGCGGACTTCGACCAGGACGCCGTTTACACACTGTTCATCACCGCCGCAAGCGGCGGCAATGCCCAGGCTGCCTTACGTCAGGATCGGTGAGGTAGACTCGCGGATCATGAAACAGCGCGCGCCGGATTGCGGCGCGCGCTGCCGTTTGCGGAATTTCAGCTCCGAAATCGTCCCTTCCGACGAAGCTAGCCCCAGCCCCGATGGCTAGATTCACCCTGTCCAAAACTCATTCGCAGGACGGACAGGGGGAATCATGATCGGAAGATGCTCCGCGCTACGCGGGGCGTGGATGGCCATGGCCACTACGCCTCTCGTTTTCATATGTCACAGTGCCAGCGGCCAGGCCGACTTGCCGCTGCTCGATCAGGCCGCGATACGCGCGCCGCTGATGGTTGGCTGTAATGGCAAGCCTGACAGCGCGCCGCTGCCGGTGGATCCGCGCTCGCTGGTCAAGGCGGGTGTGAACACCAATCCGAACGCGGCCATTCAGTTCAACGCTTATTTCGTGGATCTTCACAATCCGCCGGCGCCGTTCGTGAATCGTCTGCCGCCGCGGCCGACGACGTGCGGCGAGTTTCGCGCCAGCGCCCAGCGCGGGCGGGTGAATCTGGAACAGCGCCAATTTTTCCAACCCATGGCGCTGGCCACCAGTTATCACTTCATCTATCGGCAATGGGGTTATCTGGTTCGTCCCTCGGATTTCGATGAGCAGGTCGCCAAACGCTACGGTTTGTATCCGTCGCCGTTTAGTAATCCTTACCCGCTGCCTGGCGAGGATCCGAACCAGACCAATGGCGGCAGCGGCCAGTTGCCGCTCGGCCTGATCCAGGGCAAGGACGACAACGGCCGCTGGACGGGCTTGATCGGCGCGTCGTGCTCGGCGTGTCACGACTCGCGGCTCGGCACGACCAGTGAAGCGGGCTTCAAATGGGGCTTGCCCAACAGCGCCAACGATGCGGGCTTGCTGGCCTCGGATATGTTCCGAACCACGCCCATCACGTCGCTGGGTAACTTGTTGCCCATTCCCTGGAGCACCGGCCGCGGCAGTTCCGACGCGATCGGTCTGATCTCGCTGCTGCCGGCGCTGTTCGATATGGACAACCTGATGCTGGCGCCGAGCGTGCTGGAGTATGTCGCGGACAGTCCGCATGCGGGCATGACCAAGGCGCCGGCCTGGTGGAATCGCGCGTTCAAGACGCGGCAGTTCTGGGATGGCGCATTGTCATCGGACAACGTGCACTCGGAAATGGCGTTCGGCGTTGCAAATATCTTCCGCGATGCTCAGGCACGTCGCGATCTGGAAGACGAGTTCGAGGACATCAATAACTTCCTGATCTCGCTTTCACCGGCTACATACCCGCGCACCATCAACACGGCCCTGGCGCAGCAGGGCGCGGTGATATTCCACGAGCGCGACATGTGGGCGAATGGAGCGAACGGCGCCATTCCCAAGCCGGAGGGCAATGGCTCGTGTGCGAGCTGTCACGGTGTGTATTCTCCGCGGCACGCCGCTGATCCTGCCTATCTGCCGGATCCGCGCTTGAAAGGCGTTGCTGGCGTGATCACGCCGATCGAGACTATTCGCACCGATCCTCGGCGCATGCAGCTGATGGCGGACGAGCGCAGCCGCCGCGCCTGGAACGCATCCTGGTGGGGATACAACTCGCTCAGCCCGGATTTCACGGGGTATCCATCCGAGAGCATCGTCGCAAGCGAACTGCGTCGCGTGCCCCGGTCCATCTACAACAACGGCGGGCCCGTCTATTCACCGGTAGGCCCGAATGAGTGGATCGATCCGTTCGGCTACGTCGCGCCGCCGCTGTATGGCTCGTGGGCCACGGCGCCATACTTCCACAACGGCAGCGTGCCGGATCTGTGGGGCGTGTTGAAGCCCGCCGATCGTCCGAAGGTCTGGAAACGTCCGTACACCGCCGCCGGCGTGTTCGGGAAGAATCAAGGCTATGACTACAGCTACGCCGCTTATGACTTCCAGAAGCTTGGCTGGAAGTACACGGCGGTGAACTGCAGCAACAACATTTTCACCTCGCCATTCCTGCCTTGCACGCACGACATGGCGACCATCGATATCCTGTTCTCGATGTGGGACAACGTGGCGGCTCAGTATCTGAACCTCGCGTATCAGTCGCCGCCGCCGATCACGGACCAGCAGATCAAGTCGCGCATGGTCTACAACAGCTATCTGTACGGCAACGGCAACGGCGGCCACGACTTCACGCAGTCGCTGACTGATGCCGAGCGTTGGGCGCTGATCGAGTATATAAAGACGTTGTGATGAGCTGATTGCGCCGCGTAATCGATCTTCTCGAAGGTCGGTTACGCGGCGTTTCTGTTTGGGCGGGATTTAAAACACTTCGCCGCGGGCAATCGAACGCGCGAACAGCAGCAGCCCTTCGCCGATCTCGCCGAAACGCTCGTAGCGAGAGTCTCGTGTTTCGCCTCGTCGCCATCGGACGTGCAGTTGTTGGAAGATCACGGCCGTGCGCAGCTGTGCGAGCACGCGATGGAAGCGGAACGGTGTGAGATCGCGGCCCAGCGCCGACGCGTATCGTTCGGCAACCTGTTGCCGCGAGGGAAAGCCCGCACCCGTGGTCGGCATCTGCGCCATTTGATGCATCGCTGGCGGGTCGCCGGGCTCGGTCCAGTAACTGAGCAGGACTGCGAGATCGAACAATCCATCGCCGCGTGTGCCCTGATCCCAATCCAGGACGGCGAGCGGCGTCAGGTTCGCGGGATCGAGCAGAACGTTGTCGAGCTTGAAATCGTTGTGGAGCAGACCGTGACTCGTGTCGGGCACGCAATGCTCGCGTAACCAGTGCGCCAGCTCGATGATGACTTGCAACGTAGTGGAGGAGCCCCAGCCTTCGACCGCGACGCTGGCTCGCTTGATCCAGCCTTCGGTGGCGCGATGTAGAAAGCCACTGGGCTTGCCGAGCGTATCCAATCCGACTGCCGCGGGATTCACACGGTGTAACTCGATGAGTATGTCAGTGAGCGTGTTGCCAAGCGCCGCGCCGACCGCCGCGTCGCCGGCGAGCGGGGCCGGAAGCGAGTCGCGCAACGACACGCCGGTTCGATATTCGACGATCTGAAAGGGAGCGCCGATGATGCGCCCGTCCTCACATAGATGTAATCCGCGTGGCGCAAGAGGAAACGCCCGCCACAGTCGCGAGAGGATCTGGAACTCGCGCGCCATGTCGTAAGCGCCGGCGGGCAGCGGTCCCTTCGGCGGCCGGCGTAGCACGGCGGGTTGGCCGTCCAGCTTGATCAGATAGTTCAGGTTGGCAAAGCCGCCCGCGAACTGCTGTGGCGGAACATCCAGATCCAGTTGCATGCCAAGTTCGGCCAGATACGCGGCGAGGCGCGGCCAGTACTGCGGCACTGTTTCTATTTCGGCGCGCATCGTTTCGGCAGCCGCGTTCAACATCTGATCACTCTCCCCGGAAAGAGGGCGGTCGCCGTTCCGCGAAGGCGCGGATGCCTTCTGCTAAATCGCGAGTACGGGCCAGCAGAGATTGGGTGTCTGCCTCCCATGCGAGCATCGTGTCGAGCGATAGAGGCGATCGCGACAGCATGGCCTTGGTCGTGGCGATGGTGCCGGGAGGGGCGGCCGCGAGCTCCTTCGCAAGGCTGACCGCTGCGTCGAGCGTTGCGCCCGGTGCAATCAGCCGATCCAGCAGATTCATCGAGAGCGCTTCTTCGGCGCCGACCTGCTTGCACAACATCAGAAGCTCGCGCGCGCGTCCGATGCCGATTCGTTGGGGCAACGTCCACATGAGGCCGTAGTCCGGCGTGAGGCCGACCTTGCCGAAAGCCGCGCACAGCGTGGTCGTTGAATCGCCGATGACGAAGTCACACGCCATCGCGAGCGAGAACCCTGCGCCGAACGCACTGCCCGAGACAGCCGCGACAGCTGGCAGGCGGCCGCCGACCAGCGCTCGAACGGCGCGATGACCTATGTGCATCGCCTCTCGCATCGCAAGCGGTGAGGCATCGAGCGCCGACAAATCTCCACCGGCGCAGAAATGTTTGCCTCCGTACAGCACCAGCGCTCGAATCGACGGGTCGTCCTGCAACGTCGTCAATGTTTGTGACAGGCCGCGATACAACGCGAGCCCGAGCGCGTTGCGCTTTTCCGGCGCGTTCAAAGTCACGATGGCGACATTGTCGCGATGTTCGATCAGTACGGGCTCAGTCATGCCACTGTCCAATGAAGAAGGTTATCCAGGCCGCGGCTCACCTGGCCGATCTGTCCGACGGGAGTCGCGGACAAGTCGGTCAGGACCTGTAGCGTCGTGGTGTTGCTCGCCGCGACGCGAGCCATGAGCCGACGCTGATCGGGAGTGCGGGCGATCACGGCACCGAACTCGGGTGCTTCGCCGCGGCCGTGGACGACGGTGAATGTTTCGAGCGCGGCCGGGCCTGAGTAAGCGTCGGTCAGCTCCGGGATCGGGCCGCGCTTGCGATCTGCCAACGCTTGCACGTCGCCGCTCGAAAGCTCGCTTCGGGACGGTGCTGCGCTCAATAGCAGCGCGTGATGCTTGGTGACGAATTCACCCTGGCCGTAGAGCAGCGCGAGCGCCTCGCGACGATTGCGGATCCGTCTTACGAGACCGGCGGCTGCGTGCGTCATGTAGTTGTTGAGGGGCGCGCCGAAGAAGCTCATCCCACCGATCGAGGTGAGTTGCGCATCGATGGGCAACTCGAGCACTCGTCTCGCCATCTTCGGCACGATGGGGAAGCAGCTGTACAGCTCCATCGAGTCGAATCGGCCCGTGCTGCCCGCGGCGTCGCGCATCGTTTCCAGGACGGCTTCTTGCGCGTACGAGCGCTGGTATTGGTCTCGCTGCAGATAATCCCTGGGCTCAACAGCATGCGCGCCGGCATGGATGTACGCGTATCGATCTTCGGAAATACCCAACTCGCGCGCTTTCGCAAGCGACGTCAGAACGACGGCTGCACCCTGATTCACGAAAGGATTCGCCACCATGTGCTTGGTGTACGGCCAGGCGACGGGTCGGTTGTCTCTGGAGGGCGTGGCGAGTTGTTCCGCAGTGTAGTGCTGTCTCAGCCATGCCGATGGATTTGCCGCCGCCACCGCCGAGAAGTCGGACCAGAGTTGCGCGGACTCGCGCAGCGCTTGCGCTGGCGTTTGTCCCCACGCCGCGGTGGCCGCGTTTTCATACAGGGGATAGACATGAACCGGCTGCGTCATCCCATGCCGGATGGCGATGGGATGACAAAGATCCTTGCCACGTAACACCGTCGCTTTCGGATCGCGCGGCGACCAGGGTAGTTCGAAAGATTCCTTGGCTGCCGCGGCAACGGAATATTGCGCCTCGGCGCCCACGATGGCGGCGACGGTGCTTTCGCCGGCCACGATTCGTAACGCGGCTTCATGGATGAAGCGCACTGGCGATTCACCGCCGGCCTTGCCGTAAACACAACGCTTCGGCTTGTGCGTCATTCGTGCGGCCAGCACATCGCACGGCTCGGCATAGGGCCAGGAATGTTCCGCGACGATGTCCAGGGAATCCACCGCTGCTGGCGACAAGGGGCCGGCGTCCTGCAAGGCTGCGAGCAGCGCATCCGCCATCAAGGCAGCCGGCTCGCGAGCGTGGGCCAGGTGATCTGGCCGGTCGATGACGTCGGCGACGCCGACGATGACGGGAATTCGGTGCGGTGAAACGATTGCCATGCTGGAGCCTTACTGTGCGAATCATCCTGCACGCCGGGCTGGCGGCGAAAATCGTCAGAACCGACGAAGCGGCGGCACGGCTGCACGCCGAAACATCAGACGACCGCTGCTATGACCCCGGGGGGACCTCTGCACACGCGCATTACCGAATTGCTGGGAGTGACCTATCCCATCGTCCAGGGCGGCATGATGTGGGTGGGCACCGCAGAACTTGCGGCTGCCGTTTCCAATGGCGGTGGGTTCGGCATCATCACGGCGCTGACACAACCCACGCCCGAAGCGCTGTGGGAGGAGATCGGCCGATGTCGAACGCTCACCGACCTGCCGTTCGGCGTGAATCTCACCATGCTGCCGTCGATCAATCCGCCGCCGTACGAGCGTTATCTCGATGTCATCGTGCGCTCCGAAGTGGCGGCCATTGAAACAGCCGGCAAGGTTCCGCCGGAGTTCATCGCCATCGCCCGCGCGGCGGGTCTCAAGGTCATCCACAAGTGCGTGTCGTTGCGACACGCGCAGTCGGCGCAGAAGCACGGCGTCGATGCGATATCCATCGATGGTTTCGAATGTGCCGGGCATCCGGGCGACGACGATGTGGGTGGATTGGTGCTGATACCGGCGGCCGCGCGTCACTTATCGGTGCCCATCATTGCTTCCGGCGGTATCGGCGATGGTCGCGGGATGGCCGCTGCACTCACGTTGGGCGCGGATGGCGTGAACATGGGCACTCGCTTCTGTGCCACGCGCGAAGCGCCGATTCACCAAAACATCAAACAGGCGCTCGTGGCGGCGAACGAACGAGACACGCGTCTGATCTTTCGCACGATGCATAACACTGCGCGCGTCCTGCGAAACGCGATCTCTGAGGAAGTCGTCGCAGCCGAATCCAAGGGCTGTCGATTCGAGGACATCCGACACCTGGTCGCGGGTCAGCGGGGACGCGAGGCGCTCGTGCAGGGCGATCCGAACGGCGGCGTCATCGCGGCCGGCCAGGTCGTCGGCTTGATCGAGGACATTCCCACGTGCGCCGAGCTCATCGAGCGCATGGTTCGCGAATGTCGCGAGCGCCTGCGGCACGTCACCCATTTCTTTCAATGACCAGGCGAGACCCAATGTTTCAGGGCGAATCGATTCGCGTCAGTGCGCTCGATAACGGCGTTGCGGAGCTTTGCTTCGATCGCCAGGGCGATGCGATCAACAAGTTCGACAAGCGCACGGTGAATGAGTTACAGCAGGCGATTGCGGCGATCGGCGCGCAGAGTGGAGTGCGCGGTGTTTTGATCACGAGCGCCAAGCAGTCCTTTATCGTTGGCGCGGACATCGGCGGCTTCGGCCAGTTGTTCAGCAAGCCGCAGCAGGAAGTGATGTCCAGCAACATGGCGTCCAATCGCGTGTTCCATGCGCTCGAGGCATTGCCCGTGCCTGTCGTCGTGGCGCTGAATGGTTTCGCGCTGGGTGGTGGATTGGAAGCGGCGCTTGCTGCCGACTACCGTGTGATGGCGACTGATGCGCACGTTGGTTTGCCCGAGGTGAAGCTCGGTCTGTTTCCCGGCTTCGGCGGCACAGTACGGCTGCCTCGCATCGCCGGGATCGAAGTTGCGATTCGCTGGATCGTGGGCGGTGAGCCTTCGAAGGCAGAGGCAGCAAAGAAAGCCGGCGTCGTCGATTTTGTCTCGACGCCAGAAGCATTGCGCGAGACGGCGCTGCATGTTCTCGATCAAGCTGCTCGCGGCGAGTTCGATTGGCGCGCCCGTCGCTCGGCCAAGATGGGGCCGGTGAACGTTCAAGGCCTGGATGCCAGCGCCATTTTTGACGAGGCGAAGCGAACGCTGGCGGCACGCATACCAAAACATCAGCCCGCGGCGATGTCGGCGCTCGAACTGTTGCAGGAGGCGATGTCCGCCGACCGCGACGCCGCGCTGGCGCTGGAGGCGGCGGCGTTCGCGAGGATCGCGAAGACGCAGGCGGCTGGGTCGCTGGTGCAAGTGTTCTTGAACGAGCAGCAGGTGAAGAAGGCCGCCAAGCGTCACGCGAGCGCGGGGCGCAAAGTTCAGCGCGCCGCGGTCATCGGTGCCGGCATCATGGGCGGTGGCATCGCGTACACCAGCGCGAGCCGCGGCATTCAGGTGGTGATGAAGGATATCGCTCAATCGCAGCTCGATCTCGGGATGAACGAGGCGCGCAAGCTGCTTCACAAACAAGTGGCCGGCGGGCGAATAACGCAAGGTCAGGCGGATAGCGTGCTCGCCTCGATCGTGCCGCAGCTGAGTTATCAGGACTTCAACTCCGCGGACGTGGTCGTCGAGGCGGTGGTCGAGAATCTCAAGGTGAAGCATGCGGTGTTGCGCGAAGTCGAGGCGCAGATCGGATCTGATGCCGTGATCGCATCCAACACCTCCAGCCTGCGCATCGACGATCTCGCCGCGCCGCTCGCGCGTCCGGAAAATTTCGTCGGCATGCATTTCTTCAATCCGGTGCCGATGATGCCGCTGGTCGAAGTGATCCGTGGCGCGAAGACCAACGATGCGGCCGTTGGCTCGGTCGTGAGCTACGCGCTGTCGATGGGCAAGACGCCCATCGTCGTGCGCGACGGGCCGGGGTTCCTGGTGAACCGCATTCTGACGCCATACATGCAGGCGTTCGGCAGACTGCTCGCCGATGGCGCCGACTATCTGCAGATCGACGCGGCCATGGAGTCCTTCGGCTGGCCGATGGGGCCGGCATATCTCAACGATGTCGTCGGCATGGACACCGGTGTGCATGTCGCGGAGATCATCTGCGCCGGTTTCCCGGAGCGGCTGCGTCGCAGTTGGAAAGATCCGCTGCAGGTCATGGTGGCGCACGGCCGGCTCGGGCAGAAGAACGGCCTGGGCTTCTATCGTTACGAAACCAGCGCGATGGGCAAGCCCGTCAAACACATCGATCCGGACGTGCGCGTGTTGTTGCGGGAAGTACAAGCAAGCGGTTCCAAACCGTTCGGCGATACCGAGATCGTCGAGCGCATGATGTTGCCGCTGATCATCGAAGCGGCGTTGTGCCTCGAGGAAGGCATCGTCGCCAGCGCTGCCGAGTTGGACATGGCGTTGCTACTCGGCGTGGGCTTGCCGGCGTATCTGGGTGGAGCGCTGAAATACGCGGACTGGCTGGGGCTCGATCGAGTGGTCGAGCTTTCAGATCGCTATGCCGCGCTCGGCCCGCAATATCTCGCCACACCGACGATGCGCGCCATGGCGCGTGAGCGACGGAAGTATTACTGAGGTCACACCATGCTTGCTCGCACGATTTTCACTGCCGAACACGATGAGTTTCGCAAGAACGTCCGTCGCTTCATCGATGAGGAGTGCGTTCCGCATCATGCGCGTTGGGAGGAGCAGCAGCACGTGGATCGCGATGTCTGGCGGCGTGCGGGCGAGCTGGGCTTCCTCTGTATTGCCGTGCCCGAAGAGTACGGCGGCATGGGCGGCGATCGGTTGTACAGCACGATCCTGATGGAGGAATCGAGTTACGCGGGCGTGAACGGTCCGGGCTTCTCGATCCACTCTGACATCGTCGCCAACTACATTCTGAACTTCGGTACCGAAGCGCAGAAACGTGAGTGGCTGCCGAAGATGGCCAGCGGCGAGGCGATTGGCGCAGTCGCCATGACCGAGCCCGGCACCGGTTCGGACCTGCAAGCCGTGAAAACTCGCGCCGAGCGCGACGGCGACGATTACATCATCAACGGCAACAAGATATTCATCACCAACGGCTACCTCTCCGACATCGTCGTGGTCGTGGCCAAAACCGGCAACACGGGCACGGGGTCGCGCGACATCTCGTTGTTTCTGGTCGAGAACGGTACACCAGGGTTCTCCAAGGCTGCGCCGCTGAAGAAAGTCGGCATGAAAGCCCAGGACACCTGCGAGTTGTTCTTCGAGAACGTCCGCGTGCCGCGCGCGAACCTCCTCGGCGGGGTGGAAGGGCAGGGCTTCGCCATGCTCATGAAGGAGCTGGGCTGGGAACGGCTCATTATTGCCATTCTGTCCGTGTCGGCCGCGCAGGCGGCCTTGAACTGGACCATCGACTACACGCGCTCGCGCAAGGTCTTCGGCAAGTCCGTGGCGGAGTATCAAAACACGCGCTTCAAGCTCGCCGAGCTCAAGGCGCAGATCGCGGTGACGCAGGTCTTCATCGATCGCTGCCTCGAGTTGGTCCTGCAACACCAGCTGACGCCCGAAGTGGCGGCCACCGCCAAGCTGACGGCCTCCGAGTTAGTATGTCGCGTCGTCGATGAGTGCGTTCAATTGCACGGCGGCTACGGATACATGCTGGAGTATCCCATCGCGCGCGCCTTCATCGACAATCGCGCCAGCCGCATCTACGGCGGCACCAACGAAATCATGAAGGAACTGATCGCGAGGACGCTGTGATGCTCGATCGCCTGCAACACTGGGCTCAGGCCACGCCCGATCGCACCTATCTGACGCAGCCGCAGCCCGACGGAAAAATCATCGAGTACAGCTGGGCTCGAGTTTGGGACGAGGCGCGTCGCATGGCGGCCCATCTGCAGTCCTTATCGCTGCCGGCAGGCAGCAACATCGCGATCTACGGCAAGAACAGCGCGCATTGGATCATGGCGGACCTGGCGATCTGGATGTCGGGCCATGTGAGCGTGCCTCTGTACCCAACCGCGAGTTCCGCGACGGCGGACTATGTGCTTCGTCATTGCGACGCCCGATTGATCTTCATCGGACGGCTTGATGGCGTCGCCGACAGCTGGAAGGAAGTTCGGCCCGTGCTGCCATCCTCGTTGCCGCAGATCGGATTGCCGATGTCACCCGAGAGCGTCACTAGGCGATGGCATGACATCATCGCCGCGCACGAGCCGGTGCAGAACATCGTCGAGCGGCCCTCGGCCGAGCTCGCGACCATCATCTATACATCGGGAACGACGGGGCAGCCGAAGGGCGTCATGCATAGTTTCGGGTCGTTGACGGCCCCCTGTCTCACGACCGCGGAGCTGTGGAAGACGAATCCCGAGGATCGCATGCTGTCCTATCTGCCGCTTGCGCACATCGCCGAGCGTGTGGCGCTGGAGGTGCCCTCGCTCGTGTTCGGCTTCCAGGTGTTCTTCAACCTCGGGCTGGAAACGTTTGCTCAGGATCTGAAGCGCGCGCGGCCCACTCGTTTCTTTTCGGTGCCGCGGTTGTGGACCAAGTTCTATCAAGCCGTGAATGCGCAGCTGCCGCCGGAGAAACAGCAAGCGTTGTTCGCCGATCCGGTGCAAGGGCCCATTGCAAAGAAGCACATTCTCGCGGGCCTGGGGCTCGGCGCTGCTCATATCGGTTTCACCGGCGCTGCGCCGCTGCCCGCGCAGATCATTGCCTGGTATCGCGAGCTCGGGCTGGATCTGATCGAGGTCTACGGCATGACGGAGAATGCCGCGACTTCACACGCGTGCCGTCGTGGCGACGTGCGGCCGGGCTATGTCGGTGTGCCGCTTCCTGGCTGTGAATGCCGGATCGCCGAGGACGGCGAAGTTCTCGTGAAAAGCCCCGGACAGATGCTCGGCTACTACCGCTCCAATGAAGACTCGCGGCAGTACCTGACGCCGGATGGTTTCTTTCGCACCGGCGATCGCGGTGAGCTGGACGAGGCGGGCCGGTTGCGGATTACCGGTCGCGTCAAAGAACTGTTCAAGACCAGCAAAGGCAAGTACGTCGCGCCGGTTCCCATCGAAAACCGGCTGGGTGCGCATCCGTTTATCGAAGCGATCTGCGTCACTGGTCCCGGCGAGCCGCAGCCGTTTGCGCTGACGATGCTGGCCGCCGATAAGTATCGACAAACGGTCGAAGACGGCGCTGCACGCTGCCAGCTCGAACGGGAGCTCGCCGCTCTGCTCGAGCAGGTGAACGTTTCCTTGGAGGACCATGAGCAGGTCGAGTACCTGGTCGTGGTCAAGGAGCCGTGGACCATCGAGAGCGGCCTGCTCACACCCACCATGAAGGTCCGTCGCAGCCAGATCGAGAACCGCTATCTCACTCGCGCGCCGCAGTGGCGCGAGCTGGCGCGACCGGTGATTTGGGAGTCTTGAGCTGACGCATCAGCCCGTGCGCGAATGTCACATCCACTCACAGCATTGTTTTCCCCGCGGTCCATCGCATTCGTGGGCGCCACCGAGCGCTCGGTCTGGACGCGGGCCGCGCTCGCGAATCTGCGCACGCTCGGCTATGACGGCAAGGTGTTCCTCGTCAATCGAAAGGGCGGGGAGGTTCTGGGCTATCCGGCACTGAGCTCGCTGCGTGAGATCGGTGAGCCCGTCGATGTTGCGCTGCTGATGGTGCCTTCCGATGCGCTGCTCGACACGGTGTCGGAACTCGGCGCCGCCGGCATTCGTAACGCGATCATTCTGAGCGCCGGCTTTGCAGAATCCGGAGTCGCCGGTCGCGAGTTGCAGAGCCGGCTCACAACTTTGGCGCGCGAACACAACATCTCTTTGCTTGGGCCGAACTGCCTCGGCTTCGTGAATTTCATAGCGTGTGCGCCGGTATGGACGGTGAGCTTGCGGCCCCAGCCTGCGAGGGGCACGCCTGTTACCGATGCAGGCGCAAGTGACAGACACGCTGCTCGTGCTCAGTCTGAGTCAGGATCAAAGGCTTTTGCCGGTCGCGCCAGCGTCGAAGATCCGGGCACATCCGCGGCGAAGATCGCCATTGTTTCTCAGAGCGGCGCGCTCGCTGCGCAGATGTCCTATTTCGCGCAGTGGCAGGGCATTGGCCTCACCTACATGGTGTCCACCGGAAACGAAGCGGGCATCGGCGTCGCTCAAGTCATCGATTATCTCGTCGATGACTCGGCGACTCGCGCGATCGCGTTGTTTCTCGAATCCGTGCGCGACACTGAAGCTTTCACTCGCGCCTGCCTGCGGGCGGCGGAGGCAGGCAAGCCCATCGTGGTGTTGAAGGTCGGCAGCAGTGAAGTCACCGCGCGTTCGGCGCAGGCGCACACGGGCTCGCTCGTTGGCGATGATCGCGTCTTCGATGCCGTGTGCCGCCGCCTTGGCCTGGTGCGCGTTACGTCGCTGGAAGATTTGATCCTCACCGCCGAGGTGCTCGCGCGGTGGGGAACGCTGCCTGAAGGCGGGTTGGGGTTGATCTCACTTTCCGGTGGCTTGTGCGAGATCGCCGCTGATCGCGCCGCTGATGCCGGAGTGTCTTTGCCGGCGTTATCGCCGACGACGACAGCGCGCCTGGCCGCCGACCTGCCCGATTTCGGAACCCCACACAATCCGCTGGATGTGACGGGCGGCGCGCTGCTCGACCCGTCATTATTGGAAAAGTCCCTCGACGCGATGTCCGCCGAGTCCGCGTTCAGCGCCGTGCTCGCCGTGCTGGATGTTCCTGGCACCGCTGCCGATGACAGCAAGGTTCTACGTCATCTTCTGGATGGCGTCGCGGCGGCGCAGAGTCGCGCATCGTGTCCCACATTCCTGATCAGTCACACGGTTCGGCCTTTCAGCGAGCTGAGCCAGGAAATCCTCGACGCCAGTGGCTGCAACTATCTGCCGTGCGGATTGGAGCACGGCATCCGGGCCGTGGCGCGTGCCTTCGAGTGGTCCAAACTTTCGCGCGAGGTACGGCAACCATCTGCGGTCGCTGCCTCCGTGGCCGATGCGCGGCCGGGCTCCGAACGCGAAGTGATGGAATATCTGCGCAGTCGCGGCGTTCCCGTCGTGCCGACGCAGGTAGTAACGACTTCTGACGAGGCGGTCCGTTGTGCGCATCAGTTTGCCGGGCCTGTCGCGTTGAAGATCGCTTCACCCGACATCGCTCACAAGACCGAGGTCGGCGGCGTAGTCCTGGATGTGACGGGCGACAACCAAGTCGCCGCCGCGTTTGAAAACATCATGACGCGGGCTCGCGAAGCCGCCCCTCACGCCCGCTTCGAAGGCGTTTCAGTATCCCCCATGCGCACAGGCGGCGTGGAGCTTTTCGTCGGAACGATGCGGGACCCGCAATGGGGACCTGTGATCACTGTCGGGCTCGGCGGCGTCTGGGTCGAGGTACTGCGCGATACCAGCCTGCGCTTGCTACCGATCTCGCATCAAGTCGCATTGTCGATGCTCGATGAGCTTCGCGGGCGCGCATTACTGGACGGCTTTCGCGGAACGCCCGCAGTCGATCGCGACGCTGTCGCGAACGTCATCGTCGCCATCGGGAACGCCGCGCTCGCTCTCGGCCCACAGTTGCTGTCGCTCGAAATAAATCCGTTGCGGGCGAACGGCGATCACGTTGAAGCGCTGGATGGCTGGGCGGAGTGGATCGAGCCGAAGAGGTAGAGCCGCTGCACGCGTTTCCTCGGAAACATGACATCGCCGCCGATCGTCAGCTTGGAAGGCTGCAACTGTGCGTTCGCTCCCGCGATCCGAGCGGCTACAGCCGCTCGACGATCGTCACATTCGCCATCCCGCCGCCTTCACACATCGTCTGCAACCCATAGCGCTTGCCATGACGATGAAGCGCATGCACGAGCGTCGTCATGAGCTTCGCGCCCGAGGCGCCGAGCGGATGACCGAGCGAGATCGCGCCGCCATGCACGTTGAGTCCGGCCGGATCGGCGCCGGTCACCTTCAACCACGCGAGCGGCACCGGTGCGAACGCTTCATTGATCTCGAACAGATCGATATCGCCAATCTTCATGCCCGCTTTGGACAGCGCATTCACCGTGGCGGGCAGCGGCGCTTCCAGCATGATCACCGGATCATGCCCCATGACACTCATATGGTGGATGCGCGCCAGTGGCGTGACCCCCAGCGTCTTCAGTCCCCTCTCATTGACGATCATGACGGCAGCCGCGCCATCGCACACCTGGCTGGCCGTGGCCGCCGTCACACGCCCGCCCTCGGCAAGCAGTTTTACGTTGCGAATGCCCTCCAGGCTCGCATCGAATCGGATGCCTTCATCGATCGTGTGCAGATCATCCGTACTCTCAGTGACCGGCTCGCCTGCAGGCGCCGCACTCGGCGCACGACGAATCTGCACAGGCACGATCTCGTTGTGGAACGCGCCCGCCTGCGTGGCCGCGATGGCGCGGCTGTGACTCACGAGCGCAAACGCATCCATCTCATCCTTCGACAAGTCATACTTGCGCGCCATCATCTCCGCACCCAGAAACTGGCTGAACTCCACATTGGGATAACGAGCTGCCATTCCCGGGCTGACATAAAAGCCAAAGCCCTGCTTCTGAGGCATCGTGACAGACAAGCCCATGGGCACGCGCGACATGCTTTCGGCGCCGGCGGCGATCACCACATCCATGGCCCCGGACTGCACCGCCTGGGCCGCGAAATGAATCGCCTGCTGCGACGAGCCGCATTGCCGATCGACGGACGTGCCGGGCACGCTCTCGGGCAAGCACGAGGACAACACGGCATTGCGCGCCACGTTGAATCCTTGTTCGCCGATCTGGCTCACGCAGCCCATGATGACATCGTCGATTGCATCCGGCGGCGCTTTGGCGCGAGCCACCGTCGCGTCGATCACCTGCGCGGCGAGGTCCGCGGGGTGCCAGCCGGACAGCCGGCCTCCTTTGCGTCCGCCTGCGGTGCGAACGGCAGCAACAATGTAAGCTTCTGGCATGATCGGGTCCTTGGGGGAGCGATCCCGTATTGTTGAAGCGCGGGCGGACGCGACACTTCGTCGGAACTGACGATTGCAGCGGCCGCCAAAAGGGCTCAACTGGGCCGATATACTTCAGGGGATCGGTGGGTCAGCGGCCGCGGGTCGATAGATGCACTTGGGATTGCCGAAAAACCGTTCTGACAACGTCTCGGGCGTGCGCAATCATTTGCTGTTGGCTAAAACCACGCCGCCAACGCTGCCCGCTTCGCAAATTCCGCGCAACGAGTTGCAGGAACGCGTCGGCCGCGCCAGTGAGAAAGTGGTGCTGATCCAGGCGCCGGCGGGTTTCGGCAAGACCACGCTGATGCTCCAGGTCATGAACGGCCTGCGCGCTCAGGGAATCACGACCAGCTGGCTGACCGTCGATGCGGCGGACAACGATGTCGGTCGCTTTCTCGCCTTTCTGGACGCGTCCTTCGATCGATTGCTCAGTGGCGCATCCACCGCGACGAACGAGCCGGAGAGCGATGCCGCCGCCGGCATCGTCGCGCTCGATCTGATGGAGCGGATCGCCTGCACGCCGACGCCCTTCGTGCTGTTCGTCGATGACGCGGAGTCGGTTCAGAGCGCGGCGTCTTTCGCCGTGCTCCGGCAGGTGATCGAGAACCTCCCCGAAGGCGGGCGCATCGTCATCGGCTCGCGAACCATGCTGGACATCGGCGCGCCACGTCTGCTGGCGCGCGGACAGCTGCTTGTGATCGATCCGATGCAGCTCAGGTTTTCGGTCGCCGAGACAGGTGATTATCTGCGCGAGAAGCGCGGCTTGAATGTCCCCGGCGCCGATATCGCGCGCTTGCAAGGCGCGACCGAAGGCTGGCCGGTCGCGTTGTGGCTCGCGTCGCTGGCGCTCGAGCGCAGCGAACGCTCCGTCGATCTGGTTGCGCACTTCTCCGGATCGAATGTTCTGGTCGCGGACTATCTCGCCGAGGAAGTTCTGTCTCAGCAGAGCCAGAGCGTGCGCGAGTTTCTGGTGCGCACGAGTGTGCTTCATCACTTCAACGCGCAGCTGTGCGACGCCGTACGTGGTCAACACGACAGTCGCGAGATTTTGGAGTCCCTGCAGCGCTCGAATCTGTTCGTCCAGCGCATCAGCGAGGACGGCGAGTGGTTTCGATATCACAGCCTGTTCGCCGGGTTCCTGCGCACTCAGCTGGAGCGTCTCTACCCTCAGGACATCGCGGATCTGCATCGTGCCGCTTCACGATGGTATGACGCGCAGAACCGGCCGGTGCCGGCCGTCGAGCACGCGCTTGCTTCGGGCGATTACGACTATGCGCTGCCGATGCTGGAGCGCATCGCCGAGCAGTTGCTCGAAGGCGGGCGAATCCGGCTGGTCGTGCGATTGCTCGATTCCGTGCCGGCGCGGGAGCTCGCGAACTGGCCGCATCTGCGGTTGATTCATGCCTGGTCGCTGTCATTCACGCGCGGCGGTCAAGAGGCCATGCAACTGCTCGAGCGCATCGAGGCGCAAGGTCCACTGTCGCCGCATTTGCAGGCGCATGCGCTTGCCTTGCGACCGATGCTTCTCACGATGCTCGATCGCTTCGATGAAGCCTACACCGCTGCGCAGGCCGCGCTGGACCAGGTCACTGCCGAGCAGGCATTCGCTTTCAGCCTGCTGCGGACCTCGCATGCGAATCTGTTGATGATCATGGGCAAGTACACGAGCGCGCGCGAGCTGCTCGATCGCAGTCGTGTGCAGCAAGGCTCTCCCGCCGGCCCCTTCATGACGATCTTCGCTCAGTGCGTGGAGGGCGCGATCGACCTGCTTCATGGTCGATTGAGACAGGCCACCGCGCGCTTCAAACATTCGGCCGCCGTCGGCTCGCGCAAATTCCTCATCGACACCAACGGCAACGCCATGGCCGGCATCCTGCTCGCCGAAGTGCTGTATGAGCAGGACGAGCTCACCGAGGCGGAGCGCTTGTTGAGTGTGTATGTGCCGCTGATGCAGGAGCTCGGGATGACGGATCATCTCATCTGCGGGCACCGCGCGCTGGCGCGCATCGCGCATCACTCGGGCGATCACGACCGCGCGCTGTTGGCTGTCACCGAGATGGAAAGTTTCGGTCTTCGCATGAGCCTGCCGCGCCTGGTGGCCAACGCGCAGTTGGAGCGGGCGCGCCTCGCTCTTTGGCGCGATGATGCCAAGAGCGCTCGCGAGGCGTTGCAAAGAGCGCGGGCGGCGGTCGATTGGACTCCCGTGATGTCACGGGCCCTGTTCGGTAACGATATGGATACGCTGCTGGAAGCGCAGCTGCGTTTGATGATTCACACTGGCGCGGCTGATGACGCTGTGAGTCAGCTCAAGCAGGAGCTGGAACGCGCCGAGAATGCCAAGCGGCATCGACGCGCCTTGAGGCTCCGGATCCTGCTGGCGCTGGCGTTGGATCGGGCGGGCAATGCCAAAGCGTCCCTGCGCATGGCTCGCGACGCGCTTCGGTTGGGCGCGCGGGAGCGCTTCGTCCGGATCTTCCTCGATGAAGGCGAGCCGATGCAGAGGTTGCTACAACGATTGTCGGTGGCTCAGCAGAACGAGCTGGATGAAACGGCCAACCTGGCCGAGTATCTGAAGCGCCTGGCGGGGCAGCGCCCCGAAAAGGTCGAAGCGCCCGCACCGAGTCCCGCCACCACCGAGGCGTTGACCAAGAAGGAGCTGGAGATCCTGCGGCTGCTCGCCGAGGGGCTGTCGAACCTCGCTATCGCCGGGCGGCTATTCGTCTCCGAGACCACGGTGCGCACGCATTTACGCAATATCAACGCCAAATTCGGCGTGCATAACCGCACTCAGGCCATCGCCGTCGCTCGCAAGCTGAACCTTATCGCCTGAGTCGCTGCCGGCCTCATATCGTCAGTTCCGACGAATCCGGCTCAGGTCGTCCGGCGGCATCCTTGTGCCATAAAGGTCCTGCCATCCGCGGCGGGCGCCTGTTCATACATAAGTCACGGGGGACGTGCGATGACCAATGCGTCTGGGCAGCGGGGGCGAGCTGGAGATCAGGCTCGTAGGGCGGCGGCGCTGGCTGCTCTGGTGTGTGTGGCCGGAGTGGCGGGGGCTCAGGGGTCCAGTGAGACGCCTTCGGCTCAGACCGCGGCTTCGCCGACTGAAGAGATCATCGTCACCGCTCAGCGTCGCCAGCAAAACTTACAGGAAGTGCCGGTCGCAGTGACTGCGGTGACAGCGGAAGCCCTCGAAGCCGCGCGCGTGCAAAGCATTTCCAACGTCCAGGCGATTTCACCCAGCATCTCCTTCGACACGAGCAACAACGCCGCCAACAGCGCGAACATTCGTATTCGTGGCATCGGCACCGTTGGCAACAGCCGTGCTTTCGAAGGCGCCGTCGGCGTTTTCATCGACGGCGTGTATCGCACGCGCAGCGGACAGGCGCTGCAGAACTGGCTCGACATCGATGGCCTGCAAGTGCTGCGCGGGCCGCAGGGCACTCTGTTCGGCAAGAACACCTCCGCAGGCGCGCTGCTCATCACGAGCACCCGACCCACGTTGGGCGAGCTCAATTCGGAGTTCGAGCTGACGTATGGCAACTACGATACGTTGCTCGCACGCGGTGTCATGAATGTTCCTCTGGGCGATCGCGCAGCCATGCGAGTCGCGGCGCTGTGGTCTGAAGCGGATGGGTTCATCGAGAACCCCAACACCGAAGATAGTTACAACGAACGCAAGCCGCGCGCCGCCAAGGCGCAGCTGCTCGTGGAAGCGAGCGACTCGGTGACTCTACGGTTGATCGCCGACTACTCGGAGGAGAAAAGCAACTGCTGTTACGGTCAGGTCGATGACGTCGACGGCCCGCTGCAGCCCTTCATCGATACTTTGGTTCGTGCTCGCGGCTTGAATCCTCCGTCTGCCGACTTCGATGATTATGAGCAGGTGCTGAGCAACGACACGCGCCAGGATCTCACCGACAAGGGCGTGGTGCTGCAGGCGGATTGGGAGCTGGGCGACGGCAACTCGGCGCATTCGGTCACCGCGTACCGCAGCTGGAAGATCAAACAGCAGGGGATGGATGCGGACTTCACTGGCGCCAACATACTCACGATCAACGAAGGCTTTCAGACGGACTTCTTCTCGCAGGAGTTCACATATAACGGCCGGTTGGCGGCCGCTGACTACGTCGTGGGCGCGTACTTCGCCGATGAAGACATCGATGCCACGCATCAGCTGCTCTGGGGCAATCAGGCGCAGGCGTTCTTCGATGTGCTGTTCTTCGCACAGGCCGGCTTGCCGCCCGGCACCGGCGCGGCACCGGAAGGTCTCTGGAGCGACGCGGTTCTGCCTGCGAGCAGCCGGTCGTACGCGGCGTTCACGCACTGGAGCATCGAGCTTTCCGATCCGTTGAAGCTCATCGTGGGTGCACGGTATTCGCGCGAGGACAAAACCGGAGCGTTCCGCCGCTTCTTGTTTACGCCGCTGCCGAATGCCGCGTTCCGATTGCTGGGCGTGCAGCCCGGCCCGGAATTCAGCGCGAAACAGGAGGACGAGGCGGTCACCGGTACTTTAGGTTTGCAGTATCAGTTCACGCCTGACGTGATGGGCTATGTGAGTTACAGCCGCGGCTTCAAGGCGGGTGGCGTCAACATCGACAATACCGCTGCCGGCACGCGGCTCAACAATCCGGCCGAGGTCCCTGGGGCGACGCCGCTCGATCCGACTTACAAGCCCGAGTACATCGATGGCTATGAGCTCGGCTTGAAGACGGAATATGCCGGCGGCCGGGCGCGCAGCAACTTCGCTGCGTTCTACGATGAAATGAAAGATCTGCAGGTTGCGCAGTTCCTCGGCACGCAATTCACCATTGTGAATGCGCCGGAGGCGACGGTGTATGGCTTGGAGATGGAGAACACCTTCAAGCTCACTGATGCACTGTCGTTGGGCTTGGATGCCACGTGGCTTGCGGAGGCGGAGTTTGGCGAGTCGGCCTTGATCCTGAATCTCTCCGGGCGTGACTTTGCGTTGGCGCCCGATCTTGCGGCCAATGTCTCGATCAATCTCGATCAGCCACTGACCGGAAGCCTGGCACTGACTGGTCGTGTCGCTGCTACACATACGGGTGAGCAGTTCACCACCACTTCCAACGATCTCCGGCGCGATGCGCAGACCGAGCTGAATCTCAGCCTGGGTTTGAAGGCGCAGGACAATTCCTGGTCGGTGACTGCGTGGTGCCAGAACTGCAGCGATCAGCGCTACGTGACCCAGCACTTCAATTCGCCGCTTCAAGGGGCGGACGCAAACGGATATGTGTCCGCTCCGCTCACCTATGGTGTCACGCTGCGGATGTCATTTTAGTGCCTGTTGCCACCGCAGCGGTCGTCCGTCGCCCGGGTGCGTTCGAAATCGAACAGGTCGAGATCGACGCACCTCGGGAGCGGGAGGTGCTGGTTCGCATCGTCGGTTGCGGTTTGTGCCATACGGATCTGAGCGCGCTCGATCAATCGTTTGGGTTCAAGTTGCCGGCCATTCTGGGGCATGAGGGGGCGGGGATCGTTGAGCAAGTAGGCTCGGGAGTTGCTCAGCTTAGGCCGGGCGACGCGGTCGTGCTTTCGTATGCCTACTGCGGTGATTGCGAGTACTGCCATGACGATCGCATGGCTTACTGCTCACGTAGCGCTCGGCTCAACTTCAGTGGGCAGCGCGCGGATGGGAGTGCGCTCGTGCGCGATGGCCAAGGTCAGCCGTTGTCTTCGCGCTTCATTGGGCAGAGTGCGTTCAGCACGCATGCTCTTGTGATGGAGTCGAACGCGATTCGCGTTCCGACGGATGTTCCTCTTGAGCTGATGGGGCCGCTCGGATGCGGCATGCAGACTGGGGCTGGCGCGGTGGTCAATGTCTTGCGTCCCCGTCGTGGCGAGAGCATTGCGATCTTCGGTGCGGGCAGCGTTGGTTTAGCTGCCGTTATGGCTGCTCGCATTGCTAGCTGCTCGACGATCATCGCCGTGGAGAAGAATCCCGCGCGGTTGTCTCTCGCGGCCGAGCTGGGCGCGACTCATGCGGTCGACGCTCGTGTCGATGACGTCGTTGGAAAGATTCGCAGCATCACTCAGGTGTATTAGTTTCGACTTGATCTGACACCCCTCTTGCAAAGAGCGGGGTTACCCGGTTCGATGGTTGTTACCAGGCAATCACCTAACCAAGAAGAGTAACCCCGCAATGAATGTTTTAAATCAGAGCATCATCAAGCACAAG
>NZ_DASWTF010000051.1:0-258702 GCF_036402275.1 Steroidobacter sp. | reverse complement strand
CCCCGCTATCCGTGATGCGGCTGCTGTTGCAGCGGCATCCGAGGACCGGAGGCTTTGCGTCGCCGTCTTTCGACGGGTATGCCCTTACTCGACGGGAGACATTCTGCAGGAGGCGAGGACCGCCAAATATCCGACGCACCCCCATGGCTCGCTGTCGAATGCTGGCAAACCGCTTGAGGCCAACCAGCAGCGACTGTTGAGCCTACGTAGGATCTAAGGAGGCGCGGCTAGGCGCTTACGGATGAGTGCTCATGAGATAATGGCCAACGCCATAGCACATCACCGACTTGCATCAGGGACGAAAAGCGATGATCGCGTTTCTAGCCAGCGTTCTGCTCGGGGCCGTCGATTTTCAGCCGTGCGAAGTGGACGGTCAGAAAGCCGAATGCGGCCGCGTTCAAGTTCCGGAGAATCGGGCGCAGGCGCGCGGCAGGATCATCGATCTGCACGTGGCGCTCATCAGGCACGACCGCGCACGGCAAAGCGCTGATGCAGTCTTCATTCTTGCTGGCGGGCCAGGAGTGGGCGCCACTGGCATGGCCGGTTTCGCAGTCGAGCGATTCAGAGGTGCGAGCCGCGATCTCGTGTTCGTCGACGTTCGAGGAACGGGGCGCTCCAATCCTCTCGATTGCGATTTTGGCGGCAGCGATGAGAATCCCCAGCAATATCTGAATGGCTTCGTGCCATTGGAGCGGGTGCGAGCATGCCGGGATGCTCTGAGCGAACGAGCGGATCTCACTCAATACACGACACGAGCGATCGTTGAAGATCTGCAGACAGTGCGGGAGAAGCTGGGTTATCGAACCATCGATCTCTACGGCTCGTCGTATGGGACTCGCGTCGCGCAGGAATTCATGCGTCATTACCCGGCCAGTGTGCGCCTGGCCATTCTCGATGGCGTCACTTCAACGTCGATGATCTCGCCCGCGTCGCTGGCGCCGGATGCGCAACACTCCCTCGAAGGCGTACTCACCTTGTGCACCTCCGATCCGGAATGCCGCGCAGCTTATCCAGCCCTGCGTGATGACTATCAAGCGATGGTGAGACGAGTCGCCGACGGGATCCAGGTCACGATCTTGAATGCCAAGGGCGGCGAGAAACACCACCTGCAACTCGATCGCGGCCTGTTCGGCGAGGCGTTCCGCAACTTTCTGTACAGGCCAGAGGTCTACGTGAAAGTGCCGTACATCGTTCATCGCGCCGCGAGGGGAGAGTTCGAGGAGTTCGGGAGCGCGGCGCTCGACTATGCACGCGGCATTCGAACGCTGAATTTCGGAATGTTTCTATCCGTCACCTGCACCGAGGACCTCCCTCGGCTGGATCTCGCCGCGTCCAGACAAGCCGCGTCGGGCACTCTGCTTGGAACCTATCGTATCGATCAACAGGTCGCGGCGTGCGCACTGTGGCCGCGTGGCGTTCCAGATCCTGCGCGCGTTTCGCCGCTGCGGTCGTCGATCCCCACGCTGCTGCTCTCCGGAGAGTTCGATCCAGTGACGCCGCCAAAGTACGCGGCCGAAGTTGCACGCACACTGTCCAACTCGGCGCATGTGATCGTGCCCAAGGGGAGCCACGCGAACGAGGCCGGCGGGTGCCTCGCTCGGATCAGTGCCGAAGCGGTGAACGAGGGCGACGTCCGAGAGCTGGATAGTTCCTGCGTGAGGGATATCGCCGCGCCGAGCTTCGTCCTCTGGACAGAAGGTGAATGAAACAGCCGCCATGACCGGCGACTTTCACCGGGATATTCAGTTTCCCCGTTGAGTGCCCCACAATGTGTCTTTCTCGAATCGCCAGGCCGACAGTATGAAGCCGCAATTCCGCTGTTTTGTGTTCGTCCTCACCCTGATCGTCGCCCCGCTGTGCTCGGCGGGCGGCGGCATGCAACCGGAGCGCGCCGATAACGGCATGGTCGCAAGCGTGCACGAGCTCGCGTCGCAGGCAGGCGTCGAAATGATGAAGGCGGGCGGCAACGCCATCGATGCAGCTGTCGCCACGGGGTTCGCGCTCGCTGTCGTGCATCCGGCCGCGGGCAACCTGGGCGGCGGAGGATTCATGCTCGTTCGAATGAGCTCGGGCGAAACTCACTTCCTCGATTTCCGCGAGAAGGCGCCGGGCAAAGCGACCTCGACCATGTATCAGGACGAGCAGGGCAATGTGATTCCGATGATGAGCCGCGTCGGCTACAAGGCGGTCGGCGTGCCCGGCTCGGTCAAAGGCATGGTTCACGCGCAAAAGAAATTCGGCAAGTTGACGCTGCAGCAGGTCGTTGCGCCGGCGATCAAACTGGCGAAGGAGGGATTCGAGCTCGATTGGGCGGAGGCGCGTGCGCTCACTAACGACCGTCACATGGGAAATTTTCCAGACTCCAAGCGCATCTTCCAGAACGACGGCAAAGGTTGGCGGCAAGGCGACGTGCTCAAGCAGCCGGAGCTTGCGCGCACGCTCGAGCGCATCGTTGCCGATCCCGACGAGTTCTATACGGGCAAAATGGCGCGCGAGATTGCCGAGTTCATGCAGAAGGGCGGCGGCCTGATCACGGTTCAGGATCTCAAGAACTATGACGTCGTCGAGCGCACGCCGGTGCGCGGCTCATATCGCGGACTGGACATCATCAGTGCGCCGCCGCCATCCTCGGGTGGCATTGCGCTGATCGAGACACTCAACATCCTGGAAGGCTTTGACATCGCGAAGGCGGGGTTCGGCTCGGCGGAATCGATTCATCTGATCGTGGAGAGCTATCGCCGCGCGTTCTACGATCGTGCGCAATTCCTCGGCGATCCGGAATTCAGCAGTCTGCCCGTCATCGAGTTGAGCGATAAGGATTACGGCGTCGAATGGCGCGCGTCCATCAACCCACAGCGTGCTAGCGCGTCGGCGCGTCTCGAGCGACCGGATGTGTCGAAGGCGCTGACTGACTACGCGAAAAAGAAACCGGTGAAAGCGACAGCGCCGGAAGCCACCGAGACGACTCACTACTCAGTCGTCGATAAAGACGGCAACGCCGTTGCGGTGACCACGACGCTCAACGGCGGCTACGGCTCGAAGGTGACGATCGGCTCGCTCGGCTTCCTGCTCAACAACGAGATGGACGACTTCTCCTCGAAAGCCGGCGTGCCCAACATGTTCGGTTTGATTCAAAGCGACGCCAACCTGGTCGGACCCAACAAGCGTCCGCTGTCGGCTATGACCCCGACCATCGTGCTCAAGGACGGCAAACTCTGGCTGGTGCTCGGCTCTCCCGGCGGTCCGACCATCATCACGACGGTGGCGAATATCCTGATCGGCGTCGCCGATTTCGGACTCGACATCCAGCAGGCGGTCAACGCGCCGCGCTTTCATCATCAATGGATCCCCGATCAGATCCGCATGGAGCGCAATCGTTTTTCGCCCGATACGATCAAGTTGCTCGAAGCTCGCGGGCATGCCATCGGCTTCGGTCTCGGCGGCGACGGCGAATGCATTCAGATCGATCTCGCCACCGGCCAGCGACTCGGTGCGAGCGATGGGCGCAACGAGCGCGGCAAGGCTGTCGGATACTAAACAACAGCGGCGCGGCTGCTGCGTGCGATGCAGCGGCGTAGCGCCCTGAGAGATGGGGATGTGAATTAACGCAGTTCTGCATGTGATTTCACCGATGTGAAGTGAGTGATCGCTGGGCTATCACTGTGCGCCCGCGCGACGGCATCACTCATCACAATGCTGAAACAAATTACATACGCCCTGAGCGGCGTCTGCGCTTTGTTAGTTTCACTCACGACCGAGGCTCAGCAGACGCCCGTCGCATTGCACCTGGATGTGCCGGTGAGCGACGTCGGCAACGACAACACGCTGCAGACGCCCAACACTTCGCGCAAACTTGCCGTCGGCGCCGATGGAACGATTTACGCGCTGTTTCGCAGCCCCACGAACGGCATCCGCGTGGCGCGGAGCACGAATCGAGGGCAGAGCTTCAGTCCCAGTGTGCAGGTGGCGGCAGTCAATGCCGAGGCCGAGCTGGCGATTTCGAACGACGGCGATTTACACGTCGCCTGGGTCATCGGCGGCAACATCCTGCATGTGATCAGCCGTGACGGCGCCGCGACTTTTTCATCGCCGGTAACGGTCGGCGCTGGCGCCAGCTCCGCTCACATGGCGCTCGACGGCGACCGCGTCTATATCGTTCCACGCAATGGCTCGGCGGTATTCCGCAGCACCGACGACGGAGCGACATTCGCTTCGACACCGACCGGGTCCGCCTATGCCTTTGCCGACATTTTCGTGGACCCGCTCACGCGTGACGTTCTGCTGGTCGCGGACAGCCCGGCCGTGTCTTTCTACACGAGCTCCGATTTCGCGCAGACGTTTGTTGGACCGACGGCCACGGGCCGGTCGGTGTTCTTTTCGGTGGGCGCGCTGGCCGCGACGGACACGGGTCGATATTTATTCCTGGCGGGATCGGGCACGAACCTGGAGCGAATCGAGGTCGATACGCCCGCGTACTTCGCCGCGACCGTCGCAGCTACATCGGGCAGCACGACGCGTTCGCTCTCGTCGGATGTGTTCGGCAACGTCGTGTCGGGCTACCTGGAGGCGGGCACGAACGACCTGAAGTTCCAGCACAGCAACGACCTTGGCGTCACGATCGGCACGCCGACGACCGTCGTAACCAGCGCCTCGCGCGCCAACGCAGCCATCAACACGATCAACGGCGACATTCTGTTCCTGTACGAAAAAGCCAATCAGATCTTTTTGAGCACGTACTCGCGAGCGCTGATCAACTATGACATCACGGTGTCTCCGTCGGCGCTCACCTTCAGCGGCGTCGAGCTCGGGGCAACGGCGAGTCTGCCCATCCAACTGACGAATGTTTCTTCGAGCCCCGTCGCGATATCGTCCGTGGCAGCGTCGACAGGCTTTTCGGTGAGCCACGATTGCGGCGCCACTGTCGCCCCGGGAGCGAGTTGTACCGCGACAGTCACCTTCGCACCGTCGGCGCTCGGTGCGGCGTCGGGTTCGCTCGCGATGACGTTGGGCGGCGCGATCCGGCGAGTTCCTCTGAGTGGCACCGGGCTTCCGCCACGACAACCGACCACGACCGATCTCGATACGTCGGCCGAAACGGTGGGAGTTGGTGCGAGCGTCACACTCGACGCGGTGGTGACCGGCACGGCACTGACGGGAACGGTTGCTTTCACTGAAGGTGGCGCTGCCATCGCGGGGTGTTCAGCGGTTGCCCTCACGGGCACGACGGCAACTTGCACCGTCAATGGACTGACCTCGGGTGTGAAGTTGTACTCGGCGAGATACAGCGGCGATTCCGTTAACGCGCCTTCCACATCGGCGGTCCAGACAGTCGTGGTGGGAACGTTCACCGTGACTCCGAATGTTTCAGCGGGAGGCTCGCTGAACCCGGGCGTGCCACAGACTGTTACATATGGAGACACCGCGGTGTTCACCGCTGTGCCCAGCAGCGGCTATCAACTCGCTTCGATCACCGGTTGCGGCGGCACGCGCACAGGTGGGACTTATACAACCGGTCCCGTCACAGCCGACTGCACGGTGACGGCCACGTTTTCTTCGCTTGCGACGGAGGTCGAAGTGATCGCCAAATCGGAAGGGGGAGGTGGTGCGGTCGGATGGCCGATGCTGCTCCTCGGTGTATTGGGTGTGTTGGCCCGGCGTGGAGCGATGCTGTCGCTCGCGTCACTGCTGGTGTTCGCACGAGCGCATGCAGAGGACGCCCGATGGTTCGTTGGCGGGGCCATCGGTCAGGCCCGGGGCGAACAGGGCACGTCAGAGGTCGCGGCGAACCTGGCGCAGCGGGGATTCACGGCCAACGCGGTCGATGTCCGCGATCTCGATCGCACGGCCTATCGAATGTTTGCAGGCTATCGTATGGGGGCGATGTTACAAGTTCAGGTCGGCTATACCGATCTCGGCGACGTACCGACGACGGCGCGAGCGACGGTGCCGGCGGGGCAGGCCGAAACCTATGCGCGCGCGTTGCTCGGTTCGTTGCCGGTCTCGGCGTCCGGATATGAGGCGAGCGTCGGCTTTCGCTACCCATTCAACGAAGCGGTGGCAGTGGCGGCTCGCGTCGGAGCATGGCGGTGGGAGAACGAGCAGCGGGCGACCTTCGGCTCACAGCGTTTGAAGGCAACGACCGAAGGAACGGATGCACTGGTCGCGTTCGCGTTCGAGTGGAGCTTCACCCCGCGATGGGCGGTGGGCGTGGAGGCGAGCCGCTACCGGACTGACGACGAAGACATCGATCTGCTGGCCGGGAGCGTCAAGTTTCTCTGGTGAGCCAAGCGGAGTTCATCGCTCCCTGGCTGGTAAGCCCGTCACATTTTGCCGAAATAGAGCCGCTATGAGCGGCCAACATTTGTAACACCCCTGCGATATTTCATCGCTACGGCCGCCTGTCCGCGCGCCAGGAATTCCCGTGCTTCGGTCACGACGGAACTAGTCGACATATTACAAAGCCAAAAGTTGACTTGAAGGTGGATTGGTTCATTCTTGGCGCGCTGCGTCAGCTGCGAGGAACGTCGCATGACGCTAGGAAGCGAACAACAGCGACGGACGAAACACGCACAAGCGGCAGGCATGCACAGCGCACTGACGACATTGCTCGAGCCCATTTCTGCGGATCAACCCTGCGGGACCGATCTCGAAGATACGCAGTTGCTCGCTTCGTTCGATGCCTATCGTTTGTTCGGCCAGGCAGCGCCGCTGAGTGAGGAGACGGACTGGCGCGAGATCCGCGACCGCTCGCTCGACGCCATCGGCACCAGCAAAGATTTTCGGCTGCTCGCGCATCTGTCGAGCGCGCTGCTGCGAACTGAAGGCCTTGCAGCCTTCATCGATTCCCTGAAGCTCGCATCTCATTGGCTCGCCACCTGGCCTGCGGAAGTGTTTCCGCGCGTAGATGACGATGCGATCTTGCGACGTAACGCCTTGAGCGGCCTGGCGGACCGGATGGCTATCGTCGACGGCCTGCGGCGTACGCCGCTCATCGTCCATCGCCAGCTGGGCCCGCTGTCGATTCGAGACATCGAGATCGCCACCAATCAGATCGCGCCGGTCGAGGGCGAGTCGGCATCGCTCGACGCGAGTCAGCTGCAGGCGCATCTGAACGCTACCGAAGTCGACGATCTGAACGCCCTGAGCACGCAGCTCAACGACGCCATCCAGAGCCTCGCCACGATCGAAGACGCGATGCGCTCGGCGGGCGGCGTGCAGGCCGCGCCCGATTTCGCCAATTTGAAGACCCCGCTGACGCGCACGTTGAAGCTCGTGACCGATCATCTGGGCTCGCGCGCGCCTGCATCGAACGGGGCGACAGCAGACGAATCCGCACCGGCTGCGGCTGGCGGCGTGGTGAGTGTCGCCGTCGGCGCCATTCGCAGCCGCGAAGATGCGACGCGCGCCCTCGACGCCGTGGCGGAATTCTTCCGCACCAACGAGCCGTCGAGTCCGATTCCCCTGCTCATCGAGCGCGCGAAGCGCCTGGTGGGCAAGGATTTCCTCGCCATGCTCGAAGAGCTCGCGCCGGACGCCCTGGATCAGGCGAAGGCGGCCAGCGGCGTGCGGGAGCCAAGAGATTAAGCGCCGCTTCGAATCGAGCCGGCAAGTATCAGCAGTCATCTACGGGAGATGAGTCGTGGCCAAGCCTAGCAGTCAGAAATTCATCGCGCGCAACCGCGCGCCGCGCGTCCAGATCGAATACGACGTCGAAGTGTATGGCGCGCAGAAGAAAGTGCAGATCCCGTTCGTCATGGGCGTCATGGCGGATCTGTCGGGCGACGCGAAGGAGCCGCTGCCGGGCGTGGACGAGCGCAAGTTCGTCAATATCGACGTCGACAACTTCGACGAGCGCATGAAATCGATGAAGCCGCGCGTCGCGGTCAGCGTGCCGAACACGCTCACCGGCGAAGGCACTCTGCAGGTCGATATCACTTTCGAGAGCATGGACGACTTCTCGCCGGCCGCGGTCGCGCGCAAGGTCGATTCGTTGAACAAGCTGCTGGAAGCGCGTTCGCAGCTCTCCAATCTGATCACCTACATGGACGGCAAGGCCGGCGCCGAGGATCTGATCGCCAAGGCGTTGAACGATCCAGCGCTGCTCAAGTCGCTGGTCGAGCAGGCCAAGCCTGCCGACAAGGCTTGAGTGACGCGCGGTCCGAACATCCCAGGTTTGGAACAAAATTTCGTGAAGGAATCGAGACATGGCTGAAGCCCAACAGGCCGCACAGGCCCAAGTCGCCGCGGACGCGAACGAGTTCGCCTCGCTGCTGCAGAAGCAGTTCAAACCCAAGACCGACGGCGCACGCGTCGAAGTCGAGCGCGCGGTGCGTACGCTCGCCGAGCAGGCGTTGCGCGAGACGGCCGTCATCTCCGACGACGTGGTCGGCACGATCAAGGCCATCATCGCCGAGATCGACCAGAAGCTCACCGAGCAGATCAACGTCATTCTGCACAGCGAACGTTTCCAGCAGGTCGAGAGCGCCTGGCGCGGTCTGCACTATCTCGTCAGCAACACCGAAACCGACGAGATGCTCAAGATCCGCGTGATGAACATCTCCAAGAAGGAGCTGGGCAAGACGCTCAAGAAGTACAAGGGCGCCGCCTGGGATCAGAGCCCGCTGTTCAAGAAGTTGTACGAGCAGGAATACGGTCAGTTGGGCGGCGAGCCTTACGGCTGCCTGGTCGGCGACTATCACTTCGATCACACCCCCGGCGACGTCGAGTTGCTCGGCCAGATGGCGCAGATCGCCGCTGCTTCGCATGCGCCGTTCATCGCCGGCGCGAGCCCGACGCTGATGGGCATGGATTCGTGGCAGGAGCTCGCCAATCCGCGCGATCTCAGCAAGATCTTCGCGGCTCCGGACTACGCCGCGTGGCGCTCGCTGCGTGAATCGGACGACGCCAAGTACGTCGGCCTCGCGATGCCGCGTTTCCTGTCCCGCCTGCCGTATGGCGCGAAGAGCAACCCGGTCGAAGAGTTCAACTTCGAAGAGGAAACGGGCGCGGGCGATCACAGCCGCTACACGTGGTCCAACGCGGCCTACGCGATGGCGGTCAACATCAACCGCTCGTTCAAGAACTACGGCTGGTGCTCCTCGATTCGCGGCGTCGAGTCGGGCGGCGCGGTCGAAGGCCTGCCGGTACACACTTTCCCGAGCGACGACGGCGGCGTGGACATGAAGTGCCCCACCGAAATCGCGATCAGCGATCGTCGCGAGGCGGAGCTGGCGAACTGCGGTTTCATGCCGCTGATTCATCGCAAGAACACCGATACCGCGGCGTTCATCGGCGCGCAGTCGCTGCAGAAGCCGATGGAGTACGCGGATGCCGATGCGACGGCGAACGCGCGCATCTCGGCCCGCTTGCCGTATCTGTTCGCGAGCTGCCGTTTCGCGCACTTCCTGAAGTGCATGGTTCGCGACAAGGTGGGCTCGTTCAAGGAGCGTGCGGACATGGAACGTTTCCTGTCCGATTGGATCATGGGCTATGTGCTGGGCAATCCCGAGAATGCGGGCGAGACCCTCAAGGCGCAGAAGCCGTTGGCCGGCGCGGAAGTGGTGGTCGCGGAAGTCGAGGGCAACCCCGGCTACTACTCGGCCAAGTTCCACTTGCGCCCGCACTACCAGCTCGAAGGCGTGAGCGTGACGTTGAGTCTCGTCTCGCGTCTGCCTTCGCAGAAGCAGGGTTGATCGCGCGAGCGTAACCATTCGAGGGGCGTCGAACGCACCTGGGGCGGCGGCGCAGGCAACAACAAGCAGCAACTGATAAGGATCTGATCATGGCAGTGGATATGTTTCTCGAGCTGGAAGGCGTCAAGGGCGAGTCGGTGGACAAGGTCCACAAGGACAAAATCGACATCCTCGCCTGGTCCTGGGGTCTGGCCAACACCGGCACGCTCCATCACGGCAGCGGCGGCGGCGCCGGCAAGGCGAGCTTCCAGGATATTTCGATCACCAAGTACATCGACGCGGCTTCGCCGAACCTGATGCTGTTCTGCGCGAACGGCAAGCACTTCGCGAAGGGCAAGCTCATCGTCCGCAAGGCCGGCGAGAACCCGCTGGAATATCTGGTGATCGAGCTGAGCAAAGTGATGGTGTCCTCGTATTCGACCGGCGGCAGCGGCGGCGAAGAGCGTCTCACTGAGAACGTCGTGCTCAACTTCGCGCAAGTGAAGGTCGAGTACGTCACTCAGACCGAGAAGGGCGGCAAGGGCACGCCGCAGGCGTTCGGCTGGAATATCGCCGAAAACGCCAAGGTCTAAGGCAAACGCCGGACCGCGGACGCGTCACTCTGCGTCATTCCCGCGAAGACGGGAGGACGCAGGTGACGCCCGATTCTCTTTTCAGGCGCGGCGTCTTTTCCGGGAGACGCCGCCGATTCCGGGTGACGTATGAGCAAGGCCGAAGAGTTGTTCGGTGCGGGCGATCTCGCCGGATGCATCGTAGAGCTACAGAACGACGTGCGCCGCCAGCCGGCCGACGGCAAGTTGCGCGTGTTTCTTGCGCAGTTGCTGATGCTGACCGGCGACTGGGAACGGGCGCTCAATCAATTATCCGTCGCGGGCGATCTGGACGCGGGCGCATTGCCGATGAAGCATGCGTACAGCGCCGCGATTCAGTGCGAACGGATTCGAGCAGACGTATTCGCCGGAAAACGTTCTCCTTTGGTGTTCGGTGAGCCGCTGCCTTGGATCGCATCGTTTCTAAAGGCGCTCACTCTCGATGCGGACGGCAAGGCAGCTGAAGCCGCAGCGGTACGTAGCGCAGCGCTCGAACTGGCGACACCCACTCCGGGCACGATCAACGGCTCACCGTGCGAATGGATCGCAGATGCAGACTCGCGCCTCGGTCCGATATTGGAAGTCCTTCTGAACGGCGCGTACTACTGGGTGCCGTTCGAACGTATTCAAAGCGTCGTCATCGAGCCTCCCTCGGACGCACGCGATCTCGTGTGGGTTCCAGCGCAACTCACCTGGAGCAACGGCGGTGAGGCCATGGGCCTTCTGCCCGTGCGCTATCCAGGATCGGAGCGCAGCGACGATTCCGCGATCCGCATGTCGCGCAAGACCGAGTGGCGGCCGCTCGGCGACGATCAGTACGCCGGCCTTGGCCAACGCGTGTTGACTAGCGATGCCGAAGAGATCGGCATGCTGGAAGTTCGCGAAATCGTGCTCGGCGCCCCCGCGGACGACGGGGCTGACTGACTGCGATGGAACTCAGCCTTCGCGAACGTCTCCAGCCCGCGCTGTTCGATCGTCTCATCGACGATGAGCGGCTGCTGACCTTATATGAGGTCAGCGTGGCGAGCTCGGAGCTGCAGCGTCTCGGACTGACCGAGCGCGACCTGGTCGCGATCCTCGAAGGGCAGGGGCTGCATTCTTGCGATCGCAGCGAGGCTGCCGGCGATGGGCCTGCGACGATCTCGCTACGGTTCACAGCGAGCGCCGGTCGCACGACGCCTTCGCAATTGAAAGCGCTGATGCTCAAACCTCCGGGCGCGCCCAAAGGCATCGCGCTACAAGCGTTCTGCGCATTCGCAACGAGCAACGTATTGAACAGCACGCCGGAATCGGCGGAGCAGCGCTCGGTTGCGGTTCGCAAGTTGCGTGATTATGTATGTCGCGACCTGGCCTCGCTGCTCAACTGCGGCAGTCTCGACGCCTCGATCGATCTCACGGACTATCCGCACGTACAGCGATCTGTTGTGAACTACGGAATGCCTTCGCTCGCCGGGCGCATGGCTCGCACGGTCGAAGCGGAGCGTATCGGCAGCACGATCGAAGCGGCCATCGCGAATTTCGAGCCTCGTTTGTCGCGCGTGCGAGTGACGCCCGAGTTGGGCACCGATGGATCCGAGACTCATGTGCTCGCCTTTCGCATCGAGGCGCAGCTGTGGGGCCAACCGGCTCCCCAGCATCTGGTCTTGCGCACGAGCATCGACGTCGATTCCGGCGATGTGAGCATCGCCGATTCCGGTGTGAGATAGCCCGATGGATCCACGCCTGCTCGACTACTACAACCGCGAGCTGCAATTCGTGCGCGAGATGGGCGCCGAGTTTGCGCAGGCCTATCCCCGAATCGCCGCGCGCCTGGGCGTCGACGGTGTGGAGTGCGCCGATCCGTATGTCGAGCGGCTGCTCGAAGGCTTTGCTTTCCTCGCGGCTCGCGTGCAGCTCAAGCTGGATGCGCGCCATCCCGATTTCACCCAGCACCTGCTGGAGATGGTGTATCCGCACTATCTGCAGCCGACGCCGTCGTGCGCGGTGGTCGAGCTCGCCCCGGATCTCAAAGAAAGCGCGTTGCTTGGCGGACATGTAGTGAAGCGCGGCACGAGCCTGCGTAGTCCTTTGGTCAAGGGCGATCGGATCTCGTGTGAATTCCGCACGGCGCATGACGTGACCCTGTGGCCGCTCATCGTCACCGAGGCGAAGTATCTGTCCGGTTCGGGCGCGCTAGCTGCGCAGGGCGTCGCTACCGATGGACGCGCGCGCGCCGCCATCCGTCTGCGCTTGAAGACCGCACCGGGTGTGAAGCTGAAATCATTGCCGCTCGATTCGCTCACGTTCCATGTGAAAGCGACGGCGGATGTCGCGCACCGAGTGGTTGAGCAAGTCGCGGCCGACTGCATCGGCGTGTATGTTCGCTCGCCGCGTCCGGCGAGTGGCCAGGGCACGGTGCATTTCCGACCGGCGTCGAGTGTGCGCCAGATCGGGCTCGACGATGACGAGGCGCTGCTGCCGGTGACGCGGCAGGGCTTTCAAGGTTATCGGCTGCTCCAGGAATATTTCGCGTTCCCCGAGCGCTTCTTGTTCTTCTCCGTAAACGATCTGCGCGAGGCGGTGCAGACCTGCGACGGCGACGAGATCGAACTCTATCTCGCCATGGAACGCGTGCAGCTGGGCTTGGAGAACGCGCTCGACGCCTCTCAGTTCCGCCTGTTTTGCACGCCGGCGATCAATCTGTTTCCGCTCTCCCTGGACCGGGTGCACGTCACCAGCCGCGAGACGGAGTATCACCTGGTGCCGGATCGCAATCGGCCGATGGATTTCGAAGTCCACAGCCTGCGGAAGGTCGAGGGCATCGGGGCGGGCGGCGAGTCCATGACGCAGATCCGGCCGTTCTATTCGGTCGGGCACGGCGGCGATACTCACAACGCCTCGTATTACACGATACAGCGGCGACCGCGCTTGCTGTCCACGCGACAGCAGCAGAAGGGCGCACGCTCCGCTTACGTCGGCAGCGAATGTTTCATCTCGATCGTCGACGCCGCGCAGCGCCAACGTACCGGGGAGATTCGACAGCTCGACGTACAGGCGCTGTGCACGAATCGCGACTTGCCGATCCAGCTTGCGACCGGTCAGGCACGCACGGATTTCTCGGTCGAAGGCGGCGCGCCGGTGGAAGCCGTTCGCTGTATAGCGGGGCCGAGCTATCCGCGGCAGTCGCCCGGATTCGGCGCGGCGGCCTGGAAGCTGATCAGTCATCTGTCTCTGAACTATCTGTCGCTCATCGACCGGACGCCGGAATCGGGCGCGGAGATGCTTCGCGACATGCTCGCGCTGTATGCGGATCCGAACGACGTGACGGCGCTGAGACAAGTCGAAGGCGTGCGCACGGTCGGCTACAACACAGTCGTGCGCCGTGCTCCGGTCGAGGGTCCGATCAGCTACGCGCGCGGACTCGAAATCACGATCACCTTGGACGATGCAGCGTTCGAAGGCGCGGGTATCGTCTCGCTCGGGAGCGTGCTGGACAGGTTCTTCGCGCGCTATGTTTCGTTGAATTCATTCACGCAGACCCGACTCGCGTCGGTCGCTCGCGGCGTCGTCAAAACCTGGCCGGTGAGGGTGGGATGTCGTCGCTCGATCTGAACGTGCATTCGCAGCCAAAGGCGTTGGCGGAGCTGCAATCGCAGCCCCACCACTACAGCCTGTTCGCGGCCTTGCGACTGCTCGAGCAGGTGTTCGCCGACAGGCCGCGGCTAGGCGAGTCACGCAAGGCCGCGGATGATCTCGTTCGTCTCGGTCACGCTCCGCATCTGTCGTTCGCACCCAGCGACGTGGCGCAGCTCGTGCAAGCCGAAAACGGTGCCGTGCTGCTCGAACAATTCGCGTTCGGCGTGTTCGGGCCCAATGGCGCTCTGCCGCTGCATTTGACCGAGCTGGCCTATGAGCGGCGACGGCACAAGGAAGACGCGACAGTCGTCGACTTCGTCAATCTGTTTCAGCATCGACTGATTTCGCTGTTCTATCGCGCGTGGGCGGAGTCGGAGCCCGCGGTGAGCCTCGACAGGCCCGAGAGCGATCGCTTTCGCACCTATGTCGGCGCGCTGATGGGCATGGCGCCGGATAGCGCACGCGACGCCGACCCCGTGCCGGATTACGCCAAGCTCTCTCGCGCCGGTCTGTTCTCCGCACAGCCTCACTCGGCCGATGGTCTGGAAGCAGTGCTCGCGGATTACTTCGGCATCGAGGTCGAAGTGAAACAGTTCGTCGGCTCCTGGATGGAGATTCCCGATGACTTGCGATGTCGCCTCGGCGGCGCCGATGCGGCCGCGCTCGGCGGCAACGCGACGCTGGGAGGAGCGACGTGGCAGTGCCAGCACAAATTCGAGATCGTGCTGGGGCCGCTGCCTCGCGCGGTGTTCTCGAACTTCCTGCCTGGCGCGCCTGGCCTCACCGAGCTGCATTCGCTGGTCCGGCAGTACACGAACGACGAATGGGAATGGCAGGTGCGTCTGCTCCTGCGCGATGTGGAAATTCCCGGCGCACGTCTCGACGGTAACAACCCGCTCGGCTGGACCAGCTGGCTCGGCGAGCGTAGCGCGCACGCGGCGGATGTAGTGATTCAGGAACGGACGGCGTCCGGTCGCCAGCAATAATTCGAATTGGAGCAAGGTACTCATGGGAGATATTAGTCGGGTCGCGCTGTTCGGCAAGTTGAACCGCCTGGCTTACGAGTCGGTGGAAGGCGCGACCGTGTTCTGCAAGTTGCGCGGCAATCCGTATGTCGAGCTGGTGCATTGGTTCCATCAGATCCTGCAGCAGCAAGCGTCCGATCTGACCAGCATCGTGCGCGCCTTCGAAATCGATGCCAGCCGGCTGGCGAGCGATTTCACGAATGCGCTCGACCGTCTGCCGCGTGGCGCGACCGCCATCTCCGATCTGTCGGCGCACATCGAGGATGTCGCCGAGCGCGCCTGGGTGTGGTCGACGCTCAAGTTCGGCGATGGGCAGATTCGCACCGGTTATTTGCTGCTGGCGGCGCTCAAGACGCCGTCGCTGAAGAACGTGCTCACCAACATCTCGCGCGAGTTCGACAAGGTGAAGCCGGATCAGCTGGCTGAAGATTTTTCGAAGATCGTCGCGAACTCGCCTGAAGGCGCGCTTGGCGCGAGCGACGGTTCGCAAGTTTCGCGAGGTGCGCCTGGCGAAGCCAGTGGCGCGCTTGCGCCTGCGCAGATGGGCAAACAGGAAGCGTTGCAGAGATTCACGGTGGATCTCACCGAGCAGGCGCGCGCCGGCAAGATCGACCCGGTCGTGGGACGCGACGACGAGATCCGTCAGATCGTGGACATCTTGATGCGCCGTCGCCAGAACAATCCCATCCTCACGGGCGAGGCCGGCGTCGGCAAGACCGCCGTGGTGGAAGGCTTTGCTCGCCGCATCGTTGCAGGCGACGTTCCGCCGTCGCTGAAAGACATCCAACTGCGCGCGCTCGATGTCGGCCTCTTGCAGGCCGGCGCCAGCATGAAAGGCGAGTTCGAGCAGCGCCTGCGCCAGGTGATCGACGAAGTGCAGGCGTCGCCGAAGCCCATCGTGTTGTTCATCGACGAAGTGCACACGCTGGTCGGCGCTGGTGGCGCAGCGGGCACTGGCGACGCGGCGAATTTGCTCAAGCCGGCGCTCGCGCGCGGCACGCTGCGCACGATTGGCGCGACCACGTGGGCCGAGTACAAGAAATACATCGAGAAGGATCCGGCGCTCACGCGACGTTTCCAGACCGTGAAGATCGAAGAGCCCACCGAGAGCAAGGCCGTGCAGATGATGCGCGGTATCGTCTCGACGATGGAGAAGCACCATCGCGTGCAGATCCTCGATGCGGCGCTCGAAGCGGCGGTGAAACTTTCGCATCGTTACATTCCCGATCGTCAGCTCCCGGACAAGGCCGTGAGCCTGCTCGATACGTCGTGCGCCCGAGTCGGCGTCAGCCATCACGCAACGCCTGCGCAGGTGGAAGACAGCCAGCGCCGGATCGAAGCGCTGCAGACCGAACTGGAAATCATCGGACGCGAAGCCGCGATTGGTTTCGACACGGCCGACCGCGACAAGAGTGCGCGCGACGCACTCCAAAGCGAGAAGGCGCGACTCGAAACGCTGCAGGCGGCCTGGAGCAGCGAGAAGACGTTGGTCGATGAGATCCTCGCGTTGCGCGCGAAGCTGCGTGAGTCCACCGGCAAAGCGGACGCCCAGAATGCAGGTGCTTCCGCCGACACGGCCAGTGCGACGCCGATGACGCAAGAGGAACGAACCGCCGCGATTGCCCGACTGCAAACATTGCAGCAGCAACTCACCGAGGTGCAGGGCGAGCGCCCGCTGGTTCTGCCGAGCGTCGACGAACAAGCTGTCGCGTCGGTGGTCGCGGACTGGACCGGCATCCCGGTCGGCCGCATGGTGAAGGACGAAGTCGCGACCGTACTGAAGCTCGCGCAAACGCTGGGTCAGCGCGTCATCGGTCAGGATCACGCGCTCGAAATGATCACGCGTCGTCTGCAGACCGCGCGCGCCGGCCTGGAAAATCCGAACAAGCCGATCGGCGTGTTCATGCTGGCCGGCCCCTCCGGCGTCGGCAAGACCGAAACCGCGCTGACGCTGGCCGAGGCGCTCTACGGCGGCGAGCAGAATCTCATCACCATCAACATGAGTGAGTTCCAGGAGGCGCACACCGTCTCCACGCTCAAGGGCGCGCCTCCGGGCTACGTCGGCTACGGCGAAGGCGGCGTGTTGACCGAAGCCGTGCGTCGCAAGCCTTACAGCGTGGTGCTGCTCGACGAAGTGGAAAAAGCGCACGCCGACGTGCACGAGATTTTCTTCCAGGTGTTCGACAAGGGCGTGATGGAAGACGGCGAAGGCCGGCTCATCGACTTCAAGAACACGCTGATCATTCTCACCACCAACGTCGGCACCGACCTGATCATGGGCATGTGCAAGGATCCGGAGCTGTTGCCCGAGCCCGAAGGCATCGCCAAGGCGCTGCGCGCGCCGCTGCTGAAGACCTTCCCGGCCGCGCTGCTCGGACGCATCGTCACCATTCCGTACTACCCGCTGAGCGATTCGATGCTGGGCCGGATCATCCGTCTGCAGCTCGACCGCATCGTCTCGCGCGTCAAGGCGCAACACGACATCGCGCTCAGCTATGACGATGCCGTCGTGAAGCTGATCGCGTCCCGCTGCACCGAGCCGGAAAGCGGCGGACGCATGATCGATGCAATCCTGACGAACACGCTGCTCGCGCAAGTGAGCCGCGAGTTGCTCGAGCGCGTGTCGCTCGGGCAGCCCACCAGTCAGATCGGCATCACGGTCGACGGCGTCGATTTCAAATATTCGTTCGCCTGACGACACATCGGGACCATGAGTACTTCCGATAATTCACTGCTGATGCGAGCGATCGAAGCGCACAAGGGTGGGCGCTTCGTCGAAGCGGAAGCGGGCTATCGCCGCGTCCTGCGGCGACGGCCGAGTGATGCGGATGCGCTCAACTTTCTCGGAATGATGAGCGTGCAGACCGGCAACCTCGCGGAAGGTCTGGAGCTGCTGCGCCGGTCGGTCAAGAGCCAGCCTCGCAATCCGCACGCCTGGACGAACTTCGGGAACGCGCTCACGGCCAGCGGGGCGCTCGATGAAGCTCACAAGGCGTTCAGTGCGGCTACCGATCTCGCCCCGACGATGGCGGAAGCATGGTTCAACCGCGGGGTCTGCGCGCGTCGACTGAAGCGGGCGGAAGATGCGGTGGATAGCTTCCGCAAGGCCGTGGAGCACGGTCCCGGCTACGCAACGGCGTACGAGGCGCTGGCGAGGCTTCTATATCAAGCGGGCCGCCTGCCCGAGGCGGCCGAGACTTATCGCAAATGGCTGGAGTGCGATCCGGACAATCCGATTCCGAAGCACATGCTGGCGGCGGCCACCGGCGAGAACGTTCCGTCGCGCGCCGGTGATGCGTATCTCACGGAGATCTTCGACGCGTTCGCCGACTCGTTCGACGAGAACCTGCAGGAGCTTGGCTATCGCGCACCCGAACTGCTTGCGTCGGCCGTGACCACGCATCTGGGCGGGCGGGCCGGCCTGGATATTCTCGATGCGGGCTGCGGAACGGGCCTGTGCGGACCGCTCCTCAAGCCGATGGCGCGCTCGCTGGTCGGCGTCGATCTCTCGCCGGGCATGGTGGAGAAGGCGCGTGCACGCGGGACCTATGACGAGCTCGTCGTCGAGGAACTGTCGACATTCATGCGGCAGCGGCCGGCGTCGGTCGATCTCATCGTGTCCGCGGACACGCTCGTTTACTTCGGCGCGCTGGAAGAACCGCTGGCGGCGGCCTACGCCTGCCTGCGCAAAGGCGGCCTCATTGCGTTCACGCTCGAACGGCTCGAAGCCGCAGCGGACGCGCCGGCGTATCGGATCCAACCTCATGGCCGCTACTGTCACCAGGAGTCCTATGTGCGGGCGGCGCTGGCGGACGCGGGGTTCTCGACGGTCTCGATCGACGGCGACACGCTGCGGCGGGAAGCGGGCAAACAGGTCGCCGGCCATGTGGTGGTGGCCGTCACATGAAAACTCTCCACGCACCATTGACATGGCCGGATCGCGCGGACTGCCGACCTATCCCTTGCAGGCTTGCGGCAATTCAGGTACTTACGCCTCTAGCCTACATAATCAAGGTCGGTACAGGTCATGGCGCGGGGCAGAGTCGTCGAGTTCGACTATTACCAGTTCGTCACACTGCTGCGGCGGGCGACGGACGCCGGCCAGCGCATCGACAAGAGCGATCCGCGCTGGGCCGAGTATGTGAAGACGAACGGCATCAACGAGGTCGCCGCGACCGCGATCGCCCGTCAAAAGTTCGAGGGCGCGACGCCCGTGATCATCGCCGAGGGCAAGGACACGGACGGGCTGTACTTCCATTCCAAGAACGAAGAAGCCTGTCTGAGACTGGTCTTCGTCTGAGCCGGCTTCGGCCCGGCTCGATTCCACCCGGTTCGATTCAAACAAGACGACTGCGCTTGAAAGGCGCCGGCGGTGTGCCGGCGTGCGTCGTCGTGCGCGAGGAATAAGGATCCATGGCGGACTACCAGCAGAATCGTTCCGTGAGCATGACCGCCCCCGGCGACATGCAGGGGCTCATGCTCACCTGGCTGACCGCCCACGAGCGGATCAGCCAACCGTTTCAGTTCGACCTCTACCTGTGCAGCATGGAAGGCGCAGCCACGACGGGCGCGGCCGATCCAGACGGCATTCTCGGCAAGCCGGTCTGCATCACCATGAAGACCGGCGCGGCGCAATCGCGCTATTTCCACGGCGTCGTCACCGAGTTCGCGCACACGGGCTACAACGAGCGGCGCCACGAATACCACGCCATCGTGCGCCCGGCTTTCTGGCTGCTCACGCGCCGGGTCGACTATCGGATCCTGCAAAACAAATCGACGCCGGATATTTTCGCCGACGTTTGCCGCCAGGCCGGTTTCAACGACCACAAGCTCGCCCTGAGCGGCCGTTATGAGCCGTGGGAGTACCGCGTCCAGTATCGCGAGAGCGATTTCGACTTCCTGAGCCGGCTGCTCGAGCACGAAGGCATCTACTACTACTTCGAGCATTCCAGCGATCGGCACGTGATGGTGCTGACCGACGACGTGGGCAAGCTCGAAACGGTGAGCGGCTACGAGAAAGTGCCGTATTACCCGCCGGCGGGACCGAGCGTGCAACGTGCGCGCGATCATTTGAACTCGTGGGTCACCACGAAATCGTTCCAGCCGGCCGCGTTCGCGGCACGCGAATACAACTTCGAGACACCCGCATCGTTGGCAGGCGGGGTCTCGCCCGTCGCGCGCAGGAGCGACGCCTCGCGCTTCGAAGTCTTCGAGTATCCGGCGGGCGCGAACAAACTCACGGCCGCGGGTGTCGAGCGCGTGGCGAAAGTGCGTGCGGAACAGATACAGGTCTCGCAGAGCGTGGCTCGCAGCAGCGGCGACGCGGTGGGCCTGGCTGCCGGCCGCCTGTTTACGCTCGAGGGTTATCCGCGCGCCGATCTCAACAAGAAGTATCTGATCACGTCGACGACGTGCGAGCTGGTTTCGGACGGCGCGCGCACCGGATCGGGGGGCGGCGAGGCGCCGCAGTTCTCGATCAGCATCGAAGCCATCGACGCGCGTGAGCCGTTCCGGCCGGCGCGTGTCACGCCGAAGCCGCTCATTCAGGGCACGCAGACGGCGAAAGTAGTCGGCGTCTCGGGCGAGGAGATCACCACCGACAAGTATGGGCGCGTGAAAGTGCAGTTCCACTGGGACCGCGCGGGCACGTCCAACGAGGACAGCTCCTGCTGGGTGCGCGTGGCGCAGTCGTGGGCCGGCAAGAACTGGGGCGTGCAGTACATCCCGCGCATCGGTCAGGAAGTGGTCGTTTCGTTCCTGGAAGGCGACCCGGATCATCCGTTGATCATCGGCAGCGTCTACAACGCCGACCAGATGCCGCCGTACGAGCTGCCGACCAATCCGACCCAGAGCGGCGTGAAGAGCCGCAGCAGCAAGGACGGCACCACCGACAATTTCAACGAGATCCGCTTCGAGGACAAGAAGGGCTCGGAAGAAATCTACATCCACGCCGAAAAGAACATGAAAGTGGTGGTGGAGAACGATCAGACCCTCACCGTCGGCGTCGAAAAGGCCGACAAGGGCGATCGCACCACCACCATCCACAACGACGACAAGCTGACCGTCGGCCGCAACGTCGAGACGACCATCAAGGGTCAGGAGACCCACAAGGTCACCAAGGACCGCGTCACGACGATCGAGGCGAACGATTCATCCGACGTCAAGAACAAGTACACGCTCAAGGCCGGCGACCAGATCACGCTCGAAGTCGGCATGGCCAAGATCGTGATGAAGAGCGACGGCAACATCGAGATCAGCGGCTCGACGGTGAAGATCAAGGGCAACAGCAAGGTCGACATCGATGGCACGCAGACCGCGATTTCCGGCCAGCAGGTCGATGTCAAGGGCGCCAAAACGGCGGTGCAGGGCTCGGGCATGCTCGACCTGACCTCCAGTGGCGCGGCTTCCCTCAAGGGCACGATCACCAAGATCGGCTGATACAGATATGAAGGACAGCATGGTCGCAGCTTTCGATCCCACCACCGAGGTGTCCGCCGCCAGCGTCGCGCAACGGTTCACGTTGAGCGACGACGCGCGGGCGCTGCTCAAGTTGGACGCTCGGGCCAACGTGCGTCGCTATCTCGACCAACTCGTTGGATCCGGCCTGCCCGCGGATGCGCTCGCGCTGGTCGCGCGTGTGCTGCCGAAACGTTATGTGGTCGCCTGGGCGTGCGACTGTTTCAAGACCGCGCTGGCCAACGATCGTGACGCGAGCGACATCGATCGAGCCGGACTGGCGCTTGCTCAGCAGTGGCTCTCGGAGCCGACCGAAGACCATCGTCGAGCGGCCCTCGACTTCGCCGAGCGCGGCGAGTTCGGCACGCCCGGCGCGTGGATCGCCGCGAGCGCCGGTTGGACCGGCGGCAGTCTGCTGCCGCGTGGCTACGACACGGTCGCGCCTCCAGATCATCTGCCGGCCGAGGCTGCCATCGCGGCCTTGCGGCTCACGGCCGCTCGTGGTCCCGACTACGCGGGCGCAATCAACGGTTTCGTGACGCGAGCGATACAGATCTTCGGACCCGCCGTTGCAAGATCCGGTTCTGAAACTGGTGGAGGGACCGCATGAAGCCCGCTGCGCGCGTGAGTGACATGCATACCTGCCCGATGACGACGGGGCCGGTTCCGCACGTCGGCGGTCCGATTCTGCCGCCCGGCGCGCCAACCGTACTGATCGGCAATCTGCCGGCCGCGACGCTCGGCAATCAGTGCGTGTGTGTCGGTCCGCCGGACGTCATTTTGATGGGCTCGGCGACCGTGCTGATTCAAGGTAAGCCGGCCGCGCGCATGGGCGATTCGACGGCGCACGGCGGCGTGATCGTGGGCGGGTGCCCCACCGTGCTGATCGGAGGCTAAGAAGAATGCTCCTCACGGACTCACAGACACAGGCCCAGGTACGGGCTGCTCGGACATGTATCTGACACTCGAAGTCATCGGCGCCAATGCCGCCGCGCTCGGTGGCGCGCGTCGCAAAGTATTTTCCGTCGACGGCGGAAAGATCGGTCGCGCCCCCGAGAATCAGATGGTGTTGGCGGGCGTGGGCGTGCACCGTCATCACGCCACGGTGCGTTTCATCAACGGCGTGTTTTTTATCGAAGGCGTGGGCACCAACGGCATCGCCGTCAACAATCCGGAGCTGGTCCTGCCGCGCAACGAGCCGTATCCCCTCAAGAACGGCGACACGGTGTTCATCGACGAATTTGAGCTCGTCGTGACGACCTCGGCGGCGCCGCCCGTGGAATCCGCCGCGCCCTCGGCCCGCACCGAGTTGCCGCCGGTCACGCAAACGAGCAGGGTGAACCCGCGTTCGCCCGCGTCGCTGATCGATCTGCCAGGTGCGGCGGAAGATCTCGATCCGCTCAAACAATTGATGGGCGGCGGCACCGTTTCAACGCCTGCGCTGCGCGTGCCGGAACAGTCGTGGAATCATTCCTCTTCGCTGTCCGATCACTTCTCGCCGACACCCATCGCGCCGTTCGGGGCGCCGGGCGCCTCGCAGGCGATTCCGGAAGATTGGGATAAGACGTCGTTCAATAAATCGAAGCTGCAACCCACGCCGCCTCCGCCTCCACCGCCCCCCGCGGCGAGCGCACGTCCGGTCGCGCCCGCGCCCGCACGTCCCGCGCCCGTGCCGCCTGCACCGGCTGCTCAAGGCGATGCCGGCGGACTCGACTGGAATGCATTCCTGCTCGCGGCGGGCGTGAATCCCGCGACAGTTCCCGCGGACACATCGGCCGTGCTCGGCCAGATCATGCGCAGCGTCGTGCAAGGGCTGATCGAAGTGTTACGCGCACGCTCGGAAATCAAGACCGAGTTTCGCATGCCCGTGACGCAGGTCAAAGTGTCGGAGAACAATCCGCTCAAGTTCGCCGCGAATGCCGAGGACGCGCTCGCGAACTTGTTCGGCCGGCGCAATTCAGCATACCTGCCGCCCAAGGAAGCCTTCGACGACGCGTTCAGCGACGTGCGCTTTCATCAGCTCGCTATGCTGGTCGGTGTGCGCGCCGGCTTCGATCACCTGATGAGCCGCTTCGATCCCGAGCAGCTCGAAGAAGTTTTCTCCAGGCAGGGTGGTCGGCGCGGCTTGTTCGGCGCCGGCGCGAAGCATTGGGAGATGTATTCGGAGCGCTACAAAGAGATGGCGGCCGACCGCGATGAAACATTCCGACGGCTGTTCGGTGAGGAGTTCGCGCGGGCCTACGAGCAACAGCTTGCAGTGCTGAAGCGCGGGCGTTGAGGAGCAGGGAAATGAAGAAAGTCCTCCTGCTGCTCGCCGCGTGCCTGCTCGCCGCCTGCGCCTCGAAGCCACCCAAGCCTGAGCCTGCGCGCGCACGCCTCGTCGCGAGCGGCGAGGTGAATCCCGATTCGTCCGGGCGCTCTTCGCCGATCGTCGTGCGCCTGTTCCAGTTGCGTACGGATGGCGCGTTCACGGGCGCCGAGTTCTTCGACCTGTACTCGAAAGAAAAAGAAGTCCTCGGCGAGAGCCTGGTCTCGCGCGAGGAGTATGTGCTCACGCCGGGCGAGACGCGCGAGCTGGAAATTCCTTTGAATGCGCAGACGCGCTATCTCGGGGTGCTCGCGGCCTATCGTGACATCCGCGCTGCGCAGTGGCGCGCGGTGACGCGAGCACCGGAGAAGACGCTCACGGATCTGCTCGGCAAGGACGGCGTGACGATCACCCTCGACAAGGATGCCGTGGCGCTGTCCGTCAAAGATTGAGAACCAAGTCATGTCAGAAAACAATCGCGTCGTCTGGTCCGAAGGGTTGTTTCTGCGCCCCCAGCATTTCCAGCAGCAAGAGCGCTATCTGGAAACTCACTTGGAAGGGCGCGTCGCCGGGCTGCGCGCGTATTCCTGGGGCTTCACCGAAGTGGAGATCGAGCGCGATCTGCTCGCCATCGGCAAGCTCGGTCTGCGCCGCGCGCGCGGCGTGTTTCCCGATGGCACGCCGTTCACCATGCCGGAGAACGAGCCCTTGCCCGCGCCGCTCGAGATCGGCGCGCAAATGCGCGATCAACTGATCTGCCTCGCCGTGCCGTTGAAGAAGGCGGGCGCCCTGCAGTCCACACGCCAGCCCAATGGCGCGGAGCTGACGCGCTATCGCAGCCGCGATCACGAGGCACGCGACATCACTTCGGACTCCGCGGTCGCAACGGAACTGACAGTGGGTGCGCTCAATACTCGCCTCATGTCACAGAACGAGCCGCGCGAGGATTTTGCGCAGATTCCGCTCGCTCATATCGTGGAACGGCGCGCGGACGGGCAGGTCGTGCTCGACGAACGTTTCATGCCGACGGTGCTGAAGAGTGGCGCGGCGTCGCGTCTTGCGACCTTCCTGACTGAATTGCAGGGTCTCTTGCATCAACGCGGCGAAGCGCTTGCGGCGCGCGCCGTCGCGACGGGGCGAGGCGGTGCGGCCGAGATCGCGGATTTCCTGATGCTACAGGTCGTGAATCGTTATGCGCCGGTGGCGACGCATCTTGCCGCGAACGCCGTCTGCCATCCCGAGGAGTTGTATAGGCTGTTGCTCGAGATGACGGGCGAGCTGTCGACGTTGACCGCCACCGCGCGTCGTCCGCCGCAGTTTCCTCCGTACCGTCACGATGCGTTGAACGCGAGCTTCGAGCCCGTGATCAATGCGCTGCGCTCCTGCTTGAGCGTGGTCATGGAGCAGACGGCAATCGCGATTCCTCTCGCGCACAAGAAGTTCGGTATCAGCGTTGCTAATGTCGCGGACCCGACGCTGTTCGACTCCGCTGCGTTCGTGCTCGCGGCGAATGCGGACATGCCGGCCGAGGAGTTGCGTCGGCGCTTTCCCGCGCAGCTCAAGATCGGTCCCGTCGAGAAGATCCGCGACCTGGTGAATCTGCAGCTGCCCGGCATCGGCCTGCAGGCGATGGCGGTCGCGCCTCGCCAGATTCCGTATCACGCGGGCTTCGCTTACTTCGAGCTCGATCGCGCCAACGAGTTGTGGCGCATGCTGAAGAGCTCGGGCGGCATCGCCATCCATCAAGCGGGTGAGTTCCCGAATCTCACCATGGAATTCTGGGCGATCCGAGGGTGAGCGCATGAGCCAGAACACGCCCGACGATCCGCTCGCGCCACGCGACGTTACTATTTTGAGGCCACGCCCCGGCGTGGGCCGCAAGCCCGCGACGCCGGCTCCGCCGCAATCGCCACCGCCCGTTCAACCGTCGGTTCAACCGCAGCCGGCTGCATACGCGCCTGCTATACCGCCGGCGCAGCCTCCAGCACCGCCGCCAGCACAGTTCGCGACGCCCGCTGCTTTCGCTGATTCGATCGCGCAGTTACCGGGCGTTGCGGTGAATCCGCTGGTGCAGGCGGCCGTTCCGTTACTGCTGCTCGCGGGCCGGCTGCGTGGACAGATCGCGCCGGCCGATGTGGAAGGGCTGCGTCGCCAGGCCATGCAGGAAATCGGCGCGTTCGAAGAGCGCGCGCGACGCGCGCAGATCCCGCCGGAAGACTTGCTCGCCGCACGCTACGCGTTGTGCACCGTCGTCGATGAAGCCGTGCTCAACACGCCATGGGGCGCACAGGGCGGGTGGGCTTCGCAATCGCTGCTCGTGACATTTCATCGCGAAGCGTCGGGAGGCGAGAAGTTCTTCCAGATTCTTGAGCGCGTGTCGAACGAGCCGCAGCGCTATCTCGCGTTGTTGGAATTGCTGTACGTGTGTCTTGCGCTGGGCTTCGAAGGCAAGTATCGACTGGATCCGCAAGGCGCGGCGCGCCTCACGGAGATTCGCCAAAATTTGTATCGCCGTGTCGGCGGGCTGCGCGACAGCGTGGAGCCGGAGCTGTCGCCGCGCTGGAAAGGTGTCGAGGATCGGCGCAACGCCGTGCTGCGCTTCGTGCCGTTGTGGGTCGTTGCCGCGGCGTGCGCCGTGATCCTGCTCGGCGGCTATCTTTATTTCGATTCGAAACTGCGCGCCCAGGCGGATCCGGTCAACGCCACGCTCGCGGGCGTGGGACTCGAATCGTTCGACGCGCCAGCCGCGTCTAATGCTCCCAGCGGTCTGCGCGAGTTGCTGAGCGCGCAGATTTCCAGCGGGCAAATTTACTTCGACGAAGCCGGCGGGCGCACGGTGATCACGCTCGCCGTGCCCGATCTGTTCGCTTCCGGCAGCACTCAGGTCAATCAGCGCCACACGAGCCTCGTGCACGAGATCGGCGCGGCATTGCACCAGGTTCCCGGCCGCATCGTCGTGATCGGGCATACCGACAATCAACCGCTGCGCTCGCTGCGGTTCAAAGACAACTACGAGTTGTCGCGCGCGCGCGCCGTGCAAGTCGCCGATCTGCTGATGCGCGACATTCATAACGGCGGACGCATCGAGACTGCCGGTAAAGGCGCGCTCGAGCCGCGCTTCGAGCCGGCCGACCTGCCGGAAAACCGGGCGCGCAACCGGCGCGTCGAAATCATTCATCGCAGGGACGGCTGACATGCTGGCGCTGCTCAAGAACCGTACCTTGCTGGCCCTCGTCGGGCTGATCCTGCTCGCCGCGTTCATCTGGTTCGCGGGTCCGTACTTCGCATTCGCCGAGCTCAAGCCGCTCGACGGCGTGTTGGAGCGTGTCGTCGCGATTCTCATTGTGGTGATCGCGTGGACGCTCGTGCTGCTGTTGAAACACATGCGCAGCGCGCGTGCGAGCAGCAAGCTCGCCGATGAAGTCGTGGCGCAAGGGGCGACGGCGCAGGATGCCGATCCGGCTGCCGCGCGCGCCGGCGACGCCGCGCAATTGCGCAAGCGTTTCGAGGAAGCGATCGACGCGCTGAAGAAGTCGAAGAAGAAGGGCGCGGCGAATCTCTACGAGCTGCCGTGGTACGTCATCATCGGTCCGCCCGGCGCGGGCAAGACCACGGTGCTGGTCAACTCGGGTCTCGATTTCCCGCTCGCGCAGAAATTCGGCAAAGACGCTTTGCGCGGCGTCGGTGGCACTCGCCATTGCGATTGGTGGTTCACCGACAAGGCGATCCTGCTCGACACCGCGGGGCGCTACACGACGCAGGACTCCAACGCGCGCGCGGATGCCGCGGGCTGGGTTGCCTTCCTGCAGTTGCTGCGAAAATCCCGTAGTCGCCAACCGATCAATGGCGTGATCGTCGCGATGAGCGCATCGGATCTGCTCACCTCGAGCGAGCAGGAGCGCGAGCGCCACGTGATCGCGATTCGCGAGCGGCTGGCCGAGCTCGGACGCACGCTCGGCATCGATGTGCCGGTGTATTTCCTGGTGACGAAGTGCGATCTGGTCGCGGGCTTCTCCGAATTCTTCGACGAGCTCGGGCAGGAGGCGCGCGCGCAGGTCTGGGGCACGACCTTCCCGATCGAGGTCACCGAAGCGGGGCAGGCGCCTGCCACGTTCGAGAAAGAATTCGAGCGTCTGATCGAACGACTGCAACAGCGTGTGCTGCCGCGTATCGATAGCGAGCGCGATCCGCGCCGGCGCGTCGGCATTCTGGCGTTTCCGCAGCAGATGGCTGCGTTCGGTCCGTTGTTGAACGATCTGTTGCGTCGTGTGTTCACGACCACGGACTTCGAAGAACAGATCCTGTTACGCGGCGTGTACTTCACGAGCGGCACGCAGGAAGGCACACCCGTCGACCGCGTGTTGGGCAGCATCGCGCGCACCTTCGGCGTCAGCGGCGCGGTCGCGCCCGCCGCGGCGGGTCGCGGCAAAGCGTTCTTCATCGAGCGTCTGCTCAAAAACGTCGTTTTCCAGGAGTCCGGTCTCGCCGGCATCAATCGTCGCCTGCAATTGTGGAAGTTCGGAGTGCAGGCCGCCGCGTATGTCGCATGCGCCGCGGTGCTGGTGCTCGGTCTCGTCAGTCTGACGATGAGCTACAAAGCGAACGCGACGTATGTCGGCGCGGTCGGAACCGCTGCAGCCACCCTCGATGCGACTCGCCTCGGACCGGAGGCCACGTCGCTGCCGGCCGAAGCGTTGCTGCCGCGGCTCGACGCTCTGCGCAATGTCACGAACACGGCCGAGCAGTATCAGAACGATGTGCCGTTCCGCATGCGTGTCGGCTTGTACCAGGGCAATACACTGGGCGGAGCCGCGCGCGAGGCGTATCTGCGCGAGCTGAATAACGTCCTGTTACCGGTGATGGCCGCGCGATTCGCGGAGCAAGTGCGCGCGAGCGTCGCTGTGCCGGATCGTCTGTATGAATATCTCAAGGCGTATCTGATGCTCGGCGACGCGGAGCATCGCGATGCCGATCATCTGCGCGTGCTCGCCGACATCGAGCTGCGCCGTATGTATCCGCAAGATACGAGCACGCGCGAACGTCTCGCCGACCATTTTGCTCAGTTGCTGGCGGATGAGGACGGAATGCGGCTCGCCCACGTGGATGCGCAGCTCGTCGAGCAGGCGCGCTATGCGCTGCGTACCGCGTCGCTGCCAGTGTTGATGTACAGCCGGCTGAAGCTGAGTTACGCAGCCGATGAGAAGCGCGCGCTACGACTCGACCTCGCCGCAGGTCCTGGCGCGGAGACCGTGCTTATGCGGACGAGCGGGGCCGCGCTGTCGGAGCCTGTGCCCGCGCTCTATACGCGAGACGTCTTCCAGGAAGTGAACACCACGGGCAAGTACGAGCTGTTGAAGCACTTCGCGGCGGATGCCTGGGTGTTCGGCAGCAACCTGCTCGATGCGCGCAATAGCGGCCTGCAGCTGCATGAAATGATCAACCTGTATGAGCAGGATTACATCCGCACGTGGGACGGTGTGCTACGTGATGTGAAAGTCCGGCCAATGGCGAGCGCGGCCGAACTCACGGATCAGCTCGGCATCTTGTCGAGCCCAGCGTCTCCGTTGAAAGGTTTCCTCGCCGCCGCGGCGGAGAACACGAACTTGCTGAAGCCCGCGGCGGAGACGCCCGCACCGGGCGCGGTCGGCGCAGCAGCCGCGTCACTTGCATCGAAGGCATCGCAACTCGCCAACGTCCTCGGCGCTCCGCCGCCGGGTGCGGCAGAACCGGGCACGGCTGTGACCAAACATTTCGAGCCGATTCGCAGGCTCACACAAGGTCCGCCCGGCGCGGCGCCGATAGACGCTGTCCTCGGCACGCTCGCTCAGACTCATAAGCAGTTGCAGTCGATCGGCTCGGGGCTGGGTGACACCAGTGCTTTGGATGCGGTGGTGAAGTCCGGTCAGGCAGACGCGCTCAAGAGCCTGCAACTGCAGGCGCGCCAATTGCCGGAGCCCATCGGCGCGATGGTTGCGCAGATCGGCTCGCGTAGCGAATCGATTGCGATGGGGCAGGCGCGTGGCGATCTCTCGCGTCGTTACGAAGAGCAGGTGATGCGCGAATGTCGCGAGCTGGTGGAAGGGCGCTATCCACTGGTTCGCAGCAGTGCCAACGACGTGCCTTTGGAGGACTTCGGCCGCGTGTTCGGTTACAACGGCACGTTCGATACGTTCTTCCGCGACAATCTCGCGGCGCTCGTCGATGTGTCGCGTACACCGTGGAGCTGGCGTTCGGGCGCTGCGTCCATCGGTGGGTCGCCGGAGATGCTGCGGCAATTTCAGCAGGCGCGGCGGATTCGTGATGTTTATTTCAAACCGGGCTCGCAGACACCCGAGGCGCGCTTCACGCTGACGCCTGACGTGCTCGACTCCGCGGTCACTCGATTCAGTCTCGAGCTCGACGGTCAGCGCTTCGAATATCGCCACGGTCCGCAACAGAGCAGCTCCATGACATGGCCGGGCGGCGCAGTGGGCCAGACCGCGGTCGTCTTTGAAGCCGCAGGCGGCAGCGGTCCGAGTCTCGTGCGGCAGGGGCCGTGGGCGTGGTTCCGAGTGCTCGATCAGGCGCAGATCAAGCGCGTCTCGGATACGCGCTTCAATGTGACTTTGGCCGCGGGTGGACGCTCGATGCAGCTCGTGCTCGACGCCGCTTCCATCCGCAACCCGTTCGTGCGTGACGAGCTCGCCGGATTCCGTTGTGCGATGTGAACGCGATGGACACATCAAACGACATCGGCTTCTACGGCAAGCTGCCCTGCAGGGGGGATTTTCTGCAGCGGCGGGTGCCGATGCCGTTCGTGGAAGTGTGGGATGCGTGGCTGCAGGAGTGCATGCACGCGAGCAAGGAGCAATTGCAGGAGGCGTGGCTCGATGCGTATCTCACGGGTCCGGTATGGCGCTTCGTGCTCGATGTCGGCGTGTGCGGCGATGACAGCTACGCCGGGATTCTCGTTCCGAGCGTGGATCGCGTCGGACGTTATTTTCCGCTGACCGTCGTGGCGCGACTCGAAGCTAGTCGTAGCCCGCTCGATGTGGCATGTGGCGCGAGCGCGTGGTTCGAAGCCGCGGAGACTTTGGTTCTCGATGCACTCGAAGCGGAGGCGCTGGACATCGACGTCTTCGACGAGAGTGTCGCGCGGCTGCGCGAGCTGCTCGCAACGGAACATTCGAGCGAAACGTCCGCGCAGTCCCTGCAGCGCGCGATTAACGTGTTCGCCTATCGGGAGATGAGTCGCGAATTGAAGCCACTCACGGTGTGGTGGACCGAAGGCTCACAGACGCTGCCCGCGAGCTGCTTCACGCTACGTGGTTTTCCCGAAGCGCGGGCCTTCGCTGCCATGCTGTCCGATCATCCCACTCCTGAGGGCTGACGTCATGTTGCTGGCATTGAGCATCATCAGTTCTCAGGCTGCGGCGCTCGGCGCGACCGCGTACAAAGTGTTCGACGAACGCGGCGGCACCATCGGTCGCATCACTGGCAACGATTGGGTGCTGCCCGATCCGGACAATTTCGTCTCCAGTCGCCACGCAAGCGTGCGCTGGCTGAGCGGCGGTTTTTATCTCGAGGACACGAGCTCCAACGGCACGTTCATCAACGCGCCCGACAAGCCCGTTTCGCGCACGGCGCCCGTGAGGCTGCAGGACGGCGACCGGCTGTTCATCGGCGATTTCGAGATCATCGTGCAGCTCATCGATACGACGCCGGCGAGTTCACCCGGCGTGGGGCTGGGCACTGTCGATCCGCTCGCTGCGCTCGGTGCGGGCCTCTCCGTACGACCCGTGGCGCAGCCGGTTCCGATGGTTGCTCCGTCACCACCGCCTGTGGTCGAGGCGTCCGCGGTCGGGCTCATTCCGGATAACTGGGAGCCCACGGATTTCAACGACGCGCCGGCGGCTCAAGCGGCGCCGAGCGTGCCGCCGCCGCCACCGGCTCCAATGCCAGCGGCCGCTCCGCCGCCGGTAGTGAGCGCGCAACCTGCAGCAGGCGGAGCTGCGGATCTGCTTGCGGCGCTGGGTCTGGATCCGGCGCGAGTCGATCCGGCGGTTCAGCAGCAGTTGGGGACCATCCTGCGCATCGCCGTGCAAGGATTGATGGATGTATTGAAGGCGCGCGCCGAAGTGAAAAACAACTTCCGCTTGCCGATCACCACCATCAAACCGGTGGAGAACAATCCGCTCAAGTTCTCGATGAACGCCGAGGACGCGCTGTTCAACCTGTTCGTCAAACGCAATCCCGGATATCTCGGGCCCGTGGAGGCGTTCACGGAGGGGTTCCAGGACGCCGCGTTTCACCAGACAGCCATGCTGGCCGGCGTGCGTGCCGCATTCAACGCGATGCTCGCGAAGTTCCATCCGACGCATCTGGAAGAAGTGTACGAACGCAAGCTGCGGCGAAGCGCGCTGCTCGGCCTGAGCGGCCGCGGCAAATTCTGGGAGCTGTATCGCGAACGCTTCGATGAAATCGACCGCGACCGCGAAGTTCATTTCCAACTGCTGTTCGGCGAAGACTTTGCGCGCGCCTACAACGAGCAGCTGCAGAACCTCTCCGCGGACGCGCGTCTGCGCAGGCGCTGAATATGTCGACCATGCCTGCCTCTTCACGGATCGGATTTACATGGCGCGGCGCTTCGGCCACCTCGAAGGGCAACGTCCGCGCGCACAACGAGGATTCGATTCTCGATCTGTCCTCGTGCGGCCTATGGGTGGTCGCGGACGGCATGGGCGGTCACAACGCCGGCGACGTGGCAAGTCGCATGATCGTCGAGGCGCTCGCGGGCTTCGAGCGGCGCGCCTCGCCGAGCGCGCTGCTGGACGATCTCGAAGACCGGCTCATGGAAGTGAATCAGCGGCTCTATAACGAATCTCTCGTGAGCAACGCCGGCATGAGCGGCAGCACCATCGTCGCGCTGCTCGCGTTCGAGCGTCATTGCATCAGCGTGTGGGCCGGCGACAGCCGCGTGTATCGCAGCCGCGGCGGCAACATCGAGCAGATCACGCGCGATCACAGCGAAGCGCAGGAAGCGATCGATTGCGGCGCGCCCGATGCGAACGCCGCTTCCAACGTCATCACGCGCGCCGTCGGCGGCTCGCACGACCTGCATCTCGATATCGAATTGCGCGAACTGCGCAATCAGGACCGCTACTTGTTGTGCAGCGACGGGCTGTACCGGGAAATCTCCGAGAACGACATGTCTCACCACCTGACCGCGAACGATCCCGAAGGCGCTTGCAAAGCGCTCATGAAACAAGCGCTCGGCGGGGTGTGCAGCGACAACGTTTCCGTCATCGTCGTGGAGTTCTCCGGCACATGAACGAGTTCCGGCAAGCTCTCGATGCGCATGCAGGCGGCCAGCTCGGCGTGGCCGAGCTCGTCAGCGCGCTCACGCTGGGGTTGACGCGTCAGCCGCAGCTCGCGGCTGCGCACAGCGCCTATATCGAGGCGTTCTATCGCAGTGGACGTCTCTCCGGCGAGACCTATGCGACGCTCGTCCAGGCGGTCCGCACGTTTCAGGAGAGCCAGGCTCCGGCGCCTGAAGTCGCTGCGCCACCGAGCTCCCCACAACCAACCGGCGACAAGACGCAATTCCGCGCGCCAGCCCAGGCCGCGGCGCCTGCGAGCCCGAGCCCGACGCCGAGTGCGAGCGATGCGACTCAATTTCGCGCGCCGCGCGCAGCTGCGCCTGCGAATGCCGGTGCGCGCGAACCGACCGGAACGGGCAGCGCTCACATCACCGGAAATGTCACAGGCAGAGGAGCTGTCACCGGCACGGGCGGCGTGACCGGCTCACGGCCGACGGGCTCGAACTGGTCCGATCCGAACCTCTGGGCCTCGGACAGCGCATCGCCGACCAGCGGCAGCATCGTCAAGGATCGCTTCGTGCTCGAGGAAGTGCTCGGGCGCGGCGGCATGGGCGTCGTCTTCAAGGCGCGCGATCTGCGCAAGGAAGAAGCGCAGGACCGCAATCCGTACGTGGCGCTCAAGCTGCTCAATGACGAGTTCCGACGTCATCCCGAGTCGCTGAAGGCGCTACAACGCGAGTCGCGCAAAGCGCAGCAACTCGCGCACGCGAACGTCGTCACGGTCTATGACTTCGATCGCGACGGCGCGAACGTTTTCATGGTCATGGAACTGCTCGAAGGCCAGTCGCTCGACCGCGTCATTCGCGAGCACGAGGAAACCGGACTGCCCATCGAACGCGCGCTGCGGCTCACGCGCGATCTGTGCCGGGCCATGGCCTATGCCCACGAGAAGGGCGTCGTGCACTCGGACTTCAAGCCCGCGAACGCGTTCCTGACGAATAACGACGTCGTGAAAGTGTTCGACTTCGGTATCGCTCGGGCGGCCAAGCGCGCCGACAACGTCTCGGGCTCGACCACGCTGTTCGATCCGGGAACGCTCGGTGCGCTCACGCCGACCTACGCGAGCTGCGAAATGATCGAAGGCCTCGAGCCCGATCCGCGCGACGACGTCTACGCGATCGCCTGCGTCGCTTACGAGCTGGTGAGCGGCAAGCATCCATTCAATCGCCTCTCCGCCGTGCAAGCGCGCGATAAGCAGATGGTTGCGAAGCGCCCGCGTGGCCTGAAGCGACATCAATGGAAGGCGCTGCAACGCGGCCTCGCTTTCGAGCGCAACCAGCGCACGGAATCGGCACAGCAGTTTCTCAATGAGTTGCTGCCGCGAAAACGCCGCGCGGGTGCTGGCGTTGGTATCGGCGCCGCGGTGATAGCAGTGCTGGTAGTCGCGGGCACGCTCACGCCTGGGTATCTGGCCAAGCGCCGAGAACGCGGGCTGATCGACGCGCTCGCCAAGGGCGACAGCGCGGAACTCGATGCGGTCGTGTTGCAATTGCAGGCGCTCACGCCTGAGCAACGTGCGGCGATCATGCTCAACGACCGGGCGCGCACCGGGCTCATCAACGTGTTTGAAAACCGCATCAACGCGGCAACGGATCCGAGCAGCCCGAATGTCGACTATGCGCGCGCTCGCGCGCTGCTGGTGCAGTTGCAGTCGTTCCTACCGGATTCTCTCGCAGTCAAGGATCTGGACGACCGACTGGTGGCACGCGAGAACGATGAGATCAAGCGGCTCAGCGACCAGTTCGACGACTACTTGAAACGCGGTCTGCTCATCGATGTGCAGGGCACGCCGAACATCGGCACGGTGCTCGCGGCGCTGCGCGGCATCGATTCAGAGAATCGGCTGCTACGTGATCCGCGACTGCCGGGCGCGTTCGTGCTCTCGGCCACGAAAGCTCTGAACGCCAAAAATGCAGCACTCGCGGAAGCATTGGTCACCGCGGGCTTGTTGTTCGATCCTGAGGACGCGATGCTGGCCGACTTGCGCGATCAGGCCGTGCGCGCGGCGAGCGAGCAACAGCTCGCAACGCGCGCGCAAGCGCTCGAAGCTTCGTTGGGCACACTGCTTGCCGGCCAAGCGCGATTCGCCGACATCGAAGGCAAGCGCGCCGAGATCGACGAACTGCGCGCGGTCGCGCCGAATAGCGCCGTCCTCGCGCGCATTCTGCAACTCGCGGAGCGCGAGGTGCGCGAACAGAGCGCGCTGCTCGCCACGCAAGGTCAGCATGCGCAAGCGTTGGATCTCGTGGCTCGCAATGCCGACCTGGTTTCCACCGCGTTCGTCAACCAGCAGCGTGAGCAACTCGCATCGGCGCCGGGCGCAGCGGCACAGCGCGACGCGGCCGTCGCTCAGATCAAGAGCAAGATCGATGCGCTCGTGCAAGGTGGCGCAGCGGATCCGAAGTGGGGTCAACAGATCGAGCTCGAGTTGCGCAGGCTTGCTGTGTATGTTCCGAGCACCGATCCGTACGTCGTGCAGGTCAAGACGCACGCAGCGGATGCATATATCGAACAGGCGCGAGAGCTGCGCGAAGCACATCGCTTGGCCGAGGCGGGCCGCATGCTCGATCAGGCACGGGCGTACGCGCCGAAACTCGCGGCTCTGTCTTCCGAACAGAAATTGCTCGCTGAAGCGCGCACCGCGCGCGAAGCTGCAGCTCAAGAGCGCAGCCGGCTCGCGCAACTGGAAGCGCTCAAGCACAAACTGCTTTTGCAGGCACGCGCGAACGACGTTACGGAGGCGCTGGCATCGTTCGCGGAGTTGCGCGAGAACTTGCCGAAGAGCGACGCTTACCTCGCCGACGAAGCGCCGCAGGCGATCGGCGGCGCGTACCTGCGACTGGCATCGATCGCTGCCAAAGAGGGGCGCTATGCCAATGCGATGACGCTCACTACACGCGCCGGCGAAGTCGCGCCGTCGATGATGGGTATCAACGAGGCGCGCGATCGCTTTACGCGTTATCAGGCGCTCGATAAGCGTCTGCAATCCGCGAGCGACATCGACGTTGACGCAACACGCAGCGAGCTCGAGCGGCTGGCACGACTCGATGCCGCCGAGAGCGCCGCCGTGAAGCAACGTCTCGCAGGCAACCTCATCGCGCGCATTCGGACGACCAGCGATGCGGCGCAGGCCGAGCGTCTCACCAAAGCGGCGCGCGAGATTTTCGCTGGCGAAGCGATCCTCGAGAGCTTGAACGCGCCAAAGGACAGCGCGCCCCCCAACGTTGCGCCTACGACGCCGAATGTTTCAGAGGAGAGCGCGACGACTGCGGCGAGCGGGCAGACTGCAGGAGCGCAGCCGCAGACTGCACCTGCGAAACAGGACACGCAGCGGGTCGCCGCCGTTCGACCAGGCAATTCAGTCGGGGAAGTCGCCGTTCCACGCACGCAGCCAGAGATTGCGTGTTCCGCGCAGCTCGCCGGCTACGGCAGGCGCAGGCAAGCGGTGTGTTACGACACGCTGGATGGCGGCGGTCGCGGTCCAGACCTGGTCGTGATTCCTGCAGGTGACGGCAACGCGAAGGTGTTTGCGCTCGGCCGTACCGAGGTCAGCATCGCGGATTATTCGCTTTACTGTGAGCGCACCGGCGCTTGCAAACCGCCGGACGGGTCGGCGGACCGACCTGTCACGAGCATCTCGCTGGAGGATGCGCAGAACTACGTCGCGTGGCTGTCGAGCAATAGCGGCGCGGTGTATCGACTGCCGACAGACGCGGAGTGGAGCTACGCCGTCAACGCGCAGGGCGGGAGCGCCGATGTCAGCTCCGTCAATTGTTCGGTCGAGATCGGCGGCAAGAAAGTGCGCGGCGTTGCGCTCGAGCCCGTGCAATCCGGCAAATCGAACGGTTGGGGTCTGTACAACTATCTCGGCAACGCGCAGGAGCTCGTAGTGGGCGATAGTTTCATTGCCGCGCGCGGTGGGTCCTTCAGCGACAACGTATCGGCATGCGCGCCGGGATCGAGTCGCCCGCACACGGGCGCGGCCGATGCAGTGACCGGCTTGCGTGTCGTGCGAGAGATCGGGTGATGCACACATGAGCGCCGATCTCGCATCCCGCTTGCGCGCACTGGCGCAAGATCATCACTCGGGAAGGCTCGACCTCGCGACCTATCGGAAGCTGCGTGCTCCGCTGCTCGACTCGCTCCAATTGCACGGACGCGGGATCGACGAGATGGCTGTCACTCAGCCGCGCTCGCTCGGCCGTGCGGCCGGCACACTTCCTCCGCGGACCAGAACTCCGGCCGCGGCCGCGCCGGCGGCGTCGGCGGCGACTCGGACGACGAGACGGCCTCGAATCATCGTTGCATCGTTATCTCTGGTTTTGATCACGGCGGCTGCTGCGGCTGCGTGGTGGGCCTTCCAGCGCCCGACGCCCGAGGAGCAAGTGGCTGCAGATTCCGTCGCGCCGGCGAGCCCGGTTCGTGACATCGTCGTGCCGTTCGTGCAACGCGCGGACTGGAGCGACGCGCGCATTGCCGAGTTGAACGTGGCATTGCTGGAACTCGGCGAGCAGCAGATCGGAGCCGTCGCGGGCGAGCCGTGGTTTCAACGTTTCGTGGATGACTTGCGCAAACGTTTCAAGGAACAACAAGCGCTAGTTCAGACTCCGTTGACGGCACACTCGAGCCCACTCGCGGCCCTGGCCGTGACGGTGGGCCTCGATCTGAACTCGCCGGATTCGGCTATTCGCATCACCTCGACCGAATCGCCCGCGAGTTCCGAGTCCGCGCCGAGCATGCCGACAGCGCCGGCCCCTGAAGAGATTCCAAGCGAACCACCCACGCCGCGCGCGGCTCAGGTCGATGTCGACACGAGCGCGCCGAAGCCGAACACCGCGAGCGCCGCTGTAACCAAGGTTGCGTCGACATCGTCCCCGGCGACCGCATCGACGACTCATCCGGACACCTGCCGCCCCGAGTTGATTCGCTCGCGCCGTCCGTTCTGTCAGGACACCTTGCCCTCGGGCGGGAGCGGACCGCAGCTGGCGCTGATTCCCGCGGGCGAGTTCGATATGGGCAGCACCGCGGATCCCACCGAGCAGCCGATTCACCGCGTCACAATTCGCGAGCCGTTCGCGATTTCCGTGCACGAAGTTTCGCAAGCGGAGTTCCGAGCGTTCTGCGACGACACGGATCGTTCGTGCGCCACTCAGCCTTGGTCGGGAGATGACTTCCCGGTCGTGAATGTGAGCTGGCAGGACGCGCGCGCGTATGTCGAGTGGCTGTCGAGCGCGACGGGATATCGGTATCGCCTGCCGACTGAGGCGCAGTGGGAATATGCCGCGCGCGCGGGACAAAGCAGGCTCGTGCCGGGCGGCGATGCGCTGTCGCCAACCGACGCGCACTATTCCATGCTGACGACGCTCACGGCGCCGGCGCCACGCAGCCAAAAATTCAACGACAACGCATTTCGGCTGCTGCACACCCTCGGCAATTTGCGCGAGTGGGTTGAAGACGGATGGATCGATAACTTCACCGGTGCGCCGAGCGATGGCGCTGCGGTGAACTCATCTGCCGACGGCATGCGTGTGGCGCGCGGCGGATCGTATGCCGACAGCTCCACAAAGCTTCGGCTGTCACTTCGCGAAGGACTGCCTCCCGATACGCGGGATGCGTTAACTGGTTTTCGAGTTTTACGGGAGGTACGGTAATCGTGGCTCGACGGAATTCGGTGTTGTTGATTGCGTTGGCGGTGAGCCTGGCGATCGAGGCGGCAAATGCGCAAGTGCCGCCCGCAGCGACGCCGGGCGGTGTTCTGCCGAGGGTCGAGCCCGCGGTGCCGGTGGCCAAACCGCGTGACGATCTCTTCACCATTCCTCGCGTGTACGACCGGCCGCTCGGTTTGGATGAGGGCCCGCGGATCGTAGTCAAAGCGTTCCGGCTCGTCGGCGCGGCCGACCGGCCTTCGCACGGAGTGAGCGTCGCGGAAGCCGCGGCTCTGCTCGAGACCGCGCGCCTCGAGCAACCCGCCCAGGGTTATTCGATCAACCAACTGCACGAAGTCGCCGCCAAGGTCGGGGCGTACTACCGCGAGCATGGTTACATCCTCGCGCAGTCGTTCGTGCCCGAGCAGGAAGTCGTCGGGGGCGAAGTCGTGGTTCAGGTGCTCGAAGGGACGCTGGCGGAGCTTCAGGTCGAGGGCAATCAGGGCTACCGCGCGAAAATGTTGGAGCGGCCCTTCCAGTCGCTGCTCGGCGAGCCGATCGAGAAGGACTCGATCGAGTCGGCGCTGCTCACATTGACGAACTATCCCGGCGTGACGGCGTTCGGCGTGCTCGGCGCGGGCCGCGAAGTAGGCACGAGCCGGCTCACGGTGCGTGTGCAGTCCGAAGATCGGTTCAAGATGGAGACGGCGCTCGACAATCACGGCTCGGAATTCGCGGGCGAGTACCGCGGTCAGCTCGTACTCACTTTCAACGATCCGTTGCATCGCGCGGATCGCTTGCAGCTCATCGGGCTGTATGCACTCGATGAGTCCGACAGCAGCACGCATGGCGTTTACGGAGGGCTCGACTACGAGATTCCTCTGTTCAGTCCGCGCGACTCGATACGAGTGCTGCATCTAACGAACACGTACACCGTCGGCGCAAGCGCCGCCAGTCTCGCGACGACGGATACAGAAGGCGAAACGCAGGTCGACGAGATCGGTTATCGCCACGACTTTCCTCGCAGCCGCCTCGGTTCGGCCAGCATCGGGCTCGCAATGAACGTGAAGTCTGCGGAGTTCAGCGCGCCACCGTCAGCTATCTACGATGACAAGCTCACGACTGCGCGTGTTGACGCGCAATTGGAACAGTTCGACACACGCTTTCGCGGCGTGAATCGCTTCACGCTGTCGTACACGCACGGCTTCAAGGATCTGCTCGACTCGCTCGACGACTACGATCCGTCGGCCATCGGCGGCGCCAGCCGCCTCGGCGCTTCGGGCGAGTTCGACAAGATCTCGCTGCAAATCCAGCGCCTGCAGCGGCTCACGCAAAACACCTCCGTCCTGCTGCGCGTGGACGGCCAGTACAGCGACGATCCGCTCGTGTCGCTCGAACAGTTTTCGCTCGGCGGTCCGAACAGTGTGCGCGCCTACTCGGTGTCCGAAGTGCTCGCGGAGCGCGGCGGCATCGCCTCGCTCGAGCTGATCCTGGGCGCGCCCGTCATCGCCAAGCGTCCGGCCTTCGGCACTTATAACTGGGGCCAGCTGTTGCAGCTGTCGTTGTTCGCGGATTACGCCAAGGGTTGGCTCAATCCGCCGTTGCTGCCCTCGCAGGACAGGAGCGTGGAACTCTCTGGCGCCGGCGGCGCGCTGCAGTTCGCTGTGCCCGGGCAGGTATTCGCGCGCCTGGAAGTCGCGACCCCACTCTCGAACCGGCCGGTCGGTAACGACCGCGACCCTCAATACTATTTCCGCCTCGGCGCCAGCTTCTAAATCTGGGCGAGCTTCAAGAAAAAGGGAATTTCCATGAACAAGCGGCACAACAATCAGCTGATACAAGCCGTCCGGACCATTTGCGGCCGTCGCTCCGGCCTGTCGGCGCCGGCGTTCGCACTGCTCGGCTTCAGCATGGTCTCGGTGGCCGTCGCCGGTCCGACCGGCGGCGTGGTCGTCACCGGAGACGCCACGATCTCGACGCCCACCGCGGGCACGACCCTGATCGACCAGAGCTCGCAACACGTGCAGCTCAATTGGAACACGTTCGACGTCGGCGCCAACGAAAGCGTGCAGTTCAACCAGCCGAGCTCGTCTTCGGTGGCGCTGAATCGCATTCTGGATCAGAACCCGAGTCAGATCTTCGGCCGCATCGACGCCAACGGCCAGGTCATTCTGGTCAATCCCAACGGCATGCTGTTCGGGGCTTCGGCCCAGCTCAACGTCGGCTCGCTGGTCGCCAGCTCGCTCGACGTGGTCGGTTTCGACGCCGCGACGGGGCGCTATACGTTCGGCACGTCGAACACGGATGTCGGCGCGATCGTCAACAACGGCGCGATCTCTGCCGCAAGCGGCGGCTCGGTCACGTTGCTCGGCGGCCGCGTCACCAATGACGGCAGCATCATCGCGAATTTCGGCACGGTGAATCTCGCGGCCGGACGCGCGGCGACGCTCGATCTTGCCGGCGACGGCTTGTTGCGGCTGGAAGTCGACGGCGAGTTGGTCTCGAACAATGCCGGCGCGAGCGCTGCCGTGGCAAACAGCGGCGTCATCGAAGCGAACGGCGGCCAGGTGCTGCTGACTGCCCAAGCGGTCGACGGTGTGTTCGCGAACCTCGTCAACAACACGGGAGTGGTGCGCGCGAATCGCATCGACAACAGCGGCGGAACGATTCGATTGATGGGCGCTGGCGGCACGGTGCGTTCGAGCGGAGTGATCGATGCATCCGCGGGCGATGCGGTGAGTAGCGGCGGCAGAGTTGAAATGCTCGGCGAACAGGTTGGCCTGTTCGACTCCGCGCTGGTCGATGTGTCGGGTGCGACGAGCGGCGGCACTGCACTGATCGGCGGCGACTATCAGGGTAAGAATCCCGACGTGCTGAATGCAGAGCGCACGTATGTGAGCGCGAATGCGAGCATCCGTGCCGACGCAGGCGTCGCCGGCGACGGTGGCCGCGTCATCGTGTGGGCGGATGAGATCACACGCTTCAGTGGTTCTATTTCCGCGCGCGGCGGCGCCTTGTCGGGCAACGGCGGTTTCGCCGAAGTGTCAGGCAAGGAACATCTCGTGTTCCGGGGCCGCGCCGATCTCACCGCGGCGCATGGAGACATCGGCTCGCTGCTGCTCGATCCGACGAATATCACGATCAACAACTCGAACACCACCGACCCCGACGTGAGTGACGGCACTTATGCATTCGCGGAGGATACGGGCGACGCGACCATCGGCAACTCGGCCATCGAGACGCTGCTCGGGACCACCAACGTCGTTCTGCAAGCCACCAACGACATCACTCAGAACGCCAATGCGACCATCGATGTCTCGATCATGACCGCTGCGAGCGGCCGCTCGCTGACGCTCGAGGCAGGCGGGGACATCACGCTCAACGGCGACATCATCACGAACAACGGCGCCGTGAATCTCATCGCCGACAGCTCCGCATCGCCAGGCACGGGCGGTGACGGCTCGGGTGCGATCACGATGCAGAACGGATCGTTGATCAACGCCGGCTCGGCGGACGTCACTTTGACTGGCGCTCAAAACATTCGCGTCACCTCGATCACGACCACCGGCAACGTGAACGTGACATCGTCGGCTGGTGCGATCGTCGACGACGGTGACAATAGCACGCGCATCGCTGCTGCATCGTTGACGCTGAGCGCCGGCACCGCGATCGGCGGTTCCGCTACAAACGCTCAGATCGATACAGCCGTAAACGTGTTGTCGGCCACCGCCGCCGCCGGCAGTGTCTACATTCGCGAGTCGAACGCCGTCACTCTGCTGAATGTCAGTGCGGCCGGCGCCGGTAACGATGTGAACGTGTCGAACATCACGGGCGCCATGGTCGTGGCCAACGTCAGCGCAGCCGATGCGGTGACGCTGACCGCGGTCGGCGCGATCAATGACGACACTCTCGACGCCACACGCATCGTTGCTGACACGCTGACATTGGACGCCGGCACATCGATCGGTTCGGCCGCGGCGGGCGGTCAGATCGATACCAGCGTGAACTCGCTGTCGGCTACGGCTGATGCCGGCAGTATCTACATCAGCGAACAGAATGGCGTCACGCTGACGGACGTCAGAGCGGACGCCGCTGGCAGTAATGTGCATGTGACGAGCATCGAGGGCAGCATCGTCGTGGGCTCCGTAAGCGCGGCGAACGCGGTGACGTTGAACGCAATGTCGGCCACGACGGGCGCCATTACCGACGACGATGACGACGACACGCGCATCACCGCTGGAGCGCTCACGTTGATCGCCGGCACGGCGATCGGCGCGAGCGGCGTCACGGGTCAGATCGATATCGACGTAACCTCGTTGACGGCGACCGCCGACGCCGGCAGCGTCTACATCGGCGAGTTGGACGGCCTGACGTTGCAGGCCGTCAGCGCGCTCGGCGCCGGCAGCGATATCAACGTGACGAGCGAGACGGGCAACATCGGCGTGGTCGCCGTGACCGCGGTGGATGAGGTGTCTCTGACCGCCACGACCGGCAGCATCACCGACGACAGTAACGACTCCACTCGTATCGCCGCGACGACCGCTACGCTGAGCGCCGGCCTCGGAATCGGTTCCAACGCTTCGAACGGCCAGATCGATACGGACGTGACCTCGCTGACGGCCACCGCCGACGCGGGGGGTGTCCATATCGTCGAGGCGAACGGCCTCACCCTCACGGACGTCAGTGCGGCGGGCGCGGGCAGCGATGTCAATGTGATGAGCATCACGGGTGACATCGTCGTGAACACCGTCACTGCGGTGGATGTGGTGAGCCTGTCAGCCCAGGGGGGAGCGATCACCGATGACGGTGACAATGCCACGCGCATCGCCGCGCAAACGCTGACGATGGACGCCGGCACGACGATCGGCGCGGCCGGTGCGAACGAAGAGATCGATACAGACGTAACCTCTCTATCGGCCTCCACCGTCGCCGGCGGCGTCCACGTTGACGAGTTGAATGGCGTCACACTGTTGGCCATTACCGCGGGGGGCGCTGGCAGCGACGTGAACGTGAGGAGCGTGGGCACTATCACAGTCGGCAGCGTAAGCGCGGCTGATGAGGTGACACTGGTCTCCACGGCTGGCTACATCAGAGACGACTTCAACAATGCCACTCGTATCGCCGCGCAGACAGCCACGCTGAACGGCTCGCAGATTGGCGACTCCGGTGTGGGCGGCCAGATCGATACGGACGTCACTTCGTTGATCGCTACTGGCAGTGCTGGAAGCGTTTATATCGGTGAGTTGAACGGCCTCACGCTCACAAGCGTCAGCGCGGCCGGCACTGGCAACGACGTGATCGTGACGAGTTCGACAGGCGACATCGTCGTGAACACGGTGTCTGCGGTGGATTCGGTGACATTAACCGCCACGACGGGCGCGATCGCTGATGACGGTGACAATGCCACGCTCATCACCGCTGGAACGCTGACGCTGAACGCAGGTACTGCGATCGGCGCCAGTGGTGCGACTGATCAGATCGATACAGACGTTGCCTCGTTGTCCGCGGATGCCGATGCGGGTGGCGTCTATATCGGCGAACTGAGCGGCGTGGTGCTGACGAATGTCAGTGCGGCGGGCGCTGGCAGCGACGTGAACGTGACGAGCGCGACGGGCGACATTACGGCGAACACCGTCACCGCTGGCGATGCTGTGACGTTGACCGCCACGGCGGGCAACATTGCGGTTGCCAACATCAGCGCAGCCAATGCGGTAACGCTGACCGCTGAGGCTGGCGCCATCACCGACGATGGCCTCAACAGCACTCGCATCAACACCGGAACGTTGACGCTGACCGCGGGCACGGCGATCGGCGCCGCCGGTGCGAACGGGGAGATCGATACAAACGTAAGCTCGTTGTCGGCCGCCACCGCAACCGGCGGCGTCTACATCGGCGAATTGAATGGCCTCGCACTCACAAACGTCAGCGCAGCCGGCGCTGGCAACGACGTGATCGTGACGAGCGCGACGGGCAACATCGTGGCCGGCAACATCAGCGCGGCCAATCTCGTGTCATTGACCGCGACGACCGGCGCCATCATCGACGACAACAACGACGCGAGCGTTATCTCCGGTGCCAGTGTGGCGTTGAGCGCCGCGACCAGCATCGGCACGGTCGTGGACTTCGATGCGGATAACGATGCGGACGTCGGTTCTTCGGTGGACGTGCAGACCAACGGCACGCTGACTGCGTCGGTGGCGAGCAATAACGGACAGATCAATCTGAATATCTCCGGTGCGCCGATATTCGCCGCCGGCGCGATCACGCTGGGCAGCGGATCGAATCGGTCCGGCGCCATCGTGTTGCAGTCGGCCGGTGACTTGAACGTTGCCGGGCTCCCGCCTGGCGCCATCAACATCGGCAGCAACAACACGACGCAGCTCGGACTGCGCTCGGGCGGCGTGCTCACGCTGCCCTCGAGCGGTGGGTTCACGGATCAGCCGGTGGATCGACTGCTGGTGCGCGGGGCGACCGATGTCGTCGACAACGATGGCACTCCGCGTGAGTTCACGCTGACGGCGACGTCCCTCGATTTCCGTTCGGGCGCCGCCGGTGGCGCGACGGTTTTGAATACGAACGTCGCTCAGCTGAGCGCGGTTCTCGGCAACAACCAGAACCTAACGATCAACGAAACGAACGGTGTGACGCTGGGCAGGCTCGATGTCGGCAACGGCAACATCACGCTGACTGCCGGCGGCGCGGTCGCCGATGACGGCGACAACCTCACGCGAATCGTGAGCAATATCGCAACGCTGTCGGGCACATCGCTAGGCACATCCGGCAACGCGCTCGACACACAGGTGAATACGCTGACGGCAGCGACCACTAGCGGCGGCGTGTATATCAACGAAGCCGACGCGCTATCAGTGGCTGTGAATGCGTCGGGTGGCGGGGCTGATGTTCGCACCGCGAACGGATCGTTGACCGTCGCCTCGGCGAGCGGCAACGACGTGACGCTCATCGCCGGCGGCGCTGGCAGTGTTCTCACCGTCAATGGCGCGGTGACCGCGAGTGCGGGCGATGTGACATTGATGGCGGCTGGCGATGGCGGTGGCATCACACTGAATGGAGCGGTGAACGCCGGTGCGAACGATGTGACTCTGACGGCCGGAACGGCTGCGAGCCGCGGCGCGATTGTCGCGGGCGTCGGCAATCAAATCACCAGCGGCTCGCTGATCGCGACGGGTTCGATGATCGGCACCGGCGCTGCGCGCCTGAATACAACCGTTGCTTCGCTCGATGCGACCAGCACGAACGGCGGCATCTTCATCACTGAATCGGATGCACTGACGCTCGCGGCCAACGCGGCTGGCGGCGCAGTCGACGTGCAGACCACGAATGGCGCACTGACTGTAACTTCGGCCACCGGCGCAGGCGTGACGCTGACCTCCGGCGGCGACGGCAATGGACTCATCGTGAACGGCGCCGTGAATTCCGGCGGAGGCGATGTGTCGCTGACGGCGAGTGGAGCCGGCAGCGACATCACACTGAACAATGCAGTGAACGCTGGTACCGGGAATGTGACACTGACGGCCGGAACAGCTGCGAGCCGAGGCGCAATTGTCGCGGGCGCGGGGAATCAAATTACCGGCGGCGCGCTTACCGCGATTGGTTCCACGGTCGGCACGGGCGCTGCGCGCTTGAATACGAGCGTCGCCTCGCTGAATGCGACCAGCACGAACGGCGGCGTTTTCGTCACCGAGTCCGATGCGTTGGACCTCACGGCCAACGCGACCGGCGGCGCAGTCGACGTCCGGACGACCAACGGCGCGCTCACCGTGGCTCAAGCCACTGGCAATGTTGTAACGCTGGCGGCAGGTGGCGCAGGCAACGGCCTCACCCTGAACGGCGCAGTGAACGCTCTCGCGGGCGATGTGACATTGACGGCGGGTGGAGCCGGCGGCGGCATCACGCTGAACAACGTGGTGAACGCGGGCACGGGCAATGTGACTCTGACAGCGGGAACCGCTGCAAGCCGTGGCGCGATCGTCGCGGGCGCTGGCAACCAGATCATCGCCGGCTCGCTCACCGCGACTGGCTCGACGATCGGCACGAGCGCTGCACGCTTGAACACGACCATCACCTCGCTGGATGCGGTCACCACGAACGGCGGCATCTTCGTCACGGAGTCGGATGCACTGAGCCTCACTGCCAATGCGGCCGGCGGCGCAGTTGACGTGCAAACGACGAATGGCGCGCTAACTGTGACTTCAGCGACCGGCGCAGGTGTGACGCTGACCTCGGGTGGAGCCGGCAGCGGCATCACGCTGAACGGCGCAGTGAATGCCGGCACGGGCAATGTGACATTGACGGCGGGCAGCGCGGCGAGCCGCGGCGCGATCGTCGCAGGCGCGGGCAGTCGAATCACTGGCGGCGCGCTCACCGCGACCGGCTCGACCATCGGCACAACCGCTGCGCGCTTGAACACGACCGTTGCCTCGCTGGATGCGACCAGCACGAACGGCGGCATTTTCGTCACTGAGTCCGATGCACTGAACCTCACGGCAAGTGCGACCGGCGGCGCAGTCGACGTTCAGACGACCAATGGCGCGCTGACGGTAACTCGAGCCTCTGGCACCGCTGTGACACTGACGACAGCTGGCGCTGGTAACGGCATCACTCTGAACGGTGCAGTGAATGTGAACGCCCTCTCGGGCGATGTAACGCTCACTGCGGGCGGGGCCGGCAGTGGCATCACGCTCAACGGATCGGTGAACGCCGGCACGGGCGATGTGACATTAACGGCCGGAACCGCTGCAAGCCGAGGCGCGATTGTCGCGAGCGCGGGAAATCAAATCACCGCCAGCTCGCTGACTGCGACGGGCTCAACGATCGGCACAAGCGCCGCGCGCTTGAACACGACCGTCGCCTCGCTGAACGCAACGAGCACGAACGGCGGCATTTTCGTCACTGAGTCCGATGCATTGACCCTCACCGCCAATGCGACTGGCGGCGCAGTTGACGTGCAGACGACGAACGGCGCGCTGACTGTGACATCCGCGACCGGCGCGGGCGTAACGCTGGCAGCCGGTGGCGCAGGCAACGGCATCACGCTCAACGGCGCGGTGAGCGCCGGCGCAAATGACATCACGTTGAATGCCGGAACAGCGGCAAGCCGTGGCGCAATCGTGGGTGCAGCAGGTCACTCGATCTCCGGTCGCTCGCTCACGGCAAACGCTGCGTCGATCGGCGCGAGCAGTGCGCGGCTCAACACGAGCATCGATACGCTGACCGCCGCCGCCAGCACCGGCGACATATACATCAGCGAGCAGAACGGCTTGACGCTGGCCAACGCAAGCGCCGCCCGCGACATCGACGTAAACAGCGTTGCAGGCGACATCGTCGTGAACACGGTGGCTGCGTCCAATGACGTCAGGCTCACCGCAGCGTCAGGCGCGATCGCCGATGACGGCAACGACTCGACGCGCTTGTCCGCCAATGCCCTGACCCTCAGCGCGCGATGGATCGGCACAGCGTCCACGCTGTCTGGCTCGACGCTGAATAGCGCCGGGCGACTGGACACGAATGTGGAAACATTGAACGCCACTTCGACGGCAGGCGGCATCTTCATCGACGAGGCGAACGGCCTGGAAAACGTGAACGTGCAAGCCTCGGGCGGCGAGGCCGGCGATATCGAATTGCTCACGCGGGCGGGCGATTTGATTCTCGCGCACGTGAACGCCAGCGACACGCTGCTGCTCGCAGCAGGGCGCAATATCTACGCCGCGCCCGGTGCGAGCCCTGTGACGGCGCGCGTCGCGGAATTGCGCGCGGGAACGACCGATGAGACGGGCGGACAGATCGGCACGGCGAGCGATTTGATCGAGTTCCAACTCAGCGCCGGCAACAGCCTGCGCTTGTTCGTGCCGCAGACCATCAATCCCAACGATCCGAACCGCGCGCCGGCGACACTGCCGTCCGCGGGCGTGACCACGACGTTGAGCTTGTTCTCTCCGCAGAACGAGTTCGCCGCATTGGCCGGCTTCAATCAATTCCAGGGCCTCGGCGACCAGCTGTTCACCTCGCCGGCGGAAACGCTGGTGCGATCGCTGCAGAACCAGACAGGCACGGTGCAGGCCGGCCTCGACATCGACTGGGGCTCGTTCGATCCGGAGGTCAGTCTGTTCGGCACGCTGGAGCCGTCGGTGTGTCTGCCTGGCGATCAGCGGGACGAGGAAGCCAGCACGCCGACTTGTTGATAGCACGGGCTCGATGGCACGGCTGCATCGGCACGATCCAGGGATGGTTCGCGGCGTTGTAAACGATGCATTAGCTCGTATATCTGCTGTTTCCTCCTAGTTTGTTTCATCCGCCGCGGCCGGATGAAAGTCACGAATGGCCCGCCCGGGATCCATTCGGCCGGAACAATTCAGCGCCATGGTCACGGCCGCTGCATACAAACGGCCGCGGTGACTCGACAACATTGCGTTCCGCTCCCAAGCTTGTATAAATTTGTAACAACTGGCGCCCGGCAATGGATCGGCGTGAGCCGGCGAGAGGGCGCAAGAAAATAAACGCCTGAAACATGGGGAGTCTGTTCATGCACGGATGTAATGAACGAAGGGTCCTGCTCGTTGCTGTGGCGGCCGCGCTACTCGGCGCATCTTCGGTGGCCATGGCACAGGAAGATGTCGAAGAAGTGATCGTCACCGGGTCGCGTATCGCACGGCCCAATCTCGAATCGGCCGTCCCCGTCATGAGCGTGGCGGGCGAAGAACTGTTCCAGACCGGCAATACGGCCATGGGCGATCTGCTGAACGATCTGCCCTCGATGCGCACCACGTTCGGTCAATCCAACTCGAGCCGATTCCTCGGCACGACCGGACTGAATCTGCTCGACCTGCGCGGCCTCGGTACACAGCGCACGTTGGTGCTGGTCAACGGCCGCCGCCACGTGGGCGCAGACATCCTCGTCAACGCCGTGTCGCCGGACACCAATACGTTCCCGACCGATCTGGTCGAACGTATCGACGTCGTGACGGGCGGCAATTCCGCCGTCTACGGCTCGGACGCCATCGCGGGCGTCGTGAACTTCGTGCTGAAAAGAGATTTCGAGGGCTTCCAGGTGCGCGGCCAGGGCGGCCAGAGCTCCAAGGGTGACAACGACACCTACTATGCAAGCGTGCTCGCCGGCACCAATTTCTTTGATGACCGAGGCAACATCGCGGTCAACGTCGAGTATGCCAAGCAGGAAGCTTTCTTCGCCTCGGCTCGCTCGAATCTGCGCAGGCAGGGCCTGTTCGTCGCCGGCGATACGGATCCGAACGGTTCGCCGAATGGCGCCGACGACACGTTCGATCGCGTGTTCTACGCGGACGCCCGCTTCGCCACGCTCGCCAATGGCGGCTCATTGCTGCTCACGCCGACCGTGGCCTCAGGTCTCGCTCCGTGCGGTCGCGATGCGCTCGGCCGTGCGTACGGCTGCTCGTTCTTATTTCAGCCGGACGGCTCGATCACGCCACAGACCGGCACGCGCATCGGCCTCGCGCCGAACGGCAATTACGACGGCGGTAATGGCACATCGAACCGCGAGCGTAATGCGATGGCGATCTTCCCCGACCTCGAGCGCGCCTCGGTGAACGTCGTCGGCCATCTGACGATCAGCGAGGCCTTCGAGCCTTTTATCGAAGCAAAATATGTGCGCACCGATTCGCTGCGCTTCGGCGGTCCCGCCTTTTTCCAGGGCGGCACCATCGATGGCGATCGCGAGATGCCGCGCTTCGACAATCCGTTTCTGAGCGATGCCACGCGCGAGCAGATCAGAGCAGCGTATGCAACCGTGGGTCTCGCTCCGCCGTCGGGTAGCTCTCCTATTGTCTTGCGCCGGAATCTGCTCGAACTCGGGCCGCGTCAGGAGGACGCGGTACGCGAAACGACTCGCATCGTGCTCGGCGTGGCCGGCAATTTTGCCGACGACTGGAACTACGAAGTCTCCGTGAACGTCGGCGAGTTCAAGGAAGACACCGAGGTGCTCGGCAATCTGAACCAGCAGCGGTTCCTGCTCGCGATGGATTCGACGCGCAACGCCAATGGCGAGATCGTTTGTCGCTCGCAGATCGATCCGGACGCGGCGCTGATTTATCCGTTCTCCGCTTCCAACGATTACGCGACTTCGTTGCTCGCCGGCGACGTCGCCGCCTGCGTGCCATTCAACCCCTTCGGTGAAGGCAACATCACCCCAGCGATGCGCAACTATCTGCTCTCGAACACGACCTCGGTCGCCAAGATCGAACAGTTCGTGGCCGCCGCGTCGATCTCCGGCACCAGCCAGCGCTGGTTCGAACTGCCCGCCGGTCCGATCGGCCTCGCGCTCGGCGTCGAGCACCGCACCGAGGACAACTACTTCAAATCCGACGATCTGGTCGAGAACGGAATGACGTTCTACAACGCGTTGCCGTTCTTCAATCCGCCGACCTTCGAAGTCAGCGAGGCGTTTACAGAGTTCCGCGTGCCGTTGCTGGCGGACAAACCCTTTGCCGAGATGCTGACCCTCAATGCCGCCGGCCGTTACGCGGACTACAAGGGCGCGACCGGAGAAGTCCTGGCGCACAACTACGGCCTGGAATGGGCGCCGATCGACAGCCTGCGCTTCCGTGTCGGCAAGGCTCGCGCGGTGCGTGCTCCGAACCTGGTGGACTTGTATTCAGCGCTCGGCCAGAACTTCGCTCTCGTGAACGATCCTTGCTCGGCCCGAAACATTGCCACTGGTTCAGCGACGCGCGCAGCGAACTGCGCGGCCGCGGGAATTCCGGCGGACTACGACTTCGTCTATGCGTCTTCGCTGAGCTTCCTGACCGGCGGCAATCCGAACCTCAAGGAAGAAACATCCGATTCGTTCACGGCGGGCTTCGTGTTCCGGCCAGACTTCCTGCCGAGCCTGACATTGTCGGTGGACTACTTCGACATCGACATCGATGACGTGATCACGGCCCCCACCGCCCAGCAGATTCTCGACGCCTGCTACGACAGCGCCGATCTCAACAATCAGTTCTGCGGCTTGTTTCAGCGCGCGGGCGCGGGCGGCGGACCGCAGGGTGAGGAGCAGTACCAGATCCTCGAGGGCAGCTTGCAGCAGGTCGTTCTCAACTATGCCAGCTCCACCTCTCGCGGCATCGATCTGGAAGTGGGCTTCAATCAGCGCCTCGGCAGTGTCGGCGACCTGAGCACGCGACTGGTCTACACGCATACGCTGCAGCGGGACGACTTCCTGAATCCTGCCGATCCCGGTTACGCCGATCAGGTCCTGCTGGAGCTCGGCGATCCGGAGGATGCATTCAATTTCAACGCCGACTTCAAGCGCGGCCCGTTCACGCTGGGCTACGAGCTGCGCTACATCGGCAAGATGGTGCTGAACCAGTACGAAGACATCTTCAGCCTGCAGGGCCGTCCGCCGCAGAATCTGGATTACGCGCGGGAGCGTTACTACCCCTCGGTCATGTATCACGACGTGCGCGCGTCTTATGACTTCACCGATTCCCTGAATGTCTATGTCGGCGTCGACAACGTGGCTGACAAAGTGCCGCCTTTCGGCCTGACCGGGCAGGGCGGCGGCACGGGCGGCATCGGCAACAGCGGCATCTACGAGTCTCGCGGCCGCTTCATCTTCGCCGGGTTGAAATACAACTTCGGAGGCCCCGACCGGTAGACTTTGCGGGGCCGTGGCTGAGCGCGTTTGCCCGCGAAGGGTGAACGCGCTCACATATTTGGAACGCCCGGCTGATTGCGTCGGCCGGGCAGTTGCTAGTCTTGCCGCCCTGGCACTGTTCGGGAGCGGCAATGAAACTCAGGCTCGCGGTTGGGATCGTTCTAAGCGTTACGTTGTCGGGCTGCGGCGCTTTACAGCCGATGAATCCGACTGAATTCCGGCAAGTCGTCGGCGGCAGTTCGCTGGGAACAGTCGAGACATTCGAGGCGGCGCGCCCATATCAGCAAGTCGTCGAGACGCTGCGCAAGAAATCGAACGAGTGCCTGGCGGTGGCCACCAGCTCTTCGGGCCCGGTATTCCAAGGCAACATGACCATGACGGAAACCACTCGCTCCGCTTACAAACCTTCGCTATCGGTAGCCGACGGTCAGACGGAGCTGGCGGTGCAGGTCGATTTCGGGCCGCACACGACTATTGGCAAGAAGCCGGAGGGCGGCTTCTACATTCTGGTTGCCGATGCGGCGCCTGCCGGTGCATCGGCGACCAAAGTGACCATCTATCGCGGCAGCATGGGTCGCGCGAAGGAGATCGGCGCCGCTGTTCGCGGTTGGGCCACGGGTGCGAGCTTGGACTGTCCGAACCTGAGTAGCTGAGCAGAGGAGGGCGCGACGGACGATGCTTCCGTCAAGGCGCCTCGTCCCGCGGCGAGGTCGATGACTCGGCGGGCAACTGACTCAGAAAATCGCTGAGGCTGCGTCGGCCGTCTTTCCATTCCTCGTAGAGCTGCGGCTCCTTCGGCAGGCCCAGCGCCGTGAGCTCGATCCGGCTCGACGCGGCCATGGCTCGAAGGTCGTCGCGCTCGATCGGGAAATACATCGGGGCCGAGCCGTCGATGGGCAGCGGCAGCGCCGGCTGACCGATCCCCAGCTCGGCCAGGTTGCCCGTGTACTGAGTGAGCGCAAGCGACCGATCGTCCATGCGCAGCTTGATCTGTTGGAAAGAGCTCTCGAAGCTGGTCTGCTGTTTGTAGGTGACGTCGCCGGTGCTGCGGGGGATCAGCACCAGGTACAGGCGCCGCGCGCCCATGCGATTGACCTCGATGGCGGTCAGCTGCGCGAGCTTCCGCTGGTTGATCCTGCCAGAGCCACGCATCAGAACCAGCGGCTCAGTCTGCGATGTGATCGTGGCGACCGACACCGGATCGAGCCAGGAGGTTACGGTGGGCTGCGCCATGCAACCCGCCAGCGTCAGCAACACCAACAGCACTGAATATTTCATGAAGATAAAGGCGGCTTCGAGCGTCTAACGGAGTGTAGATCGGAGCGCAAGCCGGCGTGGATTCACTCCGTCCCGATGGGACATCAAACTGCACCGACGTGAGCGTGTGTGTCGTGTTCGTCGTGCTCGTGAGGTAACAGCTCGGGGGGCGTGCCGCGGTCGTGCAGGCCCTTCTGTTTGAGCCACAGCCGCGTCGAAGCTTCCGAGCGGCGAATCAGGTCCGCCGTCTGCGAGAAGTCATAAGCCGTGACGGCGACTGGACACAGTGGCGGCAGCACGACGAGCTCGACTCTGTCGGAGAAGTGCTCGATGTCGCTCACCAGTTGTCGCATCACCAACAAGTTCAACGCGTGAAGAGCGACAGCGACGGCGCCGCGTGGCGGTTTTGGCAGCGCGCATGACATGCCCGTAGGTAGGACGATGATGCGTGTCGCGCCGAGTGCGACTGCAGTGGAGATCGGCGTGTTGTTGGCGACACCTCCGTCCATGAGGTAGTCGCCATTGATCGCCACGGACGGAAACACGCCCGGAATGGCCGCGCTCGCGAGCAGCGCGTCTGTCATTGGACCGGTGTTCATGGCGACTTCGGTGCCAGTGAGCACGTTCGTGGCGATCACATGACAAGGAATGCGCGCGGCTTCCAACGTCTCGCAAGGAAGCTCGGAGTCCAACAGAGATTTCAAGAACGCCGGCGCGATGAGGTGATCTCTACGGCCGAGGATGGCGAGCAGGCTGTTCACGATGGAGAACGGGAAGACGTCGGCGCTGCGGAGCTTGCTCCAGATCCGCTCGAGCCGTGCGACGCCTTCCACGTCGGGTTGGGCGGCAAAGTAAGCTCCATTGATCGCGCCGACCGAGGCGCCCACCACGAAATCGGGCAGCACTTTGATTCTCATCAGCGCCTTGAGCATGCCGACTTGCACGGCGCCGAGGCTGCCGCCACCCGCGAACACGAAAGCGGTACGTGCTGGGTGAGAAGTAGATGCGTGCGATTCCATATCGGTCGAAGCACTAGCGGGCGCCATTGCCAATCTTATAACGCGGCCTGGCAAAACGAACTGAAATCTGGCGCTTGCCAAAATGTAACAGCGCTTATACATTTCCCCCATGCCGGATCGACCCAACCCCACGCTGGGGACGTTGCTGAGACATCTGATCGAGAAGCTCGATGGCGCCGTGGAGCGCAGTTATGTCGAGTCCGGATTGGACTATCGGCCGCGCTACACGCCCATTGTGCGCGCCCTGATGGCGTCGGGGCCGGCTTCGATCCGGAGCATCTCGCGTAGCGCCGGTATCACGCATTCCGCTGCCAGCCAGACTGTCGCGCAGATGGTCGAGAAGGGGCTGGTGCGCTTCGAGCCGGGCAGCGATGCGCGTGAGCGGATCGTCGCGCTCACGCCTGCCGCCAAAGCCATGATTCCCAAACTCGAGCAGCATTGGAGCGCAACCAACGATGCGGCCCGACTGCTGGACTCGGAGCTCTCGATGCCGTTGTCCGATCTGTTGCGGGAGGCGATCGACGCGCTCGACCGCGCTTCCTTCACGCAGCGAATCGAGGCGGCAGCGACGAAACACAAGCGTTCCAAAAGCAGGAAGAAAAGCTGATGGCGACCGTTCTATCGCGTCGTTTGAGCACGGCGCTGGCGATGTGCTGGCTGATCTGCACTCAGGCGCTGGCCCAGTCAGGCCCTCCAGCGTTATCGGCGGCGGAGCGCGAGGCTGCTTTGAAAGCCATCGCGACGGCGTTCGAGGAGCAGTACGTCTTCCCCGAGATGCGACCTCGCATCGTCGAACACTTGAAGAATGCAGAGCGCACTGGTCGCTACACCACGGACGATCCTTTGGTCTTTGCCGAACGAGTGACCGAGGATCTGAAGAGCGTGGGCCGCGATAAACATTTGTTTCTATCGTTCGATCCCGCCGGCTATGCCATCGCGACCCGCGGTGCGGATGGGGACGGCGGCGAGGAGGCGTTGTGGCAGCGGCTTGCGGTTCGCGAGCATCACGGGCTGACCGAGATGAAAGTCCTCGGCGGCAACGTCCGTTATCTCAGGATCAGCCGATTCGATTGGCTCGGCGATCGGACGGGCGCGGCCTACGACGAAGCGATGCAGTTCCTGAAGGACGGGGACGCCGTCATCATCGATATCAGAGGCAACGGCGGCGGCGCGCATTCCGCGGTTCGCTACCTGGTGAGCCATTTCATGGACGCCGACGTTTTGGAAATGACTTTCCTGGAGGGCTCCGCCACGCCGTCGCAATCGCGAACGCTGGATCGCTTGCCGGCCGGGCGACTGAAGGGCATGCCGCTGTATGTCCTGATCGATCTCAGTTCGGCCTCGGCCGCCGAAGCGTTCGCGTACGACGTGCAGCAGTTCAAACTGGGCGAGTTGATCGGATCGAAGACAGTGGGAGCGGCCAACAACAATCGGCTGCTGCCGATCGCGCCCAATTTTGTTTTGAGCGTGTCGTATGGTCGACCGGTTCATCCCATCAGCAATACCAATTGGGAGGGTGTCGGAGTGACTCCGAGCATCGCGGCCAGTCCGGCTCAGGCGTTGGAAGTCGCGCACTCCCTGGCGCTCAAACGGTTGAGTGAGAAGGAGGACGTGAGCGCGGAGAATCTCGCCGATTATTCGTGGGCGAAGGTCGCGGCCGACGCCAGGCTCAATCCTGTGACATTCAAGCCCGGTCGTTTGCAGGCGCTGGCGGGCCGCTACGGAGCGAATACCGTCGAATTCCGCGACGGAACCCTATGGCTGACTCGCGCCGATCGCGAGCCGGCTCGCCTGTCGCCGATGACCGCGGATGGCCTGTTCGCCGTCGAACGCGTCGACAGCGTGCGCGTGAGGCTTACGGGCAAGGCTATGGAGTTGCTGCGCGTCGGCGTAGCGAAGGTGCAGGTGCTGCCTCGGGGATGAGTGTCAGGGCGGCGCGATACACAGCCCGTAAACATCGAGGGCATTGAGGACGTTCAGGCCTCCGCCGAAATTCAGGCGGACTGCGTCGAAGTCCTGGGTCGTGTCGATCACCACGAGTCCGCGGTCGGGGTCACCCGCCACCTGCAACAGATCGAGCTCGAACGTACCGCCTTGGCCGCCGCTTTCGACGGGTGAGCCGTTGCGCAGCGTGGTGAGCACTGTGCCGGACAGCACGCTTGCACTGATCGGGCCGGAGGTGCTGGACACCATGAAGCCAACGCGATGCGAACCGGTGTGAACTTCATCTGTATCCGAGACGCGGATGAAGGCGCTGCCCAGCGTCGAGAGGGGCACGTGCATGCGGGCCGCATTGTCGAGATTGGCATCGATCACGTTGCCCGCATCGGCTACCGAGCAGAACAAACAAACGCCCGTTGTGCCTGTCGCGACGGTTGCCGATGGGGTGAGCACGGGTTCGAATAACTCGCCGGGGCCGCAGGCGTATTCCTCGGCGCTATCGCAAACATCGCCGATGCCGTCTCCATCGACGTCGCTCTGGTCGGCGTTTGGAGCCACGGGGCAGTTGTCGGTGGTGTCGGCGACGCCGTCGCCGTCGTCATCGGTATCGCAGGCGTCGCCGGCGCCGTCGCCGTCGAGGTCGGTTTGGCTCGCGTTGGCGGTCGACGGACAATTGTCGAGGCCATCGTCGATGCCATCGCTGTCGGAGTCGGTCTGCGTATCGCAGGCGTTGCCGATGCCATCAGTGTCGCTATCGCTTTGATCCGCGTTCGCGAGGAACGGACAGTTGTCGGAGCTGTCGCCGACACCGTCGCCGTCGTCGTCTGAATCGCAGGCGTCGCCTGCGCTGTCGCCATCCAGATTCGTTTGCGCCGCGTTGGCGTTGACAGGACAGTTGTCCGTCGTGTCGACCACGCCATCGCCGTCGTCATCCGAGTCGCAGACATCGCCGACGCCGTCAGCATCCAGGTCGGTCTGCGTCGGGTTCGCGATGGCCGGGCAATTGTCGTGGGTGTCTTCCAGACCGTCGCCGTCGGTATCGGTGTTGGCGTCGCAGGCGTCGCCGATATCGTCGTTATCGGAATCCGCCTGGTTGGCATTGGCGGTATCGGGGCAATTGTCCGCGGCATTGGCGACAGTGTCGCCGTCCCGATCGTTGTCACAAACATTGCCGACGTTGTCGGCGTCGTCATCGAGTTGGTCGGCATTGCTCATGACGGGGCAGTTGTCGGCGCCGTTCTGGATTGCGTCGCCGTCCACGTCGGAATCGCAGGCGTCGCCGATGCCATCGCCATCGAGGTCCGCCTGATCCGCGTTGGCGACCAGCGGACAGTTGTCGACGCCGTCGTCACGGCCATCGCCGTCGGTGTCGGTGTTGGTATCGCAAGCGTCGCCGACGCCGTCGCTATCGGCGTCGGTTTGCGCCGGGTTCGCGACGGAGGGGCAATTGTCACTGGCGTTCGAGACGCCGTCGCCGTCCCGGTCGGCGTCGCAGACGTCGCCAAGCGCATCGCCGTCTGCATTGGACTGAGCGGCATTGGACAGGGCGGGGCAGTTGTCGCTCGAGTTCAACACGCCGTCGCCGTCCAGGTCGTCGTCGCAGTCGTCGGCGCGGCCATCGCCATCGGCATCGCCCGCTGTGCTCGAACAAACATTCTCATCGTCATCTTCAGCGGGATCGTCGCCGACCAGAATCTGAGGTTCGGACTGACCGCTGGGTTCGGCGGGCTCGCCGTCGGCCATGCAGCCGGACAACAGGAGGGCCGTTGCAAGCACCGCCGTCGCCGTCAGCAAATGTTTCATTCGCATCATATGCCGCGCTCCGATTAGTTATTACCGCGGACGCGGAGTTCGACCCGGCGATTCAACGCCCGCCCGGCCTCGGTATCGTTGGATGCAACCGGCTGGCTTTCTCCATAGCCGTTGGCGCGCAATCGAACGTTCTCGACGCCAGGCCGAACCAGATAATCGCGAACCGATTCCGCCCGCGAGCGCGACAGGTTGAGATTGTAAGTGTCGGAGCCGCGGCCATCGGTGTGACCGGCAATCTCCACGAGAACATCCGGCTGCTCGTACAGCGCGCGTGCGACACCTTCCAGCGTCCGCCGTGCATGCTCGGTAAGAATGGCGGAGGCGTATTCGAAGTGGACGCCTTGCAACGTGATGGTCTGGGCGCCACGCATGCATCCGCGGCGGTCAACGCTCGCGTTCGGCAAAGTGTTGGGGCAATCGTCCTGGGAATCGACCACGCCGTCCCGATCGTTGTCGGCGGGCGGTGGCGTCACGGTGACCAATGGCACTTCCTTGATCACGACGCGCTCGCGCTCGACTTCGACGATTCGCTCGCGCACTCTGCCGAGAGGGACGCTCAGCCCGATGCCGACGTGCCAGTCGCCAAAACGACGATCGCTGTCGAACACATCGTAGATGTAACGAACCTCGCCGCGCAGCCGAAGCCCGCTTTCGGTCAAGCCGCCGCTGGCGATCCCGAGAGCAGCGTTGACGAAGGGATTGATGCTGTCGTCCCGGTCGGGCAACACATCGTCATAAACAGCGCCCACACCGACGAGCGCGAATGGGTGCACGCGGCTGCGCTGACCGAAGGAGCGCACGAGATCCGTTCCGACACCGAGTTGATAGTAATCGGTGCCACCGGGCAGATCCGTCTCGAGCACCGAAGCGAAGCCTTGCAACTCCGCCGACCACTGGTCCCTCAGAATCCAGCCGAACGCGCCGCGCAGCCCGGCGCCTCGACCTGCGACGCCGCGATCTTCATCAGAATCGACGTAGTACGGAAACGCATCGAAATGCTGAGTTTCATTCTCGTCGCAATGACCAGACAGGCTCCACAACAGGAGCACGGAGCAAATCGCGCCGCTACGCATACGGGACCCTCGCCGATGTTTCTTTTGATTCCACGCTGGCGTCTTTCAGGCGGCGTGTATTCAATCGGCGGCGGGCGCTGCATTCTGAGAGGGATATCGCAGAATGAGCCCTCGACGGCGTCGGTGAGTATTTCCCCTAAGAATCAGATAAACCACAGCTAAAAAATTCGCTGCAGCAAACTGCGGCAGAGCAATAGAAACATTGCTAGCCGACGTGAGTGAGCTGATCTACAGGCGCATTCCGCCGTCCACGGCTAGCACCGCGCCGTTGATATAGCTGCCCGCTTCCGAACACAACAGCAGAGCGGCGCCAGCACAATCGGTAGGCATGCCGATGCGTGCGGAAGGGATGCGTTCTATGACGCTCGCTTCGAACGCTGGATCGGCCAGCCGCGAACGATTGCGATCCGTGAGGATCGCGCCGGGCCGTAACACGTTGAATGTCACACCGGGCGCGCGCTCGTTGCGAGCGAGGTTGAGGATCATGCTGGTTTGCGCCGCCTTGGTGGCGGAATAAAACAAATGCCCGGGATTCGGGCGGTCCTCTTGCACCGAACCGATGGCCAGAATACGTCCCCATCCGCGCGAGCTCATCGCCGGGAGAAGAGCCTGGATGAGCGCGACTGTGGCATGCAAGTTCACTTGGGCCTGGCGAAGCATCGCTTCGTCGGTCACTTCTCGCCAGGGCTGGATGATTTCGAGCGAGGCGTTCAAGACGAGAATGTCGGCTGCGCCGAAGACGCTCTCGACAGAGCGTTGCAGTTCTCGCACCCCGTTCGGAACGGCAAGATCAGCGACGCATCCAGCAGCGCGCCAGCCACGAGCGGACCAGTCAGAAACTCGGGCATCCACTTCGTTGCGATCCGTGCCATGCGCGACGATTGCCGCGCCGGACGCGCCCAATGCTTCGCTGATGGCGCAGCCGATGCCGCGAGTGGAGCCGGTGACCACGGCGACTTTGCCGTGGAGATCGAAACTCGACAATGCCGTGCTCATGCTCATGACGCTTCCGCCGCCAGGGAGGACGATCGTGAGGTGTTGAGCACGATCGCCAGGAAAATCAGTCCGGTCAGCAAGGAGGCCGCGGCCAACGCCTGCAAGCCGACTTCCACGCCGTAGCGATCTTTTAGCGCGCCCATCATGAGCGGCGCCACGGCCCCGACGGTGTAAGCGCAGGCCACCACCAGACCCGTCACGGTCGAGCGCAGACGGTTCTCGACGCAATCGAAGATCGCCGCGAACAGATTGGCGTCGTAGATGCCTCGGAACAAACCGAACGTGGCCAACGCGCAATAGACGGCGAACGCCGAGTCGAGCGTGGCGGAAAGATAAATCCACGGCGCGCACATGGCCAATGCGAAGCCCATGCTGAGCAGACGGAAGCGCGGATATTTCACCGACCAGCGATCGCTGAGCACGCCCGCCAGCAGCAGTCCCAGGTAGCCGAAGATGTGATGCCAGGCGACGGATTGAAAGCCGGCGGACGCCAAGGACAGTTTGAATTTTTCCGCGAGGATGGTCGGCATCCAGGTGAGATAGCCCACCAGCACGAACACCAGGCCGCTGAAGCCGATGGCCTGCGCGATCAGCGGCGGGCTGCGAAGAATCTCACGCATCGACTCACTCATGAGCGCGAGATCCTGACTGAGCGGTCGGCGAGGCGCGCTCTGCGTGGCTTGCCCTCGCGTCCGTAACGCGATGATCACGGCCCAAGCCAAGCCGCAGAATCCGAACAGATAAAACGTCGCGCGCCAGCCGTAATGATCTGCCACCCATCCGGCGAACAAACTGCCGACGACCACGCCGGTGTAATTCGCGGTCTGGTGAACAGCCAGTGCGCGTGAGCGGCTGGCAACGTGATGCTCGGCGATCAACGAATTGGCAGCGGGAGCGTACAGCGCTTCACCCATGCCGGTAGCGACGCCGCGATATAAGAGCAACATCAGAAATCCGCCGGCGCTGCCGGTGAGCAAGGTGCCGATGCTGAAGGTGAGCAGGCTGAACACCACGATGTGCGAACGGCGAAAGATGTCGCCGGCGAGTCCGGCGATGGGCACCAGCAAGCCGAACACCACGGTGAACGTGGTGGCGATCCAACCCATCTGCGTCGAGGTGAGACCGAACTCCGCCTGAATCAGCGGCAAGGTGACGCCGAAGATCTGCCGGTCCGCCTGGTTGAAAAAGTACGCGACCCACAGCAGTCCGACTAATTCCCAGCGGTGCAGGGACGAGCGCGCTCCTGTCATGGCGCTGGCCGCGGCCCGAGAAAGGGCGCGTCGCCCGGACCGAGATCGGGGAACGACAGCACAGTGCCTTTCGCGGCTTCCGTCACGAGCAATCCATAGCGCCCGCGCGGATCGAATGCGCAGTTGGTGGGACGGCCGCCAGGAACAGGCACGCTTCGTTGCACGTTGCCGTCGGCGTCAGCGATCAGGACTGCGCCGGCGCTGTACAAACAAGCGTGCACACGGCCTTGCCGGTCGATCGCCAGGCCGTCGGGCCCGATCGGACCGGGTGTTTCGAAGCACGCTTGCAGGGACAGCGAATGCGGCGACGCTGCGTTCCAAGCCGCATATGAAACGCGCGTTCTATAGGTCTCGGCGAGGTACAAGCGAGCGCCGTCCCCGGCGAACGCCAATCCATTAGGAAACAACAGCTCCGCGGCGATCACTCGAACGGCGCCATTCGGGGACAGACAGCAAACGTATCCAGTGGGTTGCTGACGCGAGTTGCCGGGACAGGTGAACAGCAGATTGCCGGCGGCATCGAAGGCGAGATCGTTCGGTGCGTCGAGGTCGTGACCGTCGACCGAGCCGGCGACACTGTGAACACGCGCTGTGGCCGTCTCGAAGCGACGAATCTCGTTGTGCTCGGAATCGCAAAACCAGATGTCGCCATTGGTGTCGAGCGCGAGGCCGTTGGGAGCGCCGCTAACCACGTGGCGTTCGATCTGGCCTTCCGGTGAGATGCGGCAAAGCGCGCCACCGCGCAGTTCGACACACCAGATATCGCCGGAGCGATCCACCAGCGGACCTTCTGGAAACAACAGGCCGTCCGCGAGCACGGTGTGGCGCGGCGGTGACGTATCGATGTTCATTTGAGATGCACCGTCACCAGGACCACGCACTCCGATCCTTCCGGTAATTCGCCGCGCAGTCGTAACCAATTACCGAAGTGCGCGACGCGCACCACTGCGACTCCATTTTCCTGGGTGGGCATCGCCACGCACGCGCCTTCGCGGACCCAATGCATGCCATCGGGAGAAATCTCGACGAACAGCTTCGGCATGGGGCCGACAGGCGCTCGCAGAGCGCGGATGAAAAAAACCGCCTCGCTGGCCCAGCCGGCTTCGAGCGGCTCGGTGGCGCTGTCGCCGCGCCAGGTTTCGTTGCGGGCGACGACGGTGGTGGAGCTTTCGCGCAGCACTTAGAAATCCCCCGACAGGCAGACGGAGTCCACATACAGAAAGGCGCGTTTGTTTGCGTCCGTCTGCGCGAACAGGGCGACGTTGAGCATGCACCAGAGATTTTTCATCGCCGGCATGCGCAGCGATTCGAACGTCCCGAGGTCGAACTCTCGATCGTTGCATTGGAAGGAGAGCGCCGACATGGAGGCGATGTCGAAATCGAAACGCAGGTAATGCCAGTTCACCTTGGTGGCGATCTCGTTGTAGCACAGCCGCTGGCCGCCCTCGGGCAGGTCCCGCCAGTCGTTATCGCCGAGATGAAAGTGGCTGACGGTTTCGGCGGCGTTACCGATGTCCTGGATCGTCGGCGCGCCGTGCTTGAACTGCCACTTCTGCTGCAACTGTCCTTCTCGCGAATTCAAATACCGCAAGTGAGGCATCACTCGCTGACCGGCACGGCCGGCACGATCGCTCATTTGCAGATCGAACAGGAAACCCACCGACTTCACGTCGCGATCCGACAGCATCAGCTCGGTCGCTTCGGGCTTGAACGTGAAATACATCTCCAGTCGGATCGGCCCGGGCTTGCGAAAGGTCAGCCGTTTGATGCCGACGCTCAACGCGTCCCGTTGCGGGCGCGTGGCCAGCTTCAACGCGTAGCTGCCATCGTGGGAACCATGCGAACCGGTGTCCCAGTGACTGAGCGTGGACAGCATCGGGCCGGTCAGGCCGCGATAGCCGGGCAGCAGCGTGTCCAGCGAGCCTTCGTAATTGCCGACCAACGAAGTCCAGCCGCAGTGACCTCGATCGAAATCATCGAAAGTGATGATCCGCGGCAACGGATCGAAACGACTGAGCCTGGGATCGGCTTGGAGCAGGGCCCGGCGGAAATCAGCGGAAGCGTCTGCGGCCAAATTCATGTCATGTGTCGGCACGGGAGTCCTCGAGTCTATGCGGCGGGCTCAGGCGGCTGAGCCGTCGCGAAATCCGATCGCGGCGGACAGTTTGGCCGCCGCGGCAGCAACCATGTCGCGGACCGCGTCGGGTGGCGCGTAGTTGTTGCGTTGGGGCAGATAGGGAACGGTAAGTGCGGCAATCGCATGGCCGTGCCGGTCTCGCACGGCGAAGCTGTAATTGACGATGCCTGGAATGCGCAGGCTGGGTCGTTCCTCGTAACCGTGTGAAGTCACTTCGCCGAGCTTGGTTTGAAATGCCTGTAACGAACCTTCGTCCATCACTTGCGCGAGCTGCGAGAAGAGGGTGCGTCGCGCGGTATCGGTGAGGAACGCGCACAACAGAATGCCGGAGCTGGTTTCAGTGGCTGGAAACTGCGCGCCGAGCCGAACCGAGTAGCGAATCGGCAGGGGCGAATCGATCTGCGCCACGATGGTGATGTTCGTGCGGCTCAACACCGCGAGGTGACAGCTCTGGCCGGCGGCGCTGGCCAGCTCTTCCATGACTGGAACCGCCGCGGCGACCAACGTGCGCAACGGCGGATGCTCATGCGAGAGATGAAACAAACGCATCGACAGCGAGTAGCTGTCGCTATTGCGATCGCGGACGATGTAATCGCGCGCTTCCAGAAATTGCAGGATGCGATAGATCTCGCCGGTGGAACGCCCCAGCGAGCTGGCGATGGTGGTGAGGTTCAGGCCATTGGGCGAGCTCGCCAGCAGCTCGAGAATCTCCAGGCCTTTCTCGAGCGCCGGAACGGCGTAGCGCGCCGGTCGGGCTGATTCATCCGCAGTCGCAGGTACCGCTTCCATCTCATCGACCCCCTCGATCTCGCTCTCATTGTCGCGAACGGTTTGCGCAGCGTCCGCGCACTCGTCGCCGGTGGTTTTCATGGATGAGAAATTCTCACCAGAAACTTTCATCTATGACGATGAAATCCGTATTGGAGGCTGTTTCTCAGCCAGTTCGCGGTCGAGAGTGTAACTGTATTGCTTTTGCGTGAGAAACATTTTTATATGCGACAACAGTGATGCCGGCGACGGCATCGAAGAACGATCGACAAGTTGCGGGGGGCTTCAAGCATGAGCATCAAAGCGAGTGCATCGCTGTTGGGTACGTCACTGGTCGCGCTGCTCGCGGCGGACATGGCGATGTCACAAGAACAAACCAGCAGCACGCCGCCGGCGGCGGGCAGTCAAGACAGCGTCGAAGAGGTGGTGGTCACGGGCTTGCGCCAGTCCATCGCCGCGGCAATCGAAGCGAAGCGGGACGCCTCCAGCATCGTTGACGTGGTCAATGCCGAAGACATCGGCAAGTTGCCGGATCAGAACGTCGCCGAAACTTTGGGGCGCGTGTCGGGTATCAATATCTCTCGTAAGGACGGCGAGGGCAGCGGCTTCACCGTGCGCGGCCTGTCGTTGAATCGCATCGAGATCAACGGACGCACGTTCGTCGGTCCGACCCAGGACGCCACGCCGGCGCTCGAAACGGTGAATCCGGAAATTCTTTCCGGGATCGAGGTGATCAAGTCGCCGACCGCGGATCTGGTCGAAGGCGCCATCGGCGCGACCGTGAACTTGAAGACGCGACGGCCGCTCGACGGCGAAGACCTGCTTTCCGCGCGAGCGCAGGTGGTTTACGGCGACAAGGCGGACAAAACCGGTTATCGCACTTCTGGAACGATCTCCAAGTCCTTCGGTGAAGGGACCTTCGGTGCGTTGTTGGGCCTGGCTTATGCGCGCGTGCATGCGCAAGGCGAGGGGCTCACCACCAACGGCTGGGTGCGCACCAACGCCATCGATGGCAATGGCGACGGCGTCGACGATCCCGGATTGTTTCGTCCCAACCGCATCAGCTCGCAGATCGAACAGCGCTCGGACGATCGCAGCACCGCGACCGGCGCTTTGCAATGGCGGCCCGATGACGCGACGGAAGTCATTCTGGAAGGCACCTACTCTCGTCTCGAGCGCGAACGCGATCTCGCCTATTACCAGCTGTTGTTGAATGATAATGACGTCGCTGGAAGCACGGCAGTGTTGCCAGATGGCACCGTGTCTCGCGCGACGTTGAGAGGAATCACGTTGCGGCCGTTGGCGTACGATGCGCCCTCGGATCTGGAAAGCTACAACTTCGGTCTGTCGGCCAAGCGCGAAGTAGGGCGCTTCAAGCTCTCCGCCGACGTGTCCTACAGCCGAGGCGAAGGTTCGGAGAACCAGGCCGGCCTGTCGACCGGCGCGCCGTTCACCTATGTGATCGTGCCCAGGGACGGCAACACCGTGGATGTGACTTACGATTTCGGCGCCAATCGCAATTTCCCCAACTATTCGCTGAGCTCGAACTTCAATCGGGACGATCCGTCGCAGTATCGGCTGTTCTCGGTGTTCGACGGGGTGGCGCGTTCGGAGAATCGCGGTTATGACGGGCGCTTCGATGTCACCTTCGATGCGGGGTGGGGCGCGCTCACCAGCCTGCAAGCCGGTGCGCGATATGAAGACATCCAGTTGCAATCGGAGGATCCGCAGTCCACGCCCGGCGTGGCGAGCTTGCTGGCCGTGGCCGATCGCAATCGCGACGGTATCGTCACGTTGGATGAGCTGCCCGCCGTCAGTTACAACAATCAGCTGAGCGGAGATTTCTTCTCGGAGGCGAATGGCGACTTCCCTCGCTACTTTCTGACCGGCGACGTGTTGTCCGTCGCTCAGGCGAGGGCTGACGTGGGATTGGGTCCACCGGCGCGTGTGCCGGCGGCCGAGCGCAGTGTCGATCAGCGAACGCCGGCGGGCTATGTGCGCGCGAACTTCGAAGGCGATTTGTTCTCCGTGCCGTACGTCGCCAACCTCGGCGTGCGCTTTGTTTCGACGCGACGCACGGCTCGCGGTAACTCTGTGGCTACCGGTCCGGCTGGCGTGACCGTCACGCCGACGGAGTTGACCAAGACGTTCTCGCAATGGCTGCCGAGCGGCAACATCTCATTCAACTTGACGGATGATTTGCTGCTGCGTTTCGCGGCGTCCAAGGTCGTTGCCCGACCGGCGCTGCGCGATGTGGCGCCGGGCATCACGGTGTCACTCACGAACTTCACCGCATCCGCGGGTTCGCCGGATCTGAAACCCATCGAGGCGGATCAGTACGACGCGACCATCGAGTGGTACATGGCCGACGCCAGCCTGCTGTCGCTGGCTTTGTATCGCAAGGACATCAGCACGTTCATCATCTCGACCACCAGCAGCGAGACCATCGACGGTTATCCGCCCACGGCGGTGAACCCGAGCGGGCTGTTCCAAGTGAACCGTCCTCGCAATGGCACGGGCGGCACGGTGGAAGGTTTCGAAGTCGGCTATCAGCACGCCTTCAAGTTCCTGCCAGCGCCGTTCGATGGCTTCGGTGTGCTGGCGAACTACACGTACGCCGATAGCGAGACGCCGATTCAGAACCCGTTGGGCGGCGGTACGCTGCCGCTGCAGAACCTGTCCCGCGACAGTTACAACGCTGTGGGTTATTACGAGAACGACTTGTTCACGGTGCGCATCGCGTACACCTATCGGAGCAAGTTCCTCGCTTCGTTGGATAGCGCCGCGTTGGGTGGCGCGCGTTATGAAGATGAGTACGGGCAGCTCGACGCCACGGCGTCGGTGTCCTTGTCGGAGAAGATCAAACTCACGCTCGACGCCGTCAATCTGAACAAGGCCATCACTCGGCAGTACAACGGCACCTGGTCGCGGCTGACGGCTTCGTCGGTGAACGATACTCGCTATACGTTAGGCTTCACCGCTAACTTTTGATCATGGTGTTGTTGAACCCGCCGCGCGACGGCGTCGACATCGGCGACTACACGCTGCGCGACTTCGCGGCGAAGTGGCTGATGCAGCAATGTGACCTGGCGGAAGTGTCCGTGTACCGCGAGGCGAATCGCTCGCTGCTCGCCAGTGAAGACCGCCGACCGCGCCTGGTCTTCATTGGCGACTCGATCACCGAATTCTGGACGGACCTCGCCGCGTTACAGAGCGAATCGGCGGCGATTATCAACCGAGGCATCCGTGGGCAGAACAGCTCACAGCTGCTGCTGCGATTCGAAGACGATGCCATCGCCTTGCAGCCTGCGTGCATCGTGCTCTTGTGCGGCACCAACGATCTGCGCAGTTATGTCGGCGATGCCGGCAGCGTTGCGGAAAGCGCGAGGCAGAGGATCGTCCGAAACGTGACCGCGATGGCTGACATCGCTCAAGCGCGACGGATTGCGCTGTGTCTCGGTGCGCTTCCGCCCGTGAATCCCGCGCACCCCGTGCATCGTGATCCGTCCGCTATCGTCGCAATCAACGCCTGGCTGGCTGAATTCGCAGCCGCGCGGCAGATCGACTTCATCGACTACCATCGCGCGCTGGTAGATGCCGCAGGTCATCTCGATGCAGCGTTCTCGGAAGATGGTTTGCATCCCAACGCCACGGGCTATGCCCGAATGAGGCAGGAGCTGCAGCGCTGCGCGACTGTGTCTTCGTTTATCTATCCGAACCGCACCGCGTAGATCGGCGGCAGGTTGTGACTGACGGCCGTCCAGCTTTCGCCGCGGTCCTCGCTCAGATAGAGGTTTCCAGTGGTCGAGCCGAACGCGACGAGATCGTCGTTATTATCGAGAGCGTGGCGGTAGACGACGTCGTACGCGCTTTCCTGTGGCAGGCCCTTTCGTAGCTGTCGCCAGCTCGCGCCGCCGTCGTCAGTGCGCGCGACGAACAGGCCGCCATCGATAGCCATGCGCTGTGCATCGGAGCGTCCGGGGACGAGCCACGCGACCTTGCCGTTGTTCGCGTCGACCGTGACGGGGAAGCCGAAATGCACTCCCTCGCTGGGCGCGCTGACCTTGCGCCAGTTCTCCGCTCCATTGTCGCTGTAGAAGACGCCGGCGTGGTTTTGCTGCCAGACGTGATCGGGCGAACTTCGGCACAGCTCGATCACGTGCGGATCGTGGCCCCATTCCGCTTCCGGATCGGGATTGTGATCCATGGTCATGCCCTTGTTACGGCTGCGCCAGGTGTTGCCGCCGTCGCTGGTTTCGAGCACGCCCGCGGTAGAGATCGCAATCAGCAGCCGCTTGGGATTGCGCGGATCGATCGCAATGGAATGAATGCCCGGCGCGAACTCGCCGCCCTCGGATGCCGGCGTTCCGAACCACTTCGTTTCGCCGGTGCCGTCGCCGTTGAACAAGTCTCCGCCACGCGACTCGTGATTCCATAGCGGCCGATTGAGCTCGAACGATGCGCCACCGTCGCGGCTCTCGAACAGGCCGCCGGGGATTGTGCCGATCCAGATCGAGCCGTTATCTCCAAAGGAGATGACCCACAGTTTCAGCAGCGTGGCGTTGCGAATCGTCGTTTTCCAGCCGACGCCGAATTCGCTCGCGGCGTCCTCGTACATGTCCTGACCGATGTAGCGTGCACCTTCGGGATATTTCACCTGAGCGGGGTTGTCCCGCCAGGTCGCGCCGTCGTCATCGGAGATCGAGAGCTTGGCGCCCCAGTGGCCATGACCGAGCAGGGCCCACAGGCGGTTTGTTTTCGGATCGCGGGCGACGTAGTTCACGCCGATGCCCGAATGCCCGACCAGCGCCGCGTGCCAAGGGCCCGCGGACTTCTCGACCTTGAATGTTCCTTTGCGCGTTGCGACCCAGACTGTCTTGCCGCTCATGCCTAGCCTCCGCTCAATGCTTGCAGGATGGACACTTTGTCGCCGGCTTTCACCGCGTCACTCAACTGGCGTCGGTCGCGGATCAACGCGTTACCAATAAATATATTGACGTGCGGTCGCAGGCGACCACGCTCGTCGCATAGATAGAAACCAAGGCCCGGCGCACGCGCTTCCAGCGCGCGCACCACGCCGGCCACGTCGGTGGCTTCGACTTCGAGCGTCTGTCCTTCGAGCTGCGGGAAGAAGGCGAACAGATGTCGCGTGAGCTGGACCTGGACCATGGCGCGGAGGTTGGCACGGTCCCCGATCGAGCGCAATCGGCCGACGCGGGCCCGGAGAACCTCCGATCGCAGATGCCCGCGCTCCTATTAAGGGCTGTCCGATACTCAACGTCCCCCTTGACCTCGGAACTCCCCTTCACGCTCGGCGATTCCCGGTGAATGAGCCTTCGAAACGCGGCAACGACTGCAAAGAGGTGGAGCAAATGAGGCACTCAAGCTCGAACGGGAGCCGCATCGGCTCTTTCGGAATTGGCGTCGTGGCCGTCATGACCGCGGCAGGTGCGGTATTCCTATTCGATCCGCGCTCTGGCGGCCGGCGCCGCGCTTTGCTGCGCGATCAACTCACTCATCTGGCCCACCAGTCGTCCGCTTTTATCGGCAAAGTGGGCCGCGATGCCCGGCAGCGCACGCGTGGATTTTTCGAGCGGTCGGCGGCGAGGCTGCACAGGGACAAGGCCGACGATCGGATCATCGAGGCGCGCGTGCGCGCGGCGCTCGGTCGACTCACCTCTCATCCGGGAGCGATCGATGTTACTTGTAGCGATCGCATCGTGCGCCTGCGTGGAGACATCCTGATCGACGATTTGGACACGATCATCCGCGGTGTCCTGCATGTACGCGGCGTCCACCAGGTCCTGGATGAAATGCGTGCGCATGCAAACGCCACGCACATATCTGCGTTACAAGGCGGCAGCCCGAGGAATTCCGGGCGTTTCGAGTTCCAACAGGTCAACTGGTCGCCGGCTCCACGGGCGCTCGCGGGAGTTGCCGGGTTAGGTTTGCTCGCTGCGAGCCTCGGTCGAAGCACGCCCGCGAGATATGGAATGGCAGCCGCGGGCGCTGCGCTACTGGCCCGTAGCATTTGCAACGCGCCGCTATCGCACCTGATAGGTTTGCGCACGGATGCATCGGATGACGTGCATGTGCAGAAGTCGATTCACGTCGCGGCGGAAGCGCAGGAAGTGTACGAATGCTGGCGCAATCTGGAGGGCCTGCCTCGTTTCATGAGTCACGTCCGGGAGGTGCGCAAGATCGACGATTCGCACTATCACTGGGTCGTGGACGGTGCGCCAGGCCAGACCCTCGAATGGCAATCGGAGATCACCGCAGATCTCCCTGGCGAGTTGCTCGCATGGCGTACCATGCCGGGCGCTTCGATTCCGTCTTCCGGGGTCATGCGGTTCGAGTCTGGTAAGGACGGCACGCGTGTTCACGTACGCATGTCTTACTGTCCCCCTGGCAACGCGCTGGGTCATACGGTCGCAAAACTGTTGGGACGCGATCCGAAACACCAGATGGACCAGGATCTGCTGCGTTTCAAGAACTTCATCGAAGCGCGGCGCGGAACTCAGGACAGACCGGCGCTGAGGGAGACTGAAACCACGCGAGCGGCGGCATCATGAGCAGATCCCCCGGACACGCAAAGCATCCCAGCCACAAGATCAGCGAGCGGCATCTCGCCGATAGAATGCAAGTGGTGGTGAATGGTGAGACAGTGGGCGATTCCAAGGATGTCATCGAGGTCGAAGAGGACGGCTATCCGGCCCGTTACTATTTTCCTCGCGCCGATGTGAAGATGGATCTACTGGAGCGATCCGCGACGACCACGCGCTGCCCGTTCAAGGGAGAAGCCCGCTACTTCAATTTGAAGGTGGGCGGCGAAAAGCTCGATGACGCCGTCTGGACCTATGAGGATCCGTACGACGAGCACCTCGAGCTCACGGAGCGGGTCGCTTTCTACGACGACAAGATGCCGGAAATCCGGATCCAGCGGACCGCTTAGCGCCCGCTCCGTTCAGTTTGTGCTGCTTGACACGTCACCGGCCGAAGAAGTAGAAATGTAAGCGCTTTCACGGCCGAAAAAACTGTAACTCATGGATCGGAAGACAGAGCGCTTCCGGCGTAGGAGGGGGTATGTGCGCCGCGCGCATTCGCAGGGTCCTGCTTGCATTGGTGTCGGGCATTGCGGCGATCGCCGCCATGGATGCGGCGGCTTTCAACGGGGAAGTGGCCGCTGGCCGCGGCAGTTACTCCACGGTGCTTCCGCCGGGCGCGGCCGACGTTCAGACCACGATCTACAAGACCGCCAACGTCGGCAAGATACAGACCAACGATTGGTGGAGCTCGACCGCGTGGCTGCAATACTCGGAGCGGCAATATCCGCATCCGCTTGCGGTCCAAAACCAGGCGAATGGACTGCGATTGTTTTATCCAGGGCCGACCATCACCGGCAACTCCGCCTGCGTATGCGGCTGGATGCCCGCGACGACGGATCCGAACGGCAATGACGATCTGACCATCGGCCACAGCGCCACGTCGAGTTTCGTCGACACGCGCGTCGACGGTTTCAGCGACTGGTTCGTCACCAATGTTTCGAGCAACGGCGCGAGCTCGCTGAAAGTCACATACGGGCACGGTTCCCCGTATGTCTATGCCGAATATGCGGGCGGCCTGCCGAGGATCACGTTCCCGGCGGTCCCTGTCATCTGGTCGGGTAACGCCAGCACGCCGGTGCTGGGCGTGACGATCAACGGCCGACACTATGCGTTGTTTGGCCCCACCGGTTCGACCTGGTCGGGCATCGGCACCACGGCGCTGGTCAACAGTCTCGGCGGCCGTAACTATTTTTCGGTCGCCGTGCTGCCCGATAACTCGGCCGCGACGCTTACGAAATTCCAGCAGTACGCTTATTCCTTCGTCACCGGCACGCAGGCGAATTGGTCTTACGACAAGCCCAGCGCCGAAGTCCTCACGACCTATAATTACACCACGGTCGCGAAGCAGGGGACGCAGACGGGTACGCTGTTCGCGCTGTATCCACATCAATGGAAAAACAGTGCCAACGCATTGCTCGCGCAGACATACGCGTCCGTGCGCGGCGTCATGAAGCTGGCGGAAGGAACATCCTTCACTACACGCATGAAGTTTCCAGGCGTGTTGCCCTCGTTGCCGGACCTCGGCACTTACAACCGCACGACGCTGGCCAACTACGTCAATGAAGCAGAGGCGGAGGTGTTCGACGGCTCTCCGGATACGTATTGGTTCGGCAAGCGCCTCGGCAAGCTCGCGACCCTCGCGCCGATCGCCGATCAGGTGGGCGATGCGACGGCTGCCGCCAAGTTCCGTAACGAAATCCGCGCCGCGCTACAAAGCTGGCTGAAGGCGAGCGACGCTCAGGGCGCGCTCAAAGCCACGCAAGTGTTTTATTACAACAACAACTGGGGAACGCTGTTCGGTTACCCGGATAGTTACGGCAGTGTGCTCGAGCTGAACGACCACCATTTCCACTACGGCTATTTCATCAAGGCAGCCGCCGAGATTGCCCGGGTCGACAAGACCTGGGCGAGTAATGCCGAGTGGGGCGCGATGATCAGGCTGCTGATCCGCGATATCGCAAGCTCGAATCGTAGCGACGCGCTGTTCCCGTTTCTGCGCAACTTCGATATCTATGCCGGACATACCTGGGCTTCGGGCCACGCGAAGTTCGGTGACGGCAACAACAACGAATCCTCGTCCGAGGCCATGAATGCCTGGTCGGGCGTCATCCTGTTCGCCGAGGCGGTCGGGGACACGGCGTTGCGCGATCTGGGCGTCTATCTCTACACGACGGAGATGAACGCCATCAACGAGTACTGGTTCGACGTCACCGGCCAGAACCATCATCCGAACTTCACGCGCTCCACGGCGAGCATGATCTGGGGTGGCAAGACGGTCGGTGACGGCGTGTGGTGGACCGGGAATCCCGAAGAGGTTCACGGCATCAACTGGCTGCCGATCCAGGGAGGGTCGTTGTATCTCACTCAGTTCCCGGATTACACGCGCCAGAATTACGAGGCGCTGGTGGCTGAGAACGGCGGCGCCAGCTGGAACGAGTGGGGCGACATCATCTGGATGTATCGCGCCATCCACAATCCTTCCGACGCGATCAATCAGATGAATGCGGGGATCGGTTCGGTGCTCATCGAGCGCGGCAACTCGCGCGCGAACACATATCACTGGATTCACAACATCAACGCGCTTGGAACCACCGACCGCGCCGTTACTTCGAATCATCCGCTGTACGCAGTGTTCAACAAGAACGGGACGCGTACCTACGTTGCTTACAACATGACCAGCGCGCCGATTACGGTGTCTTTCTCGGACGGCGCGGCGGTCAATGTTCCAGCGAACGCGTTCAGCAGCGGCAATGGTACGGGAGGCGGCGATACGCAGGCGCCGACAGCACCTTCTGGGCTCGCCTCGCCGAGCAAGACTTCCAGCAGCATCACCCTGTCTTGGAACGGCTCGACCGACAATGTGGGTGTGACGGGTTACCGGATCTATCGCGGCGGCGCCAGTGTCGCAACGTCATCCAGCACGAGTTTCACCGATACCGGTTTGAGCGCCGGCACCAGCTACAGCTACACGGTTCGAGCGTTCGATGCAGCTGGCAACGAGTCTGCCGCGAGCAACAGCGTCACTGTGACGACAAATAGCGGAAGCAGTAACGGCTACGGACACACAGTGGTCGGGGCCAATGTGCAGTTCTACGTCAACAATGCACCCTGGGCCGATGTTCACTACACGATCAATGGAGGCGCGCAGCAGAACCTGCGCATGACGCACTCCGGCGGGAATAACAGCTATCAGCTATCGAATGTCGCGACCGGTGCGACGGTGAGTTACCGCTTCACCATCGGCCTCGCCGCCGGCGGCGCAACCGAGACGGCGTGGATCACATTCACGATGGGCGGTGGCAACACGGGCGGCGCTCACGGCTACAACATCTCGGGCAGCAACGTACAGTTCTACGTCAACAACGCGCCCTGGGCCGACGTTCACTACACCATCAACGGCGGCGCACAGCAGAACATCCGCATGACGCAGTCGGGCGGAACGAATACATACACGCTGCTGAACGTGGCCGGCGGAGCAGTCGTCAGATATCGCTTCACCATCGGCCTCGCGGCCGGAGGCGCGACCGAGACCGCATGGGTGACGTTTACCAAGTGAGATCGGTTGAGCGGCTGGGCCGCTCAACCCTCGACCCGGCGGCTCACCAGATGAAGCCGAGACTCAGGCCGCCGTAACCGGTCGGGCTGGTGTCGCCGCCGGAGGAGTAACCGAGGGTCGGGCTGACCAGCCAGCGGCCACCGAGAAGAAGCTCTGCCTGCAATTGGGTGGTATTGAAGCCCTCGCCGGTGTTGGCCGAGCGATCGTGAAAGTACTGAGCATTCACCGCGGCCCGTTCGAAGCGGTACCTGGCTCCGACACGATACGAGCGATCGATGAACGCCTGGTCGCGCCACGCGCCGGAAAGCGAGCCTGTCGTTCCCAGCAGAGAGGATAGCGGTGTATCGGTCCCGGTCGTTGTGGAGTTGGCGCTGAAGTCATATCGATAGCGCATCGCGCCGGCAAAGACGTTGGTTCGCGGCGTCAAGTCGAAATCGCCGTGCAGGCCGAAGCCCTTTGCGTCCACCGAGTCTCTGACTGTGGTGGTCACGGACGGTGCTAGCGCGCCACCGGCGCCCGTCCTCTGCGATTCGCCGCTGGCCGAACGCAGAAATACGTCCGCACCCACTCCGCCGCGCGTGCCATGCCAGTTGAGCGCGGCCGCCCAGTCCTGCTGTTCGAATGCGTTATCGCCCGTGCGCCGTACGAAGTCGACGGTAGCGTCGAGCCTCTGACCGGCGATCCCTACGGCGGCGCCGATCATCTTGGTATTGCTCGCCGGGGAGGTCGCAAGCTCGCTGCGACCGAGGCTTCCTTGCACCCACGCATGATCGCCCAACGGCAGAGCGAGCTTGCCCCACCATTGCTGGTTGTCGTTTTCATCGCCCTGCATGCTCAGCGTCGCCGAATGCCTGGGGATGCCGTCGGCCCCGTCCGCCCCATTGGCATGAGCCGAGAGCAACAGGCAGGCCAGCGCGGGCCAGCCGCAGCGTTCGAGATTCATCATCGTTCTCTCCGAGTGAAAGGGGCTTCGGAGAGGAATACGATTTGGGAGGCGCTTTTATTCCATGGATCGTTCGAGCAATGCTTATGTCATGTACTTGAGGAGCATCTCGCTCAGGCGACGCTTGCGCGCGTCATAGGGAGGAAAGAGCATTTCCAGGGCCGATAGCGGGCCGGCGGACATCACTGCCCGCTCGTGAGAGAAGGCTTTGAAGCCGAAGAAGCCGTGTGAACTGCCGATGCCCGAGTTGTTGACGCCGCCAAAGGGCAGATTGTGTTGCGTGAACTGCTGTATGCACAGATTCACGCACAGACTACCGGAGCTTGTGTTTGTCTGGAGGGCTTCGACGGTGCGCTCGCTCTTGGTCCACACGTAAAGCGCCAACGGCTTCGGGGCCGCATTGATTTCCGCGATGACGGTGTCGAGAGCATCGAACGTCAGGACGGGTAACACCGGACCGAAGATTTCCTCCCTGCGAACCTGTGCGCTCGGAGGCACATCTCGCAGAAGTGTCGGAGCGACATAGCGCGACTCCGCATCGGATGCGCCGCCGAAGGCGATCCGACTGCCAGACTGCACCGCCTCATCCATGAGTCGAGCGACGCGTTCCGCGTGCCGACGGTGAATCATTCGAGGAAAGTCGGGGCTGCTTTTGATCGCGGCGTCGCTATCGCCGTAGCGTTGCGCGACAGTGCTGCGACAGAGTTCGACGAAGCGGTCGGCGACGTCACGATGCACGTACACATAGTCCGGGGCGATGCAGGTCTGGCCCGCGTTCACCATCTTTCCCCAGATAATGTGTTCCGCGGCCCCGCGCAGATCGGCGGTGGCGTCCACGATGACAGGTGATTTGCCTCCCAGCTCCAGCGTCACGGAGGCGAGATGACGAGCTGCCGCGGCCATGACGATCTTGCCGACGTCGGGTGAGCCAGTGAAAAAGATGTGGTCGAAGGGGAGCGAGAGCAGGGCGGTGGCAGTCTGCGCGTCACCTTCCACGACAGCGACTTCGTCGGTCGCGAACACGGCGCTGACGATGTCTTTGATGACGCCATTGGTGTGAGGCGTGAATTCCGACGGCTTGAGAATCGCCGTATTGCCAGCAGCGACGGCAGAGACCAGTGGCCCCAGGGCTAGGCTCAACGGATAGTTCCACGGGCTGATCAGAAGGCACCGACCCCTCGGTTGGTACATCACGCGGGAGGTGGTGCCGAGCGTTGCCATCGTCGGGCCGATCCGCTGCGGCTTCATCCAGCGCTTCACATTCGCGATGGCGTGCTTCACCTCGCCCACCAGGGGAAACACCTCGGTGAGGTTCGTTTCGGTCGGATGTTTGCTCAAGTCGCGCTGAACCGCATCCAGGATCGCATCCTTGCGATCCAGAACGGCGTTGAGCAGCTTGGTCAGTTTGAGGCGCCGCTCGGTGGCGCCTGACCGTCGCAACCTCAAGGCCGTCGCTGCGTGAGACTCGAACAGCTTGCCGATCGACGCATCGGCGCGCTCACGGTCGGGCATGGCGCTCATAAGCGACTCCAGATTTCAAAACGAGACAGTCGCTTCCACCCCCCATTGGCGGGGCTCGGAGATCGACGCGAACGGCGTGCCGAACGTGCCGGTGGTGATGTTGTTTATGCCCGTCACGTACTGGTCGTCCAGTACGTTTGTCACGTAGGCCGCGAGGCCGAACATATCGTTCGCGCTGGTCCAGGCGAGTCGCAGGTCCAGACGCTCGGTGGCCTCCTCGACTTCGAAGGCCGCCTGAAGTGCACAGGTGCCCTGTCGTACGGAGTCTGCGTTGCAACGCGACTTGCCGCGATAGGCGTATCGGCCGGACAACTCCACATCGCCCGTCGCGCCCAGCGCCCAACCGTAGCTCGCACCGAGCGCGGCGCTGAAGTACGGCTCACCCGTCGGCTCGCCCGTAAGATCGAGCGGATCTTCGCTGCGCGTGACCTTCTCTTTGAATGTTGCGTCGATGAAGGCCGCGTTGGCGTAGATCCTGAGCTGGTCCACGGGCCGCCACTGTGCATCGACGTCGATGCCCCATGCCTCCTCGTCGCTGGTGTCGATCACGTACTGCGGGATGTCGGAGCCGGCGACGTCGGTGGCGAGCGTGATCGCCTGCTTGTTCTCATAGATGTAGTAGAACGCTGACGCGTTCAGAGTCACGCCGGCATCGGGGAACACGCTCTTGATGCCGGTCTCGAAGTTCCACACGTCCTCGTTCTCGAACTCCGATCCGACCTCGGTGCTGTTGTAGCCGCCCGCCTTGTAGCCCTTGGCGAGCGAGCCGAACACCATGACGTCCGAGGTGACCTTGTAGTCGAGCACCAGGCGCGGGCTCACGTCGTCCCACGAATCCTTGTTCGTCACGCCGCCCGGCGGGGTGTCGACCGCAAAGATGATATCCGAGAAGCGATAAGCCTCGGGCGGAATCGGGAACACCGAGAAAAAGCCCGCCTGTTCGAGGCCCGCGACCACTGCGTCGAGCTCCGGCGTCTCGTGCGGGCCGTTGATCCACGTGAACTCTTTCGTGTCGTGTGTGTAGCGCAGACCGAAGGTCAGGTTGGTCCGGTCGGTCACGTGCCAGATCACGTCGCCGAACGCCGCGAACGCTTCGAAGTCGCCGCGGTTGTACATGGCTTCTCGCCATGGCAGACCGAGCATGGTGAGACCGAACGGTTCGATGAAGCTGCTCGTGCCGGCGAACAGCGGGAATGGAATGCCCACTTGTTCGAACAAGCCGAGATTGACTCCGAGCGTGTCGATGCCGTCGGTGAAGGTGTGCGTGTCGCTGATCTGATCGGCCTTCTCCTTGTAGTAACTCACGCCGCCGACCCAGTCGATTGCCGCGGTTTTGCCGGAGAACTTGAGCTCCTGATAGAAGCTCTCGTTGTCCTCGATGTTTGCTGTGTCGAAGTACACTCCGATCAGGTTCGTGCCATCCTCGTCCTCGCGGTTCACAGTGTCGAACTGGCGCCACGAGGTGCTGGAGCGGAAGTCCGCCGCGCCGAACGAGTGGTCGATGAACAGGTTCACCTGGTCGAGCTGACGGGATTCTTCGTTGCCGACCACGTCGTTGTAGACCGGCGCCTTGCGAGGATCGATGTACGTGGCGGGATCGGCCGGGAAGGGAACCTGCGTCTGACCGGCCGCCACGGGGATGAGGCCGATGGCGGGCCGCGCGAGTTGATCCAGATCGTCATGGTCCCAAGAGAGGGTCGCGCTGGTCTTTTCCGACAGTTCCCAGCGCAGCGCCACTCGGCCGGCCCAGTTCTCCTCGGGCATGAGGTCCTGGCCCGTGGCCGTATCCTCGAGCCAACCGTCGCTCTTGTTATAAACGCCGTTCACGCGTAGCGCGACGCTATCGCCAAGCGGCGTGTTCAGCATGCCTTCGTAGTACCGCTTGCCGTACTCGGCAACGCGGACTCGTAGCAGCGAATGGAACTCGTCTTCCGGCTGGCGAGTGACGATCGAGATCGCGCCGGCGGCGCTGTTGCGTCCGAAGAGCGTGCCCTGCGGTCCCTTCAGCACTTCGATGCGCTCGACGTCGTTGAACGCGAGCAGCGATGCGCCGGAGCGCGCCGCATAGATGCCGTCGACATACACGCCCACCGCGGGTTCGGTGCCGACGCCGAAATCGTCCGTCTGGATGCCGCGGATCTGATAGCGCGGCTGTGTCGGACTGCCGTCCGAAATAACCAACCCCGGCACGAAGCCATTCAGATCGCCAAGATTTTCCGCGGCCACGTCCTTGATCAACGTGCTGTCCACGACCTGAATTGCGATCGGCACATCCTGCAGCGACTGTGAGCGGCGCTGCGCAGTCACCACGATTTCCTCGACACCGGTGGCTTCCTGCGCCAGAGCGACTCCCGGCGCTCCGGCCGCGAATCCCGTCCCCGTCAACACCGCGGCTACTGCATACCCCAGCCTGTTCCTGCGATTGCTCATCTTCTTCTCCGGTCAGTGAGATCAGTGAGATCAGTTAGTCACTTGCAGCATGTATTGCGCGACGGCGAGACGTGTCTCGGGATCGAGATAGTCCTGCGGCGGCATTTCAGGATAGTCCTCACGTTTCCTGGTGGGCTTGGCGATGTAGTCGGCGAGACCCTGCGGGTTGTCCATGTACAGCGCCTGGATCACCTGCACCGGCGGGCCGATCATGCGGCCGTTATATGTGTGGCAGCCGGTGCAGATGCCGAGGTACACCACCTTGCCGCGTTCGCCGGGTTTGATCTCGCGCGGGGGCACGGGCGGTAGCAGGTAGTTCACGGTGGCCGAGGTGTTGGTGAAGTCACATTCGGTGAAATCACTCACGCCGACGGTCACATACTGGTGGCGATTGACGATGCAGCTGTCCGGGCTCGGACCGACGCGCACGATGTCCAGGTTCTTGGCGCCCACCAGACCTTCGGCGAGCATCAGAGCCTTGGCCTCCGTGATCGTGTCGTAGCCGTTGCTCAGCATCACGTTGTCGAGGATCTTCACGCGGTCCGAGTTCGGCTCCGACTCCGGATCGGCGGTGATGTTCTGGGCATGCGCATGATCGGTGATGATGACGCCGGCCACCTTGTTGTCGGAGATGATGTTGCCTTCGATGACCACATCGTCGGCCGCCATCACCAGGATGCCGGTGCCGGCCGGAATGCCCGCCACGGTCGAGCCGGGCGCACCGAAGTTGGGATGGTTGTTGCCAACGACGAAGTTGTTACGGAAGATCACATCGACCGTGTCCTTGATCGGCAGGCCCGGCGTGACGAACGCGAGCAGACCGCCGGAGTTGTTGTGCACGTAGTTGTGCTCGACGATGGCGTGGCGACTGTTTTCGATTTCGATACCGGCGACGCTGTCGAACACGTCGTTGTGCGAAACCAGGATGTTGTCGCTCATGCCGATGTAGATCGCGGCGTCGGCGATCTTGGAAACGACGTTGTGCTCGACGATGCCGTTCTGGCCGAGCTGCGGAAAGATGCCGTAGACGCCCGAGTCCACGATCACGTTGTTGCGGATCTCGAAGTTGTTGCCGGCCTGGCCCATGATCCCGTTGCCCTTGTAGTTGCGGATCTCCAGGTTCTCGGCGACGAAGTTGTTGCCCGAGTAGAGGATGGCGTCGTTGAGTTTCTTCTCGCCGTCGAGCACGGCGCGGCGCCCGGCTTCGATCACGCCGATGATGCGAATGTCGTCTTTGTCGACGTACACGGTCTCGTGATACGTACCAGGCATCACGCGGACGATGGTTCCTTTCGGCGCCGCCTTGATCGCGGCCTGGATCGATTCGCCGTCCTTGACGATAACGACATTGGTCGGCGCGGGACCCGCGACCGAGGTGATCGCGCCCTTCGCATCACCTCCGGTCTTGAACCCGCCGGTGTAGCTGGCTCCCGCCGTGGACGAACTGATCGTCAGGTCTCGTTTGCCGCTGCGGCCGACGTACGCGCCAGCCCCGAACGCCAGCGCGGCCACCAGCGATCCTACGATGAGCCCCTTTTTCATCCTTTATTCTCCTCGATTGATTGCGGTCGAAAGGGCCTCGGCCGCTTTCGACGAGAAAATAAGCCCGGAGGGGAGCCGTGCCGGCCTCTGCGGCAGGAAGACCTCGTCCGTCAAGGCGTCCAGAAAATCCACGATCCGATCGACCTCGGTATCCGTGAGCTTTGGATCCGAGATGTGCCAGTGCAGGTAGAGGTGCATGTCCTTGGGCACCGCGTTGCCTCGACCCTTGTTATAAAACTCCACCACGCCGCGCAGGTCGGTGAATGCACCGGAATGCGAGTAAGGCGCGGTGCGTGTGATGTTACGAAGCGTGGGGACCTTGAACGCGCCTTTGAGCTTCGGGCTGTGCAGGATGGCCTCGGCGCCAACATCGAACGGCCGGCCCTCGGGTTCCGGCATGCCGATGACCGCGATCTGCTCGTTGGTGAACAAGGGCGGCGTATGGCATTCGGAACATCGCGCGACAAACGAGCGGAATACGTTTAGACCCTCGATCTCTCGATCCGAGAGTGCGGCGTCGTAGCCGTGAACATAACGGTCGTAGCGACTGTTGAGGGACACGAGCGAAGTTTGGAAAGCGGCGAGCGCTGTGAAAACCTGCTGTTCTTCGATCGGGCCGCGATGGCTGGGGAAGGCTTGCTGGAACAGGCGACGATAGGCCGCGTTGCCGTTCAAGCTTGCGAGCAGTCGTGCCGGCGTGTTGCCCATCTCGATGGGCGAGTAGAGCGGGCCGGCCGCCTGCGCTTCGAGTGAGTTCGCGCGGGCATCCCAGAAGAAACGTTTCAGGAACGCGACGTTCCATAGTGTCGGCGCTGCGCGGCCTGCGTCCTCACCGTGAATGCCGATGGATCGCGGGCGTCCGTCCGACAAGCCGCGGGCGGGATCGTGGCAGCTCGCGCAGGCTAATGTGCCATCGCCTGACAGCACCGGATCGAAGAAGAGATAACGACCGAGATCGATCTGATACGGCGTGAATCCGTCTCGATGCGGCGGCAGGGCCGTGCGTGTGCCGCCGACGCCGCGATTTTCGAGCGAATCGTAGAACTGATAGAGCGTGCGCAACTCGCACACGCCGGCGTTTGTTTTCTCGAAGCCTGGCGGGCAGGAAGTGTTGAGCGTGAAATCGGTCGAGGCCGGCCCGGTTGCGCCAGCGGTCCCTGCGGCCGCGATGAGCAACACGAGCGCGCGAATCATTTCGGGCGGCCCTGCCGGTGGATGAACGCGATGATGTCGTCGAGATCGCGCTCCGTCGCAAGCGTCTTGGCCATCATGGCCATCTGCCGGCCGGGAGTATCTTTCGGATCCGTGCCCCGCACGCCGTCGCGGAAGTACGCAAACTGACGTTTGATATAAGACGCATCCAGGCCCGCGAGCCTCGGCGCCTTCAGCGCCGGATTCCCTTCGGCGGCGCCACCATGGCAAGCGCCGCACTTGCCCTGGTAAAGATTGTTCCCATTGTGCAAGTTGCCGGGCGCAGGCGCTGCATTGACAGTCTTGGGAAGGTTCGCGACGAAGCCTGCGACCTTCGCAATGGCCGCGTCGTCGGCGAGCGCTGTCGCAGCTGCCTGCATCTGAGCTCCGAACACATCGGATTCTTGTACGCCGCGCCGGCGATTCCGGAAGTTCAGCAACTGGCGCTCAATGTAGGCCGCGTCCTGGCCGGCGATAGCGGGTGCGTTGAGCGCCGCGTTCCCTTGACCTTTGTCGCCGTGGCACGCGACACACGGTGCAAACAATTTATCACCATCGGCGGCGAAAGAACTTGCCCCGTACATCAGCAACAAAGTGCCGATGCAAGACCTGATCGCGCTTCGCCGGGCTTGGCTTATGAGCATCGAAGAAATAGATGCTGTTATTTGTCGATTGCTGTTGCGATGGGTTCATACCCGACATGTCAATGCATTGCAAGCAGCGGCGACGCGCCGTTTCGACTGGCGGAACGCGCGGGCACGAATGGTCGGACAGTCCGACGGTGTTGCTCTTACGATCGCTCGGCGCCGATATCGAGCGTCGTGTCTTCGGCCGTTCGCCACGCGGCCGCGAGGGCAGCGATCAGCATCAGCACTGCCGCGGCGAAGGCGGAGATAGAGAAACCCAAGCCCGTGTAGAGAGGACCGAAAGCAGCCGTACCGACAAAGCCAGCCAGATAGGTGACGGCGCTGTTCAAACCCATGATGGTTCCTCGGCGCGTCGGATCGAGCGCGGTCAGGCGCATGATCAGAACGTTCAGGCCGAAATGATTGGCGAGGCCCCAAAGAAACACTGCAATCAGCACTGCTGTGAAGCTGCCGCCAAACAAAGCCATGCCTACATACACGGTGCCGGCAGCGATGAATGCGGCAGGCATTACGCGCGTCGCTCCGAGTCGGTCGACGATGTTATCGAGCAGTGCTGCCGCGCCGAAGCCCAGACCGTACGTGAGCGCCGCCAGCCCGTTGGCGCTGACCGGCTGGCCGAGGCCGTTGTTGAGATAATCGCCAAGATAACCATAGATTCCGTAGAAGGCCGCCATGAATGCGCCGCACGCGATGAGCAGTGGTTTGGCGCCTTTGATCTTCAGCGCCTCGAGCGGTAGAGGCGATGACTGACTCGCCCGAACATCTCGATAGCTACTGAACGAGAGCATCGCGATTGCCGCCAGGGCCAGCACGGCGATTGCGGCGAACACAGCGCGCCAGTGCACGACATCCGCCAGCACCGCGGACAATGAAACGCCGGCAACCATGCTCAACGTCCAGCCCGTAAGCACGACACCGATCGTGCGGCTCTCTCGTCCTGGTGGAGCCACAGAGGCAGCACTCGAATAGATGGCTGGCAAAGCAATGCCCGAAGCGATGCCGGCCACGAGTTGAGCGGTAACGAGGACAGTCACGATCGGCGACAGCGCAGTGACGACGAGCGCCGCCGAAAGCAGTGCCAGCGCAAGTTGCAACATGCGCCGCGCGCCGATGCGATCGATATGGCGGGCCAGAAACAAAGCGCTCGCCGATGTTCCCAGACCGAACGCCGCTGCCGCCGTCATCACAGCCGGGACACTGGTATCGAGAGAGCGGGCGACTTCCGGTGCGATCGGTCCGAGCCCGAGCGAATTGGAGCCGATGACGGCAATACACCCGGTGAGCACATAGGCCATCCGCGGAACGCCTGTCGGGGTTGCGGCGGCACCATCGAAGGGTTGATCTGCGTTCGCCATGGTCGCATAGTGACCGAATAGCATTCGGCTACAAGCGGAATCTGCGATATGAGCGTAGAAACAGATGGTATTCGGCAGAATGAGAGTCGGGCGCGGGACCTCGATGCCTTCGACCGAAAATTGTTAACCCTGCTGGTCGAGGACGCGACCCGCAGCTATGTGGAACTGGGCGAGCAAGTGGGGCTCTCGGCCCCGGCGGTTCACGAGCGCGTCAAACGGCTGAAGCGCTCCGGCGCAATCCGGCAGACCGCGGCGCTGATCGACCCCATCGCCATACGCAAAACGCTGCTCGCGTTCGTTCATGTCGATACTTCCGGCTGGGGTAAGACGCCGGAGCTCCTCGCTATCGGAAAATATCCGGAAGTGGAGGAGATGCACTCGGTGGCGGGCGACACCTGCATGTTGCTCAAAGTGCGCACCGAAGATTCCAGAGCGCTCGAGGGACTGCTCGCCCGCATCTATGACGTGCCCGGCGTGATCAGGACGCGCAGCTACGTCGTGCTGTCCACTCACATGGAGCGGCCGGTGCAGCCCGGTATCACCAAGGAGTGGCCCGCGCCTCGCCAGGCAAGCAATCGTCAGCCATAGATAGGGATTGTTGTGATTGCGCGCACAGTGCATTGGCCTGTGTCGCGCTAGCGTGCGCGAGCTTTGTGCCTGAAGGAAAGGTATGACTTCCATCCGCATCTTGCTCGCCTCCGCATCGCTCGGCGTCGTGCTGGGTGTCAGCCCCGCGCTGGCAGACTCATCCAAAACAGTCCCGCCCGCCAAGGCGGTCAAGGCGGCCGAATCCAAGCTGAAGGCATTGATCAAGGAGGGAGAGGACCGGCCGTCGGTCTATGAAGCGCGCCTGGAGCTAGTGCAGGCGCTGCGCGCGCTCGGCACATGCGACACACGAGAGCGCATGGATCGCGAGTTGCAAATCCTCTCGGGATGGCTCGAGCGCTCGGAAGTGCCGGTGCGCCTGAAGCCTCAAATCATTCACAACGAGCTCGGTCTCGCCGCACAGATCAGCGCGGATTGCGCTGAAGACGAGTCCGAACAGAAGGCTCGGCACGAAGCGGCGCTGCGTTCATTCACGCTCGCGCGGGAAGCAGCAAAGCAGAGCTTCGATGCGATGAACGAGGCGGTCACCCTCTACAACGCATCCCGATCGGCGCAGTCGCTTGGCGATCTGCCGCGGGCCATTGCGTTCCTGGAGGAGGCGTGCGCGATCGATCTCGAATACGCGCTCTACGACAACTACGCGGAAGACTACGCCGAGCTCGTGCGCATGAAGGATGAGCTCTCTGGAACGCAAACGCCGTCCGAGTCAGTGGATCGGCATCTCGCATCGATCGCCCGGGACAAAGTTCGCTTCTCGTTCAAGCCCGTGCATGGCGAACAGCAGCGCTATCGAAGCGAGACTCGGCAGCTGACCCTCGCCAACGGCCAGCGCCAGGAGCAAAAGCTGGAGATGCAGTACACGGGAGCCGTGACCATCAAGGACGATCTGGTGACGGTGACGGTGCAGCCCGGGGAATCGAAGGTCAATGGGCGTGACGCCAAGCTGGTTGCGGCCGAGTCGACCAAGCCGACCCCGGAAGATCTCGTCGCGCAGCTGCTCGGACGACCTATCTCCTATTCGGTGAAGACCAGCGGTGAGTTCGTCGGCGCCACGGGCCTGGAGGAAATCCGCGGGATTGTGCTGGCTGAGATCGACAAAGCCTTCGCCGCGGCCGACGCGAGCGAACACCGCGAGCGCGCACGTAAACTCATCGATCAGGTGATGTCCGATGCGGTCATCAATCAGCAGATTGCCAGCGAGTGGAACACGACAGTCGGCTGGTGGATCGACGCAGAGCTCGACCTCGGTGATTGGTATGCGCTCGACGTCGATGCCCCGCAGGCGGTGCTGGATGGCGGGACCCTGAAGTACGCCTATTCGTTCAAGGTGAACAGGCGCGTGGCGTGCGAGCCCGCGGACAGCAAGAAATCCTGCGTGGAACTGATCCTGGAAGGCAGCCCGGATCGCGAACAGTATGCGGACTACCTTCTGGAGATGGTGAACCGCCTGGTCGGCAAGCAGCCACGCAAGCAGATGCGGGCATTTCGTGAGCGAGTTGCGCAGGACCTGCACCTCGTCGAGCACAATGTTCTGGTCGTCGAGCCAACCACGCTCAAGACTTACAAGCACCTGCAGACGAAGACCACGTACATGCCTGCGGCCGAATCGAACGGGCAACCGAAGATCGAGCTGGAAACCATGCTCTCCGAGCTGCAGATTCCACCGCCCGCTCCAAAGCCTGCACCGGCACGCCCCAAGCCGGCGCGAGGTACTACTGCCAAACCCGCCCCTGCCCGATGAAACCGAGCCTGCGGAGGGCTACCTCCGTTCCCGCCAAGGTGATCAGCATCGTCAGGCCGAGAATGGCCGCGGCACGGGTGCCGGTCGGCGTGTTTGTTAGTAGTGGTAGCTCCCAGGCCAGACGGAACCATGCGAACACCATCATGGCCATGTAGCTTCGTATCATCCATGCCGCATGGCGCTGCCAGCGGCGGCGGCGCGCTTCGAGCAGGCCGCATGCTGTAAATAGCAAAGCGCACGATGCCAGAATCACCAGCAGCGCGACCCAAGCTGGGCCAATGACGGAGCCGTCCTGCAGCACCATGAGGGAGGCGACGCACGAGACGAACACCGTTGCGACATAGACACGGCCCATCACTCGATGCAGGGTTGTCGTTCGTCGCAGGAACGCCAGGCAGAGCTGAATGGCGCCGGCGATGAGCGCCAGACTGCCTGTGACAATGTGCAGGAACAGCCAATGACGCATCGGCCAGTAGCGGCCATAGACGTCGGCGGTGATGCTGCGAAGATAGTCGCCTGCATCGAAAGTAAGAAAATAGCCACCCACCAGAAAGCTCGCGAACATCGCAATCCGGGCCGCTGTGAACGTCGCGAGTGAGGTGCGCATTCCGTGGCCTCCGGGTTCAGCTCAGAAGGAGACGCAAGACAAGTCGTCGATGCGCAGCACCGATTCTTGCTGGAACAGTTCCTTGTAGTCGCGGCGGATGTCCTCGACCAGTCTGCTGGCCTGGAGGTTGAATGGATACAGCAGGATGAGCAGCTTCGAGCCCTCCTCGACGATCGTGCCCGAGGCATTCTTGAACTGGCCGTTGCCACTGAGCACCGTCAAGCCATCGGGAAAGCGGGGCGTTACCTTGGTGTCGATGAAATGCTCGAACTCCTGTTCGGTGATATCCGGACCGCCGGATCGCGACAGGCCAAACAGCAACTCCGTGCGAGCGAAGAATTCGCTCTTGAGAACGCGGGTGCACAGCTGCTGCTCGGAAAACAAATAACGTTCGTCGACCTGGGGCGCTCTCGCCGGCAGATCGCCTACCGCCAGGTGTAACGGCGCAAACGAACTGCCAGCGACGATCAAACCGAGTCGAATGGAAGCGTTCATGGGGTACTCCAATGTGCCCAGCACACAGAGTGCAGGGGACGTGGAGATCGCGCATCCGTCCTTCGGCCAGGCCGCCGCCTGACTTTGGCGCGTGATACTCGTCGTCGGCCTTCGGCTCTCACTAAAGTCGGTTGCGTCCGTTGCAGGTCGAGTAGTCTGATGAAGACTGTCTGTCCGCCGGATCCTTTATGACCAGACCTCTAAGCGACGCTGCGCTCGCGCAAACTGATGCCGTGTTGCCTGTGGCAACGGCGCGCCAATCCTACGTCGACTTGTTTCGTGGCCTGCTCATCGCTCACATGGCGCTCGATCATGCTTCGCTCATGTTCAATGCGGGGCGAGGCGGCGAAGAGTTGGCGTCGGCAGCGCCGGCGGTTGGAGATTTCTTTCAGTTCATCACTCGCTTCAGCGGTGTGCCGGTGGCGCCGGGTTTCTTTTTCATGGCTGGATTCATGGTGGCGCTCACCAGCAGTGCGCGGCAGGAGCGCGGCGTCAGTCATGCTGACGTGACTCGCCGGCTGATCATTCGTGGCTTGGTGTTGATCGCGGTCGATGCAACGATCATGGGGCTGCCGAGAGCCCTGATGGGTTTCTATTCCTTCATGGTGCTGACCTGCATCGGTGTCGGAATCATCTTGCTCGCGCTGATTCGTGATCTCCCCGCCAAGGTGCTCGTGCCTGCAGCATTGGCTGTGCTGCTGTTACATCCATTGCTCGACGTGTCCTCTCTGCCCACTGCTTTGCGGGCCATGCTGTACGAGCCGGTACGCACCGGCGCGTTTCGTTCGCTTTACCCGATCGTTCCGTGGACTGCGATCGTGGTGCTTGGTTTTGTGATCGGTCGAGATTCCATCACGCGAGCTGGCGTGCCGCGATTCTGGTCGATGCTCGCGTTAGTCAGTTTCGGATTGTTCCTGGTCGTGCGCCTCGCGGGCGGTTATGGCAATGCCTATGAATATTCTAGCGTGCTGAGCCTCGATTTCTGGATGTTTGCAAAGTATCCGCCCGACCTTGCGTTCCTGAGCTGGTCGTTTGCTTGCGTGTTCGCCTCGCTCGCCTTGCTACGCATTGCGACTCGCAGCGGCGTGCCGCGCTGGTTGCAGCCGCTGGTAGTGTTCGGGCGCGTACCATTCTTTTTCTACATCGTGCATTTTTACGTGCTGGGTATCGCAGCGGCAGTGCTGGGTGCTCGTTATGGATTGTTGGAGACGTACCTCATCTGGCTGCTACTCCTGGCCATGATGGTGTGGCCGTGCCGCTGGTACTACCGCAAGAAGCTTGAACGTCCCGGCTCTTGGCTGTGTTACATATAAAAGTCAGGTTCAGCATAAGAGTGTCCGAATTGCGACAGTATATTTGCCCCTGAAGATGCTTTAAATCTGGTTCAGGCGTGGCGGCGAATACTGTCCAGATGATCGAGCATATTCGGCACAAACTCCGGCAGCTCTACCTGTTCCTGAAGGAAGCCAACCAGTTGCGGTTTCCTCCAGTGCGGCATGTGAGCCAGCATCCGCGGGCGATTCGATTGGCCGATGCGCCGGATCATCCGTGTGTACAGATCAATCGGCCTGGCTCGAACAATGCCGCGCAGGTCGAGGACGATTGTCTGCTGCGTATCGCGCGGCCGCTGTCGACGCCGTGTCCCACGCCGCCATTCAATGTCAGCAACTGGCTGTTGCCGGACTGGGACGATCCAACCAAGGCAGCGTATTTCTCCGCGACTCGCAATGTCGCGGCGGCCGACAGCCCGCCGCTGAACATTCGTTTCGACGACGACGAGCAGCGCCTGGCTGATTTCGAGGCATGGGTCGCTCAGCGCGAGGAGTGGGCTGTTACAGAGCTCGCCGCGCGTAAGGCACTGGGTTTTTTCGAGCTGTTCTACGAAATTCATTCGGCCATCGAACGCGACGGCGAGTTGCTCGAGCTGGTCGCCGCGGACGGGCGGCTCAATTGGCGCGCGGTCTCGTCGATCGAAGGCAGTGTGCCCATCGATCATCCGGTGATGCTCAAGCGCGTGGAGCTGCGTTTCGACGCCAGCGCCGCGGAATTCAGCATTCATGAGACGGACCGGCCGACCGAATTGTACAGCGCGCTGTTCGTGGACCTGCAGAACAGTGCGTCCGCGTCGCTACGTAACCGGACGGCGGAGCTCGAGAATTCGGGCCTGCATCCGTGGGGCGCCGACGATACAGAGAGTTATCTGAAGACGCTGGTGCAGACGCTGTCGCCCACCAGTGGCCGCCTGCTCAAGGAGCGGGTTACCGACGAACCTTCCGACGCGCCGCGCATGTGGCGCGATCCGATGCTGATATTGCGCAAGCGTGTCGGCGGCATCGCGAATGCGGTCGACGCTATCATCGACGATATCGATCAACGTAAATCGTTCGCGCCGGCGATGGTTCAGATCACCGGCACGTCGGTCGATTCAGGTCCGCCGCAGAAGACCTCGACGGATGAGACCGCAACTCATGCCGTGCTCGCCGCGCCTATCGATGACGATGACGTGCTGCTCGGTAAGGAAGCGAACCAGGAACAGATCCAGATCATCAAGCGCCTGAGTCACAGTGGCTCGGTGCTCGTACAAGGTCCTCCGGGCACCGGCAAGACGCATACGATCGCGAATTTGATCGGCCACCAGCTCGCACAGGGCAAGTCGATCCTCGTAACGGCGCAGACTGCGAAGGCTTTGCGCGTGCTACGCGACAAGGTGCCGGAGGTGCTGCGTCCCTTGTGTGTCGCCGTGTTGGGCAGCGATCAGGACGCGCGGCGGCAATTGGAAACATCCATCGGCTCCATCACGGAACGATTGACGACCGAGACCAGTGCGTCGCTGGTGTCGCGGGCCACTCGGCTCGGACAACGCCGCAAAGAGTTGCTCACGGAGTTGAAGGTGCTGCAGCGTGATTTGCGCGAGGCGCTCGAAAACGAGTATCGCGAGATCACAGTCGATGAGCGGCGGTTCTCGCCGGCCGACGCGGCGAAGTTCGTCAAAGCGCACGGCACACAGCACGCGTGGATTCCTGGGCCGGTCAAGCTGGGTGTGTCGCTGCCGCTCAGCTCGCACGAGCTAGGTCGATTGTACGCGTTGGGAGGTGCATTCACTGCGGATGAGGAGGAGGACGCGCGTCGTCCGCTACCCAATCTCGATGAGCTGCCTTCCGAGCGCGAATTCGAATCGCTGGCATCGGAATATCAGCGGCTCGCAGCGGCGGACTTGTCCGCGGGCACGCATCGATGGATGAAAACCGGCAGCAGCGCTGCGATCCAGGCGCTGGCCGCGACGTTGGCCGAAGAATTTTCGGAACTGCGGCGTCGGCAGGCGTGGCGACCGTACGCCATCGTCGCCGGCATCAACGGCGGCACGCAACGCGAAGTTTGGGAACAATTGATTCAAGGCATCGAGGAAGCGGCGGAAGCGAATGCTCAATGCGCGCTGCTGCGCCACCACCGGCCGCAATTGTCGAAGTCGATGTCGGCGGACAGCCAGAGACGCATCGCTCAGGAGATCGTGCAACATCTCGAAGCGGGGCGAGGCCTCGGCTTCGTAACGATGGCGACGCGTTCGGAGTGGCGACAGTTCGTGAAAGCGGCGTCGGTCGCGGCAGGGGAACCTTCGCGCATCGATCACTTCCATGTGCTGGCGATGGTGGCCGACCTGGAAGTGCGACGGCTCGAAATCGAAGATTCCTGGAACGCGCTCATCGGCAAGCACATCGATTCGCTGTTTCGCTCCATGGGTCCGGAGCCGGAGCTGGCCTGTCGTGCGCTCACGGACGAGATTCGTCATTGTCTCGATTGGCACGAGCATACGTGGGGCACGCTGGCCGAACAGCTGCGCGGCGAAGGTCTTCGACTGGACGAACTGGTTGCGCAGATTCCGCGTGAGCCGAGCCCGCTGGCGGAGTATCAGACGGTCGAGCGACTGTCCTCTGAGGTGTTGCCGCCGCTGCTTGCTATCGAATCGGATCGCCGCAAGCAGCGCGAGGTCAACGAGTGGTTCCAGCAACTGGCGGCTCGCATCGGTGAGATCGATCCCAAGTCCGTTGGTTCGGGTTGCATTTCTCGGCTGCTTTCTGCAGTCGAGGCTCGCGATGCCACTTCGTATAAAGCGGCTCGTGAGTACGCACAGCGTTTGCTAGCGGTGAAGCCGCTGACGGCGGAACGTGACGAGTTGCTGACGCGGCTTCGCGACGTCGCGCCTCGTTGGGGAGATCGCTTGCAGGATCGCAAGGCGCCGCATGATAAGGGTCATCCGCCGGGCGATCTGGAACTGGCCTGGATCTATCGTCAGCTGCACGACGCGCTGGTGCAGATGGATCGACTGGATGCTCAGACCCTGCAGTACGAAGCGGATCGCACTCGCGACCGCCTGCGACCCGTGACACAAGAGCTGATCGACGCGACCGCGTGGGGTCAGCAGCTGGCGCGCCTGCAAGGAAACAATACGATCCGGCAGGCTCTGGTCGGCTGGCTGGATACGGCCAAGCGGTTGATGTCGACGCGACATCCCGAGCGCCGGCAGACGCTGCTCACCGAAGCCCGCAAGCTCATGAAACATTCCGTCGAAGCGGTGCCGGTGTGGATCATGCCCATCTCCATGGTTGCCGAGACATTCGATCCGCGGGCGACGAGCTTCGACCTGGTGATCGTCGACGAGGCCAGCCAGGCGGATCTCAATGCGCTCATTCCGCTCTACATGGCGCGGCAAGTCGTCATCGTCGGCGACCACGAGCAAGTGACACCTTTGGGCGTGGGCAAGGAGCAAACGGCGCTGGAGAACCTGCGCAAGTCGATGCTGCACGATTTTCCGAACGCGCATCTGTTCGACGCGATGTCCTCCATATATGACATCGGGCGACAGGCGTTTGGAGATGCGGTGCGCCTGATCGAGCATTTCCGCTCGGTGCCGGAGATCATCGCGTTCAGCAACCGCCTGTCCTACGACGGCAAGATCCTGCCGCTGCGCGCGGCGAACTCGACGCACATCAAGCCGGCGTGCGTTCCGTATCCGGTGGAAGGCGTGCGACAGGGCGACGTCAACCCGCGCGAGGCCGAAGCGATCGTGTCGCTGATCAAGGCGATGACGCGCCATCCCGCCTACGAAGGCAAGACCATCGGCGTGATCTCGATGGTCAAGGAGGAGCAGGCGTTACTCATCCAGTCGCTGCTTCACAAACGGATCGACAGCGTGGAGCTGGAGAAACGGCGCATCCTCGCCGGCATCTCGGCCGAGTTCCAGGGCGACGAGCGCGACATTATTCTGTTGTCGCTCGTTGACAGCGCGCCGGAGGAAGCGGCGCTGCGCACGGTGCGAGAGGGCGCGTACGAGCTGGTCAAGAAACGTTACAACGTCGCCGCGAGCCGCGCGCGAGACCAGCTGTGGGTGGTGTATTCGTTCGATGCGGATCACGACTTGAAGACCGATGACTTGCGCTTCCAGTTGCTTCAGCACGCGCAACAGCCGAATCTGGCCGCGCCCGGCGGCGAGCGGGAACGGCTGGAACCGGAGTCGCCGCTCGAGCGCGAAGTGGCGAAGCGTCTCACCGCCGCGGGCTTCCGAGTGAAGCAGCAGGTGAGCATCGGTCATTTCCGCATCGACATGGTGATCGAAAGCGACGGCAAGCGCCTGGCCGTGGAATGTGACGGCGACCGTTATCGCACACCCGAGAGCCTGGGTGAGGACATTGCGCGTCAAGCCGTCCTCGAACGATTGGGTTGGGAGTTCGTGCGCATCCGTGGCAGCGCCTTCTATCGAGATCCGGACGCGGCGTTACGTCGCGTGTTCGATCGCCTGGAAGAGCTCGGCATTCAACCGGTCGCGCCGGAGGAGGCGAGTGCCGCGCCTGTCGAAGAATCCACGCCCGCGAAGTCTCTGGTCGAAGAACTGGTGGAAATGACGGGCCGGCCGGTCGTGCCTCCGAGTTCACAGCCGCCGATCGCAGTAGCGGGTGAAGCAACCGAAACTGTGCCCAAGAAGACGGCCAAGCCGCGTCGAAAGTTCGGGCGACAGACCTGATTATCCGGCGGCCGGACACTCGCTCCGGCTGTCGCATTCTCGCCTTCTCATGTACGTGCACTTCGCCGTGAGGTGGAACGATCGTCGATGTTGAATCAGGTGCTGCAGGAGACCGGTCCTGCAGCCGCTTGTGTTAGTGTGGCTGCCGATGAGTGAGTCCGAGATGTTTGTCGAACAGGAGGCGAGCCATGTCGCTGGATTTCGAGGGGGACTACATCGATAGAGCGGCGCTGGTCGTCATGCACTATCAGGTCGACGTTTTTACCATCCTGTTCGGTGAGCAACCCTCGCCGCTGCTGGATAAGTGCAATGAGTTGATCCGGCGCTGGCGTGTCACTGGCCGGCCCGTGTTGTTTCCCAACTTCTTTCTGGGCGAAAACTACGAGCACGCCTCGAAGAATAATCGCCTGATCTCATCGATCGTACCGACCGGCTACTTCCGTAATGCGCAGCCGATGAAGGGACTCGCGATCGAGCGGGACGACGTCTTCTATGCGTGCCCGCGAGCCAGCGTATTTCATGGCACGACGCTCGACGCCGACCTGCGGGCGCGAGGTGTGAGCACGCTGGTGATGGCTGGGATCAGCACTACTGGCGTCGTGCTTTCGAGCATCACGTGGGCGAGCGATGCGGACTATGACGTGCGCCTGGTTCGGGACTGCTGCTATGACCCGGATCGAGCCGCGCACGAAGCTCTGTTTCGCACCGGCTTCGGCGGGCGAGTAGAGGTAGTGTGAAACGCCGATCTTGAGGCCCACGTCACTGTGCCGGTCGGCGGCTTCTGCTTGACTGGCCGAATGCCTTCGTTCATCTCCTCTCAGCGGCGCAACGTCGATCGACTGCTTGCGTTGATCTTGTTGTGGAACGTCATTGGCGGCTTGTTCGTCACGCTGGGCACGCCGTGGCTTTCGGAGATCGCGCAAGCAGACCCAGTGCGATCGCCAGATGTTCCGCCTTCCGGATACGGCTGGCTGGCCATCGGCCTGCCAACGCATTACGCGGGCCTCTGGCTAACCGCGCTGGGTGTGTACGCGTTGCACCGGATGCGGCGTCATTTGCGGTGGGAGCTGGCCGCGGTTTTGTTCTACGCGCCGCAGACATATGCAATTCTGTCGCCTGTGCATGTCGACATGTGGATAGGATTGTTCGCCGCGACTTCCTTCCAGTCGGTTGCAATCAACTGGATCGCAATCGTCCTGCTTCTCGCTCACGCGTGGTTGATGTTACTGGACACGAAGTTCCCCGCGTACCTGACACGGATGTCGACTGTCCCGATCAACCTGCCGGCTGTCGCAGTCAACGTGTCACCGATCGTCCGCCTGCCGACTGTCGTTGTCAGCCCGTGGACTGTCCTGACCAAACTGTGGGCTGCCGTTGTCAACCTGCCGCCCGTCGCGCGCCTGCGCACAGCAGCGCGCAGTTTGTCTCGAATTTTGTTTGGTGTAACACCGCTGTCACGATCGGCGCTGTCGCGTCGCTACGCCACTATCGCCACGATAACCGCATCCGTTTTTTTGCCGCTGGTGGGGTGGGTCGAGGTCATTCGTTCGCCGCTGTTGTTGTTGCCCGTGACGTTTGTAGCTGCGTATGTAGTGGCGTTCGTGTGGTCGGGCGGTCAACGCGAGCCGCGTTTTTCCGAAAAGCGCGGCGCCGTGGGTTCGTTACTAACCTACGTTTATATGGGCATGGCCGCGGATTTGTTGAGCCGCTGGCCCGACGACGGGCGGATCCCGGTGTTCCGTTTTTTCCTCGTCATGTGGGTTTATCTGATTCCTTACATACTGCTGGTGCCGGTGATCGGCGCAATCGCCGGCGACTGGCTCGGGAAAAGAGTCGCGGCGCCGGAGGAAAATAATAGGGATCGCTCATCGCGCCTCACTGCGGCGATGTGGCTGACGCTGCTGACGCCGCTGCTGGCATTCGCGCTCAGCTATGCACTGGAGGCACCACAGCGACAACGGATTGAAACCGCACGCGTGGTAGCGCAGCGCGCGCTCGAACATTTCGATCGAAACGAGCCGGAGCAGTTGTATGCGATGTTCACCCCCGAATCTCGGGACATGATCGATCGCGCTGCTTTCGTTACGACGCTCAGAGAACGACGCGAAACGGTAGGCGGATTACGGTATAGCGATGCCCGGTCAGAAAAGCGTCATCAGTGGTATCCGCGCGCCGGGATCGTTCAGTTCGACTTCTATCGTCTGGGCGACAATGGGAAATCGAGCGATTCGAGCGAGTCGATCGTCATCGACGTTCGTGGCTTGAGTCCCATGGTCTCGGCGCTGTCCATGAGTTTCGAAAACCCGCTTACCGCCCCCGACATCCTCGTGCCGCGTCGTGACTGTGGCGGCAAACACGAAAAGTTGCATTGTGGACACGACGACGATCTGCCACCGCGCAGCCTGTTCTGAGACCTAACGGGAAGGTCACACTTTTGTATCAATCTTTGCTTGACTTGAGCCCCCGCATCTCACATCGTATGCATTAATTACAACGGACTGCGCAAAAACATTTAACAACGCAGCGGGCGATCACGATGATCCATTGGCTCTCGGCACTCACGGCAGCGCTGGTCCTGGTCGCTGCTCCGGTCTCGGCGGATGTCACTCGCGCCATCCAGATCAGCGTCGACGATCCCCCGAAATTCGACGTCGTCTATCACCGCGCGCAAACCAATGCGACCGGCGCGGTGATCGGCGGGATCATCGGCGCCAGCATCCAGGCGGGCGTCGAAGCGGATCGCGATTCCGATAAGCGCAAGGAGCTCGAGCCGCACATCGCCGACGACGTTTGGCAGAACGTTTTCGTGAACACGCTCAACGAAGCGCTGCTCGCGAAGGGCTTCCAGCCGCAGTGGGTCGAGGGCAAGGCGGACGGCAAAGGCAAGGCCGACGTCTATCTGCAGCTGTTTCCCGCCTCCTATGGATTTCGCGTCGTGGACTCGAACACGCTGATGGTCTCGGCGTACGTCGAGTTCGAAGCGGCCTACGCGCGCGAGCCGATCAAGCGGGCGAAGTCGAAGGAGCCGTTCTATCTCACCGACAAGAAACAGGCGAGCTACTCGGACATGCTGCTGGATACCTCGACCTTGAACGGCGAGATCGAAGCGGTGCTCGCGCAGGCGGCGCGCCGACTGGCGAACAAGATCATCTACAACGTCAAATAGGGAGAACGCCGTGCATCTGTTGAGATTCCTGGTCATCGCCGCCGCCGTCCTGGTGGCGCAGGGCTGCGCCTTCACCAAGGCGACGCTCGATGTGAAGCCCACCGCCGCCCAGGTCGCCGGCCCGCTCGGCGACTTGCAATCGATTTCGTTCGCGACGCCGCAGCTGGTGGACTCGCGTCAGGACAAGGCGCGTATCGGCTGGAAGAAGAACGGTTTCGGACAGAACACTGCCGACATCGTCACCAAGGAGCCGGTGGAGCAGATCGTCGAAAGCGCGGTGGCCAAGGCGCTCCTCGACACCAAGCACAGCGTCGGCGACGGCGGCGCGGTCCAGGTGGTCGGCACCATCGATCGCTTCTGGTTCGATCTCGACGTCAACATGTGGACGGTCAAGTTCATCGGCGACGTGCAATGCACGGTGGATTTCGTCGACCCCCAGACCAAGCAGTCCATCTATAAGTCCAAGTACTCCGGCAATTACGCCGACACCAAAGCCGGCGGCCTGGAAAAGACCTGGACCGAGGTCATGAGCAAGGCGCTCGACAAGCTCATCGAATCCATCGTGCTCGACGAGGAACTGGTGGCCGCGTTGAGCAAACGGATGACGCCCAAGGTCTCCAGCACCAACCAATGAGTTAGATCGCGAGCGGCGATGTTCGATGGCGCGCCCGCGCCGTCAGCATCGCCGCCGCCATCCACGCCGTAACGGGTGCGGCGGCTAACGAAAATTTCCTGACAACCGCGCAAACCATGCCGCGCCGTTGAAGCCCATCTGCACGGACTCGTGAGTAAAGTTCGTGTCCGTTTCGTTCGGATCCTGGGGCGAGGGCAGGGCGTCGAAAATGTTTGTTCCTCCGAGCGTGAATTTCCACGTGCTGTCCAGCTCGTAGCCGAGGCTCAGGTCGACCGAGGTGCGCGGCCGATAGCGTTGATCCGGGACTGTCTCCCCTGAGAACGTGCCGAGTGTGAGCGAACCGAAGTGCGTCAGCTTCACGGTCGCATCCCAGCGTCCGAGGGTGTAGTTGGCGCTCAGGATTGCTTTCGATTCGGGCGCCGCGCCTTCGATGAACAGGCGCTCGCGGCGTGACAGGAACGCGTCGATTCCCTGTGCGCGCAGCACGGACGTTGGATTGACCCTCGTGATCGAGTTCGTGTTGTAGTTCACTCCGAGAAATGTCGTCATCGTGCCCGCGCCGAGTTGCGCAGCGTGATTGACGGTCGCGTCCACACCCCTGGTGCGCGTATCGACGGCGTTCACCAGGAACTGCGCCCGGGCGACATTGAGGGACTCGAGCACTGCCCGCAACGCCGCGGTCGATGGGCTCGTCAGATCGGCGGTGTCTATTCCCTGGATCAGAACGATACGATCCCGCACATCCACCTGATAGGCATCGAGTGTGACGGACAGGCTCGCTGTCGGCGCATAGGCCAGTCCGAGGGAGGCGTTGCGCGATTGTTCCTCTCGCAGACTCGAAACGCCTGCCGCCAAAGCGATCGGACTGCCGTTCGGCGCGATCACGATATCGAGCGGTGCGCCCTGCACGAAATTCGTGATGGTGGAGCTGAAGTACTGCTGCTGAAGCGAGGGTGCACGGAAACCGCCGCTCACGGAGCCGCGCAGGCGGAGCGAGTCGTTGATCTTGTACGAGGAGGCGAGCTTGCCGATTTGCGCGTTACCGAAGTCGCTGTAGTGTTCGAAGCGAGCCGCGGCGGCAAACAGAAATTTGTCCGTGAACTGCGCTTCGACGTCCACGTAGGCGCCGCTTGCGTTGCGGCTCCTGTCGACCCGGTCCTCGGGCCGGAATCCAGGAAATCCCTGGCTGCCGGCGTTGCCGCCGCCGGCGCCGTCGTAGTCGTCCCAGGAACCGCGCTCGCCAGCGCGGATCTGGTAAGTTTCCCGCCGCGTCTCGGCGCCGAAGGCGACGTTGATCCCCTCGAGTGCAGAGGCGAAATAGCGAGTGACGTCGAGATTGATCAGGCTCTGGTCGAAGCTGAAGCCGCCAGCCTCGAATGCAGTGGGTGAGAGTCCCGCGCCGCCGGCGAGGAGGTCGGCATTGGCGATCGATGCGTTCAGCGTGTTGGCAATGATGTACTCCATGCTGTTGCGGCCATGCGTGCCGCTCAGATCCGCCTTCCAGCCGGCGACGTTCGTCCTTGCTCCTGCAGTGACGGTTCGATCTCTCACCTGCGTGCCGATGCGTGGCGCAAAACCATCCGGATACATCGCCGCCGAATTTCGCACTGGAATGTGCGTGCTTTGTCCGCAAGGAGGATCGACGCCCCAGCGATCGTAAGCACTGGCATCGCCCATGCGATTCTGCATGCCGCCATGTAGATAGAGCTCGCCGGTCTCGCCCGTGCCTATCGCGCTGTTGAGGTAGATCGTGCGGTTCTCCACGCTCGCGTCGCCGATCTCGCGATGAGGCCGGCAGGGATCGCGGTTGCGGTTCGACGGACCGCGTTCGACATACTCTCCTGTCAAATTCATGAAACCGCGGGCGCCGAGATCGAAGCCGTAGTTCACCGCGAGCTGCGTGTTCTCGCCATCGCCTCGCGTGTACCCGCCCGTCGCCGCGACGAGCTCGAGTTGCCGGCTGCGTTTGAGACCGATATTCATGACGCCAGCGATGGCGTCGGAGCCGTATTGAGCGGCGGCGCCGTCGCGCAATACATCGATACGCTCGATCGCGAGCGCCGGAATGGTGTTGAGATCGGTCCCGGTATTGCCGCGCGCGCGGCTGCCGTAAACATTGACGAGCGCGACGGAGTGTAGGCGTTTGCCGTTCACGAGCACGAGCGTCTGATCTGGCCCGAGACCGCGCAGCGCCGCGGAGTCGATGTGATCGGCGCCGTCCGCACCCACCTGACGATTGGAGTTGAAGGAGGGCGCCGCGAATTGAACGATCTGCCCGACCTCGAACTGTCCCGATCGGTGCAGCAGCGTGGCCAGCGGAATCTGGTCGATGGGCACGGGCGCATCGGCGGCGGAGCGATCGGGCCGTCGCGTGCCGACGACGACGATCTCGCCCAGCCGCTCGGGAGCATCGCGTAGCTCGCCAGGGTCCATGCCTTCTGAAGCATCATCGATGCGCAGCGTGCTCCTTGTATGACGTTCGCTGTCGGCGCGCCCGCCTTCAGCGTCTTCTTGTTCCGATGCGCTTTGCACCCGCGAGTCCTCGGCGCCTGCTGCTTGAATTGCAATAGCAGCGTTGCCCACGGCGCGATAGGTGAGGCCGCTTCCATTCAACAGAATCTCGAGAGCGCTGCCCCTCGCGTACTCGCCGTTCAGCGTCGGCGTGCTGAGCGACTCCGCCAGGCGGCTCTCGACGATGATCTGAACCTGCGCCTGCCGCGAGAACTGCAGCAGCGCCGCCCCGAGTCCCTGCGCCGGGATCTCGAACCGTATCACCCGCGACAGATCGACGCCGGCGAGCGCGCTCTGGCACGCAAGCAGCATGCCTGCCATCGAGACGACTACCCCGCGGGCAAAAGAGTTTGCAGGAAGCATTGCCAATATTTGCTGCTCCGTCGTCTAAAGGAAAGTCTATCGATGCTGAAGAAAATCCTATCGATTGGCATGTCACAAGCTGGCCAGGACTGATGACCAATTTGATACATGAGGAGCTCGGAGTTGAACGTTCCGGCAAGCCGGCCGCCGGCCGCGCGGAACAAATCACACGTTTGTTCAGCGAGCACAACGAATCCCTGGTGCGTTTCCTGGCCGCGCGCCTGAACTCGGTGCAGGAGGCGAAGGAAGTTGCACAAGAAGCGTACGTGCGGCTGCTGAGCCTGGACGATTCTGGTGCGGTGAGTTTCTTGCGGGCGTTCCTGTTCAAGACGGCGGCGAATCTGGCCGTCGACCGGCTGCGCAGCCGCAATCGCCAGCGCCAGGCGATGAACGCCGGCCTGTGCGATGAGCTGCGCGAGGCGCCGACGCCGGATCACGAGGCGGCGCAGGCCGAAGAGGCGGAGATTGTCCGACGATTGATCGAAGAGTTGCCGCCGAAATGCCGGCGCGTATTCATTCTGCACCGGATTCATGGCGAGGAGTTCTCGCAGATCGCGAAGCAGATGGAACTGTCCGAGCGGATGGTTCGGCACTACGTGTTGAGGGCAGTGCTTTATTGCCGCGCGGGGCTCGATGCGGCCCAGTCCTCGAAAGAAACATCGAAGGAGCGGGGCCGTGGCTGACCCAAACACCCTGGAGATCGAGCAGGACCCGCTGATGCAAGCGGCTGCGGAGTGGTCGGCCGAGCTGTCCTCCGCAGAGATCTCGCCGCAGCGAATCGCGCAATGGCAACAGTGGCTCGCCGCGAGTGAGGCGCATCGCGACGCCTTTGATCGGATTCAGTCGACCTTGCGAGCCATCGATCGGCTGGCCAGCGAGAACATTCCCTGGCCGACCGAGGCGGAGATTGCGAGCGACCCCTATGACGGCTCGGTGCCGGTTTCCGTTTGGCGGGCGCGAGTCTCGCGAGCGGCCGCTCGAGGGGCGCGTCGCCGCAGTGAGATCTGGATCGATACTTTGCGGCGTCGACGAGGAATCGCCGTCGGCCTGGCTGCAAGTATCCTCGTGGCTCTCGCGACGCCGATCGCTCTACAACTCATTCGCTCGGAGCTCCAACCGGCGGTCACGATCGTCGAGACGCGCGCTGGCGAGAATCGCGACGTGTCGCTCGAGGACGGGTCCGTTGTCAGCGCGGGCGCCCGCACGGTGCTCTGGGCGACATTGAGCCGCGAGACGCGCGAGGTGACGCTCGAGCGAGGCGAAGCTTTCTTTCGAGTCGCGAAGGATCCGGCGCGACCATTCACTGTAAAGATCGGGAACACGACGGTCGCGGCCGTCGGCACCGCCTTCAATATACGGCGCGCGGGGGAGCACGTCGTCGTCGCAGTGGCCGATGGAATCGTGAAGGTGGATGCATCCGCTGCGCAGGGGAACTCACCGGCCCCTGCGCAACTCGGCGTCGGACAGCAGCTGAATATCAATTCGACCGACGGCAGCTCGAGCATGCAGGTCGTGGACGCAGGGGCAATCGCGGCCTGGCGCGATGGACTTCTGCAATACCGGGACGAGCCGCTGCCATTGGTGATCGCCGATGTAGTGCGTTATTCCGAGTACGACATCGTGATCGCGGACCCTACGGTCGCGCAGCTGCGCGTCACCGGCACGGTTTTCACGCACGACGTGAAGAGCTGGCTGCAGAGTCTCGAAGCCGCATTGCCCGTGCGCGTGACCAGCGCGCCCGATGGGACCGTGCGCCTCGAATCGACAGCGCGCGAGTAGTTCACCAAAAACAAAAAGCCTCGCTCGCGCGCATTGCTAACAAGGAGGAGCCGACGATGTGCAGGAAGCAACATCAATCGTCTTGGGGGCTGCGTCAACTAACATGGGAGACTTGACGTGAACATGCAACTCAGAAATTCGGTGCTGGCTGCGATGGGGCTTGCTGCGCCGTTGTTGTTCGGCGCCGTGGACTCGAGCCTCGCTCAGGATGCCGGCACAGGCAGCGATACAGTCGAAGAATTGGTGGTCACCGGTGTGCGCGGCGAAGCGCGCTCGGCTACGGAGTCCACCGTGCCGGTGGATGTGATATCCGCCGCGGAGTTCGCCAATCAGGGCGATACCGACTTGAGCAATCTGCTAAGAAACGTCGTACCGTCGTACAACGTCAACGCGCAGCCGATCAGCGACGCCGCCACCATCGTGCGTCCGGCGAACTTGCGCGGCCTGGCGCCTGATCACACGCTGGTGCTGGTCAACGGCAAGCGCCGGCATCGAGCGGCGGTCATCTATTGGATCGGCAATGGCGTGGCGGACGGCGCGCAGGGCCCGGATATTTCGGCCATTCCTGCCAGCGCGTTGAAGCAGGTGGAAGTCCTGCGCGACGGCGCATCGGCGCAGTACGGATCGGACGCCATCGCCGGCGTGATGAATTTCATCCTGAACGACGCGAATCAGGGCGCCAATCTCGAGGCCCGCTACGGCGGCTACTACGCAGGCGACGGCGCCAGCTATGCGATCAGCGGCAACCTCGGCTTGCCGCTCACCGACAATGGCTTCGCCAACTTCAGCTTCGAGTACGGCGAAAGCGATCCGACCGACCGCAGTATCCAACGCGACGATGCGGCGGCGCTCATCGCGGCGGGCAACACTGCAGTCAACAATCCGGCGCAAGTGTGGGGCTCGCCCGAGCTGCAGGACGATTTGAAGACGTTCGTGAACTGGGGCGTCGACCTGACGCCGAGCCTCGAGCTCTACGGTCACGGCAACTACGTGTCCAAGACCGCCATCGGCGGTTTCTATTTTCGCAATCCCAATACCCGATCGGGGGTGTTCAGCGCCGATAACGGCGAGAGCTTGCTGATCGGCGATCTCACGCCGGGCACGACGCCGTGTCCGACGGTCACGATCACCGACAATGTTCCCGATCCGACGGCGCTGGCCGCGGTGAATGCCGATCCGAACTGTTTCTCGTTCCAGGAAATGTTTCCCGGCGGATTCACGCCGAGTTTCGGTGGCGATGTGACGGACTATGCAGCCGTCGCCGGCTTGCGCGGCAGCGTGGGCGAGCGAATCGACTGGGACCTGAGCGCGGGCTATGGGTCCAACCGCGTGGACTTCTTCATCACCAATACAGTGAATGCATCGTTGGGCCCCGACACGCCGACGACGTTCGATCCGGGCTCATACATTCAGGAGGAGCTGAATGTGAATTTCGACGTCGTGTACGAGCTGAGCGAGACGCTCACGTTCGCGGCCGGCGCCGAATATCGCGATGAAACCTTCGAAATCGAAGCCGGGCAGGTCGAGTCCTGGGATTTCGGACCGCTCGCGGCACAAGGCTTCAGCGCGGCGTCGAACGGCTTCCCCGGATTCAGCGATCAGATCGCGGGCAGCTGGACCCGCAGCAACCATGCCTTGTACGGCGCCACGGAGTGGCGCGTGACCGATCCGTGGCAGGTCGATCTCGCCGTGCGCTGGGAAGATTTCGAGGACTTCGGCACGACCACGAACGGCAAGGTCGCAACCAACTACCGCTTCAACGATGCATTTGCGATCCGCGGCAGCTGGAGCACGGGTTTCCGCGCGCCGACACCGGGCCAGTCGAATGCATCGAACGTAACGACGCAGTTCGATCCTGCCGTCGGGGAGCTGGTCAACCAAGGTACGATTCCATCGACCAATCCGGTCGCGCTGCTACGAGGCGGCGAGGCGCTCGAGCCCGAGGAGTCGCAGAATCTCAGCTTCGGTGCGGTCCTCGAGCTCGGTAATTTCACGCTGACCGCGGACTACTACATCATCGAGGTGGACGACCGCATCGCCGTTTCGCAAGACTTCGAGCTCACTCCGGAAGAAGTCGCGGCGCTGGTAGCGTCCGGCGTCACGAGCGCGGCGAATCTGCAGACGTTTCGTTTCTTCACCAACGACTTCGATACCGAGACCAAGGGCATCGATCTGGTCGCGACCTACGGCGCGTCGCTGTTCGGTGGCGAGTCGAGCCTGAGCCTGGCCTTCAACAACAATCAAACCGAAGTGACGCGCTTCAATCCGGACACTCTCAATGCGAGCCGCATCCGGCAACTGGAGGAGGGCTTGCCGGAGACGCGCTGGAGCCTCACCGGCACACAATCCTGGGGACCGTTGCGACTGCTGGCGCGCGTCAGCCAGTACGACGGCTGGTACGACAACGAGGACGGTCGCGCCTATGACGGTGGCAACTTCATCTTCGATGCGGAAGTGGCTTACAACGTGAGCCGCGGACTGACGTTCATCCTCGGGGCGCAGAATCTGTTCGACGAATACCCCGATGAGAATCCCGGCGGCGCCGCCGGCGCGGGCAACCGCTACAGCCAATACACGCCGTTCGGTTTCAACGGCGGCTTCTGGTATGGCCGCATGACCTACCGCTTCGACTAGCTGCGGACGACGCGGGACCCGCCCCTCAGCGGGTCCCGCTGTATCTGGCCGGCTCCGCCCTCCGACGGTGCAAGTGGGCGGAGAAGGCGGGCCATGAACTTGGTCGCGTTCGCGCTGGGTTTCGAGGGCCGTGACGAATCGGTGAGAACTCCGTGAGGATTCACGCCGCTGCTGGCCTTACGTTCGATCGGACCGCGGAGACAAGGTTTCCGCTCGTTCGACGAGGCTTGCGAGTATGTTTAGTGACGTGCGTCACAGTGGCCGTTCCGGGCAGCAGGGCCATGTTCCGAGCGCGCAATGCGAAGTGTTCGCGTCCGTCGCGCCGGCTGTGCCGGCCGCCGTCCGCAGTCAGATGGCGCTCGAAACTGCCGCCGTGCTTGCAGGGGCCATGGAAGCACTCTCGATTCCGGCCTTCGTCTGCGATAGCGCAGGCGTCGTGAGGGCCGCCACTCCTACCGCGGAAGCGCTCGTTCGAACCGATTGCGGCCTTTCTCTTAAGTCAAACCGCCTTTGCGCGGACAACCCGGTCGAATTGCAGGCGCTCGACGATGCGATTGCCGCCGCGGCATTCGTTCGTGCACAAGCCGGCCGCCCGATGCATCGGACCATCGTCGTGCGCGGCGGGCGGATCGAAGCTTCGCCGCTCGTGCTCGAAGTCATTCCTCTGCCTCGGCAAGAGTACGAACATGACCTCGCTCCCCGCGTGCTGGTCATCGCGAGAGGAACGAGGGCGCCAAGGGAACGCAGGGCGTCGGTGGTGCAGGCAGCGTATGCACTCACCATGGCGGAGACGCAGATCGCCATGCAACTTGGCGCTGGCGAGACGCCGCAGGCCATCGCCGCGGCTCGAGGCGTCGCCCTCGGCACAGTGCGCGCGCAGATAAAGACCATCTGCGCGAAGCTTGGCGTCAGCCGTCAGGCCGAATTGGTCGCGCGCCTCAACGATCTATGATCAACGAGGCGGCTAGGGCGCAGCCGCCAGTAAGTTCAGCAGTTTCTGCGCGGCCAGCACCTCGGTCTGCGCCGAGCCGAGCTTGCGCAGTTGATCCACGGCTGGATCGAGCAGCGCCACCGCTTCGACGCTGCGGCCCTTGGCAACCAGCAGCCGGCCACGCAGCAGATCGAGGCGCGGCGCCCAGTCGCGCTCCGGAGATGCGGTTTCGAGCGCTTTGACATCGAGCGCGGCGAGCAGACGTTCGACGTCTCCCACGGGGCGCTTCGCATCGAGCAGTGAGCGGGCCAGGAAGAACTCCATCCGCTGCGTTTGCGGATGTGTTTCGCCGTACTGCCGCCCCAAGCGCGCCCGCGCCGATTCGAGATGCGCGATCCCGCTGTCGCACTCGCCAGCTTCGCATTCGTGTACGCCGAGCAGGCCTTCGGCGAGCGCCGTGAAATGACTATCGGCGCCAGCATCGCGCAGATAGTTCTCATAGCTCGTGCGGCTAGCTGCGAGCGCCTCCTGGGGACGGCCGGTATGCGCGTAGACAACGGCCAGGAGCCCAAGCGTTTCGTGCACGTAGAGGTTCGTGGGGTTGTGCGCGATCATCACCTCGTACGCGTCGCGCAGTAGCGGCTCAGCTTCCTTGTAGCGATGCTCGAGCACTAGATTGATGCCGTAGATGTTTTTGAAGCGCGCACCCGTCAGGCTGGCCTCGCCGCCGTCGCGGCGGAGGGATTGGAGCCCCTCTTCGAACAAGGGGCCGGCTTGTTCGAAGCGGCCCATGCGTGAATACAGGGTCGCCAGATTGACCAGCCATTTGAACAGGGCCGTGCGGTCGTTGGGATCGAGCTGACGCTGGCTCGTCAGCGTGGCTTCGCAGTCGTCGACCGCGCTTTCGTAGGCCGATGCGATGATTCCGTGATAACAGCGAGCGCGGTACGCGGCGAACAGGGTGCGCGGATCGGACACATCGTGCTGTTCGAGCATGGCATCGGCCTCCGCGATCAACTTCACCGCTTCGTCGAAGTGTGAAGCTTCGGTCAGGTCCATCGAGAGCCAGTATTGCGCCCGGAGGCTCCGCGGATGTTCGGCGCCGAGGCTGGCGCGAAACAGCTCCAGTGCATGCCGGTCTTGCTTGATTGCTGCCGGCAGATCGGTCAGCTCGCCGTAGACCTCACCAGCGGTGGCGCGAATCGCGGCTTCAATCGCGGGTTGCTCTCGAAAGCGTTCGCCGATTCGGCTCAGCGCGCGGTCCACCGCCTCGCGCACCGTCGGTGTCTTCGATACGCCAATGTCCTCGTACGGCGCGGCGGCGGACAACACTTCGCGGCTGAAGAAGTCGCTGACCGCCTGCGCTACTGCCGCTTGCTCACGGGCCTCGCGCCCGGCTCGCACGGCGTCCAGATAGAACCAGCCGCCCACAGCGAGACCGAGACAAAGCGCCGTGACGGCGGTGATGATCCAGGGCCGCCGCGCGCGCAGACGTTCGAGTTGTCGTGTGGTCTCGACGGCGCGCTCACGCAGTTGCTGTTGAGCGCGCAAGTCTTCGCGGCGTGCGTCGAGCTGGCGCAGGCGCTGCGCGAGTTCGCGCGCCGAGGCGAGGCGGCGTTGCGGGTTGCCGTCGACCGCCGCCGCGATGTCGCCGCGAAGTACCTCATCGGGTATGTCGCGCTCCCAGCCCGGCGCCAGCGGCTTGCGTAGGTCGCCGACGACGAGCTGATACAGCACGACGCCGAGCGCATAGACGTCCGAAGGGGCGGTTGCGCTACCGTCAGCGATGACTTCTGGCGCGAGGTACAGCGGAGTGCCGCCGCTCGAGATCGCCGCTTGAGTCTGCGTGAAGCCGAGCCGCGTGATGCCGAACTGCGTCAGACGGTCGAGATGCAACAGATGAGCGCTGCCGAAATCGGCGAGGCGTGTGCGCCAGCGGCCGTCGCCCGTCGCCTCGACGAGAATGTTGCCGGGTTTCAGATCTTTATGAAGCACGCCGACGGCATGCGCGTCGGCCAGGGAATCGGCGACTGCAGCCAGCAGCTCGAGGCGCTGCTCGAGCGGTACGCCGGCAGCCCCGTTCTGCTCCTGCCACCATTGCAGCAGATCGACACCGCCATACTCGCATTCGATATAGAACGGCGCCTGGTCGAAGTTCCAGTCCAACACTTTCACGAAGTCGTCGCGCTCGCCGAGTTGCTGGCTCAGCATGCGGTAAAGCGTGACTTCGCGTTTGAGGCAGGACAGTCGCGCGCCGTCCACGCTGACTTTGAAGACGCGCTGCTCCCCAAGCTTGCGGTGACGGGCGAGCCACACCTCGATGCCTCGGTTCGAGCCGAGCGGGGCCGTCAGTTCCCATTGGTCCCGCCCCGGGAGCGTGCCGCCGGTTTGCAGTGTCACCGGTTGGACCTGAGCGTTGGACGCAGTCCGCACCGTCACCGGCGCCGCCAGACGATAGCCGAGACGATGCACGGTGGCGACGATCGACTGGTCGCGATCGCCGAGCGCGCTGCGCAGCTTGCTGATTGCCTGATTCAGCGCGCCGTCGGTGACATGTTGATGGCCGTAGACCGCCTCGACCAGCTCGTCTTTGCGCACCACCTCACCGGCACAGCGGAGCAACTCCCGCAGAACCTGCAGTGGCCGCGGCTCCAGCTCGACCGGCTGGCCATGCACCGTCAGGCGCCAGCATGCCTCGTCGAGCTCGGCGTCCGCGAAACGCCAGATGAAGCTGGGTGTGCCGCCCTCCGGCGGCGCGTCGCCGTTGTTTTGTCGTTGATCTCCGAACCCCACGTCACTCCCCAGTCATCGAGCCCGAGCCCGACCAGCGACACTTTACAAGAGTCGCTCGACGCCGGGTGCGGACGATCGCACAGACAGGAACGATTAGCATGCGGGCAGCTCTCCGGCGAAGTAGGGAAGACTCTCACCCGCGAACGTCTTAACATCAGCCGATGGCTGTGTCTTTTCTCAGGTGGTCGCGTAGCTCATGAAGATCAATACTCTCAGGGATTACCTCATTGGAAGCTGGGCAGTGGCAATGCTGTGGAGTGTGGTCGTGGATGTTCAAGCCGCCGCCGCCGGTAACCCGAAAGCCACTGAAGTGTGGTCGCCGGTCCCGGTGAAAGTGATGCCGGGTGCGACAGCCGGAGCGCCGCCTTCGGACGCCATCGTGCTCTTCGACGGCAAGCATCTGAATGCCTGGAAAAGCGAAAAGGACGGCGGACCGGCGAAGTGGCGGGTGGAGCGGGGCGAGCTCGTGGTCGCGCCGGGCACAGGTGACATTCAGACTCGCGACAGCTTCGGCGACGTGCAGCTGCATGTCGAATGGTACGCGCCGCGCTTGCCGGCGGATAAAGTCGATCAGGATCGCGCTAACAGCGGCGTGTTTCTGCAGGACGTGTACGAAGTGCAGGTGCTCGATACGTTCGAGAACAAAACGTATGTCAACGGCCAGGCGGGCGCCATTTACAAGCAATATCCGCCGCTGGTGAATGCGAACCGGCCGGCCGGTCAATGGCAGACCTATGACATTGTTTTCACGGCGCCACGTTTTGCTTCGGACGGTTCGTTGATTTCGCCGGCGCGGATGACGGTGCTTCACAACGGCGTGCTGATACAAAACAACGTCTCGCTCAAAGGCGCCACGGCGTACATTGGCGCGCCAAGTTATAAAGCTCACGGCGACATGCCCATCCGGTTGCAGGATCATTCGCACGAAGTTCGCTTCCGGAATATCTGGCTGCGCAAGCTCTGAGGGAATGTGTCGCTGACTACGCGCTCGACAGACCCGATACCGCGGTGAGTGCAGCCATTGGCCCGGCGCCTGCGATGGTTTCCATTTGTTTCTCATCGCGGACGAACAGCGATCCAGCGAAACCGAGTGCGTTGATGGGAACGCCCTGAAATTCTTCACACTGTCGAGGCACGCCGAGCATCCATCTGCGCGTCACAAGCAGATTCCATGGGGCAGATTGGTACTGCTCGCCATTGCGCTCGATGGCGTGGATGCCGATACGGCGATGAAGTTGCGAGTACAGCGATGCAAGGTGACTCACGGGATCGCTACCGTGCTCGAACAGCTCAGGCTCGAGCCATGCAAGGGCATGCGGAAATGTGAGATCCGGAACCCTCAAAATCCCCTTGTGAACCTGCACTCTCTCGATCGCTGAATCGATCGGCGTCGGCGGTCCGACGCCTTCGAGCGGCAGCGGCACCATCTGCAGGTGTTTGTGTGCCTGACTCGCGCCCGCGGCCGTTCCACCGTTATAAAAGATCAAACCATCCACTTGCGCCAGACAGGCGCATAGCGCTTCGAAGTCCGCCTCTCCAAGCAGTGTCTCCTGTGCTTCGAAGCGACGCGTGACGATGAGCATGTGCCACGGAATCAGGGCGAACTTGTTCAGCAGCGCCACATGGGTCCGAGAGATGTCGGCAACGAACAGATTGCGGTCGAATGGCAGAAAGGGATTGGGCGCGACCCCCGCGCCCCGCGCGCGGCGGCTGTCGAGTCGCTGCCGCCCGAGCGGCGAAAGCTGTCGGACGAGGAAGCGCACACACGCGTCCTCGATGACGTGAAGTGCGCTCTCGATCGGCTGCAAGGCGTCGCAGGCCAGCGCATGCTGCGTGGCGCGTTCCAACACGGATCTCAAGGCGCCGCTTTCGAGCATCGGTTTCATCGCGCCCGTCCTTCACAGATCGACCGCCACGTGGCAAGAGTCACTCGTGGCCGCGTTCATGTGTCCGATGGTGGCCGCGTGTTCGAATCCGAAACCGTGAAACAATTCGATGACGGCTGGAACGGCATCTTCCGTACAGGCCACCAGCAGACCGCCGGACGTTTGAGGATCGCACAGCAGCGATCTCGCGACATTGTCGAGCCGCGCGTCCAATTGCACTTGTGCGCCATAGGCCCACCAATTGCGTACCGATGCACCCGTCACATAGCCTGCTTCCGCCAGCGCGACCACGTCATCCAATAAAGGTATCTGCGACATCTTCACGCGCGCGCTCAATCCGGCGCCACGACACATCTCCAATAGATGTCCCAGCACGCCGAAGCCGGTCACATCGGTCATCGCATGCACGCCCGGCAGTTGCGCCAGATGCGGCCCGGCGACATTCAGCCGCGTCGTGGTGTCGATCAGTGTGCGATAGCCGCTTTCAGCGAGCCGTTCCTTCTTGAGCGCGGCGGAGAGAATGCCGACACCGAGGGGTTTGCCCACCACCAGCGCGTCCCCCGCGCAGGCAGAAGAGTTGCGCTTCAGATGGCGTGGGTGCACGACACCGATGGCGGCAAGGCCATAGATGGGTTCGACCGAATCGATGCTATGTCCGCCCGCCACGGGAATGCCTGCTTGGGCGCAAATCGCCTCGCCGCCGCGCAGGATCTCGCGAATGACATCTGTGGACAGAACATTGATCGGCATGCCTAGGATGGCCAGCGCCAGCAGCGGCGTGCCGCCCATCGCATACACGTCGCTCAACGCATTGGCGGCCGCGATGCGTCCGAAATCGAACGGGTCGTCGACGATGGGCATGAAGAAATCGGTCGTCGCAATGACCGCTTGCTCGTCGTTGAGTGCATAGACGGCGGCGTCATCGGCGGTTTCCGCTCCGACCAACAGGTGCGCGAACGGTGTCGTCGAAGCGGAACGCTCGATCAGACTGGCTAACACGCCGGGCGCGATCTTGCAGCCGCAGCCGCCGCCGTGCGAGAGCGAAGTGAGCCGCGGTGTGCTGACCATGTTCATAGGTGATGTCCGCGTGATGACGATATTGGCGGAAGGCAGCAGGAGTCGAACCTACCGGGAAGCGTCTGACGCCCCCCGCTGGGTTTGAAGCCCAGCCGCACCGCCGGGTGCGTGTACCTTCCGTGTGTGCCAGCCACTGTCTTTACGCAGAACGTGCACATCGTGAACGCGCCGCGTGTAACCGATGCGATCGAAGAATTCCAGGATCTGGATCGTGCGCTTGCGGCCGAGCCCGATGGCATCGCGATAGCGCGCAGCGTTGACGCCGCCGTGTTCTTGCGCGAGCACGGCGATAATGCTGGCCAGCGAGTCGATGCGATCGCTGTCGTAGAACAGATCATGCACGATCTGACACACAGCGCCCTGAGCCGCCTGTCTGAGCAGGATATGGCGCACACGCTCTTCGGGCTGCTGGACGACCGCGGCCAGATCTCTCACCCAAGCGGGTTCAGGATGACCCCGTGCGATGAGTGACTGCAACTGCCGTGCGATCTCTCGATCCGCGTCGGAGAGAGTGATCACATGGTCCGGCAAATGGAGCCAGGGGCCGTTGCGGATCAATGAACGTTCCTCCGTGAGTTCTTCCACGAGCGCTTGCCACAGTGGCGCAGGCAAGTCCGGCAGCGCGATACGGCGCAGTCTTCCGCTATCGGGACCGGGGTCGTCCGCAAATTCGGTGTGAAATTCTCGTAAGGCGAGCAACGCGCGCTCGCGCAGTGAGCTCCATGCGGACGCGAGCATGACGAACAGTTCCTGACCCGTGCCCCTGACAACAGCGTTGGCCGGAAGGGTCTGGCTCGGCACCGCACGTCCTGTCAAACGTTCGAGATCTCTCACACTGACCCCGTGGGGCGCGTTCGCCAACAGCGGCGCCAGTCCCTCTCCGGCGAGCATTCGTTCGATCGCATCGAGGTAGCGCAGGCGGGGGTCCGAACGGCGCCTGCGTGACGGAGCGGATGAATCCAGGACCACACCGCCGCCGATGGTATGCGCGGCCTGCGCATCGCGAACGATAAAACGATCTCCGGGAAGGGCGTGCGTATCTGTTTCGAACACGAGTTGAACTCTCGCCGACTCGCCTGCCGCGAGATGCTCCGACTCGAGTAAGACCACGCGGGCAGGGAGGTGCGCGGTGCCGAGGTGCACGTGAATCGACGACCACGTGGCAAGCCGCACGCCGCTGGGTGCTAACAATTGCATTCTCACATCGACTCGCCGGGTCGACACGAACACGCGCGGATCGCCGAGCCAGTCACCACGACAGATCGCGCTTTTCTCCACGCCTGCGAGATTGAGTGCACAGCGCTGCCCGGCGCAACCACTGTCGGTCGGCCGCTGCTGTGCGTGGATGCTGCGCACTCGGACTGGAAGCTTGCGCGGCATCGCCAGCACCGTGTCGCCGGTATGTATCCGTCCTGAGAACACGGTTCCCGCGACGATCGTGCCATGACCAGGAAGTGTTAAGACGCGATCTACTGCCAGCCTGAAGAAACCTTCGTCGTGGCGCGACGGCATGTGCATGGCCGTATCGTGCAGGTGTCGCCGGAGCGCGGCCGTGCCGGGATCATCGGCGGCGGTGGCGTTTACCGGGAAGATCGGTGCTCCGCCCAGCGCCGTGTGTTCCAGGAGATCTCTTATTTGCTTGTCGACTTCGCACAGGCGCTGGTGATTCACGCGATCCATCTTGGTCAGCGCCACAGCGCCGCGCGAGATGCCGAGTAACTCCAGGATAGCCAGGTGCTCGCAAGTCTGTGGCATCACGCCATCGTCGGCCGCCACGAGCAGCAGCGCAAAATGGATGCCGCATGCGCCCGAAACCATCGTGTGCACCAGACGCTCGTGACCCGGCACGTCGACAAAGCCGAGGACATCGCCGTTGGGCAGCGGGGTGTAGGCGTAGCCGAGCTCGATCGAGATGCCACGTTCTTTCTCTTGCTTCAGACGATCGGTATCGACGCCCGTCAGTGCGCGAACGAGCGAGGTCTTGCCATGGTCGATGTGCCCGGCGGTGCCGACGATCATGGCTGCGCCAGCTCCGCTAGTTGTCGGGCGAACGATGGCTCCTCGGATTCTTCCAGACAACGCAGATCGAGCCACAGAGTCTTCTCGGCGATGCGCGCGATCACCGGCTGAGGTAAGGCGCGGAACGCCGCTTCGAGACGATCGAGGCTGCCGCGCCTTCCCTTGAGCGTGCGTATGGCGAGCCCGTAGCTGGGCAACCGATCGATGGGCAGCGCACCACTGCCGATTTGACTGGACAACGGCGTCGCGGCGACGTCGTACGCATCCCCGACAGCACCCAGAACGAGAGGTTGCAATCGGGCCGCCTGCGCCTGCATGTTCGCGACGCTGCGTGTGAGCAGCCGCAATGTCGTGAGCCGCTCGGTCAGAAATTCCGGCGAGCGATACACCGTCAGGATTGCCTCGAGCGCAGCCAGCGTCAGCTTGCCGACACGCAGCGCTCGCTTGAGCGGATGTTTCTTGAGCTTGGCGATCAGATCGGCGCGGCCGGCGAGCACACCGGCCTGCGGACCGCCGAGCAGCTTGTCGCCGCTGAAGCTGACCAGATCGGCGCCGGCCGCAAGCGTCTCGCGCACAGTCGGCTCTCGCGGCAGTTGCCATTGTGTGAGATCCACGAGCGAGCCGCTGCCGAGATCCACGGCTACCGGAATCGCATGACTGCGTGCGAGTGGCGCCAGCTCTTCGATCGATACACTGTGCGTAAATCCGGAAATGGCGTAATTGCTCGTATGCACTTTCATGAGCAGCGCAGTGCGCGGCCCGATGCCTTGCTCATAATCGGAAATATGGGTGCGATTGGTCGTGCCGACCTCGACGAGCCTGGCGCCGGCCTGGCGCATGATATCGGGCATGCGGAACGCACCGCCGATCTCGATCAGTTCGCCGCGCGAGATAATGACCTGGCGGCGGCCGGCGAGGGCGCTGAGCAGCAACAGAACTGCCGCGGCGTTGTTGTTCACGACCGTGGCTGCTTCGGCGCCCGTCAGCTCACGTAGCAGATCCTCGACCAGATCATCTCGGTCGCCGCGCTTGCCCGAAGCCAGGTCGAACTCGAGATTGACCGGTGCGGTGAGCGCTTGCGCGACGGCGCGCACGGCGGTTTCGGGCAATAGGGCTCGGCCGAGATTGGTGTGGAGCACCGTGCCAGTGAGATTGAACACCGGGCGCAGGTGCGGACGTGAGATGTCCGCGAGCTTGGATTCGAGGGTGCGGGTGAGCGCCTCGTCGCTCAACGCCACCTGCTCCAACTCGCCCGCCAGAGCGCGGCTGCGCAGATCTTGCAAATGCAGGCGCAAGGTCATCGTGACCTGAGTGCGTCCGTGATGAGCCAACAGATCTGCCAGCGCCGGCCGATTCAGCAGGCGGTCGAGGGAAGGTATGTCTGCCGCGCTCGCGCGCGGCGATTCAGCGAGCGGTGCTGACACGCAGCCACCCAGCGGGCGTTGAATGTCCCGGCATTCTGAGCGTTTGCTGCGGGTCAGACAACCGGCAGCAGCGGATTCGCGCTGGCGCGATGGTATCCGGCGTCGCTCAACAGCAGATCGAGCGCCAGGCTGGCGAGATCGTCCGCCACCGGCTCGACCTCGCCGTCCTGTTCCTGATACAGAATTTTCCGATAGGTCCGGCAGGTATCGCAGCATTCGGCACGAATGCCCGGCGGCCCATCCTCGATGAACTGATAGCTGATGCCTCGAGTCGTCAGGCAGTGGCTGCACTTCACGCGGACCATGTGCCACTCGGTGGCGCACAGGGCGCAGTGCAGATAGCGGAATCCTTGAGCTCGTACGACGCTTGCCACCGGCAGCGTGCCGCATGTTGGACACGCGCCGGGCACATCGAGCTCAGGGATGTCGTCGGTGCGCATCCGGCTTGCAAGATCCACCCAGTAGACCTGCAAGGCGGCCATCACGAAGGGAGCAGCCGCCACGTCGACCGCTTCGGTCCGCGCCGCCAGCAGCGCATCCGCCTGTGCTTCGAGGGACTCCCGTCCCAGTACGCGCAATCCATCGCAGACCGCGCGCGTCGGCGCCGAAAGCTCCGGCAGCATTGCGAGCGAATCGCAAATCGACCTCAGCGTCCGGCGCCAATGCTGTTCGCGCGGCCATCCGTTCGAAGCAACGAGCGGCATACGAAATGTCCGCGCATGCGCAATCTGCTCGATGCTGGGCGGTGTCGACTCCATGTCCGCGAGGGCGATTTGCTGAGCGTCGGCGAGATGCGCCATCAGGCGCAGGTAGTCGCCAATGGAACCTCCGATCGCATCCTTCCCACTTTGCTGCCGCAGGCGTGCGGCGCGCATGGAAAACACATGGGCGCGGTCGGGAAGGCGCAACCGCGGCAGGGGCCGCTGCGCGACGTCCTCAATCTGTCCCGGTTCGAGAATGCGTCGCATGGATTTTTTCCCGGAACCAGGCGCGATGATGTTTCCATGCCCAGCCCGGTGTCACCGTACCACGGGTCATCGCACCCACGGATCCCTTCACCCAGATGCCGGCGTAGATGTGCACGACGATCGCGCAGATCAGTATGACGGCACATAGCGCATGCACGACCCCGGCGAGACGAATGACGCCCACCGGAAAATACATCGAGAAGTACTGGCGCCAGATGACGATGCCGGACAGCAGCAGGCCGATCATGCAGGCAACGGCGAGGAGAAACACCAGCTTCTGCCCTGCGTTGTAACGCCCGACTTCCGGCAGGCGCTCTTCGCGATTGTTCACCACGTCGCGCGACTGGCGCAGCCATTGCCAGTCGCGCGGCTCCATTTTATTGAGCCTCCACATTCCGACGGCCAACAGCGCGAATGCGAATGCCATGATCAGGCCGAGGATCGGGTGCAGGATGCGCGTCCAGGTGCCGCCGCCCAGCAACGCGCTCAGCCAGTACAGCGCCGGATGAAACAATGCGAGCCCCGAGATCGCAGCCAGTATGAAAGCGATGGCGACGAGCCAATGGTTGGTGCGCTCATTGGCAGTGTAGCGCTCGATCGTGCGGCGCTCGGGATCCCGGGTGGCATCACTCATGACGAAGCTTCTCTATTTCTTTCGTGGCGGCCTGCTCGTCGCTGTCGTGGACCTCGTTGCGGCCGACGCGGATGTAGTGGAGGAAACCCGCCAGCGCGGTCAGCACGATGCCGGCGAGCGCGAGCGGCTTGGGCGCGCCTTTCCACAAGCCGACGGTGGCGCTGATGGTTGGATCGGCAGGCAAGTCGTTATAGAGCTGCGGCTGATCGGCGTGATGAAGCACATACATCACATGCGTGCCGCCGACGCCCGGCGGATCGTACAGGCCCGCTTGGTCGAAGCCGCGCGATTTCAGATCCTCGACTCGTTCGGCGGCATGATGCTGCATGTCCTCCTTGGTGCCCCACACGAGCGCACCGGTGGGGCAGGCTTTGATACATGCAGGCTCGAGTCCCACGGCGACTCGGTCCGAGCACAAAGTACATTTGTATGCTTTGTGATCCCGCTTCGAGATGCGCGGTATGTCGAACGGACAGCCGGCGATGCAATAGCCGCAGCCGATGCAGTTTTCCTCGTGGAAATCGACGATGCCGTTGGAGTACTGCACGATTGCGCCCGGCGCGGGGCAGGCCTTGAGGCAGCCGGGGTCCGCGCAGTGCATGCAGCCGTCCTTGCGGATGAGCCATTCGAGATCGCCGCCTTTGTCGGGATTCTCGTACTCTGCGAACCGCATCAGCGTCCAGGATTGATCGGTCAGATCGTGCGGATTCTGGTACGCGCCGACATTGGCGCCGATCTCATCGCGCAGGTCGTTCCATTCCATGCAAGCGACCTGACAGGCCTTGCAGCCGATGCACTTGGTGGTGTCGATCAGCTTGGCGACCGTGCCGCCGGCGTGAGGCTCGCGCACGGAAGGTGAGGGCGTCGTGGTCGCGGAGCGCCGGACGATATCGAGAGATTGCAGCGCCATGCGAGTCTCCTCACACCTTTTCCACTTTGACCAGGAACGCTTTGAACTCCGGCGTCTGCACGTTGCCGTCCCCGACGAACGGCGTCAGCGTGTTCGCCAGATAGCCCGGTTTCGCGACGCCGGTGAAGCCCCAGTGGATCGGGATACCGACGGTGTGCACGATCCGGCCGTCGACGTCGAGCGGTTTGATGCGCTTGGTGACTACGGCCACGGCCCGGATGTGGCCACGGTTCGACGTGACCTGCACCCGATCGCCGGGCGCGATGCCGAGCTGCTTCGCGAGCGCTTCGCCGATTTCGACGAACTGCTCGGGTTGCGTGATGGCGTTCAGGGGCACGTGCTTGGTCCAATAATGGAAGTGCTCGGTCAGTCGATAAGTCGTTGCCACGTGCGGGAACTGCTCGGCTTTGCCGAACGCCTCACGATCTTCGTTGAATACGCGCGCGGCAGGATTGCTCACCGCCCTCGGCTCGTCCCGATTCAACGGGTTGTAGCCGAGCGGGGTCTCGAACGGCTCGTAGTGCTCGGGGAACGGGCCTTCCACCATGTTGGTGCGCGCGAAGAAGCGCGCCACGCCTTCGGCATTCATGATGAATGGCCCCATGCCGCCGGCGGGATCCTCGTCGACCTTGAAATCGGGCACGTCCGCGCCGCTCCATTGTTTTCCGTTCCACGCAATCAGCTTGCGCTCCGGGTTGAACGGCTTGCCGCTGGGATCGCACGAAGCCCGGTTGTATAAAACACGGCGATTCGCGGGCCACGACCATGCCCAATTGAGTGTTTGACCGATGCCGGTCGGATCCGAGTTGTCCCGGCGCGCCATCAGGTTCCCGGTCGGGCCCCAGCAGCCGCAGAAGATCCAGCAGCCGCAGGCCGTGCTGCCGTCGTCACGCAATTCGGCGAAGCCCGCCAGCTGCTCGCCTGACTTGCGAACGATCTTCGTAGGGTCCTTTGGATCGGCGAGATCGACCAGCGCCCGGCCGGAATATTCCTTCGCCAGCTCCTCGGCGGAGGGGCTCCGCGGATTCGCATAGGGCCACGAGAGCTTGACGATGGGATCCGGGAACGCGCCGCCATCCGTCTCGTAGAGCTTGCGCACTCGCGTGAACAGGCCAGCCATGATTTCCAGGTCGGAGCGGGCTTCGCCCGGCGGCTCGGCGCCTTTCCAATGCCACTGCAACCAGCGTCCGGAATTGACCAGCGCGCCATCCTCTTCGGCAAAGCACGTCGTCGGCAGGCGGAAGACTTCCGTCTGAATCTTGCCCGGATCGACGTCGTTGAGCGGGCCGTAGTTGCGCCAGAACTCGGACGTTTCGGTGACGAGCGGATCCATCACGACGAGGAACTTCAGCTTCGACAGCGACGCTGTCATCTTCGCCTTATTCGGCGCGGCGGCCAGCGGGTTGAAGCCCTGGGCAAGATAGCCGTTGATCTTGCCCTGGTGCATCAGATCGTAGACCTGAAGCATGTCGTACACCTTGTCGAGCTTGGGCAAGTAGTCGTAACCCCACTGATTCTCCGCGCGCGCCTCGTCGCCCCACCAGGCCTTCATCAGACTGTTGAAGAACTTCGGGTAGTTCTGCCAGTAGCTCAGCTGGTTCGGTCGCAGCGGCTGATACGTGCGCGCCGACATATATTTGTCGTAGCCCTGCTCGTGATCTTTCGGCAACGCCATGTAGCCCGGCAGCAGGTCCGTGAGCAGGCCGAGATCGGTCAACCCTTGGATGTTCGAATGTCCGCGCAGGGCGTTCATGCCGCCGCCGGAGACGCCGATGTTGCCGAGGAGGAGTTGCACCATGGCTCCGCAGCGGATCATCTGCGAGCCGACCGAGTGTTGCGTCCAGCCGAGCGCGTACATGATCGTCATTGCCCGAGCCGGGGTCGCCGTCGAGCCGATCATCTCGCAAATCTGCAGGAACTTTTCGCGCGGCGTGCCGCAGACGCGCGCGACCATCTCGGGCGTGTAGCGCGCGTAGTGCCGCTTCATCAAATTGAACACGCAGCGAGGATGTTGCAGCGACGGATCGGTCCGGACGTACCCGTCCGCGCCGATTTCATACTCCCAGCTGGTCTTATCGTAGCTGCGCTGGTCTGCGTTGTAGCCGGAGTAAAGGCCGTTCGTGAACGCAAACTCCTCTTTCACGATGAAGGTGGCGTCGGTGTAGCTGGTGACGTACTCGCGCTGGATCTTGTCGTTGGCGAGCAGGTAATGAATGACGCCGCCAAGGAACGCGATGTCCGTGCCCGCGCGCAGCGGAGCATACACATCGGCCACGGACGCCGAACGTGTGAAGCGAGGATCGACCACGATCAGCCGCGCTTTGTTGTGCGCCTTGGCCTCGGTAACCCATTTGAAGCCACACGGGTGGGCCTCGGCAGCATTGCCGCCCATGATGAGGACGACGTCGGCATTCTTGATGTCGACCCAGTGATTCGTCATCGCTCCACGGCCAAACGTCGGGGCAAGACCTGCCACCGTCGGGCCGTGTCAGACACGAGCCTGGTTGTCGAACGCGAGGATGCCGAGGCTGCGCACCACCTTGTGAGTGAGATAACCGACTTCGTTACTGCTCGCCGACGCGGCCAGCATGCCCGTGGTGAGCCAGCGATTCACCGTCAGGCCGTCGGCCGTCTTCTGCACGAAATTGGCATCGCGATCGTCCTTCATCAGCCGGGCGATGCGGTCGAGCGCGTCGTCCCAGGAGATGCGCTGCCAGCGGTCCGAGCCGGGGGCGCGATACTCCGGGTGCTTTAGCCGACTCGGGCTGTGAATGAAATCGACCAGCGCCGCCCCTTTCGGACACAGCGTGCCGCGATTGACGGGGTGATCCGGATCGCCTTCGATGTGAAAGATGCTCGCCTCGGCATTCTTCGACTTATCGCCCAGCGAATACATCAGTACGCCGCACGACACGGAACAGTAAGGACAGGTGTTGCGAGTCTCGGTGGCGCGCGCGAGCTTGAACTCGCGAACCTCGGCCAGTGCTTCGCCTGGCGAGAAACCCAGCAGTGCGAGACTCGATCCTGCCAGCGAGCTGCTGGTGATTGCCAGGAATTGACGCCTGGTCATATCGCTCATGGAACAGTCTCCTGCGCGTGCATGACAGCGGTGCCAACGAGTCTATGCCCGTGCCGCTGCGATCCGCAATGCGTCAGCGGCAGTATGTAGGGCCGACAAACATGGCCTGCAGGTGAATGAGTTAGAGTGAGCGGGCCCCCTGGAATCAGGGATCGAGCGGGTCGAGCGGGTCGACTCGGGAAGAATCCTGCGACGGCAGGAAGGTGACGTCGAAAGGTGAAGTGCGTTTGCCGACCTTGCCGGGCTGATAGCCCAACTCAGTCTGGTTACGTGCGGCGAACTTGTCGCTTTCCACATAGTCGATGTGCTGAGGAGTGCTCAGCACCAGCGCAGGGCGATTCATCGGCGCCTTCATCGCCATCAGCAGCCGCGTCGCGTTGCGTAGGTTCGTCGTCGTATGCCGCGCGTACGGCTCGATCACGATTGCGTGAGCCGGCACCTTGTAGCGTTCGATCAACACACGGCGCATCTCGACCGCTTCGACATGGCGCGTTTCGCGAGGATGCACGGCGCCGCCGCTCAGGATGATGAAAGGCGCCTGGCCATCGAAGTAACGCCGAGCGGCGACCTTGACGTGTAACTTTCCGCGCGCGCTCAGCGGTGTTAGCAAATCTTCCGGGCCGGCGCCGAGCACGATGATCGCGGTGTATGGATATCGGGACCAGTCCAGCGTACGGGCGTGCCCAAATGCATCTGCATTGAGTCCGCCATCGATCGGCTCGAAGGCGATGGCGTCGAGACGATGGTTCACGTCCAGTAGCGCCAGGGCCAGACCGATGCTCGGATCCAGCGCGGCAATGGCTTCATCGCGTCCCACTTCGCTGATCAGCGCGGCCACGGCGACGTCATTGGCCAGCCGCTCGCTGCCTTGCTTGCCGATCGGTCCGTCGATCTGCGGATAGCGCGCAATGCCGCCCTTGCCATAGATGTCGATGATGGCGTTGAGTCCTACCAGTTCGCGGCGAATGGCCTCACTGTTCTTCGCGGCCATCTCAGACACGACGCCGATCTCCTCCTCGCTCCAGCGAGACGCGTCCAGCTTGCAAGCCGCATCATCCGCGCACTTCGCGAGACGACGATCTCGTTCGGTTAGCATCGCGCGCACCGTTGCCGGCGCGCGCGATCCATCCATCGAAGAAACAATCGGAAACAGACGCTTGCCGAGCGTCGCGATCACGCCATCCTCCACCGTGGCCGCAAAGCTCGGTGGGAGGACGGCGAGGGCTGCGCATACGAACAGCGCGAGTCTCATTCCCAATCCCGCTGCAGCACCAGGCGAAAATTGCGGCCGAACAACGGACGACCGTAGATGGCTTCGCTCGAGCCCTGGCCCGCGAGCGCGTCGGTGCGGGTGTTGCCTTCGGTCAAGCCTTTCTCTTCGGTCAGGTTGTCGCCCACCAACTGCACGCCCCACAGGCCGCGTTTCCACGACACGCCGAACCCCAGCGTCTGATACGAAGGCAGCGCAGTCCGGTTGAACAGGTCGACATAGGATTTGCCGACGAAGTCGTAACGCAGGTAAGCCTCGATCTGTGCGTCGCCGGCGCTGAAGGCAAACGTCGGGCGGACGTTGCCGTAGAGCTTGGGTTCGCGAACGATCTGGTTGCCGTTCACTGCGCTCGGATCCGCGCCGGCGCTGTTTTGCAGGTCGTTGTACTGCGGATCGCTGAAGGTCACCGAACCGGCGAGCAAGAACCAGTCCGTTGGCGCGTACAGACCGTCGAGCTCGACACCTTTGGATTCCGCGGTGCCGATGAACGGCACCGACTGATCGTTGCGGCCCGTGGTGGGATTGAACGCCACGAACGAGGCATTCAGCGGATCGAACTTGGTGTAGAACGCCGTCAGGTACAAATAGGAGCTGCCGAAGGTTCCCTTCACGCCGAGCTCGTATTGATCGAGCTTGGTTTCGACGATGGTGGGATTGATGCTGCGGGCGATGCTCGATTGAGGCGCGATCTCCACGTGCGAGGCGCGACCGTAAGTGCCGAAGTTGTCCATGAAGTCGTAGTTCAGGCCCACCGTCCAGTTGGTGATCGACGGCTTGAGGCTGCGCGTCTGCGTGGCGCCGTTGAAGCGTTGTGTCGTGTTGTCGGCCAGCGTGGCGGCATCGCCGAGATTGGCGCTTTCAGTCTGCTCCGCAAAGCCGTCGTAGTCGTATCGTTCGTGGCGCACGCCGGCGTCCACCTTGAAGCGATCGCTGAGCTCCCAGGTGTCGTTGGCGTAGAGCGCGATCATTTTCGCATCGACTTCGCCGGCATTGAGCGTGGTCGTATAACGCAGCACGCCGTTGTCGGTCACAGAGCCGAGCGCTGTGCCTTGGGCCGAATAGGCCACGAGGTCCAACGTCCGCGGCTTGCCTGAAACTTCCAACAGCATGTCCTGATAGGCAGTAAAGGCCGTCGTTCCATAGAACGAGCTGTACACGCCGAAGTTGATATCGTGCGCGCCGGCTCCGGTTTCGAAGCGGCGCGTTGCGCTCAGGTCCGCCTGCGCCGAATAGAACTCCGATTCGATCGCCCGATACTGCCCTGAGATCACCAAGCCGGAAGCCGAATACGGATCGTACGCCGTCGCGCCGTCCGTGCCGGCCAGCGCATAGCCCAGCGATGCGACGCCGGGACCGAAAGCGGTACGCGCCGCAGTCAGAAAGCCGTTCGCGAAAGTATTCCCGTCCACCGGATTGGTGGTCGAGTAGAGCGCATCGAAGCTCAGCTTGCCTTGCGTGTAGCCCGACTTGAACGAGACTGTCCAGTCGCTCGCTTCGTTCTGGTACTGCAAGCCGACATTCTGGAAGCGCATGTGGCGGCCGTCGCCCAGATCCCGGTGCAGGCTTTGCAGCGTGCCCGCCGAGTCCAGGTACTTGAGCGTGACGTTGCGCAGCGAGGGCGAATTCATCGTGCCCTCGAAGTAGTCGATGTAAGGATCCAGGCTGACCGCCGGGTTGCGCGGATCGGCGACCGGAATCGGCAGGTAGAAGACGTTGTGGTCGTTGACGAAGGTGCCGCTCAGCTTCACCCAGCCATTCTCGAGATCGTGCTTGATGTTGGCGCGCAGCTGGCCACCCTTGTCGTTGGGAAATCCGTTGTCGCGATAGCCGTCGTGCTCGCGCAGGAAACCGCCGACTGCGTAATAGGTGCTGTCCGAGAGCGCGCCCGACTGGAAAGCCTCGGCGCGGTAGAGCCCGGTGTCACCGATCGTGAGCTGACTCCTGCCCACGGTCTGCTCGCCGCCTTCGCGCATGATGTTGTTGACGATGGCCGCGCCGCCACTGGCGTAGATGGGCGCCGGGCCGCCGCGCACGACTTCGACACGCTCGTTCATGACGTCGAAGCGGTGCATGCCTTCGCCGGAATTGAAAAAGTGTCCATCGATTTCATGGAACAGCGGCAAGCCATCCTGTTGGAAGATGATGTAGCCGCGATCGGTCGGGATGCCGCGCAGGCGAGTGATGTTCTGCACCTCGCCGCCGGTGGACTCGACGTGGATGCCCGGCACGTTGGCGAGCAGATCCGCGAAGCTCTTGGGAGCAAGCTTCTGCACGTCCTCCGAGGTCAGCGAATTGGCCGCATAGGAGGCATCGAAACGACGTTGCGCACGTGCTGTACCGGTCACCACGACCGAATCGATCACGTCGACGTCTTCACTGCTGTTGGCCGCGGGCGTCGATTGCGCCAGAGCGACCACGGGAGCGCCGAGCGCGATCGCAATGGCCGCCGCTATGGAACGGCGCGCACCGAGAGCAGGGGAGTGGAGGGCGAATGGAGTCTTCAGGAGATTGAGCATGCTGGCTATCGTCAACGGAAAGCCCTGCATTCTCTTACGAGTTTGTTACAGATTATGGGTGGCTGCATTACTCTCCGCGCCGATCATCGAACCCGCGCACCGAGAATGACCCAATATCGATCGCTCCGACCGAGCCTGCTCTGCGTCCTCATGGTGCTCGTGCTTTCCGTGCTGTCGGGTTGTCAATTCAACACGCCCGTGAAACCACCTCGACATTCGGTGTCCTACGTGATCGGGGGCATCGCCACCAAGGTTGAGGTTGACGACAAGGCGTTGCTTCAGGCGCCAGTGGTCCCGCGGAAGGGTGGAAGCGCCTACTTCGTCGGCTGGTTCGTCGCAGACCAAGGACATATGTGGGACTTCGCGCACGAGACCATCGAAGCCGATCTCGTGCTCGAGGCCAGGTTCGTCGAGCTGACGCCCAGCAACGTCATCGTGGATGCCTACCTCGACGATGCCAGACGAACCCCGCTCACGTTCAAAACTTTGCAGGAGCTGAAGGCGGCCAATATTCCCGATGGCGCGACTGTCAATCTTACTCCGGGCGTCTACTGGACCGACGACTATCAGGATCCGCACGACCCCAATACTCCCGACCACCCCGGGCTCATCGGCATTTCATTCCCTCAGGCCGGTTTGACCTTCAAGGGACTCACCGCCAATGCGGACGACGTGAGAATCGCCGGCAACCGTGGGCAGACTTTGGGTTCGCAGGGGAACTGGAACGTCATCGGCGTCGGCACCCACTTTCCGATTCCGTCTTCCGGTAACTCCACCCGAGTTTCGATGATCGAATATGTGAACGGTGAGCGGAGGATCTTCCCAGGTTGCTACATCGAAAGCTCGGTCTACATGCCGGGCGCTCATCTGGACTTCAGGCTGGTTGGGAACGTGCTGTCGGCCGATGTCACTACCGAATCTGCGCAAACCAGTGCTCAGCAACGTTATCAGCTGCCAAACGAGATCCACTTCAGCGTCACGCTGCCGAGCGCTCCCAGCACACAGGGTGGATTCGGCTTCCAGTTCACTGGCACTGCCTCGGCCGGTAACGGGACGGTACTGGAGAGCGTCAAGGTCGTTCTCGATCCTCGCTGACTCGTCTCGGCATCGACAACTGCACGAGATCGCCTATCGACCGACGAGCTTCTGTGAGCGGCCGTAAGGGCCGTCGGTGCGCAGCGATCATTACTTCCGCTTGTAGTAGCGGAGAATCCTTGTGGAGACGTCGATGATCCTGATAACAAATCGTCGTTGGGTCTTTAACGAGGCCTGCAACCGCACCGCATGTCGTACACAGCGCGGAGATAGTCGCCCCTTCCGCACGCGTAGGGGGCATGGAGAGGCCAACGATATTCTCGACCGAGGTCGAGAATATCTTGGAGAGTTTGGCAATGACGAGGACCGACATGCGAGGCTCGCCGATTTCGTAACTAAACACGGGCTGCTGCGATACGCCGATGGCCGCGCCAGCTCCGCGTGTGTCGTCCCTCGCGACTTGCGGAGCGCTGTGACGTGCGCACCAAGTGCTTTGAAGTAGGCGCGGCTTTCCTGCTTGATCATGGCCGCACCTCGACTTTATCAAGCGAATCCAGTCCGCGTTCGATGAGAGACACAATGACGACGAACACAAGCTAAGCAGTGAACCTCGGTCATATCGTGTGTTGCGGCGCGTTCCGCTACGGTTTCGACGGCGTGTGCCAGTTCCAGATTGCGAAGCGCCACATTGAGCGGGTCCAGCAAGAGCGCTGTCGTCTCGCCCGACGTGCGCTGGGCTTGCTGCCGCCCGTAAGACGAGCGCAATGGCCCGTGCTTCGGCGATGTCGCTCATGACGTCCATGCGACACGCCCGCGGATGAGCGCAAATCCAGAACCGGCGGTTGACTTGACGGTCGGGTGGGAGATGTCGAGACGATCGGCCTCGGCGGCGACGCATGCCGTCGCAGCCTGAGTGAAGGCGTGGGGGAGCATCAGCGACTCGGAAAATGAGACGCCCGCGACAGATTCGCGCGAGAATGCGGGCAGCAATCACAGCCTCCGATGAAGTTGTGGTCAGGGCCGTCGTCGGTGTTCCACCACCGGTGGCGGTCCGGTCTTGGAGGCCGGTGAAGGCGGGGTGGAAGCGGCCTCGCTCCTCGCCAATATCGGCGGGATCAGCCTAGCGGACACGCCGGGCAGCTGAAACTGCAGGAACAGAGCAAATTGCTCGTTCTCGACTTGGATCAATAACTTAGCCGAACTAACCTGCATTGGAGCCGAACTGCATTTCGGTCTTGCTGGGCAGGCGAGCGCACGAAGAAGCAAAATCAACTATGGCCCAACAAGCGACGCCGACACCGCCGAGGTGCCATCTCAAAGGAAAAGAACACTATGTTAGGAATTGAGCCGAAGGATTTAGTTGAGTTCGTTCCGGTCGTAGACGACCGGGAATACCGCGCCTTTCAGGCCGCCAACTCAAGGGGCATCCTTATCGTACCTGAGGTTTACGGTGAGGCCGGGCGTGTGCTCACGTCAGACGGAGGTGATTTCCGCAAATGGACCAAGCACAATGCACCCTCGATATCGATACAAGTTCAGGAGAAACAACCGCTCCTTGTTCGGAGATCTGCGAGCTATTGGCTCCCTCTGGTGTTTCTCGCTACTGACATTGCGCTTCCCATTTACCTCAATCTTGTTGCGAGCTACCTATACGACAAGATGAAAGGAGCCTTGGGAAACGAGAAACCGCGCGTGCACTTTAGTGCCGTATTCGAAGAAACCCCATCTGGAGTCGTTAAGCGATTCAACTTTGAAGGGGATGTTGACGCGCTTCAGAAATTAATCAAAAAGTTCGACCTCAACGAGTTCCTCGATGACACGCGCACTCCAGACTGAATTTGGGACTCACCTACTTGCCGAGGTCTCGCTCGAAGCGAAGAAGGTGCTCCGGGCTCTTAACGCCATCAACTTCAATGAAGCCAAAGACGTCGCATCGACGTGTGAAGCACTACTTGCGCGAGATACGAGAGCCAGTATGCAGGATGAGGCTCAGTTGAATGACCTGTACGTGCTGAAAGTGTATTCGAGGTTCCTGCTTTTCTATACGCAAACTTGGGAAACAGTTCTACTTCAGCGTTTCTCAGAATCCTGGAGGTTTCTGCAGGATTCCTTAGACTGTCTTCGCCTAGTGAAGAAATTTTCGGCAATCAACATCGGCTTCTTCGAGAAACAATTGCTAGAACTCGAAAAGACCTACCCGTATGGCGTATTTTTTAGTGTTGGAATGAAGGTCGGTTACTACGAATGCAGCGTATGTGGCCTTGACATCGACTCCGACTCTTGCGCACACATGAGAGGGCAACTCTATTCTGGCGTGCTCGCACAAGCGATCGCTCGTGAAGATCAAGAAGTGGACCACATCGCGATGGTACCCAACCCGAGAGACAAACGATGCGTGGTTCAGTATGACGATGATGGCGAGCAGTTCAAGATTGTGCGGTATCTCGCCGAGCTACTTAGAGCCGCCCGTTTTCGTATCAGCGATTTCGGAACACTCCGCTTTTCAAAGCGCCGGCGTCCAAATCCTGGCTGGCGGAAGTTAGGCCGGAACGAACAATGCTATTGCGGCAGCGGCTCGAAGTTCAAGCACTGCTGCATCTCGAACGCATATGAGGAAGGAGATCATGTCGATATCGTGGCCGAACCACGGAATGTTGAGGATGTAGCGATTTGAAGATCGAAGCGGGCGATCGACGTCAGTGACCCAACGCCCCCCTTCACCTCGTCGTGCCGCAGACTTCACGCGGTAACCAGCAGCATCACTGGGGGACTTTCATCGCGGCATAATACGTCGTCGGCTTGGTCGCCCCAAGCCCGCCCCGCAACGACGGAGAACCGTTTTGCCAAGCCCTGTTGCCAACATCGCACTGCTCGATCGGCGCGTCGAAATCCTCGAGGGCGCTTCAGGCCGCTCCGATATCACACGCGTGAGCCATCTGCGCGATTGCCCCTATGTAGTGCTCGTAGGAGAGCCTGGCAGCGGGAAGTCCAGCGCCCTTCAGAACGAAGCGGGACATGCCGGCAAGTCAGTGGTGAAAGTACACGAGCTGATGATTGGCCTAAGCGCCGGGGAGCGCGACGTGCTGTTTCTCGACGCGCTGGACGAGTATCGGATGGACGGGCAGGAGGAGGACAAAGTTCTGCAGCTTGCCAAGACGCTGCGGGAATCTAGCGTTAGCCGATGGCGGGTGACGTGTCGATCCGAGGATTGGCGCAAGGGTGCGGACCTGTCGGCGCTGTCGCGAGCATCTTCCGGGGAACAGGTAATCGTCGCGAAGTTGCTGCCGCTCGATCAGGATGAAGCTCGAGCCATTCTGCTGACATTAGGCGAAGCCGCACCAGACGCGTTCATTGCCAAAGCCTCAACGCGCGGAGCCTCATCACTCTTGGGGAGTCCGCTGCGCCTGAAACTGTTGCACAAGGTAGTGACGCGCGACAATCGCTGGCCCGTAGGTCGATATGAACTCTTCTCCGCAGCGGTTCAAAGTCTGGCGCACGAACACAACGAGAAGTACCAGTTCCGTCCGAGAACGACGCCTGCAGGCATCCTCTCAGCCGCAGAGCGCGCGTCGCTCCTCCTTCTGTTGGCTGGGGCGCGCGCTATCTGGCGCTCCAACGGCGAATCTCCCGATGCATCGTTTGAAAGAAAAGCCTTTCTTCCGGCTCATGAGCTGGGACTTGATCATTCAGTCATCTCCGACATGCTGGATACAGGCCTCTTCGCGGGCGAAGGCGAAGAGTTCGAGCCCGTCCACCGGACTATTGCGGAATTCTTGGGTGGCTGCGCGCTCGCAAACGCCGTACACGGTGATCAGACGCGTGCTGCGTTTCCGCTGAGCCGTGCGCTCGCGGTCATCACCGGCCCAGACGTCCTACCCCCTACCGAACTCCGCGGCCTGTATGCGTGGTTCGTATGCCATCTGTCTCAGCTCGCTGAAACAGCACGGGCAAGGCAGCTCATAGAGAAAGACGCCGCGACCGTGCTGTTCTATGGCGATGCTGCAATCTTGCGAACAGAGGAGCGCCGCACGCTGCTGCAAAACCTCGACCGGCTCGACCCATACTTTCTCGCATCCGAATCGCCCGACTCGGCGATCTCGGGACTAGCCAAGCCCGATCTCGTTCCTGAATTCCGGCAGATCCTTGAGGCCTCTACCGTCGAGTCGCACCACCTTTTGACGGTCTTCGAGGCGCTTACACACGCAGAGACTATCCCTGAACTGCGCCCCCTGCTGCGACAGATCGCCCTTGATCCGAAGCGGCCCGAATGGCATCGCGTTCGGGCAGCGGAAGCTTGGCTCAACGATTCCGGCGCGTCCCCTCGTAAGCTGTTCAACGAACTCGCCGGCGAGCCTAACTCTCCGGCGCGCGAGGCGCTGCGCCTGCATCTTGCAACAAAGTTTGCCGCTGACCTGACCATCAACGAGATCCAGTCCGTGCTCGCCGATTTCGAGCGAACGCCCGATGACAACACCGTTGGCCGCTTGATCGAGTTCGCCGCCGCAGTTGCAAAAAACCCGGTCGTCCAGGGCCTCTTTGACGTTTCAGTTGGAGACTGGTTGCCAAGCCCTGAAGCGCGGCGTCATTCGGTCGAGCTCGAGCACGCGCTCGATGTGCTGTTCGCAGCAGCCATTCTCCGCGATCTCCAACTGCCGGCGGCGCGCCTTTGGAAGTTGATCAACAATGCACGGCGCGGGATCTGGCAGAACCTCCACGAGAAGGCGCAGGACGCAATCCGAGTGTGGCTCGACCATTGCGCTGACCGTGAAAGAGAGCTTTTTAATGTGATTCTCGCGGATACAGAAACGGAGGAGCATCCGGCACAGCCCCCAAACGCTTTCATCGTGGCGACTGGGCGCCCCCCATCGCCCGCTCTGGCACGCTCCCTACTGGCGTGCGCGAAGAGCGCATCGCCAGAGCATGCCACGCGTCTGGAAGGTGTGGCCGTAGAGATCGCGCGTTCCTCCCCGGATACCGAACTTTACGCGGATACCCATGCGCAACTACTCGCAAGCGGGATCGAAAGCCCGCTCCTCGAACGGCTTCGCTCGGGAGCGGCCGAGCGCGCGCGCATCGCGGAAGAGCAGCGCACCGAAGAGCGCGATGAGGAGACTCAGAAGGCGAGGGCGAGCAACGTTCGCATCCTCACACCGTTGCTGGACGAACTGAAGGTCGGCCGCTTTCCGCATCATTTGTCGTGGGCTGCTGAGGTGTATTTCTCACATTCCCGCAACCGAGCAGCCATCCAAGGTGATATGACTCGCCTGGAGGAGCTGCTCGATCCAGCGACGTTCAACGCCATCCTCGAGGGCTGGGAACACCTGAGCACGCGCGAGCTTGTCGAGGTCGATGCGGGAAAGCTCGCCAAAGCCGACGCGGAGAACCGCCGCTTCTATGTGGAATGGCCCGCAATGGCTGGCTTGCATCGGCGTTTGCGGCGAGCGGAACTACCTCCGTTTAACAAGACAACCATTATTATCGCTCTTGTGGTGATGCGATCTGCTGGGCTGGTAAGGGATCTCGAAGAACGGAAGCAGCTTTTAACGTGGGCGCTGGATTTCATCGATGCACATCCAGAAGTCGGCGCGAAGGCGCTAAGTGACTTCTGGATCTACGCGCTCGATTGCGGCGCCAAAAGGCTCGAGCCGCTGTGGCAGCTTGGCGAGAATGGTCCCCGACGGCCAGCGATCGCAGATGCGCTCGATGCGCTTCTGTCGCAACGATCGAATATGCACCCTGAGGCGTTGCGGCCGGCACTGCGCGCCGGTACGGCACATCTTGGCGCCGCACGATTGAAGGTACTAGCGGAACAAGCGCTGTCCAATGATGAAATCAAGGGATCGCAGAGACGCATCTGGAGTTTTGTCGCCTTTGCGCTAGATCCGGAAAATCATTGTGAACGGTTTCTCACTGAGCATCGCGATGAAGCCGCACAACTGTTCGATGAAGACATTCGCCAGGCGCTCCTCGAGCCCTTCCGCAATTTGCACGACTCGACACTGACACTCCGCGAAACTACGATCATTCGTCTGCTTGCGAGATCGACCGCGCCAGAACAGGACGGTGAGGGGTGGTATTTCACTGGGGCGGTGCAGACTGTTCGCGGAGCGATTGCTCTTCTGTCACGCACACCTCTGAGCAACGCAGGGTCTGCCCTTGCATCACTCGCGTCGGATACCGAGCTCACGCCATGGCGGCCGGCGTTTCGGCACGCGCACGCGACCTGGGCTGCTCAGCAACGTGAGAAAAGCTTCCGTCATCCTCGTCCCGCCGAAGTGACTACAGCACTGGACGGCGGGCCGCCTGTGAACTCAGCGGACCTCTTCGCCGTCGTCATCGAAGAATTGCGCGGGCTCGGTGACGAACTTCACAGTGGCGACAGCACCCCATGGAAGAATTACTGGAACCTCAGCTCGTATGGAAAGCCCATCGATCCCGTCATTGAGAATGAATGTCGGAATCGATTGCTGCTGCTCTTACGTGAACGATTGCGCCGTTACGATATTGCGGCGGCACTCCCAGAAAGTCGTCAGCGCGAGGACAGCCGTGCCGACGTGATCGTATTGAGTCATGCGGGTCGATCTCTCCCTGTGGAAGTGAAGCGACACTACCACCGGGAAGTTTGGACCGCGCCGACCGAGCAGCTAATGGGGTACGTCCAGACGCAGGGCGCAGATGGCTATGGCATTTACCTAGTTTTCTGGTTCGGCCACGAAATCGAGGAGCCTCCGAAACGCGTCGACGGGCAATCGCCCAGAACCGCTTCGGAAATGGGTGCGCTTCTGATTGATGACCTCGCACCGGAACTGCGTGATCTTCTACGGGTTATCGTACTCGATGTATCGCCGCCTGCCTCCCATTAGAGAGAAGTATCGATCGAGCCATCCCTACGATGGTACACAAACGAGTGCTCTCGCTAGATGGGGGTACGAGCTTGGTTGGCCGCCGAAGCAGCCTTAGTGACTGGCTCATCTCCCGCGCACTCGAATCGGCACCGCAGGAACAGAGCAAATCCCCTCTTCCAAACTACCTGCATTGACTAAAAGCTACTAAGCGCTCAGGCAGCGATCGACCCGCAGCGGAAGTTCGACGCCTTGCAACTCGGTCTCAATCGCTCGCCGCGTCCATAATTGCAGAGGCCCAAAGAGGTAGCCGAAGAACCGGAGACCGAGGGTCGAGGGGTTGGTCACGCCCGGGTGTTCATCGGGCTCAACGACGATGTTCGATTTCGCCAACATCTCAAGGAAAAGGATATCAAGCCGACCTTCACGCAGTGGGAAGGTCCGACGTTCGTGACACACGTGGATAGGAGTGAAATGTTCTTTTGGTTGCCGGAAAAAAACGCGCAAATCTGGAGGCAGAACTCGCAGGCGCCTGAAGTGCCATCTGCTCATGGCCCGAATGCGGTCATTCTACGCGTATGCAGCGCTCAGGACCCCTGCACGCGCGGTAGCTTTGCCCGAAGGCAGACATGCTGAGCCATAACGCTGACTGCCGCCCTCACGCGTAGTGGCTCGCACGCTCCGCGCACGAAGTGCGCGGAGCTTAGAAGCATCTTTTTTTCGAATGCTGACTGTTGCTATATACAGTTGTGACGCTCCCGAGATACGATCGATCCCGTGCCTGATCTAGGGCACACCGATCTCCGCTCGAAACCCATCCCGTACTTTTCGAGCGGCCTTCAAAGTCTATCTAACAGCGAGTGAGTTCAACGCATCAAAGGCGGCGCTCGACGGTGCTAGAACACCGCCGAACGCCTAACCAAATCACCCTTCATCGGAGGATGACATGGCTACTAGCGATGATACTTCCAAGCCGCGCCGTTCACGACGCAAACATTCCACAAGCACCGCCGTGACGCCGAGCGCGGCACCACTCGGCAGTGGCGATCCGCTAACACCACCACCACCAAGTCCGCCGCGGACCTTAGAAGAAGCCGTGCAGAACGTGCGAAGCCTGCTGATGCAGGTGCGCGCGACGCTTCATTGCTTGTCGGACGTATTGCTGTACGCGGATGACGAGGACTCGGTCTTGCACGCGGAAGTGGCGAAGGCTCTCGAGAGCTGGGTGAACGAGGCGACGGTGATGTTGGATCTCGTGAACCTAAAGCCGTTGATCGAGGCGCTTCGGCAGCGCGGCGGTGGAGAGCCAGGCGAAGGTGGGGCGGAACCCGCGAGCCGTGGACTGTATCAGGTGAGGGAGCCGACGCTCGTGTATATGGCGTGAGTTTTGAGGCCTGAGCGCCCTCTGCCGTGGAGTCGAAAGCGAACGGCAGAGGGTGCGAGGGACGAGGCGACGAAGTGTTCTGCGGAGACTGCACCATGAGTATGGAAAGTGTTCACCGAACCCAGCAAGACGAAGCGCGAGCCGCCGACTGGCAATCGCTCCAGAACCTCGGCCACCAGATCGTCGAGCTCGCCGGCCACCTCAACGCGGCCAACTATCGTTTGTTAATGCTCATCGCCGAGTGGGATCGCCGCAAGGGCTGGAGTGATGGCGCCAGCGCCTCTTGTGCTCACTGGCTAAACTGGAAGTGCGGCATCGACATGGGCGCGGCGCGCGAGAAGGTGCGCACGGCGCACGCGCTGTTGAACCTGCCGAAGATCGCCGCGGCAATGGAACGCGGTGAGTTGAGCTATGCGAAGGTCCGCGCGCTGACGCGCGTGGCGTGCCCCAACACCGAAGACACGCTACTCATGTACGCGCTGCATGGCACGGCGGTGCATGTAGAGCGCATCGTGCGTGACTTCCGCCGCTGCAAGGAAGCGGAAGAGTTGGGGCGCGAGGCGCAACAGCAGCTCGATCGGAAGCTCACCTGGTTTCATGACCAAGATGGCATGCTCGTCATCAAGGCCCGGCTGCCCGCCGAGGCGGGGCAGATGTTTCTTAAGGCCATCGAAGCTGCGTGCGAAGAGATTCCAACTGAAGATGACGTTTCTGCGGAAACGCCAACTGTTAAATGGCAGATCCATTCATCGGCTGGCAGGGTCGATGCCCTGGCCGTCATGGCGGAAACGTTCCTCGCCCAAGGCCCGGCCGCGCTCAAAGGTGGGGATCGACATCAGATCGTCGTGCACGTAGCCGCCGAGACGCTGCGAGACAGCGCGGCCGGCCGTTGTAACTTCGAACATGGCCCCAGCGTCTCTGCAGAAACGGCGCGGCGGCTATCTTGTGATTGCAGCGTCGTTCCCATCGTCGAGAACGAAGACGGCGAGCCGCTCAATGTGGGCCGGAAGACGCGCAGTATCCCGCCGGCACTACACCGCGCGATGAGGTCGCGCGACCGCGGCTGTTGTCGCTTCCCCGGCTGCCCCAACACCCGCTATCTCGATGGTCACCACATTCAGCACTGGGCGCACGGCGGAGAGACGAAACTCTCCAACCTCGTGAGTCTCTGCCGTTTTCACCACCGACAAGTACACGAAGGCAACGTCGCGGTCCTGGTGCTCGACGACGGCGCGATTCGTTTTGTGACACCCACCGGTGAATCCTTCGATAGCACGCTACCAAACCACACCCAGCCACTCAGCGATTGGCACCAGTTAGTCGCCACGCATGAAGAACAAGGGTTGCACATCGATCGCCGCACGGCCGCGACTCGCTGGGATGGCGAACCTTACGACCACGCATGGGCAATTGAATCGCTGTTACGTCGCTTGCGAACCGGATGAGGCGGGATTGTCGACCCGCAGGGGCGCTAAGATTCGAATCGATAGCCGCGAGGGGACAATAGACGACAGCACTGCAGCTCATGCACGAGCTGACTGGCTTATCGACAGGTCCATTACCCCTTCCAGTCCAGCCGAGAGTTGGCGCTCGTGAGGAGCCCGGAGGAGGATTTACTGCAGGAACAGCGCATGACGCTTCGGGTGGATGATCCCCCAGGGACGCGAAACCGTGCGATCATGACGGCATGACCGAATTCTCCAAGTCGACGTCGATCGAGCCACAGGCCTTTGCATCGCTCGCGCTGTCCCCGCAGATCGTTCGCGCCGTCCAAGAAAAAAACTACACCGCGCCAACTCCCATTCAGAGCGCGGTAATCCCAGGCGTGCTGAAAGGTCGGGATGTTTGGGCGTGCGCTCATACCGGCTCGGGCAAAACGGCCGCGTTTGCTCTGCCATTGTTGCAGCGGCATTCGGAAGCCGGGCGCGCTAGGCCGCGGCGAGTTCGTTCGCTGATTCTGGTGCCAACGCGCGAACTCGCCGCGCAGATCGGCGCATCGATCGAGAGCTACGCGCGCTATCTGCCTGACGCAATAAAGGTCGCGGTGGTGTTCGGCGGCGTGTCCATCAATCCTCAAATGATGGCGTTGCGAGGCAGCGCCGATGTGGTCGTCGCGACACCGGGTCGACTGCTGGATCTGGTGGAACACAACGCATTGAGTCTGCAGTCCGTTGCAACGTTGGTGCTCGACGAGGCCGATCGGTTGCTGGACCTCGGCTTTGCCGACGAGCTCGCGAAGGTGTTGAGCTTGTTGCCCGAGCGTCGTCAGAACCTGCTGTTCTCCGCGACGTTTCCGCCCGCGGTCAACGCGCTCGCGGAGATTCTGCTGCGCGATCCGCTGCGAGTCGATGTTCCTTCCACACCGGCGACCGTGCCGGACATCGATCAGCGCGCCATCCAGGTAGACGCGCCTCGCCGCACTCAGTTGTTACTTCGGCTGATTCGGGAATACAGCTGGACTCGCGTGCTCGTGTTCGTTGCCACCAAATATTCCACCGAGCACGTGGCTGAGAAGCTGCGTCGGGCAGGCATCAAAGCCGCGGCGATTCATGGCGAGCTCAGCCAGGGCGCGCGAACTCGGGCATTGGCGGATTTCAAAGCACAAGAGTTGCAAGTCCTGGTCGCAACCGACCTCGCCGCGCGGGGTATCGACATCATGTCCTTGCCCGCCGTTGTGAACTACGATCTGCCACGGTCCACCGATGATTATGTTCACCGAATCGGCCGCACTGGACGCGCCGGCCAATCGGGTGTGGCGGTGAGCTTCGTGAGCGCAGGCACGGAGTCGCATTTCAGATTGATCGAAAAGCGGCACCGAATGACTCTGCCGCGCGAGATCGTCCCCGGATTCGAGCCGGTGCAAACAACCGCACCGATCGCGTCTTCGCCTGGCGCGACGAACGGTGGGATCAAAGGCAAGCGAAAGAGTAAGAAGGATAAACTGCGGGAGCAGGGTTTGAAGTAGGGCGATCGTCGCTGGCCTTGCATTTTGGTTCTATGCTCGCGAGGATTGCTATGTTTGTATAGCTGGGAACGAGCGCAGCGGCGACGAGCGGGTCGATTTTATCAAGAACCGGCAAAAGCGCCGAAACGGCCTGCACATTGTCGTATGTGCTACGCCTCACGAATACCGCAGCGGAAATCTTGGTTTATTTGCTTTGTAGGTTCCAGTTCGGTCATCGTGGAATACCCGCGCGCGCGGGCATAAGAAGGAGTACCGAACCGTGGCAAGAGGCTTTACCCCCGCGCTGGCTGCAATGTGGCTCGCGTTTTCGTTCTCTACGATTCGCGCCGAGGAGGCCGCGCCAGCGGCGGATGCAGAGCCTTCGGCGGAGGATGCCGCCTGGGCTGCCGCGGACGCAGTCAAACAAGTCGGTCCCACGCAGGTTCAGTTTCGCGATCAGGCCAGCCTGAAGCTGCCGGAAGGCTATGTCTACATTCCGGCGAAGGAAGGCACGGCCCTCATGGAATCGATGGGCAATCAAACGGACGAGCGCTTCCTGGGTTTGATTCTTCCCGAGTCGGAGGCGACCTGGTTCGTGACGCTCGACTATGAGCCCGCCGGCTACATCAAGGACGACGACGCCAAGCATTGGGATGCCGACGAGTTGCTGCAGAGTCTGAAAGACGGCACCGAAGCGGCGAACGAACATCGTGAGCAGATGGGCATTGCCCCCATCGAAGTCACCCGCTGGGTCCAATCGCCCTCTTACGAAGCAGAGACGCATCGCCTGATCTGGGCCGCGGAAGCTCGCGACAAAGGCGGCGCGGACCAGGATCCCACCATCAACTACAACACCTACGTTCTGGGTCGGGAAGGGTATATCTCGTTGAACCTGATCACCGCGGCGTCCGGGATCGAAACCGACAAGCAGGCGGCGCACGAGTTGTTGGGCGCCATCGACTTCAATCAGGGCAAGCGCTACGCCGACTTCGACGCCTCCACGGACAAGGTGGCCGCTTACGGTCTGGCGGCGCTGGTCGGCGGAGTGGCGGCCAAGAAGCTGGGCCTGCTCGCCGTGGTCGGCGCTTTTCTGCTGAAATTCGCCAAGCTCATCTTCGTCGGCCTGGTCGTGGCTGGCGGCGCCATCGTGAAGTTCTTCAAGGGTAAGAAAGAGGCGGCCGACGCTTCGTGATCGAGCCACGGTTGCCGGCGCTCGACGTCGGCAACCGGAATTGAACGCCTCGGCGGAGCGATTTCCTTCGCTCCGCCACCCCCTTCGCATCCCCACAGACCATACGGACCGTCCGTAGGTTGACCATTTTTCAGTTTTATCATATTAATCCTCCAATAGCCGCCACATCCCGGATGTGAGATGGCGAAACAAGCGCGAAGCGTAACAAGCGAGGGGGATGGGATGCGGTTCAATGTGCTGGGCGCCGTGTCGGCCACGGCTGTCTTTATTTCCACGCCGGCCGCCGGCCAGGAGACTTCCGTCGAAGAAGTCGTCGTGACCGGCGTTCGCCAGTCGCTCGAACGAGCCGCGGAGGTAAAGCGCGATTCGGTTCAGGTGGTCGACTCGATCGTCGCCACTGACATCGGCAAGCTTCCTGATCCCACCGTCGCCGCAGCCCTGCAGCGCGTGCCCGGCATCCAGGTGCAGAACGACCGAAACAACGAGCTGTCAGGCGTGCGCATTCGCGGCTTGACCGACATCCTGACGACGGTGAATGGGCGCGAGGTGATCACCACGACCGGGCGCGGCTTCGATCTTCAAGACGTGCCGGCCGAGGCGCTGGCCCGGATCGACGCGTTCAAGTCGCAGACGGTGGACCAGATCGAGGGCGGCGTGGCCGGCGCGCTCGAGCTGCGACTCAACCGTCCCTTTAGTTTCGACGAGCCGACGGTGGTCGTGACTGCACGCGACAACTACGCCACCATCGCCGAAGCGAACAACCCGCAGTTCGGCGTGCTCGCGGCGGGCAAGACCGATACCTCGATCGGAGAGATCGGCGCCCTGATCAACGCTACCTATTCGCGCGCCGAGAACATCCGCAGCGTTTCCAATCTGAGCGAACGTCGTTATGCGGGCGGGGCGCCTCTGAACATGCCTGGATTGCTCGTTCCGCAGGTGTTGCGAAACATGCCCGATGTGGGCGATATCGACCGGAAGCAGGCGAACGCGGCGCTCCAGTGGCAAGCGACGCCGTCGCTTCAGGTCTATGCGGATGGCCTCTACACCCATTTCCGCAGCACCACCGGCTTTGCCGGTTTCAACCCACAGCCCTTCACCAACAACTCGCGCATTTCCGACGTCACGGTCAGCGACTATTGCTTCGACGCCCGTGTGAACGCCCAGGGCACCAATCCGACGCTGGTCAATAATGCGGACGGCACAGTGTCCCTCCAGCCGTTCACGGTGCAGCGAGTGTGCGAGCTCGAGAGCGCGCGCTTCGACAACGTCGTGATCAACCAGAATTCCTCCTCGGAAGACATCGCTCAGCGAAACAAAATGATCGCGAGCGGGCTGAACTACGAGCTGGATCGCGGCAAGCTCGCGTTCGACGTGGCCTATCAGACGTCGCGATCTTTCCTCGAGAATTTCAATGCCGAGGTCGGCCAGCGCGTGCCGACGATCTTCGTCGAACTGGACCACGACGATGGCCCGTCGTTCAGCATCGATCCGTCGATTCCACTGAGCTCGACCAACCTGTCGCTGCGCAATTCGATCAACCAGAACTACACGTTGGGCGAGGGCGATCTGCTCCAGGCGCGGCTCGACGGCGAGTTCGAACTGGACGGCTTCGTTCCCAAAATCAAGGCAGGCCTGCGCTATGCCAGGCGCGAGGCAACGTTTCAGGAGGTGCGACAGACCAACACGGTCCAGTCGATCGGCTTTGGCAATATCGGCACGCCGACCGAGGCCAACGCGCGACTGATCTCCAGTCTGCCGCTGTCACCTGATTTCCTCGGCGTCATCGGGGAGGCGCCGCGCCTCAACGGCGGGGCCGAGTTCCTCGGCGTCAACCCGGCCTACCTACGCTCGGAGCGTGGGCGCAACGAGCTGCGAGGTCTGTTTAACTTGCCGCTGCGTCAACCCGATTTCGATCCGACCAAACGCTTCGATGCCGAAGAGCCGACTTATGCCGCCTATGTCGAGGGCTCTTATGAAATTCCACTAGGGCCGCTCACGCTGGACGGTGTAATCGGCACGCGTCTGGTCAAGACGGAGCGCACGATCGAGGGGTTCGAGCGCACTGGCGCCACCTTCAGCCCGGTGCAAGCCGATACTTCGGACTTCGACGTCCTCCCGGCGGCCACCGCGCGGTTACAGTTTCCCGGCTCGTTCCAGACGCGCCTGACCTATTCACGCTCAATGCGGCGTCCGGATTTCGCCTCGCTCAATCCCGCCGAATCGCTGACGCTGGTGGGCAACGTGTTTCTGCTCAACACCGGCACGCGCGGCAATCCGAATCTGCGGCCACAGAAATCGGACAGCGTCGACCTGACGGCGGAATATTATTTCGATAGCGGCTACGCCGCGGTGACCGGCTACTACCGCTCGATCAAGGACCGGGTCGTCACCTCGAGCAGCCAGGAAACGATCGACGGGCTCAATTATCTGATTTCCACGCCGCGCAATGTCGGCTCGGTGGACCTCCAGGGCATCGAGGTCAGCGCGCAATATTTCTTCGATTTCCTGCCGGGAGCATGGTCGGGCGTCGGCGTACAGGGCGCATTCACGCTGGCGGATTCGGAGATCAAAGGCGACGATCCGCTCGCGGGTAACGAATTGGTCGGCGTATCCAAATACAATTACACGGTCGGTCTGCTGTACGACCAGTCCGGTATCAGCGGGCGCCTGATCTGGACTCATCGCTCCAAATACATCAACGCGGATAACACAGGTGGCGTGGCGCTGCGCCCGTTCGATCCGGAGCGTGTCAACGAAGCTTACGTCCCAGTGTTCCTCTCCTATGTCCGCCCCGCCGGCCGCCTCGACTTCAGTGTCGGCTACGACGTGACCGACTCTTTCCGCGTGGACATCGGCGGCACGAACATCCTGCGCAACAAGACCGCGAGCTATTGGGGGAACGAACGGGTCGTCTTGGGGTTGAATGGCGATGAGACGATTTACAGCGTCGGCGCCCGCGCGAAGTTCTGAGCGCGGGCTCACGTCGAAATACTTCTGACCGTAACATGCCGAGGGTATAACGCCACGCTCCGAAATCACCCGGGGCGTTTTGAATGCTGCGTTTTCTCCCGCACGCACGTGCGGCTTCGATCGTTTTTACCTCGGTCGGCGTACTGGCTGCGCCATTCGCCGCCTCCGGGCAGGAGAATGTAGAACAAGGCACGCTGGATACGGTGATCGTTACCGGCACGCGCGATGCAAAACGAACGCAGTTCGACACGTTGACGCCAGTCGACGTGATCTCGAGCGACGCGGTCAACAGCTCGGTGTCCAACGAGCTGAGCGACGCGCTCGCGCAGCTCGTTCCATCTTTCAACGTTCAGCAGCAGCCGAGCGCCAACGGTCAGCAGTTCGTGCGACCGGCGCGCTTGCGCGGCTTGTCGCCGGATCAGACGTTGGTGCTGATCAACGGCAGACGTTTTCATCGCTCGTCGCTCATCAGCATCCGTGGCGCACAGGCGCCGGATCTTGCGCAGATTCCGTCTCTCGCGATCAAGCACATCGAAGTGTTGCGCGACGGCGCGTCCGCACAGTACGGATCGGACGCGATCGCGGGCGTCATCAACATCATCCTCGAGGACGCGCAGAGTCTCGAAGGCTTCAGTCAGTACTCGAGCTTCTATGAGGGCGACGGAACCGATCGGCAACTCGGCCTGCGCGGCGGACTCTCCATCGGCGAGGGTGGATCGGTGGTCGCGACAGCGGAGTGGGCCGACACGGATGCAACATCACGCACTCGCCAGCGTCCGGATGCGATTGCTTTTCAGAACGCGCACCCGGATTTGAACGTGCCTGATCCCGTGCAGCGCTGGGGCTTGCCGGAGACTCGCTGGTATCGCTTCGGGTTGAACTCCACGTTGCCCCTCACCGAGAACATCGAGGCGTACACGTTCGGCACGTATGCGGACGGTCACGGCGTCAACGACTTCAACTGGCGCAACCCGGACACCACGGGATCGGCCTTCAATCCATCGAGCGCGTTCCCCGGCTTCAATCTGCGCGATGTGTATCCCACCGGTTTCACGCCGCGTTTCGGGCAGGACTCGAAGGACCATCAAGCGACGGTCGGTGCACGAGGCCCGATCAACGATTCGTTGCGCTGGGATTTCAGCGCCTCTTCGGGTCGCAACCGCATCGAGTATTTCCTCGACGAGTCGATCAACGCTTCACTCGGACCTGACAGCCCCACGTCCTTCAAACCCGGCACGTTGACGCAGAAGGAGCTCAACCTGAACGCGGACTTCGTGTACGAGTGGAACGATGTGAACGTGGCGTTCGGCGCCGAGGGCCGTGAAGAGAAGTACGGCATGCAGGCGGGCGACCTGGCGTCTTATCAAGTGGGTCCGGGCGCTGTGACGGGTCTCGCGCCGGGCTCCAACGGCTTCACTGGCATCACGCCCGATCAAGCGGGAGAGTGGGAACAAACAAGCTACGCCGCGTATGCCGATGTGGAAGTGCCGGTCACCGATGTTTGGACGGTGGGTACTGCGGTTCGGTACGAGGACTTCTCCGAGTTCGGCGATAAGGTGACCGGCAAGTTCGCGACGCGCTATGCGTTGAGTCCGTGGCTTGGGTTACGCGCGTCGTACTCGACAGGCTTCCGTGCTCCGACGCCGGGCCAACTCGAATCCACCAGCACGTCTCAGGGTCTCGACACCGTGACGTTGCAACTGTTCACCACGGGCCGCCTCTCACCGAACAACCCGGTGGCGCAAGCGTTCGGCGCGCAGCCGTTGCAGCCCGAAGAGTCCAAGACGACCAGCGTCGGCTTCACGTGGCAGACGGACTTTGGATTCTCCGGCTCGCTCGACGTGTACAACATCGAAGTCAGTGAACGCTTCAGTCAGTCGCAAACGTTCGTGGTCACGCCGGCGATCCGTCAGCAGTTGATCGCGGCGGGCGTGCCCGGTGCGGAATCGTTCACGGGCGTGAGCTTCTTTACAAACGACTTCGACACACGCACTCGTGGCGTCGATCTCGTCGGTGCGTTCGCGAAGCGCGTGGGTCCTGGCCGTCTGGATCTGACTGCTGCTTATAACTACAACGATACGGAAGTCACGTCCGGTTCGCTCACGGCGAATCCGACGCAGCGTACGGTGTTCGAGGAAGGTATTCCTTCGCAGAACGTCACGGCCTCGGTGGGATACGGGCTCGGGCCCGTGAAGATCACGACGCGCGTTCGTTACTACGGCCCTTGGACAGACTCCACAGGCAATACAACGGGCGATCTGACGCAACGCTTTGGATCGTTCACTCAGCTCGATCTCATGGCGGACTGGGCGTTCACGGATAACGTGTCGTTTGCGCTGGGCGCCGAGAACCTGTTGGATGAATATCCGGATGAGGCCGTGTTCCAGGCCAGCCGAGGCTTGATCTACTCACGTAATGCCCCTTATGGTACGGACGGTGGGCGCTACTACGTGCGCATGAATGTGAAGTACTGATATGCCAACCCTCTCGCGGCGGACCTTTCTTGGCGCGAGTGCCGCCGCGAGTTTCGTGGCCAGCGGGGCGGGCGAAACCGCGACCATGACCAGCGCGACTCCCAAAGCTGCGGACGAATCGTATTGGCGCAAGATAGCGGCTCAATACGATTTGCCGAGTGGAGTGACTCAGCTCGAGAATGGCAACTGGGGCGTGATGTCACGACCCGTCCTCGAAGCTTACGAGCGACACCAACGGATGGTGAACCGACAAAGCTCGTACTACACGCGGCGCGAATACGGGGCGGACTTTCAGCAGATCCTGCAACGCATCGCTGGTGCGTTAGGCGTGAGTGCGGACGAGATCGCTCTGACACGTAACGCGACGGAAGCCTTGCAGGCGTTGATCGGCGGTTACAACCGCCTGCGGCCTGGAGACGCCGTGCTGTATGCGGATCTCGATTACGACAGCATGCAAGCAGCGATGAACTGGCTGCGAGAGCGACGTGGTGTGGAAGTCATTCGCATCGCGTTGCCAGAGCCGGCGAGCCACCAGGGCTTGATCGACGCCTACGAACAAGCGTTCCGAGATCATCCCCGGATCAAGCTCATTCTCCTGACCCATCTCAGCCATCGCACCGGGCTCGTGCTGCCGGTGAAAGAAATCGTGGCGCTGGCGCGCGCGCATTCGGCGGACGCCATCGTCGACTCCGCTCATGCGTGGGGACAGATCGAGTTTCGGCCTGCCGATCTGGGCATCGAGTTCATGGGCGTCAATCTTCATAAGTGGATGGGCGTGCCGATTGGGGTCGGCGCGATGTACATCCGGCGCGACCGCATCGCCGACATCGATCCTTTTATGGCGAACGACGAGGCGCCAGCCACGGACATTCGCGCTCGGGTGCATACAGGAACGGCGAATTTCGCTGCTTATCTAACGGTGCCGGACGCGTTCGACTTCCACGAGCAAGTCGGCGGCACGCCCGCGAAAGCGGCGCGTCTGCGTCACTTGCGGTCGTTGTGGGTTACGCCGCTTCGTGATCATCCGCGGATTCAGATTCTCACGCCGGAGGATCCGCGGCTCAGTGGGGGCATCACGTCTTTCCGTTTGAAAGGGCGGGATAGCGTGGCCGTCGCCAAGGAACTGCTCGATCGTCACAAGATCTTCACGGTGTATCGCACGGGGGTTGCCGCCGGACCGTGCGTGCGCGTGACGCCCGGTATCTTCAATTCGGCAGACGATCTGCAGAAACTCGTGCAGGCGCTCAAGGCGATGACGAGCGGTTAGAAGATCATTCGATCTCGCCACGGCGCCTTGTGGAAACCGGCGGCGCCTGCGTTCCTGAAGATATGCGCACGCCCCGTTTGACAGCCGAGTTGGCCGACCAGGAACTGGTAAGCGCGCTGTCGGCGCAATTCCGGCCAGCGCTCTCGCGCTATTTTCACCGCAGGCGGCTGCCCGAGCGAGACGTGGAAGACGCGATTCAGGAAGTGTTCGTGCGGCTCTCGAAGCGGCAGGGACTTGCGGGCATGACAAACGTGTCCGGTTACCTGTTCGAGACCGCGGCTTCGGTTGCTATCGACCATCGCCGCCGCGCCAACGCGCGATCCAGCGAGACTCACGAACAGTACGAAGAGCAGTTGCATGCGGTTGCTGACCACAGCACAGATGCCATCGTCGAAGGCAAGCAGTCATTGGAACTGCTGCGGGCCGGGCTGCTCGAACTGCCGGAGCGAACCCGCAACGCCTTTCTGCTCGTCCGGCTGGAGCAGATGCGCTACGCGGAGGTGGCCACTCGGCTCGGCATCTCGGTGAGCGCAGTGGAAAAGCACGTGCTCAAGGCCGTGACTCATCTGATCGAGCGGCTGAGCCGATGAATCCGCTGAAGTCACCCACCGGCGCTCCATCGATCTCGCAGTTGGCCGCCGCGTGGGCGCTCGCGGCGGAGGAGACATTGAGCGAACGACAGCGCGCTCGGCGCGACGCCTGGCTCGCTGCGGATAGTCGCCATGCAGATGCTTACTACGCCGCCATGGCGACACTCACGGAGTTGAATCGACACGCCGCTCACCCTGACATCATGGAGCTTCGCCAAGCGGCGTTGGCGGCTCGTCCCGAGCGGGGTTTCGTGGCGCGCAGGATCGCAGGATGGGCCGCATGCGTGGTGGCGATTGGTTTGGTGGGCGTGCTCGCGTGGAATGTTTTCAAGCAGTCGAACATCGAGACCGCGCCTGTGTATGTGACAGCGGTCGGCGAGCGATCCACCGTACCTCTCGCGGATGGCTCGGTCATCACGCTCAACACGGCGAGCGCGGTTGAAGTGGCGTATGAGGCCAGCGAGCGCAAGGTCCGTTTGTTGAACGGCCAAGCGCTGTTCACGGTCGCGCATGGGCAGCCAGCGCCGTTTCGAGTCTATGCCGGCGGCAAAGTCGTCACGGCCGTGGGCACCGTGTTCGATTTGCGTGTTGACGATGGAAGGGTCATGGTGTCCGTTCTGGAAGGAGCGGTGCGCGTGGAACCCGGTTCCCGCGATCGTGCCGACGCGGCGTCATTCAGTGCTGACGCAGAAATGCTCGTTGCCGGCCAGGCATTGACGTCCCGTCCGGATGGCGCGGTGAGCGTGCAGCAGACTGATGTCGAGCGTCTCGCCAGCTGGCGCTCCGGGCTGTTGTCCTTCGAAGATACCCCGCTCGCGGAGGCGGTCGCCGAGATCAACCGCTACACGCATCGGCCCGTCACCTTGGCCGACCCGCGCCTTGGCGAATATCGGGTAAGCGGCACGTTTCGCGTGGGCGAGCCCGAGCGCTTCGCTCAGTTCATGACAGAATTGTTTCCTCTCGCGGTGGAGTCCAGCGCCTCCGGCACTGTCATAAAAGCTCCATAAAAATCCGGTGTGGAAGCGCGCCGCGACCGCGTTCCTGGCTAGACACTGGGTGCGTTTTCCGGAGAGTTCGTTATGAAGCGGCGTCACGCGCGAGAGATCGGCGCGATCCTGACGATTGGGGCAATGAGCATGACTGTGACAGCGTACGCCGAGGAGCTCGGCGCGGCGCTAGTCGAGCTTGGACGGCAAAGCGGTCGCGAGATTCTGTTCTCCGCGGACACGGTGCGTGGCCTGCAAGCATCCGATATTCCTGAGAACGTCAGCGTCGAAGCGGCGCTGGATACGATGCTCTCCGGCACCGGCCTGCATTGGCGGGTCGGCGATGCGGGCACGATCGTCATCGAGAGAGAGAACGTCACGGAGCTCGAAGAAATCGTCATCACGGCGCAGCGTCGTGACCAGCGTGGCCAGGACGTGCCGATTGCCGTCACCGGCTTCGGTCCGAACGCAATCGAGAGCTATCGTCTGGAGCGCCTGCGCGATATCTCGCGGCTCACGCCCGGACTGCTGGTCTCTTCGTTCAATCAGAGCAGCCCGACGATCGCGATCCGCGGCGCTTCGAATACGTTCACCCAGATCGGCGTCAACAAGCCGGTGGCGGTGGTGGTCGACGATGTGTTCATCCCTCGCAACAGCGCCGCCGATTTCGAATTGTTCGGTCTCAATTCCATCCAGGTGCTGCGCGGACCGCAAGGCACACTGTTCGGGCGGAACGTCACCGGTGGCGCCATCGTGCTCGACACCGGCCGGCCCGACTATCTCACCAACGACGCGAAAGTACGTCTGACATCGGGAGACTACTCGACGCATGCCGTCGAAGGTTTGGGAGACGTGGCTCTCGGCGATCGAATCGCGCTGCGTCTGGCGGGCGCGTTTCGGGAGCACGATGGCTACGGGCGCGATCGACTCACCGGTCGCGAACAGGACGATCAGGACAGTCTCAACCTGCGTGCACAGGTGCGCGTGCAACTAGCCGATTCGCTGGAGATGTTGCTCGGCGCCGATTACGGTGACGATCAAAACGGCGGGCGTACGCTCTCATCCATCGGTGCCGGTGACGATGGCGACCGCCGCACTTCGGAGCTGGGCATCGCGCAGAATTTCGAGCGGACCCAGCAGGGCGGCTCGGCACGACTCAACTGGCAAGTTGGCGGTGGCCAACTCACGAGCATCACGGCTCTGCGCGAATCCGAAACCGCGGAGATCTACTCGAATGTCGGCGCGAGTTATAGATTCCTCAGCGGGACGCAAAGCCAACTCGTCAGCAACGATGCCGACGACGTGCGCGCGCTCACGCAGGAAGTCCGCTACGCGAGCCCGATCACCGACTTCGGTAGTTTTATCGCGGGCCTCTACTATCTCGACGAGGACGCAAGCCGGTTGTTACAAACCCAGGCGTTCGCCGCGGGCACAGGCGCGCTGGTGACGAACCAGGCGGCGGACCAGTCGGTCGACAGTCGCAGCGTGGCTGGCTTTATCGACGGCACGATCAAGTTGCCGGCCGATTTGCAGCTCACAATGGGCGTGCGTTACACCGACGATCGCAAGCAAGCGGCGCTGACGCGTACCGATCGTATCAACGCGGCCGGCTCGTTCACGCTGCGTGGCCTGGAGGAATCCTGGAACGAGTGGACGCCGCGCGCGGTGCTGAGCTGGTCACCCGCCGAAGCGCTGCATGCGTATGTGAGTCATTCGAAAGGGTATACCGCCGGCGGCTTCAACACCGATGCAACGAGCGCCGTCGCGCTGAGGCGACCGTTCGATCCAGAAACCGTTTCCAACTACGAGTTCGGCGTGAAAACAGATTGGTGGAACGATCGTCTGCGCATCAACGCGAGCGCGTTTCACATGAAGTATGAGGACAAGCAGGAGCTGTTCTTCGACAATGTCACGCGCATTCTCAACATCTACAACGCGGCCTCGGCGACCTCGGACGGATTCGAGATCGAGACGCGCCTGCAGGCAGCGAAGTGGCTGACGCTCAATGCCAGCTATGGCTTGCTGGATACAGAGTATGACGAATTCATCATTCCTGGCGGCGCCGTGTACACGGGCAATCCGCTCGGCTCGTCGCCCGAAGATAAAGTGTCCTTCAGCGCCATCGTGGCCGTGCCGCTGGGCGAGTGGGGCGAGATCAGTGGCATGGCGATGTATTCGAGCACGTCGTCTTATTTCACGGGAGCATCGGCGGATCCGGGATTGCGCGTGCCGGCGTACGACCTCGTCAATCTGACGATTGGCCTGGCGCCCACCGGCAATCGCTGGTCGATCGCGGCGTTCGTCCGCAACCTCACAGACGAGGAATATCTGCTCACGCCGTCGACGCAGACGGTGCGCGCGGAATATCTGGGAGAGCCGCGGACGATGGGTGTATCGCTCACCTGGAATTTCTAAGTGCTCTCGCGCCGCCAGTTTTTGGTCGGAGCCGCGCTCGCGTCGGCGGCTCCATTCGTCAGGGCTTCAAGCGATCGCCTGCCGCCGTGGACGGCAGGGCTGCTCGACATTCATCACATCTCCACGCATCAGGGCGACGCCACGCTGATCGTCGCCCCCGATGGCACGACGATTCTCATCGATGCCGGAGCGACGGCGGAATCCGGCCCGGCAGTTCTCGAAGCGCGCCCGGACGCGTCGCGCTCCGCCGGCGAGTGGATCGGTCGTTATGTGCAACGACGCCTCAACGACACTGGCGGCGACGCAATCGATACCTTGTTGGTGACACACCTGCATCCGGATCACATCAACGGCATCCCTGACGTCGCGCGCATGGTTCCGATCCGTCGTGTCATCGATTCGGGATATCCCGAGTACAGCTATCCGCCGTTCGAGGATGCGAACGCGTCGGAACGATACGTGAAGTGGGTGCGCGAGCAGAAGAAGGTGGAACGCTGGCAAGTCGGAAGCAACGAACAGATCCGTCTCGAGCGTGGCGCATCCTCCGTGCCTTTCCATGTGCGCAACCTCGCTGGCATGGGCACGGTATGGCGTGCGGGGACACGCTTCGATGCGACGGATCGGCCGAATGTGAATGCATGTTCCATCGCCCTGCGGTTGCAGTTCGGACGCTTCAGCTATTTTTGCGCGGGCGACCTCACCAGTTGGGCTGACGCGGGCGTCCGTCCTAACCTGGATGCGCTGACCCCGGCGGCGCTCGCAGCCGGCCCCGTGGATGTCGCCGTCGCTCCTCATCATGGTCTTTTCGATGCATCGAACTCGGAGATGGTTCGGGCACTGTCAGCACGCGCCTGGATTATCTCTGCATGGCATGCATCGCACCCGAGCATCAGCACGCTGGAACGTTTGTTCAACCCCCGTCTGTTCGCCGGCCCGCGCGACGTCTATGCGACTGGATTGCATGACGCTGTTCGCCTGACTGCGTCTCGTCTGACGCGTCAGCTGGCGAGCGACGATGGACACGTGATCGTTCGTGTCGCCGCCGACGGCGCTTCGTATCGCATATTCGTCACATCGAATCGTGACGAGAACGATAGGCTCATTCTGAGCTCGCCCGCGCTCGCGGCGCGCGGCGGGGTTGCTTAGCGCGATGAGCGCGCCTCGGCGCGAAGCCAGTCAGCGACTGCGCTCACTCGCGGGCTGGGAGCACGGTCTGCTCTCATCACCAGATGATAGGTGTGGCCGCCGACGATCGGGCCGAAGGGCTGGATCAGGTGGCCCGCTGCGATCTCCCGTTCCACCAGCGGCAGGCTCAGCAAAGCGATTCCTTGTCCTGCGACCGCTGCCTGTATGGCGTGGCCTTCATCGGAGAAGCGCACTTGCGCCGCCGAAGCGCTCCAGCGCTGCTTCGCTTCGGCAAACCATCGTTCCCAGGTCGGGTTGAGAGGGTGGGCCTTCTTCCATTGGAAATGGATCAGCGTGACCGTGTTCAGATCCGCCGGCGTGGTGACGTTCAGCCTCGGATGGACCACGGGCGCGAAGCGGTCGGCGAACAGCACCTCGGCCGAAACATTTGCATATGGCCCGCTGCCGTAGCGAATGGCGATATCGACGCGATCGTCCACCAGATCCACGACTTCGTCCGACGCGTGCAGATGCAGATCGATCTCGGGATGCAGTCCGTAAAAGCGCTGCATGCGTGGGACCAGCCAGTGCGCAGTGAAGGCGTTGGTTGCGGAGATGGTCACCTGTGTTCTGGACGGCGCTTGCACCAGCCCATCGAGCGTCTTCTCGAAGGCGTCGAAGCCGTCGCGCAACACCGGATAGAGCCGGGCTCCGGCGTCGGTGAGCACGACCTTCCTGGTATCGCGCTTGAATAGCGTGAGACCGGTGAATTCCTCCAGCGAGCGAATCTGATGACTGATGGCCGTCGGGGTGACCGCGAGCTCGGTCGCGGCTCGTTTGAAACTGTTGTGTCTGGCGGCAGCTTCAAATGCGCGGAGCGCGGAAAGAGGAGGGAGTCGTCGCATGTCGCATGGCTGAGTTGAATTCACCTTATGCCTGAGAATTTGGAGTTTGTCGATTTCGCCGCTTCCCCGCATCGTAGTGCTCGCTGGCGACGGGCCAGCGCTGTAGAGGAATCGAGACATGTTGGAACGAGTCGTCACTCAACCGGACAACTACGCGCCGTTTCTGCTCTCCCAGGGAATCAAGTTCGGCAACTTGCTGTTCATCTCTGGCCAGGCTGGCGCTGGCGATGACGGAAAGATCGTGGCTGGCGGTTTCCGCGCGCAAGGCGAGCAGGCGTTTGCCAATCTACGCCGCGCGCTGGAGGCGGGCGGATCGAGCTTGCGGGACGTCATCAAGGTGACGATCTTCGTCACGGACATGAGCAACTTCGAACAAGTCGTCGAACTGCGGCGCAAGTTCTTTTCGGAGCCCTATCCCGCGGACACCATCGCGGAAATCAAAGCTCTCTACGACCCTGCTGCGTTGATCGAAATCGAGGCCATCGCGGCGGTCTCGGCGACACAAGGGTGAATGCTGCCATGACACACCCGCTCTTTGCACCGCTCCGCATCGGCTCGGTCTCGCTGCAGAATCGACTTGCTGTGGCTCCAATGACGCGAGTGAGCGCGACAGCGGACGGTCGCGCCACTCAACGAATGGCGCAGTACTACGCAAGCTTCGCCGAAGGGGGCTTCGGCCTCGTGATCACCGAAGGCATCTATACCGATCAAGCCTACTCACAAGGCTACTTGTTTCAGCCGGGCCTGTCTGACGCCGTCCAGCGGGACGCATGGCGACCCGTGATCGCGGCTGTGCATGATCGCGGCGCTCCGATGTTTGCTCAGCTCATGCATGCGGGCGCGATTTCGCAGGGCAATCCATATCGAAGCGAGACCAGAGGTCCTTCGGCGGTGCGCCCGAAAGGACAGCAAATGTCCTTCTACCGAGGCACCGGCCAGTATCGGCTGCCGATCGCGATGTCCGAAGCGGAGATCGCGGAGGCAGTGAACGGCTTCGCCCGAGCGGCCGTGCTGGCGCGAGAGGCGGGATTCGACGGCGTCGAGCTGCACGGCGCGAACGGATATCTGCTCGATCAGTTTCTAACCGAAGGCGTCAATCTGCGCGACGACGGCTACGGAAGCACGGTCGAAGGTCGAATGCGTTTGATCGTCGAGACGGTGGCAGCGGTGCGCGGCGCTGTCGGAGCCGATTTCGTCGTCGGCGTGCGTATCTCACAGGGTAAGGTCAATGATTTCGCGCATAAGTGGCGCGGTGGCGAACAGGAGGCCGCGATTATCTTCGGCACGTTGAGCAAGCTGCCCATCGACTACTTGCATACGACCGAGTTCGAGGCGTGGCGCCCGGCGTTCGGCGAGGGGCCAACGCTCGCGGCCCTGGCCAGACAGCATGTCGCGGTTCCAGTGATCGCCAACGGTTCGTTGCACGACCCGGCGCGGGCCAGTGATCTGTTAGCGCGTGGCGAGGCAGACATTGTCTCGCTCGGCCGTGGAGCGCTCACGCACGCTGACTGGCCTCGACGGGTCGCAGCGGGCGAGCCGATCGAGGCGTTCGATCCGAAACTCCTGGCGCCGATCGCGGATCTCGAGAATGCCGATCGATATCGCCGCTTCAGCTCGCAACGAAAGTCGCTGACGCTCGATCCGCCGCCGAGCTCACGCTGCCAAGACGCAACTCACCGTTGACGTTTCGCAAGTAGCTCGCCGGCGAAGCAGCGGAGGCGAAGCTGACGCCTTTGCTATCCGCGAGTCCTCGCTGCTTGGTGAAGCTGCTGCGCTGAGCGAACGTCTTGCTCCCATCGTCGCGCGCCAAAGTCGCTGTTGAATCGCTGCCGACGACGAGTTTGCTCCCTGGCGACTCGATGGGCACGAGCGATATCTGATTTGCATCCAGGCGACTGGGGACTTGCCGGAACTGCGTCGTCGCAACCGGGCCCGTGCCGACGATGATGCGTTCGCCGCTGACGCGGAGGAACTGGTCGGAGCGATCGAGCGGGGACCACCGGTCGGGCAACGCTCCGTTGCCCACCGGGATACCGAAATCGGGTGTACCGTCAGCTTGGAAGTAGAGCCGCTGAATACGCGTGTGACGATTCGGATCGAAGAGCGGATCGCCCACGATCTCCTCGTAATCGCGCCCGTGATAAACGAGGACGTCGTGACCCTGCTCATCGACGGTGAAACTGTTGTGCCCGGGGCCATACACGCCGGTTGCTTCGGAACTGACGAACACGGGTTGCTGCGATTTCGTCCACACGGCGGGGTTCATGATGTCGGCGTCGTCAGCCGCGGTGAGCAGGCCCAGACAGTAACGGGCATCGGTGGCGCTGGCGGAGTAGGTCATGAACAGTCGTCCATTGCGCGCCAGGAACGCAGGACCTTCATTGACCTTGAATCCTTGAATCTCCCATTCGAGGGTCGGCACGGTAAGTCGCGCCGGCGCGCGCGCCAGCGTAGTAGGTGTGGCGAGTGGCGCGAGATAAACATTCGTGTTGTTGTCGAAGCCTGGCTCGTGTTGAGCCCAACTGACGTACCGCACGCCGCGATGCTCGAATATCGTCGAGTCGAGGGCCGTCGCCACACCACGGTTTCCTCCGCTGTGCCAAGCCCCGCCAGCGTCGACGCGCGCCGAATGATGAGGCGGTCGTACTCGGGGACGGACGCGCTCATGTAGTAGTTGCCGTCGTGACGGAAGATCTGCGCGTCGGCCCGTTGAGGCACCAGCGGATTTTCGACGGCTGCGGAAGCGGCTGATCGCGCAAGCATCGGGTATGCGGCTAAAGCCGTGGCTCCGCCCAGGAACAGGCGGCGCGACAGATGAGTCATCGGATTCTCAGGTCTGGCGAACAACTCAGACAATTGTGCCGCACTGGAACCTGCGAGTCACGAGGTTATATTTCAGCTTTGCAAGGCGTCCGCGAATTTCCGCATGAGTCGGATGAGCGCTTCGACATCTTGCGGCTCCCACGAGTCGAATATCTTCCGGCCCAGGCGCTCGCGCGCGGCATCCACCCGGTTCGTCATCGCTTTTCCCTGAGGCGTGATCGCAACTTTGCGCACACGGCGATCGACGGAGTTTTCCTCGCGTTTCACGAGGCCGAGCGCTTCCAACTTTGAGATTTGCCGGCTCACGGTGGTGTAGTCGCGTCCGATCCGTTCGGCGAGATCGACCAAGCCGAGCGGTCCCACTCTCTCCACGCTCACCAGCAGCGGAAACAATGCGCGGTCGAGCGAGATTCCCGCCGCCCGCACCATGTACTCGTCCCGTTGCGGGCGGTTCATCTGGCCCATGATGTCGATGAGGGACCGATGCAAGTCCTTGAACTGCTGTGGGGAGATATGTGCAGCTTGCACTCGTTTGTTGAGCGCCATAGGGTTCCGGTCAGTGATGTGCAGATCGCAACTATGGAACAAAGCATGATCGAACGCCAAGCAACGGATGTATTGATATGCGGCGCCGGCGCCGCCGGACTCACTCTCGCCATCGATCTGGCGCGACGTGGTGTGGAGTTTCGATTGATCGATAAGGCCGACGAACCGTTTGGCGGCTCCCGAGGTAAGGGTATCCAGCCGCGCACACAGGAAGTTTTTGAAGATCTCGGCATCCTCGATCGCATCGTCGCGCGCGGCGGCGTGTATCCGCCGCGGCGGGAGTATCGCGGCGATGGCAGCTACGACGACTCGAATCTCACCGAGCTGCCGGGGCCGACGCCTGCTGAGCCATATCAGATGCCGCTCATGCTCCCGCAGTTCCTTACTGAGCGTGTGATGCGCGAACGGTTGGCTGAGCTCGGTCACGCTGTTGAGTTCGGGTGCGAGCTGGTTGGCTTCGAGCAAGATGACGATGGCGTATCTGCGCGCGTCATCAGCAAGCGCGGAGAGGAACGGATACGCGCGCGCTACCTCATCGGCGCGGACGGTGGGCGCAGCTTCATTCGTAATGCGCTTGATGTAGGTTTTCCGGGGAAAACTCTCGGCGTGCGGGCAGTGGTTGCGGATCTTGTATTGACGGGTCTCGATCGCAACGCCTGGCATACGTTCAATAGCGGGTCGATGGAAACACAGATCGGATTGTGCCCGCTCGCGGGTACGGATCTGTTTCAGTTGCAGGCGCCCGTTCCGCTCGAAGGCGATGTCGATCTGTCTGCCCGCGGTCTCACTGCGATGGTTGCCGAGCGCACCGGACGACAAAACATTCGCATCGAGTCTGTCTCGTGGGCCTCGGCATACAACATGAATGCACGGCTCGCGGACCGTTATCGCGCCGGCCGTGTGCTGCTCGTCGGCGATGCCGCCCACATCCATCCTCCCACGGGCGGCCAGGGACTGAATACCAGCGTGCAGGACGCTTACAACCTAGGTTGGAAATTAGCCGCCGTGCTCGGCCGCAGTTCAGACGCACTGCTCGATACCTACGAGGAAGAACGACGGCCGATTGCCGCAAGCGTGCTGGGCCTTTCCACGAAGCTTCTGGACGCAGCCAAGCGGGGCGAGATGCGTCGGGAGCGTGAAGTTCACCAACTCGATCTTGGGTATCGCAATTCGTCGCTCTCGCTGGAGAAGCCTTCGCGCAATGGGGGCATGCATGCTGGAGAACGCGCGCCCGATGCGCCACTTCGCGGCGCCGCCGGTCAGCCGAAACGTTTGTTCGAATTGCTGGCGGGGCCGCACTGGACGCTGCTGGGCTACGAGGTCAATCGAGAATGGGTGCGACCTCGAGCGGGAGTGCGCATTCATACATTCGGCACGCACGGCGATCTGATCGACGATCAAACACATTTCAGGAATGCTTACGGAGTGTCTCCCGGCGACTGGGTCCTCGTGAGGCCCGATGGCTACATTGGCGCAATCGTGGCGTCTCACGAGTTGGCAGCGCTGGAACACTATCTTGACGAGTTGCTTACCGCGCCCAGATCCGCTCTACAGACCCTTGAGCGAATTGCGCAGCCACATTGAGATCGGTGCGGTGAATGTAGCCGATGAAACAACTGCAACGTGCATTCGGGCAGCTCGTCGCCTTGCGCTGCTGCTCGAAGCTGCCGTCATAGAGATTGCCGAGAGGCGTCTGCACGAAGTGGCAGGGTCGCACGTTGCCGTCTCCATCGACAGAGATGCTGAGATCGCCCGCGCGGCATGCGGCGCCCAGGCTCGGGGGCGGCGCCAGGTTGAAAGTAAAGTGTGGATCGATCGAGGCCAGCCACTCGATCTCGGCGGAGCTGTAATAGTCAGCCGGCCGTGGCGACAGAGCGTTGATCCACAGATACTCCTCGGGCTGCAGGGCAGCGCGCAGCGTCGCTATATCGTCGAAGTGCTCACGAGCGCCGACGATCCCGACGCTGAAGCGAACTCCCGCTTCACGCAACAGCCGCACCCGATCCAGGAATGCAGCGCGCGAGACCTGGCTCGGGTGATAGGTGCACCACAGGGCAAGCACATCGCGATTGGCGCGTGAGACCCAACGAAGATTGCTGCTGAGATTGGTCTGGATCGCCACGCGCTGCACGTTCGCAAAATGGCTCACCTCGATCAGCGCCTCGATGTAGTGCTTACGCACCAACCCTTCTCCCCAGGGCGTGAACAGAATAGCGAGTTGTTCGCTAGAGGAGCGCGCCCAAGCAACGAACCGGGCCAGGTCTGCGGCATCCTTCTGCAGTGTCGCGCGCGTATCACGACGTTTTGCGAACGGACAATAGCTGCAGTCGTAGTTGCAGCTCGTGAGCCGGCCGCGATACAGGATGCGCAGAGCCTTGTCGTCAAGCCACCGCATACGCATCCATGCCGGCTGTGACTTGCTCGGAGTAGAGCCAGGGGCCAATCGTGTCGGCTCGAGCCATGCCGTCATCGGTCAATGCCAACAGGCCGTCGTCTCGCTGCGCAAGTCCCCTATCGATGAGCTCCATCAGCTGCGGCAGATCGTCGAGAGCTTGCGTGCCGAATCGGGCTACGTAAGCGCTCTCGTCGAGACCTGGCCGCACGAGTAGCGACTGGATGACGTAGCGGCGCCGTTGCTCGCGCTCATCGAGGACGAAGCCGTAACGAGCTTGTGCAAATGAGCTCTCGTGCGCGCTCACGTACTGACGCAGGATTTCGCTCACGCTGGAACGGGCAACTCCATACCGATCCGAATAGTGCAGTGACCGCGTGTAGGAGCGGGCGCCGCAGCCGATGCCGACCATGCCGTCGTTCTGGCAGCAATAGGCTGGGGCAGCCACGTCCGGCGCCGTGGGTGAGCGGAACATGCGCATCGATACCTGTGTATAGCCCCCATCGAGCAACAGGTCGCGTGCCGCGAAATACATCTGCATCCTCGCATCGCCGCTGTCGCGGCTCTTGCGACTCTCGATGCGTCCAAGACCTGTCCGTGGCCGAATGTACAGCGGATAGAGATACATCTCCTCGGGCTGAAACGAGAGCGCGGCGCGCACGGAATGCCGCAGGCTGTCCAGCGACTGACCGTGGATGCCATAGATGAGGTCGAGATTCAGCGTCGGAAACCCGAGCCTGCGGATCGTGTCGATGGCGGCGAGGATCTCCTGCCGCGGTGTTGGACGCACCAGTGCTTGCAACTCCGTGTCGACGAAGCTCTGTACGCCCATGCTCACGCGGTCGATGCCGGCGTCGCGACAGAGCTGCAGGCGATCTGCCGTCGCGGTTTCGGGACTCACCTCGATGCCCGCGGGGTTTGTTTGCAAATCGATCGTGAACTCGCGTGTGACTGCTTCCAGCACCGACGCAAGCTGCGCCGGCTGCAAATAGCTCGGCGTGCCGCCGCCGAGCGCAAAGCGGACAAAGCGGTGCTCGCCCAGTACCTCGCGCGTTACCCGGATCTGTCGGATGAGCTGTGCAACGTAGCTCGCAACCAGATCGTCCTCCGGACGGCCGAGCGCAAACAAATTGCAGAAGCCGCAGCGGTAAGTACAGAAAGGGATGTGCACGTAAGCAAACAAGGCGGAGCGATCTTCATCCGACCATTGTTCGCGTAGATCGACTGGTTTGGGCAAATCGCGATACGCAGTCTTGTGCGGATAGGCGTATGCGTACGCCTGATACGGGCTCAACTGCAACTGCTCGCTCAGACTGCTCATGGATCTTTCCCAGCGGCAGCAATCTCAAAGTGTGCGTACGGCACATTCAGGACGACAGGGTGTCCATGTCGGTGGCCTCGATAGCCGTCTTCACCGTAGGCGGTGCCGTGGTCGGAACAAACGATCGCGAAGCTCGGCCCGCGTGCCGCCAGCGTGCGCCAAAGAGGAGCGAGCGCGGCATCCACATAGCGGAGAGCGGCTGCGTGCGATTCCAGGCAATCCTCCGGCAGATTCGCATAGTGGCGATTGGGTTGATGGATCGCCGAGATGTTGATGAACAGGAACACACGCTGTGACATGAGATCCGCATCGGCCAGCCGCTCACAAGCGAACTCCACCTGGCGCCGTGTCGATTCGGCAGCCGTGACCGAGAACTCGGGCCGCCACCAGCGCTCGGAGAACAGCTGCGGCAGCGCTAGGCCGAGCGGGTTGCGCATGTTGAAGAAGCCGACGCCGCCGATGCAGATGGTGTGGTAACCCTGCTGCGCCAGTCCCGCGACGATGTTGTCGGTCGTATCGAAAACAAATGTGTGCTCGTCAGTGGTTTCGCTGCCATCGAAGCGCAGCGCGAACAGGCGACTATGAGGGCCGGGACTCGCCGGCGTCGGCAGGAAGCCAGCGAAAAACGCACAATGGGCGGCATATGTGAACGTGCCGGGCGTGTGGCGCAGCTCCCAACCCGAATGCGGCAAGTGAGCTGCGAGATGGGGTAGGCGGCCCGCGTGAAACTGCTCCTGCGCCACGTCGTAACGTAACGTGTCGAGAGTAATCATGACGATGTCATGCGTGCCGACAATGCGGTGCATGTCCGGATTGCGACTTGCAACGTGCTGCCTTTCAGCGCTCATCGGCACTTACCAGGGCAGCCTGGTCCTCATAAGTCGTGGCGCCCTCGAACTGGAGGCCGGGCAGCAAATCGCCGAACGCATTCGCCTCGAGAACGGCCGCATGGGATCCGCGCAGACTGATGTCGAAGCCGATGCAGTGACTGTGTTCGAACAGGCGGGCGGCTTTGGCCGTGGCTGTTTCCAGAGCATCGATTTCGCCCACGCTGAGCCAATGCGGTGCAGATCGCCGATTGCCCAGGTGCAGGTTGGACATGGGTGAGCAGCTGATGCGCGCCACCCGCTGCCGCGCACGGCCGCAGTGAGCAACGACCCGCAGATCGTAACTTGCATCCTTCGCTATGGGAGCACGCGGCTTCGACAGCCATCGTTCGGCATACGCGCCCTGCACAGCCAGTGCATCCACGAGCGCCTCGATCTCGGCAGGACGCTCGTAGCGCGACACCCGCAAGTGGTTGTAGATCGCGCCATCCGAATCCATGCGTGCCGAGCTGTAAGCGAGCATGCGTCCATCATGATGACGTCGTAGCGCGAGCACTCCGGCTGCCGACGAGCCGTAACGCGACTTGATAAAGACCGCTGCATATTGTTTTGCAGGGAAGCGCTCTTCGAGGTCGGCAAAGCTTTGAATCTCACCTAACAATTCGGGCACCGGTACTCCGCGCCGGCGCAGGTGCTGCTGGCAAGACAGCTTGTCGCACATCAGAAGAATGTCGCTCACAGAGTTCAGCAGTCTCAGCCGTCCGAGGTGCGGCTGTATGCGAGCCAGCAGATCGGCGAAGCCGCCGAAGCGCCATTGCTGGTGAGCCAGCTCGCCGTGGCGTAACGCTGAAGGCGCGACGCAATTCGTCCCGGACAGCAACCAGCCACGCCGGATGAGCGCTTGTGTGGTTGCCTCGTCCTCTCCGGGTGAATCGATCTTGCACCAGACGTGTCGTGCAACTAGCGGTGCAGTCAGCAGGCGGTCGATCGCATCCTCCTCGCTGAGGAGATCGCGCCACTCGATCACATCCAGCCGACCGCCGTGACAACTCAACGCAGCGCGCAGCAGTGCCGTTCGACGGCTCGCCGAGTTGCCGATCAACAGCACGTCTACTCGCTCACTTGCACGTAACGGTCGTCGCTGTCGTCCTCGGCATTATCGATCTCCACAGTCAGGGGTAGCGCCTGCAGCTGCTTGATCACCGCATCGGAGATGTAGTGGTGTCGCAGGTCTAGCGATTCCAGGCCCTCGATCCATGGGCTCGCGAGTAGAGCTTTGGCGCCTGCGTCGCCGAGCGTGCCCATCGAGAGGTCGAGGGTTTCCAGAGAACCGAGCCATGGCTGCGAGGCCAGATACGTCGCGAGCTCATCGGCGATCTCGGCGTTGCGCAGCCCCAGATACTCCAGCCGCTCCGGCTCGATCTTGGCGAGCAAATTCTGGTAAGTCGACAGGTTGCCGTCGAAGCCGTAGTTATCGCTGCCGAGCCACAGCTCCAGGCGCTGCAGCGCCGGCAGCTTCGAATCCGCGATGGCGTCGACCACGCTGCTCGGCAGCCCGCCGGTCTCGATGGTGAGCTCGCGTAGCGCGCGATGCTCGATGACGGGCAGCTTGAGCGCCGTGCCGCCGCGGATCCGTAGTACCTCGAGGTCGGGATAGGTCTGGAGCAGGGCGGTGTAGTCGGTCTGATTGATCCAGGAGATTTCAGCGTCCTCGAAGGTCATGTCGCCGACGAACAGCGCCTTGAGGCTCGGCAGGCGGTATTCGACCAGCGCCTCCAGGAACCCGTCCGGCGGCGTGCCGGTGGCCGCTTCGCTCCAGGAACCGATGATCAGCGCCTCGAGCGAATCGCGAGGCACTTGCTCCAGGAGCTCATCGAGCAGCTCGCGCTGCGACTGAGGGGCTTCGTATTCCTGCATCAGCCGATACACGGCGTCCCTGCGCGTGACCCGATCGCCGCTGCGGAAGTCAACCACCGGCAGCCCGAAAAATCGCTCCGAATAATCGTTGACCGTCATGGCGGTGCGCGCTCCGTTCTTCACGTGTGGATAGGCGTGCGCAAGGATAAACGGGATGGTCGCACAGAGGTAGGCGCACTTCTGGACGAATCGGAAAGTAACCCGCAAATCCCGACCCAGCCTGACGAACAGGGAGTACATCGATGTCTGGTCATGACTTTCCGCCGTTCGAACGGTTCTGCGACCGTTCGCCCGGCAATCTCGCCAGCTGCCCGCCGTTGGTTTAACTTGGTGAGCGAATGAGACCGCTCATCACGCCAATCGACACATCGCGCGCGTATTGGACCTGCCAACTCCTGGGATGGGGGCTGAATGGCGCGAGCCAGGTGTACAACGCGATCGCCACGCTGCCGGTCTCCTGGGAGCGGATCGTTCTGGAAATCACACTGCTGAACCTGGCCGCCGTCGGACTCACGCAGCTGCTTCGTGTGTTCATGCTGCGCAGAGGATGGACGAAACTAAGCCTGCGTCAGCTACTGCCGCGCAGTCTGGTGACGAGCGTGCTGCTCGGCGTGGTGCTGGCTTCGGCCATGCATTTCATGGCAGTCGCGCCGCTATGGGGGTTGGAGCCGATCCAGGATCAGGCGCGCCTCGAAGCCATACCGGCGCCGATTTTGTCCATGGATCCGTTCACGCTCCGCGCCGTCAATTGGAGCCTGGCGTTCTTCATCTGGGTCGCTCTGTACATCAGCATCACGTCGGTGCGCGACCGGCATGCGGCCGAGCTGCGCCAGTCGGAGCTGAGCCGGGCGTTGCAATCCGCCGAGCTGAAGCTGCTCAAGTCGCAGCTCAATCCGCATTTCCTGTTCAATTCACTCAACAGCGTGCGGGCGCTCATCGCCGAGGATCCGGCGCGCGCCCGAGATGCGGTCACTCAGCTCGCCGGGTTGCTGCGATATACGTTGAGATCGGATCACGAGGAGCTCGTGACGCTGGAGCGCGAAATGAAAACCGTCGGGGATTATCTGGCGCTCGAATCGTTGCGTCTCGGTGATCGAATGCGCGTCGAGCTCGACATCGCCGCCGGCGCGTATGAGGTACGCATTCCGGTCATGCTGCTGCAGACAGTGGTCGAGAATGCGATCAAACATGGAATTGCGGAGCTTCCCGGCGGAGGAGTCCTGCGAGTCGCGGCGACTGTGCACGATAACGCCGTGCACGTTGAAGTGCAGAATCCGCGTCCGGCGAACCCACCGCCGCGCGAGCAGCAGGGATCCGGGTTATACAATGCGGCCGAGAGGTTGCGATTGCTGTTCGGATCCCTCGCCACGCTCGAGCTGGACCTGTCGCAATCGGATCTGGCCATCGTACGAATCCGTGTGCCGAAACAAGTCGCTGCATGAAATCGCTCATCGTCGATGACGAACCGCTGGCGCGTCGTGAGCTGCGGCGCTTGCTCGCGGAGTTCCCCTGGATCGAAATCGTGGGGGAAGCGGGCGATGTCAGTGAAGCCGCGGCGCGTGTCGAGTCGCTTGCACCGGAGCTGATCTTTCTGGACATCCAGATGCCGGGAGGTTCGGGCTTCGATCTGCTCGCGCGACTCGATCATGTGCCGCGCGTCATCTTCACGACGGCGTACGATCACCATGCGGTGCGCGCTTTCGAAGTCAACGCGCTCGATTATTTGCTCAAGCCGATCGAGACCCAGAGGTTGGCGGCGGCGCTCGCCAAGGCCCGCTCGATGCCCGAGCACGGGAGTAGCGAAGTCCGACCGAACGATATCCTCGAGCGCCTGTTCGTGCGCGATGGCGATCGCTGCTGGTTCGTGCCGCTGCGCGAAGTCTGCATGCTGATGGCGGAAGGGAATTACGTCCGTCTGTTCTGGGGTCAGGAGCGTCCCTTGCTGGGTCGGCCGTTGCACAGCCTCGAGCAGCGACTCGACCCGAAGCGCTTCTTCCGCGCCAACCGCAAGCAGATCGTCAACGTCGACTTCATCGAAAGCGTCGAGCTCGGCATCGGTGGGCAGCTGCACGTTCGGTTGCGGGGCGGATCCGAAGTCGATATCTCGCGCCGTCAGGCGCGACTGTTCCGCACGCAGATGAGCGTGTAATCGCCATTCGCCCGGCCGATCCGACCGTTCGACACGAAATCGGCCAACTGTTTCAGCCGCATCGTAGATTCCCAGCCGGATGCACCGCGCCGGAGAATGTATGCGTCTTGTCAGGACTCTCGCCGTTCTACTTTGCAGCTTGGGCTCGTTGAGCCCGGCGCTCGCCGATGATTCGCAACCGCAGGTCGCAGACGCGCCGACGGCATCGGCCGCTCCGCTCACACGCGCCGATGTCGAGGCGTGGCTCGACGGTTTTCTGAATTATGAGTTGCAGCGAGGTGACATCGCGGGAGGCGTCGTCGTCATCGTGAAGGACGGGGAAGTCCTGCTGCAGAAGGGATACGGCTACGCCGACGTCGAGAATCGGCGGCCCGTGGATCCCGAGCGCACGCTATTCAGGGCCGCCTCGGTCAGCAAGGTGTTCACGGACACGGCAGTGATGCAACTGGTCGAGCAGGGCAAGCTCGATCTCGATGCGCCCGTCGATCAGTATCTGGACTTCAAGATTTCGGCAGGCTTCGACAAACCGGTGACGATGCGCAATCTCATCACTCACACCGCCGGATTCGAGGAGTTGTTGCGTGGGCTGATGCATTCCGATCCGAAAGAATTCAGCGGCCTGGAGGCGTTCGTAAAAAATTCGAACCCGGCGCGCATGTTCCCACCGGGTGAAGTCCCGTCCTATTGTAATTACTGTCTGGCGCTCGCGGGCTACATCGTCCAGCGCGTCTCCGGCGAGAGCTACGAGGATTATCTCGATCGTCACATTTTCGAGCCGCTGGGCATGCGGCATTCGACGGTCAGGCAACCGCTGCCTGAGAAGTTCGCGGCCGACCTGTCGAAGGGATATCGGCTCGGATCGGGTCCGGCGTGGCCCTATTTTGAGCTCGTGGGCCCCGGGCCGGCGGGCAGCATCAGCGCGACCGGCGCCGATATGGCGCGCTTCATGATCGCTCATCTGAGCGCGAAGGAAGGAACGGCGCCGGCTCTTTTGAAGCCGGAAACCGCGCGCCTCATGCACAACTCGACGTTCCAGGCGACGCCGCCGGTGAACGGCATGTCGCTCGGGTTCTTCGAAGCCAATCGCAATGGCCAGCGTATTCTCGAACACGGCGGCGATACCCAGGTGTTCCATAGTCAGCTGTCGCTGTTCATGGACCAGGATGTCGGCGTGTTTGTATCGTTCAACAGCACGGGCAGGGCAGGCGCCGTGCACGGTGTCCGCAGCGGCTTGTTAGAGCAGTTTACCGATCGATATTTCCCCGCGCCCGTGCCGGATGAGCCAACTGCTCCGACGGCGGTCGAGCATAGCCGGCTGGTGGCGGGGCGATACCAGAGCTCGCGCCGCGCGGAAACGACGCTCTACGCCGCTGTGGGAATGCTGAGTCAAGTCACCGTCGGTGCCGAGGCGGACGGCACGCTGATTATTCCCGCGCTCACGGGATTGAACGGGCAACCGAAAGTATGGCGCGAAGTGGCGCCGTTCGTGTGGCGCGAGGTCGGCGGCAAGGAGCGCCTCGCTGCAAAGATCGAGAACGGGCGAGTGCGATTTCTCGGCCACGATTCATCGAGTGGAATCCAAGTATTCATCCCCGTGCCCACCGGTCAATCCGCCGGATGGATCATTCCGGTCGTGCTCGTGTCGGCCGGCTGCCTGTTGCTGACCGTGATCGCGTGGCCGGTCGCCGCGTTGCTTCGGCGCCGTCATGGATTGGCGTTCGAATCGACGAAACAGCAGACGCTTGCGCGTCGGCTGGTCTGCGCGGCGGCCATCGTCGATCTCGTCTTTGTGATCGGTTGGGCGGTGCTGCTGCAGTCGGGCCTGTCGGATCTCACGCTGTTCGATGGTCGGGCAGATGTCTGGTTCGTCAGTCTTTATCTGCTCGGGTTCATCGGGATGATCGGCGCAGGCATTGCGGTTTGGAATGCCTGGCTTTCGCTCACAGGCGCACGCCGCTGGTGGAGCAAGACGTGGAGCGTCGTGCTGGCGGCTTCCTGTGTCGCCATCCCCTGGATCGCATTCACGCTGAATCTGGTGAGGCTCGACCTCTACTACTAATGATCGAGGAGGAAGGAAGACATGATGTCCCGAACTTTTCAGAGCAACGCGAGAGTCGTTGTCGCAGCGGCAGCGCTGCTGTGCTCGGCTTGCGTGTCCGCTCCCGACACTGTGCGCGAGCAGGCAAGCAGCGCGCTTGCCTGCGATGGCGCGCAAGTAACGGTCAGTCGCACTGAGCGACGTTACCTCGGCGACGATGCGTACGAGGCCTCGGGATGCGGGCAGAAGGTGGTCTACCAGTGCGAGCGCGCTTATGTCCTGTTGATCCCAGTGGGCACCGTCGGGTGTCACAAGAAATGACGCCGGCGTAGTCGCCGGCGCATCGACTCCCCACGTCCCTGAATTCTCTCGCCCGCCACGCCCCTTTGGGGCCGGCGGGCGCCTTCGTGGTTGACGATTCTCTAATTAGGACTAAAATTGCCTGATAGGGATGGTTTTTGTCCTGAAGAACAACATTTGTCAGGGGTTGGGCATGCGTGCACGTGCGGCGACGTTGTTGGCGATGCTGCTGTTTTCGCGGGTGCTGTCCGCGGCGGCCGCAGGCGACGTCTCATCTGAAGCGCCGCCGGCGCCGGAGTCGAGCGTCACATCCGCCGATGTGCGGACCTCGGAGGTCAGACCTCTGACGCGAGAGGATCTCGAAGCCTGGCTCGATGGCTTCCTGCCATACGCGCTGGCGACCGGCGACGTGGCGGGTGCGGTGGTGGTCGTCGTGAAGGATGGCGCGACTCTACTGCAGAAGGGCTACGGCTACGCCGACGTGGCGGCCCGTAAGCCGGTCGATCCGGCAACCACGCTGTTTCGTCCCGGCTCGATTTCGAAGCTGACGACCTGGACCGCGGTGATGCAGTTGGTCGAGCAGGGCAAGCTCGATCTCGACGCCGATGTGAACGGCTATCTCGATTTCGAGATTCCGGCCCGTGACGGCCAGCCGATCACATTGCGGAACATTCTCACGCACACTCCGGGGTTCGAGGAGCGGGTCAAAGATCTGATCGTGCCGGAGGGCGCGCCGTTCGATCCGCTGGATGTGTATCTCAAGGAGTGGGTGCCGAGCCGGATTTTCGCGCCTGGCACGACGCCGGCCTATTCGAACTACGCAACTTCGCTCGCCGGTTACATCGTCGCGCGCGCTTCCGGTCTTTCGTTCGATGAGTACGTCGAACAGCACATCCTCACGCCGTTGGGCATGGAACATTCGACGTTCCGTCAGCCGCTGCCCGAACGGTTGCGCGAATTCATGGCGAACGGCTATGCGCGAGCTTCCGACGGCAAGGCGAAACCGTTCGAGATCGTCGTGTCGGCGCCGGCCGGCAGTCAATCCTCGTCGGGCGCGGACATGGCGCGATTCATGATCGCCCACCTGCAAAAAGGAGCGTTCGGCGAAGGGCGCATTCTGAAAGCGGAGACCGCCGAACAGATGCACACCACCGCGCTTACGATCCTGCCGCGGGTGCATCGCATGGTGCTCGGTTTCTACGAGCAAAATCGCAATGGCCGCCGCATCATTTCTCATGCCGGCGATACCGCGTGGTTTCATTCCGATCTGTATCTGTTCATCGACGACGGTGTCGGTCTGTTCATCTCGTTGAACAGCGCGGGCAAGGAGGGCGCGGCGGGGAACATCCGCAAGGCGGTCTTCGAGCAGTTCGCCGATCGTTATCTGCCGGGACCGACCTTCGACGGCAAGGTCGATCCGCAAACAGCCGCCGAGCACGCGCGCATGATGACCGGCCTGTATCAGGTCTCGCGCCGTATCGAGACCAGCTTCCTGAAACTGCTGGGATTGGCCAGCCCCGTCGAGGTATTCGCGAACGACGACGGCACCATCAGCGTTTCGATGGCCAGGAACGTCGCCGGCTCGCCGATCAAGTGGCGTGAAGTCGAGCCGTTCGTCTGGCGCGACGTCGATGGCGAAAGTTTCCTGTCCGCGCAAGTGGAGGACGGGCGCGTCGTTCGCTTCGGTTTCGAGTGGGTGACGCCATTCATGGTGTTCGAACCTGTGCCTGCGGCGATCTCACCTGCCTGGGTTACACCGGCGCTGCTCGCTGGATTGATCGCACTGGCGCTGACGACGCTCGCATGGCCCATCGCCGCGCTCGCGCGCAAATACTATGGCGTGCCCTATGGTCTGACGGGACCTGACGCGCTGGCGCATCGTCGGATACGCATCGCGTCGGTCGCTGTGATCGCGGTGTTCATCCTCTGGGCCGTGATGGTCTCGCTCATCATGGGCGATCACCTGCTTTCATCCACTGCCGACATCTGCTTGTGGATTCTCCAGATGCTGTCCGCGGTCGTGTTCTTCGGAGCCGCCGCGATCGGCGTGTGGAACGCGTCCGTGGTCGTGCGTGGCGCACGCAAGTGGTACGCAAAGACCTGGGCCGTGCTGCTCGCCCTTGCGTTGCTGGTCGTGCTCTGGGTCGCGCTGGCGTTTCATCTCATCGCTTTCGACGTGAACTACTGATCGACGTGAACTGGAAGCCATCGTGAATACACATCGAGTCACGCGGATGGATGTCGAGTTGCAGGCGCTGCGGCTGAAGGCGCCGTTTCGGATCACCGGTTACACCTTTTATGATGTGCCGGTCGTGCGCGTGACCCTGCATGGCGAGGCAGGCGCCCGCGGCCGTGGCGAGGCGGCTGGCGTCTACTACCTCGATGACACGCCCGAGAAGATCATGCGCACGATCGAGGCACAGCGCCCGATGATCGAGGCCGGCATTACCCGAGAGCAGCTCGCTCAAACATTTCCTGCCGGCGGGGCGCGCAACGCGCTCGATTGCGCATTGTGGGAGCTCGAGTCGCAGCAGGCCGGCGTCCCTGTCTGGCGGGCTGCCGGTCTGGATCAGGCGTTGCCTCGCGTCACCACTTTCACATTGAGCGCGGATGCGCCCGAAGTGGTGGGGCGTGGCGCACGTGCGCTTTCGCATGCACGCGCGCTGAAACTCAAGCTCGACGGAGATGTAGAAACCGACATCGCCCGAGTGCGGGCGGCGCGTGAGGCGCGCGGCGATGTGTGGATGGCCGTCGATGCAAATCAAGGTTACTCGCTACGCAATCTCGAGCGGGCGTTGCCGGCGTTCGTGGCAGCGGGAGTGAAGCTGGTTGAACAGCCGTTGCCACGTGGCAGTGAAGCCGAATTGCAGGGGTTCCGCAGCCCGATCCCAATCGCGGCCGATGAAAGTGTGCAGAGCGCTGACGATGTGGCGGGGCTGGTCGGACGCTTCGACGTCGTCAATATCAAGCTCGACAAATGCGGCGGACTGACTGAAGCGCTGCGGATGGTCGTCGAAGCGCGCAGCGCGGGATTGCAAGTGATGGTGGGCAACATGGTCGGCACCAGCCTCGCCATGGCGCCTGCGTTCGTCATAGCGCAGCTGTGCGACTTCGTGGATCTGGATGGGCCGACGTTTCTCGAGCGCGACCATGTTCCCTCCGCCAGTTATGACGGTGGAAGCATTCACTGCGCGCCGGATGTATGGGGCGGCGGACGCGTTTGAGCAACGGGCGATTTACAACAGACACACAGGGGTTCTGATCATGAGTGACTCACGGCGACTGTCACGCGGTCTCATCGTCGGCGGCTCCGCCAGCGCGTTGGCGCTGCTGTCAGGAGTAACGAATGTTCATGCGGCGGAGTCCGATACGATCGCGGAGATCATCGTCACGGCGCAAAAGCGCTCTGAAGCTTTGATCGATGTGCCGCTGTCGATCAGCGTGGTCGGTGGCGATTTGCTCGAGCGCCAGCAGGCAACGAACTTCCAGGATTACCTCAAGCTCGTGCCGGGCGTGCAGCTCAACCAGAGCACGCCGGGCAACGGGCGTCTGGTCATGCGTGGCGTCAACACGGGCAGCGTCGCCGCCACCGTGGCCGTCTATGTCGACGAGACGCCGTTCGGCTCCAGCACCGGCCTGGTCAACGGCGGCGTGCTCGCCGGAGACTTCGATGCTTTCGACATGCAGCGCATCGAGGTGCTGCGCGGCCCACAGGGCACCCTGTACGGCGCCAACTCGCTCGCCGGCGTATTGAAGTTCGCGACCAACGCCCCGCAGACCGATGGATTCGAGACTCGCGTGCGTTTCGGCGCCGAGAGCGTGGAAGATGGCGACATGGGCTATTCCGGCGCCGGCATGATCAACGTGCCGTTGTCCGGCAGCTTCGCCATCCGGGCGACGGGCTATTACCGCGAGCTGCCCGGTTTCATCGATTCGATCGGCACCGCCGGATCCGACATCGCGAAAGACATCAACGATGCGGAAAGCTCCGGCGGCCGTGTGTCGGCGCTGTATCGCCCGAGCGATGCGTTCTCGCTGCGGCTGACGGCGATCATGCAGAACATCCGCACGGATGCCTCCAGCACGGTCGAGAGCGATCCAGATACGCTCGAGACGCTGTACTCCAGGTTCACTCAGTCGCAGTTCGTTCCGGAGTACCGGGATGTCGACTACCGGATTTATAACGCCCTGCTGGACGTCGACCTCGGATTCGCCACGCTGACGTCCTCCAGCAGCTTCAACAAACTGGACTCGCCGTTCCGCGAGGATCTGACCACGCTGTACAGCTCGCTGATCGAGGGGTTCGTGGGGCCGAACGAATTCCAGCAGTTGCAAACGACCAAGTACGACAAGTTCACGCAGGAGCTGCGCCTCGCCTCGCCCACCGGCGACACGTTCGACTGGCTGGCCGGCGCTTACTACACGAGCGAGGAGGGCGACATCCTGCAGCACCTGGAAGCACTGGTTCCGGGAACGATGACTCCGATCGCAGGCCAGCCACAGCTCGGCGACTTGAGCCTGCACTCGGAGTACGAGGAAATCGCAGTCTTTGCCAGCGGCACGATTCATTTCGGCGATCGCTTCGACCTGACGCTGGGAGCGCGTTACAGCGAGAACGATCAGACAGCCAAGCAGGATTCCATCGGCCTGCTCGCCGGAGGTCCGAGCGGCGTGAGCTACCCGGAAGCGAGGTCGACAGAGGAGGTGTTCACGTACTCCGTGTCGCCGAAATTCAAGATCAGCGACAACGTTTCCTTGTATGCGCGCGTTGCGAGTGGATTCCGCCCGGGCGGTCCGAACGTGTTGCCGCCAGGCGTGCCGGACGTCGTGCCGCTGAGTTACGAGTCCGATTCGCTGACCAGCTATGAAGTCGGCTTCAAGAGTGAGTCCGCTTCGCGTGCTTACAGTGTCGACGTGTCTGTCTTCCACATCGACTGGGAAGACATCCAGCTGTTCACGCAGGTGGACATCTTCGGCGTCAACGTCAACGGCGGCGGTGCGACCAGCGACGGCCTCGAGGCAACAGTGACCGCGCGCCCGACCGATTCTCTACGGTTGTCGCTGAACGCTGCCTACACGGACGCGGAGCTCGATGACGATACCGGCGATCTCGTCGGCGGCATGAAGGGCGATCAGCTGCCGTTCACACCGGAGTTCAGCGTTGGCGCGAACGTCGATTACGAATGGGCGATCGGTGCGGACAGCACCGCGTACGTCGGCGCCTCGCTGCGCTATCTGTCGGATCAGACCGCTTCCTTCGACGCCGACTTCCGCGAGCTCAACGGCCGTCAGCGTGAGATTCCGTCGTACGAAGTCCTGGATCTGCGCACCGGCGTGCTGCTCGGCCGCTACTCGATCGAGCTGTATGCCAAGAACGTGACCGACAGCGACGGACTGACCTCGACGGGTACGTTGGGCACTTATCCGAATGGAGCCATCGGCGCGGGCGTGATCCGGCCGCGCACCGTCGGGTTGTCGTTCGGCTTCGGAATGTGACGAATGACCAGGGTGCCTGCGACCTCGCCCGGAAACTGGTTCGGGCACCCGCCCGGTCTGACGATCCTGTTCCTCACCGAGATGTGGGAGAAGTTCTCCTACTTCGGCATGCGCGCGCTGCTCGTCTATTACATGACGAAAGCGCTGGCCATGCCGCAGGCGCAAGCATCCTGGACCTACGGCACATACACTGCGTTCGCGTATTTCACGCCGATCGTCGGCGGACTCATCGCCGATCGTTTTCTCGGCCGGCGCAGCGCTGTGATTCTCGGCGGCTCGATCATGGCGCTGGGCCATTTCATGATGGCCTTCGAGGAGCTGTTCTATCCGGCGCTGGCAACCATCGCGCTCGGCAACGGACTGTTCCTGCCTAGTTTGCCGAGCCAGGTGCAGACGCTTTATGCGGCGGACGATCCGCGTCGTATCACCGCGTTCAATGTTTACTACGTCGGGATCAATCTCGGCGCTATCCTCGCGCCGCTGATTTGCGGAACGCTGGGCGAGTTGTATGGATGGCATTGGGGATTTGGCGCTGCCGGTATCGGCATGTGCATCGGTCTCGTGATTTATATCTGGGGCAGTCGTTACCTGCCTGATAGCGTGCGGCAGGTGCAGGGTCGCGAGCTCGACGCACAGGCACACAGCAATTCGTTCGGGCGGCGCCTCGGATTGCTACTCGGTGTGATCGCGATGGTCGTCGTGTTTCGCGGCGCGTACGAGCAGATTGGCAATACCGTTGCTTTGTGGACCGACAGCGCCGTCGACCGCAGCGTGGGCTCGGGCATGATTCCGAGCACGTGGTTTCAGGCGCTGAATCCGTTGTTGGTCTTCGTCCTGACGCCCGTTCTGCTGCTCATCTGGCGTAAACAAACACAGCCTGGAGATCAACTCGCGCCGGCCCGCCGCATGGCCTTCGGCGCGTTCATCGTTGCGGCCGCTTATGTGATGCTTGCAGCGATTGCACAGGCATCGCAGTCCGAAGGCGTACCTGCGCACTGGATGTGGCTCGTATTGTTTCTCGTCGTTTACACGACCGGTGAGCTGTTCATTCTCCCCACGGGGCTTGCGTTGTTTGGCAACCTGGCTCCGGGCGCCGTGGCTGCTACGAGCATTGCTCTGTGGTTCTCCGCGAGCTTTGCCGGCAACCTGCTCGCCGGTGCGCTCGGCTCGTGGTGGAGCCGCATGGATCACATGACATTCTTCCTTCTGATGGCGGCCGTGGCCGCCTGCGCAGCGACGCTGCTGATGCTCGTCGATCGACCGGTGCGCGCGTTGCTGCGTGCGGCCGATCCTTCCAGGGAGTGACTATGCTGAAGCACGTTCGAGTGGTCTTCACGGCGGCAATCTTGTTTGTCGCATCGGCTCACGCAGCTCCGCCGAACGATCTGGACCGCTACGTAAAGCGTGTGTCCGACACGTTCGAAACGCCCGGTATGGCCATCGCGATTGCCGAACGCGGCAAGCCCACGGATCTGCGCACATTCGGTGTTCGCCGCATGGGGGAGGCCGCCAGGATCGACGAACAGACGATGTTCTCGCTGGGCTCGACCACGAAGGCTTTCACGAGCGCCGTGCTGGCGATGCTGGTCGACGAAGGCAAGCTCACGTGGGACAGCAAGGTCGTGGACTTGCTGCCCGGATTCAGAATGTACGATCCGTACACGAGCAGCGAGATGACCGTGCGGGATCTGCTCGTCCATCGCAGCGGTCTGGGCCTCGGCGCGGGCGATCTGCTGTTCGTGCCGGAGACCACGCTGACTCGCGCGCAGATCGTCGAAAAGCTGCGTTATATCAAGCCAGCTACGAGCTTCCGCAGCGGTTATGCCTATGACAATTTGCTGTACGTGGTTGCAGGTCAGCTGATCGAAGCGATCTGCAAGGACACGTGGGAGAACGTGGTTCGTCAGCGGATTCTGGTCCCGCTGCAAATGGAGAACACGATCACTGCCTCCGCGACACCGCCCGGAGCAAACAAAGGTTGGCCTCACGGACGCGTCTCGACCGCCATCCGCGGCGCTGGGCCGATGACGCCGTTGCCGAATCAGATGCGCTTCGACAATTCGGCGCCGGCCGGAGCGCTGAACGCCAGCATCGCCGACGTTGCGCGCTGGCTGGAGTTGCAGCTTGGCCGCGGTCTCGATCCGCGTACGAATGTGCGTCTGTACAGCGAAGCGCAGGCTCGCGAGATGTGGACGAGTCAGACGCTGATTCCGGTGAGTCAGAACCCCAAGCCCCTCGAACTCGCCCAAGCCAACTTCCGCGCCTATGCGCTGGGATGGTCCTACAGCGACTATCGAGGCCAGCCGATCGTTTCGCACGGCGGCGCCGTGCTGGGCAGCGTTGCATTGGTGGTGATCGTTCCGGGCAAGGACGTAGCGTTTGCGATCATGACGAACTCGGAAGAGACTTCCGCGCTCGCGGCGATTCAGTATCGATTGCTGGATCACTATCTCGGCCTGCCGAGTCCCGACTGGATCGGCGCGCTCCACGGCGTGCGCAAGGCGAGAATCGAGAAGGGCGAAGAGGTGCTGGCGAGCGCGGCGGCTGCAACGCCGACGCAGGATGGCAAAGGGCCGTCGCTTGCCTTGGCCAACTATGCGGGCCGCTACCGCGACGATTGGTACGGCGACGTTGTCATCGAGAACAGTGCGAACGGACTATCGATTCGCTTCGAGCACACTCCGGCGTTCGTCGGCAAGCTAGAGCACGTGCGTTACGATACGTTCCGCACGCGCTGGAACGATCGCACGCTCACCGAAGATGCGTACGTTACATTCTCGCTGCAGCCCGACGGCTCGATTGCCACGGTGACCATGAAAGCCATCTCGCCGCTCGCCGATTTCAGCTTCGACTTCCACGATCTGCTGTTGCGGCCGGTAGCTCACTCCGGCAAGCCGCCTCCGAGCGCCTTGTAGACGGCGACCAACTGGGTGCCCAGCTGAATGTTGCTCTGGCTGTACGCTCGCTCGGTTTGCAGCAAGGTGCGTCGCGCATCGAGCTCGGCGAGATAGTTGATCAACCCGTGGTTGTAGCGGACGCGAGCGATGTCGTAGGCCTCGCGGCTCGCGGCGAGGGCGGTGGATAGCTCGCGATTGCGGTCTCGCTCCGAGCTGTAGCCGCTCAACGCAGTTTCGATCTCGTGCCAGGCGCGCAGCACAGTCTGTTGATAGGCGACGGCCGCCTGTTGTTGATCGAGCTTACGAACTTCGACGATCGCTCGCCGGCGGCCGCCATCGAAGATCGGCAGGCTCAGGCTCGGACCGATGGACCACTGCCGCGATCCCCATTCGGTGAAGTCGGACGCCTGCAGCGATTGCTGAACGAAGCTGCCGGTCAGCGTGATGCGCGGATACAAGTCGGCGACGGCGACGCCGATCTCTGCCGTCGCCGCATGCAATTGCGCTTCGGCACGTTGAATGTCCGGACGCCGCCGCGCGATTTCCGACGGCACGCCGCCCGCGATCGTCGATGGCAAGGTGTACGTCGGCGCTGCGGCGAGTTGCGCATCGAGCGATCCGGGTTGTTCATTGAGCAACACCGCCAGCGCGCTCAGCAGTTGCGCCTCCTGTTGTTTCCACTGCGGGATGCTCGAGCGCGCTTCGGCGAGGCGCGCACGTTGGGTCGCCAGATCGAGCTCATCCACGATGCCGCCTCTGACGCGATATTCCGTCAGCTCCACCAGATCCGCGCTGGCAGCTGCATCCGCAGTCGCGATGCGTAGCTGCTCCTGGACGCCACGCAACTCCAGATAGCCCCGCACGACTTCGGCAATCAGCGAAAGGCGAGCGTCGCGCAAATCTTCGTCGCTCATGCGCAGATTGGCGTCCGCAGCTTCTATCGAGCGTCGCACGCGGCCCCACAGGTCCAGCTCCCAGCCGACGTCGAACCCGCCTTGATACACGCTAAAGGGTTCGCTGAGCAGCGAAACGATCTGATCGCGATTCCCTGCGGGCGCGATCAGGTCGATCATTCGTGTGGCGGTGCCGTTTTCGCTTTGCCGTTCGCGTTGATAGGCGGCGCTGGCGCTCACGTTTGGCCAGCGCGCGCTGGACTCGGCGTTACGCAGCACCCGGCTCTGCGCGACCCGCAGCGTCGCGATCTGCACATCGGCATTGTTTGATAGCGCGCGTTCGACGAGACCATCGAGCGTCGCGTCGTGGAATTGTTTCCACCACTGCTGCTCGACTGCGTCGGCGGTGACTGCTGCGTCCCGCCACTGTTGTGGCAGGGCAGGTTCCGGGGCTTTGAAGTCAGGGCCCACGGCGCACGCGCTCAGCAGCGCGGAACTGACGACGATCCAGATCTTGTTTCGCATGACGTACCTACACCAGCCGGTGTCGAAACAACCACACGGCCGTCGGCAGCGTGATCAGCGCGATGATCACCAACGGCCACATGTCGTGGTAGAGATATCCAAAGCTCGCGCCTTCGAGATACACACGCCGCACCAGGTCGATTGCATAGCGCAGCGGATTGGCATAGGTGAGGTATTGCATGGCTCGCGGCATGTTGCTGATCGCCGAGGTCAGCCCAGACAGCAGCATCATCGGCATCAGCAGGACGAACGTGTACAGCATGGCCTGCTGCATCGTCTTCGAAAACGCCGAAAGCGCAAGCCCGATGCCGACCGCCGCGGTCGTGAACAGCAGCAGTCCGGAGTAAAGCGTGAACAGCGACCCCTGGAACGGAATCCCGAACCAGAAGCGCGCCAGCAACAGAATGATGGTGGACTGCACCAGCCCGATCAGAATCGGCGGCACCGCTTTGCCCACCATGATTTCCGTGGGACGCAGCGGTGTGACCAGCAGTTGGTCGAACGTTCCTTGTTCGCGTTCCCGCGCGACCGAGAGCGCGGCGAGCATCAGCACCTGAAGCATGCTCAGCGCGCCGATCAAGGCCGGAATCATGGCCCAACGAGTTTCCAGATTCGGGTTGTACCAGGCACGGGTTTCGATTCGCAGTGCCGGAGACGCCCCGCCGCGCAGTTCGTTCCACTGTGTGTTGAAACGATCCACCGCCGCTGTGACGTACGAGGCGGCGACGTTGCCGGTGTTCGAATTGCGGCCGTCCGCGATGACTTGCACCACGCCGCCGCGTCCAGACTCGATGTCGCGCTCGAAATCGGCGGGGATATGAATGACCATCAACGCGCGTTTCTTGCCGATCGTCTCGCCGATCTGGCTGGCGTTACTCAAGCTCGATACCCGATCGAACACGCCCGAGCCGTCGAGGAGTTTCACGAATTGGATCGAAGCATTGCTGCGGTCGGTGTCGAGCAGCGCGTAGGGCACCTCATCGAGGTCGAACGTCGCCGCGTAACCGAACAGCAGCGACTGCAAAATCACGGGCATCACCAGCACCAGCCGGCTGCGCGGATCTTTCAGGATGGCGATCAGCTCCTTGCGGATCAGAATGGCGATGCGATGAAGCGTGCCTTTCATACCAGCTGTTTCCGCGTGTTGATCCGGATCAGAACGAAAAGCACGACCGCTGCCGTCAGCAGCACCACGGTGTCCTTGATGAGCAGGCCGGGCACGTTGCCGGCGAGAAACAACGTTTGCAGCGCCTCGACGTAATACGTGGGCGGCAATACCGCCCCGACGGCCCGCACCACTGCCGGCACGCTGCGCAGATCGAAGATGAAGCCGGAGAGCATCAGCGCGGGCAGGAAGCTCGTGATCAACGCGACCTGAGAGGCGAGAAACTGGTTCTTGGTGGCCGAGGAGATCAGCAGGCCCAGGCTCAGCGAGACCAGCAGGTACAGCATCGAGATCGCTACGATCAGCAGCAGCGAGCCTCGGATGGGAACGTAGAAAAGGAATTTGCCGGCGAGCAGACACATCGCGAGGCCCGCCAGGCCGACGCCGAAGTAGGGAATGAGCTTGGAGGCGATGAGCTCGCCCGTATTGATCGGCGTGACGAACAGCGACTCCAGCGTGCCTCGCTCCCATTCGCGGGCCATCACCAGCGATGTGAGCAGCGCGCCGTTCAGAGTCATGATCAGGACGATGAGTCCGGGCACCAGAAAGTGCGTACTGGTGTTCGCCTCGTTGAACCACAAGCGCGTTTCCAGTCTCACCGCGGGCGCCGGCATCGCACCGCCATCGCCGGCCGCCGCGCGTTTCGTGCTCCACAGCCCGATCGCGCCTTGCGCGAAGCCTTCCAGAACGCGTGCGCGATTGGCATCCACGCCGTTCACGAGGACCTGAATCGTTGCATTACCCGCTGCCAGCCGCCGCGAAAAGTCGGACTGCAGATACACGATTGCTTCAATCTCGCCGGCGCGCATCGAGCGTTGCGCCTCCTCCATGGAGCGCAGCGGCGTCACGGAAAAGTAGGGCGACAAATAAAAGCCCGAGACGACGTCCTGGGCGGTGGGCGATGTGTCCTGAGAGACGATGGCCACGGGCGCGTTCTTGATATCGAACGACAAGCCGTAGCCAAACACCAGAATCAGCACGACCGGCAGGAACAGGCCGACCATCAGATTGCTCTGGTCCCTGAGCAGTTGGCGGGTCTCTTTCAACGTGAGCGCGCGCAACCGCCGCCATGAAAGCCGCTGCGTCTGAACGTGCTGGTCGCTCATGCGGCGTGCTCCTCACGCTGTGCTCGCTCGCGTGCGTGTTCGACGATGCCGATGAATGCTTCTTCCATGGATTGCGCGGGTCGACCGGCAGAGCCGGCGTGCTCGCGCACTTCGGCCGGCGTTCCGATCGCCAGCATCGTGCCTGCGTCCTGAATCATGATTCGATCGCAGTACTCGGCTTCTTCCATGAAGTGCGTCGTGACCACGATAGTCGTGCCGTGATCGGCCAGCGAGCCGATACGTCGCCAGAATTCGCGCCTCGCCAGCGGATCCGCGCCACTCGTCGGCTCGTCGAGAAACACGATGTCGGGTTCGTGCAGCAGCGCCGCGGCCATCGCCAGGCGCCGTTGAAATCCGCCGGGCAGCGAACCTGCCGTCGAGGTGGCGCGCTGCTTGAGCTCGAAATTCTCCAATGCCCACTCGATGCGCTCGGCCGCTTGCGAATTGCGCAAGCCGTAGGCGCCGGCGAAAAATTGCAGGTTCTCGAGCACGCTGATATCGCCGTATAGCGAGAACTTTTGCGCCACGTAGCCGATGTTCTGTCGCGCCTCGGCACGCGCGCGCCGCAGGTCTGCGCCCGCGACCTTCAATGTTCCGGACGTCGCCGGAAGCAAGCCGCACAACATGCGAAAGGTCGTCGTCTTGCCCGCACCGTTCGGGCCGAGCAGTCCGAAGACCTCGCCCCGTTTCACTTCGAAACTCGTGCGGTTCACTGCGGTGAAGTCGCCAAACTTGCGCACCAGATCGTGCACTTCGATCACGACTTCGGAGTGATCCCGCGGCCCCTTCGCACCGAGATCGAGCGCTGCGTTCGCGGCCGGCTGCACCTGCGTTTTCTGCCGCAGCAACATCATCAAGCTGTCTTCGAGATTCGGCGCTGTCGGCTCGAACGTCGCGTCACTCAGCGACAACGGTTCGCGTTCGCGAAGTACTGTTCGCACCTGGCCGCCTTGAGGCACGGCGTCGATCACGTCGGTGCGGTCGATGAGGTCCGCCTGCAACTTGCGCGCGGGCGCCTGTCGTTTCGAGATCGCGATGAACGAATGTCCCTGCGCGCGCGACCGTAACTCGTCCGGCGCGCCGCTCGCCAGCACATTGCCTTCGTGAAGCACCACCACGTGCGCGCAGCGTTCGGCTTCGTCCATATACGACGTGCTCACGAGCACGGATAAGCCTTCGTCGTCGACCAGTCCGCTCACGATCTCCCAGAGCTCGCGTCGCGATAGCGGATCGACGCCGACCGTCGGCTCATCGAGCAGCAACAGCTCGGGCGAGCGCACCAGCGTGCACGCGAGTCCCAGCTTTTGTTTCATGCCGCCGGAGAGCTTGCCGGCAAGCCGGTCGAGAAAGGGCGCGAGCGCGGTCATTTCCATGAGTCGCGGATAACGTTCGGCGCGTTGCTCCGGAGTGACGCCGTGCAGATCCGCATAGAGATCGAGGTTCTCCTGCACGCTCAGGTCCTCGTAGAGCCCGAAGCGCTGAGGCATATAGCTGATGCGATCTTGAATTGCCTGCGGCTGCTTCGCTGCGTCCAAACCGAGCACGGTGAGCGTCCCTGCATCGGCCCGCATGAGGCCCGCTGCAAGGCGCAGCAGCGTCGTCTTGCCCGCGCCGTCGGGACCGACGAGGGCAGTCAACGCGCCGTGCCGTGCACCGAAGGACACGCCGTCGAGCGCCGTGATCGTTTCGTTCTTCTGGCGTTCGAAGCGTTTGGTGAGGCCGTCGCCGCGGACGATGAGGTCGCCAGCACCCGCGTTCATTTTCCCGACTCGCTCGCTGCGCCATTACCGGTAGCCGGCGCGATCGTGACCGTCGCCGGCATACCGAGCCGCAACCGGTCTTCCGGATCGTCGACGAACACGCGGATTTCATAGACCAGGCTGGTGCGCAACTCCTCGGTCTGCACTGTTTTCGGAGTGAACTCCGCCGTCGAGGAGATGAAGCCGACCTTGCCTTGGAGAGGAGCATCGGGCGCACTGTCCATGCTGACACGCGCCGGCGCACCGAGCGCGATGCGGCTCAATTCAGCTTCGGACAGATACGCTCGGACCCACTTCGGCGTCGTGATCGCCAGCGCGAAGACAGGGCGCTGTGGCGTGGCCAACTCGCCCGGCTCCATGAGCCGATTGCGAATCACGCCGTCGGTCGGCGCGACCAGATCCGCATCGGCGAGTTGCCGCTTCAGGAGCGCGAGATCGGCTTCGGCCGCGTCGAGCTGGGCTTTGGCTTGATCGATGTCTTCCTGACGAGGGCCGGCGAGCGTCAGTTCGAGGGCTTTACGGGTGCTTTCGGCCTGCGCTTCGCTCATGCGCGCCGTCGCCGTAGCTGCTTCGAGGTCTTGCGGGCTGATGGCGCGGCCCTTCGATTCGTCGCTGATGCTCCGCATGCGCTGCAATTGGCTGGTGGCATTCGCCGCTTCGGCTTGAGCGGCCGCCAGTGCCGCGCGAGCTTGCGCAATTTCTTCTGGGCGGGCGCCATTGCGAAGTTTGCGCAACGCCTCGCGCTGAGCGGCGACTCGCGCCTCGGCCTGCGCCACACGTGGCAGCAAACGGCCGGTATCGAGGCGCGCCAGCACTGCACCGGCTTTCACAGTCGAGCCTTCCTCGACCAGCACCTCGGCGATGCGCTCACTGTCGTTGAAAGGCAGCTCGATCTGCCGCAGATCGACATTGCCTTGCAGGACGATCTGCGTCGTGTCCTGGTCACGACCGAAGATCCAGTAGCCCAGCAAGGCGACTGCCAGCAGAGCGACCACGGCGAGCGGGATGATTCTTTTCGGCACGGTGTCCGTCCAGGGGGCCAGAAGTTGCAATCGGCCTCCAGTCTATTCAAAATCAAATTTGAATTTCAATCGAATTCGAGCCGAGCGCAGATGAACAGGCGAGTGGCGCGTCCCCGGAAGACCGACAGACCCCCTGCAAAACCGCGGCAGGCCGCCAGGCGTGCGCCGGCCGCCATGCGCGAGAACGGTGCGCAAACAAAGCAACTATTGCTCGAAGTCGCGGGCCGAGTGTTTGCCGAGCGCGGCTATGTGCGCGCCACGAGCAAGGAAATTTGCGAGCTCGCGCACGCGAACATCGCGGCCGTCAATTATCACTTTGGCGGCAAGGACGGGCTCTACGCCGCCGTGCTCGAGGAAGCGCACGCCAGATTGGTCAGCATCGACATTGTCGCCGAGATCACCCAGAGCAAGGCGAGTGGGGCGGATAAGCTGCGATTGTTGCTACGAAGGATCGTCGGTGAAATCGCGAAGCGTGACCAAGGCGCGTGGGAACTACGCGTGCTCAGCCGCGAGATCATGGCCCCCACGCCGCTGATGGACGGCATGATGAAGAATCAGGTCGCGCCCAAGGCGAAACTGGTGACGGGCATGATCGGGGAGATCTTGGGCGTGCCGCCGACCCATCCCGCGGTAAGCCGCTCGACCGTGAGCATCGTCGGCCCGTGCATTTTTCTGCTGATCACGAATCCAGATTGGCAGAAGAAAATATTCCCAACGCTGCTCGCCGATACCGACGAGTTGGTCGATCACATGGTCGCATTCGCGGTGGGCGGCCTGCAGTCCATCGCGGCGAGTTTGCATAGTTCGGCACGTTCGCCGCGCTGACAGCCGGCCTCGTGTCGGCCGGAGTTTAGATTCCCGGGGCCTCATCTACCCGCCGTACCCGACTCCGCCGCAATCCACTCGTAAGTAGACAGGGATGACGCCATTCAGGCGGGCGAGGTCATGGCAGACAAAAGGAACTACTGGGACCACCTGTTCGGCCAGCACGGGCCGGGCCTCGCGGCATTCATACGCCGGCGGGTCCGCAGGTCCGCCGATGCGTCCGATCTCACACAGGAGCTGTATCTGCGCTTCCTGCGTGCCGATCGCGCCGAGCTGATCCGCAATCCGGAAGCGTATCTCTACACCGTCGCCGTCAACCTGCTGCGGGAGCAGTCGGTGCTGGAGCGGCGCCTGGGCCGGGCGGTGGATTCATCCGAGCTGGCGATGGATCCCGCGTTGGTCAACTTCCGAACGCCGGAGGAGGAGGTCGATCTCGAGGGACGGGTGGCGCGAATCACCGAAATGATCGACGCGCTGCCGGCGAAACCTCGGGCGGCCCTGGTTCTGCAATACCGAGACGGCCTTACCTACGAGGAAATCGCCGACCGGCTGGGGGTTACGACTCACGCCGTGAAGAAGTACGTCATGCAAGGCCTGGCTCTTTGCCGCAAGCGCCTGGCCGGACTCGAGGGGCACTCAGGATGAAACATTCCAAGGAACCCATGCGGCAATGGGTGGCCGCGCAGGCGCTCGAATGGTTCATCGCGCACCGCTCGGGCGCACTGTCAGAGGCACAGCGGCAAGAGTTCATTGAATGGCTGCGAGCCTCGCCGGCGCATGCGCGTGAATATCTGGAGCTTACGGGATTCGTCAAAGATGTCGGCGAGGCCGCCAGAGCGAATGCGAGGCCGGCCGAGGAACTCGTGGCAAGCGCGCGCGCCGAGCCGGACACGGTGCAGTTCCTGCCAACGTTTGTAGCGGAAGATACGGAGACGAAACCTCGCCGCACCAACTGGAATGGAATGCGGCTGCGGGCGGCCCTCGTTGCCGTTGCCGCAGTCATGATCGCCTTCGCCACATGGTGGTTGCACGACCGCACTGTCTACTCGACCGCTCACGCGGAGCAGCGCTCGTGGCGCATGCCAGACGGCTCGACTGTCCATCTCAATTCGAGCTCGGAGATCAAAGTGAGGTTCGATGGTCAGCGCCGCGAGGTCGATCTGATTCGAGGTCAGGCGTTGTTCCAGGTCGCCAAAGATCCGCAACGTCCGTTCTGGGTGCATGCGGGAGAAGCTGTCGTTCAGGCAGTGGGAACGGAGTTCGACGTCTATCGCCAACCTCGGCGCACGCTGATTTCGGTGGTTGAAGGGCGCGTCGCGGTCTGGCGTTCGCCGGACAGCCCGGCCGGTGAACTGAGCGGCGTCGGCGGGCCGGTCGCGCAGCTGAACTCAGGCCAGCAAGCGCACATCACTCGCGGATCGACCGTCGTTTCCGAGCGGGCGGCCGATGTGCGCAAGACCGTCGCCTGGCTGCAGCGGCAGGTAATTTTCGATCACGATCCGCTCGGCGCCGCGGTCGAGGAGTTCAATCGCTACGCCGAACTGCAAATCCGCATCGACGATCCGTCGCTGCGCGCGGTCGAGATCAGCGGCATTTTCAGCGCCTACGACGCGGAGTCTTTCATTCGTTTTCTGGAGCGCCAGCCCGAAATGCAGTTGCGGCGCGCCGGCGACGAAATCGTGGTCGCGACAACGGACAACGTGAGCTCAATCCAAGAAATCAGGGAGTGAATTCGATGCACACACGATACGGCGCTTCCGGGCTCCTTTGCGCATTGGTCTTCGCGCAGGCGAGTGGGCAAGCGTTGCCGCAGGTAAACGATCCGATTCCCGCACAGCCCATCGCCTCGGCTCTCACTGCATTTTCGCGGCAGACTGGGCTGCAGATCGTGTATGTCTCGCGCGTTGCGGATCAGGTGCAGTCTGCGGCGATACCCGGCGGCTTGTCCGCGCAGGAGGCGCTGCGCAGGCTCCTCGACACGACTGGCCTGACATTCGAGTTTCTCGACCAGAGAACGGTCACGATCGTCGTGGAGAAAAAACGAGACTCGACTGTGCCGGCGACACGCACGACGTCGCTGCGCGAGGATGACAGTCGTTATATCCGTCTCGTGCAGGCGGAACCTGCATCGAGCGCTCGCAGCGAGAGCTCGGCGAAGGCTTCCTTGCCAGCTGAGAGGTCCGGCGAGGCGCGACCGTTGGAGGAGGTCGTCGTCAGCGGCATACGCGGCAGCTTGCGTGAATCGCTCGACAGCAAACGCGAGGCCACTGCGATCGTCGACGTGATCAACTCGGAGGACATCGGCAAGTTCCCCGACAAGAACGTGGCCGATTCTCTGCAACGCATCCCCGGCATTTCCGTGGACCGCATTTGGGGCGAAGGCCGCGACATCTTCGTGCGAGGCACCGACAGCACCATGAATCGCACGCTGATGAACGGTCAGAGCGTCGCCTCAGCGTACTGGTGGGCCAACGACAATCCGAGCCGCGGTTTCAACTACGACATCCTCGCTTCCGAGTTGGTCGCCGCGCTCGAGGTCTACAAAAGCCCCGAGGCGGATATCGACGAAGGCAGCATCGGCGGCCTCGTGAACGTGCGCACGCGCCGGCCGATGGATCTCGCTCCGTTCACGGCGCGCGTCTCGGCCGAGGCGCAGTACAGCGATCTGCCGGACGAGGTCGATCCGCAGGTTTCCGGTCTGCTCAGCTGGCAGAACGATGCTGGCACGTTCGGCGCGCTCGGCTCGGTGAGTTATCAAACGCGCAACATGCGGCGCGACGGCCTCGAAGCTTTTCCTGACAACACTTTGTTCGATATCACCGATCAGAACGGCAACGTGACGCGCGACGTCTATTCCGTATGGGGCGGCGGCTCCGCGATCTTTCAGCAGGATCGCGAGCGCATCACGGCGAATGCGACATTGCAGTTCCGGCCGGACGACCGATGGGATATCGCGCTCAACTACGTCAACTCGGACATGGACATGGATAATCACAATCAGAATTATCTGTTCATGCCAGGTGGCTACAAGCTGCCGGCGGGTGCGACCGTCACGAATCCAGTGTTCATCCCGACCAGCGACGGTCGCCAGGCGCTGGTCGGCGGCCGGCTCGACGATCCGAACACGCCGGGCGCGTCGATCGAGCCGATCTACCGCGAAGCGTTCATCGAGTCGCAGGTGATCGATCTCGATGTGAGTTTCAAGGGCGATGGCTGGCGGCTGCACGGACAGAGCGGTTACACCAATGCCGAAGGCGGCAGCGATCGTGACCAGAACTACTGGTTCCAGGGCAACACGCGCGAGGTGATCAACCTCGGTCCCAACACCATCGAAGTCGCCTATCCCGATCTCGATGCGACCGACGCCGCTGCGCTGACGCTGGTGCCGGCCAATCTGCGCGATTGGGTGCGCAAGATGGAGGAAGAGGAGTTCTACGCGCAGGGGGATTTGCAAGTCGACATCGACAGCGGCTTCTTCAAGTCGTTCAAGACCGGCGTGAAATTCCGCGACGATACCGTCGAGAACAATCGGCAGGTCGGCACCGTGGATCCGGACAATCCCAACTATGCGGCGCTCTCGGCCATCACCATGGACCAGGTGTCCACCGGCCTTACGCCGGCACTGCACGGTGAGGCTGCAACGTCCGGCTCATTGACCCGATATGCATGGATCAATGGCGACCTCGCGCGGCAGGTGATCGATCCGCTGCTGGATCTGCAGTACGACTTCGACGAGCGCGCCTATTACAAGATCAACGAGCAGATCGTCGCCGCGTACGTCAAAGGGGATTTCGAGCTCGGCCGGCTGCGCGGCAACGCCGGCGTGCGTGCGGTGAGAACCGATCAGGACTCCACCGCCTTCATCAACGGGGCTCGCGGCACGGTCTCGCGCTCCTATACGGACTACTTGCCGAGTGTGAACGCCGTATTTGGTATCACCAACGATTTGCTATTGCGTGGGGCCGTGTCGCGAGCAATGGCGCGCAACACTTTCCAGGATCTGAGCGCCAACATCACGATCGACGCGACCACCGGCAGCGCGAGTGCCGGCAATCCGCAGCTCGATCCGATCTACGCCGATCAGTTCGAGCTGGGCGCGGAATGGTATTTCAGCGATGCCTCGCTGGTCTCGGCAACTTACTTCTGGAAGAGCCTGGATACATTCATCTACCGACGCACGGCGAGCGAGGCGATCGACGGGCAGACGCTGAACGTGACCCGGCCGTTCAACAGTGACGATGGCGCCGACATTCAAGGCGTCGAGTTGCAGTGGCAGCAGTCATTCGGCGGCGGCTTCGGCGCGGTGTTGAACTACACATTCACCGACGCCGAAGTGGACCCCGTGCCGGGCCAGCCGAAGCTGCAACTGCAGGGCAATTCCGAAGATCAACTGAACGCGTCGGCCTATTTCGAGAACGACCGCTTCAGCGTCCGCCTGTCTTATAACTACCGCTCGGATGCGTTCGGCGCGCTGACGATGGGCTCACAGATCGTCACCGACGCCTACGAGCAGCTCGACGCCACGGCGAGCTGGAACTGGAGCGATGCAGTGGTGCTATACGCCACGGCGGTGAACATCACCAACGAAGTCATCTACCAGCGCACCGACGACGGCATTCCGGTGGGCTTCTATGAGAACGGGCCGCGGTACAGTCTCGGTGCGAGAGTGAGATTCTGATCTACGATCGCTCGGTTCCAGGTCTCTGCCTGAGGCAATAACAGCGCTGCCTCACGAGTGGTTGACAATGTACACCGCGCCGGTTAGGTTGACGCTGTCAACCTGGCCGCGCGGTCAGCTGACGTCACCACTTTTTCGGACCTAGGACGGCATTCATGTTCTCCAGCTTGGGGCGATTCGCGTTTCGATACCGGTGGCTCGTGCTGCTCGCTGCTGGCATCTTCATGGTCGTGGCAATCGTTTGGGGCAGTGGAGTATTCGGGCTTCTTACCACGGGCGGCCTGGCGCCGGAGGAGGCCGAGGTGAGCCGGGCGAACGAACTGTTGGAAGAACACTTCGGGCGCCGGCCGGGAGATATGGACGCGGTGGTGGTCTTCGATGACGAATCGGGTACGCGCCGCGTGGACGACGCCGAGTTCGCCCGCCCCGTGCGGGATGCGTTGGCCGCGCTCCCGGCATCCGAAGTGATGTCCGTGGTCAGCTATTGGACGCCGGGGCTCACACCCGAACAACGAGCCGAGTTCGTCAGTCCGGATCGGCACGCTACTTACGCTGTGATTACGCTGCAAGGCGAGGACGACGCTGCTCGCCTGAAGTCTTATGGCCAGATCCAGCAGGCCGCACAGGCTGGCAACGGTATCGCTACATATCTGGCCTGCGGCTGCGCCTACGAACTGCAGCGGGAAGCGACGGCCAACCTGGCAACGTCGCAAGCAATCTCGCTGCCGATCCTGCTGGTCCTCCTGGTGGTGTTCTACCGGGGCTTGGTAGCGGCACTCATCCCCTTGGCGCTGGGTGTATTCGCGATCCTCGGATCGCTGGTGATATTGCGCTTACTGACGATGGTGACCGACATCTCGATCTTTGCGTTGGAGATCGTCGTCTTGGTGGGGCTCGGGCTGGCCGTGGACTACGGGCTCTTCATCGTCAGCAGGTTCCGCGAGGAGCTCGAGCGTGGCGGCGGGAACGTTGCCGCAGCGGTGATCGCTACCACGTCCACCGCCGGGCGCACGGTTGCGATCTCCGGTCTCACGGTCATCAGCGGATTGAGCGGCCTGCTATTGTTCCCGCAGCCGATTTCACATTCCTTCGGGCTCGGCGGCATCAGTGTCGTGTTCTTCAACGTCATCGCGGCGCTACTCGTGCTGCCCGCCACGCTCGCTATCCTCGGAGCGCGAATCAACGCCGGGCGCCTGCCATTGCCACGCCTTCGTCGGACCACCCGCAATGCCGAGGATGGTCGCTGGGCGCGGCTCGCTGCGGCCGTCACAAAGCGACCGGCCGTGTCACTCACACTGGGGGTGCTGGTGCTGTTGATCGCGGCCGCGCCGCTGCTGGGCACGCGTCCAGGGCTGACCAATCATCGCTATCTGCCGGTCGACAATCACGCGCAGATCGTCGCGCGGTACATGAACGAGGAGTTCCCGCCGAACGGGCCCGGGGCCACGGCTCTCGACGTGGCAGTGCGCGGGCCAGTGGACCCGACGAGCCTGGATGCGTATGTCGACCGGTTGGCTCAGCTGCCCGGCACGTCGGAAGTTCGTGTGCATTTGTCCGATCCGGCGGTCACCTGGGTCAAGGTCAATTACGACGGAGAAGCAGACGATCCAGGCCCGCTGCAACTCGTGCGCGATGTCCGCGCGACGCCACCGCCCAGCGGCGCCGAAGTGCTCGTCGGCGGGCAGGGCGGGGCGGCGATGAGCCTCGACAACAATGCCGCCACGCTCGCGTCGTTGCCTGGAGCGCTGGGCCTCGTAGCCGTTGTGACTTTTCTTCTGATCGCGCTCGCCTTCCGTTCGGTGCTCATCCCGATCAAGGCGGTGATTTGTGCGTTCCTGTCGCTCGCCGCGTCGCTGGGCATCGTGGTCTGGGCCTTCCAGGAAGGCGGCCTGGCCGGTTTGCTCGGTTTCCAGATTGTCGGCACCACGGACTTGTGGACTCTTGGGCTGATCACCACGATCGCCTTCGGATTGGTCACCGACTACGAGATGTTTCTGGTGAGCCGGATGCGCGAGGTCTATGTGGCGACCGGCGACAACACTCGGGCCGTGGCAATCGGGTTGCAGCAGACCGGTTCGATCATCACCCGGGCGGCCATCCTGATGATCGTTGTGCTGGCGACGATGGGCCTCACCGCCGGGTCGTTGTTCATCATCACCTTCGGCATCGGGATGACGCTCTCGGTCATTATCGACGCCACGATCGTGCGATCGGTGATCGTTCCGGCTGCCATGCAATTGCTCGGGGCCGCCAACTGGTGGGCCCCGCGGCCGCTCGCTTGGCTCAGCGATCGGCTCGGCCTCAGCGAAGGCATGGGAATGCAGCCGAGGCCGGATACAAATGCATCCGTTGCCAACGGCGAGCGATTACCGACATGAGCGAATGACCCCGGGCCTTCTCCACCCGCCGTTTCGCTGGCCAAATGCACGGTCTATGCCGATGATACGCAGCTTCGGGATAGACATAGGCAGCGACGGCGGGATTGAGATGGTCATGGCGACGACACGGGATTCCATCCTATCGGCTGCGGGGGAGCTCTTGGATCAAGCCGGCCCCGACGGCGTGACACTGCGCGCGGTTGCTCACATCGCCGGCCTGTCTCATAACGCACCCTACAAGCACTTCCAGGACAAGGAGGCGCTGCTCGCGGCCGTTGCGGCGAAGGAGTTGCGTACGCGGGGCGCCGCCATGGCGGCAGTTCTGGCCAAAGCGGCCGATCCGCTGTCCGCCTTGCGGCGGCTCATGCACGACCACGTTCGGTGGGCGATGCGTTATCCGCATCGCTTTCGTCTGATCTTCGGACGCTGGGATCGATATGACGACGATCTTGGCGAGGCCGCCGAGGCGACACGGCGCCTGTTCGTCGAGTCGATTGCCGTGGCCCGCAGCAACGGTCTCATCGAGCCGGGAGATAACGAACGTACGGCCGCGCTGCTCATGTCGCTGACTCACGGCGCCATCGATCTGGCCCTGGATGGGCATCTTGCCGCGGACGGCAAGGGCCGATCGAATCCATGTGACCTGATCGACGATCTCATCGACCTGCTCGCGCCAGCCATTTCGCCAGCGCGGGCGCGCCGGCGATCACGATGAGCAGGCGCACGAATTGGGCTGCCAGGATCACTGGCAGAGACACGTCAGTGTTGGCTGCGATGATCACGGCGGCGTCGATGCCGCCGGGGCTCAAAGCCAGATACGCCGTTAACGGGTCTGTTCCTGGCAGCAGCTTGCAGAATGCGATCGAGAGCAGTCCGCACAGCGCGATCATCGCAACGATGGCGAGCAGCATTTTCGGCAGCGCCGCCAGCGAGTGAATCAGCATCTCGCGGTTGAAACTCAAGCCGACGTAGATACCAACGGTGCCGAACGCTAGCGTTGCAAGCAGCGGTGGCGGGTTGATATCCATCAGTCCCGCGGCCTGCAGCGCCGCGCCGGCGAACGCTGGAACAAACAACGCCAGCGCGGCCTTGCGAAAATAGATCGCGATGGCCACGGCCGTTGCGGCGAGCGCCAGTGTCGCGATGAGCGATGACGCGGGAGGAAGCGTCAGCCACTGGGAGCCCAGGTTGGTAGATGAGTGCAGCGGATGGACACTGGGATGACCTATGAACTTCGCCACGAGGATCGCGGCGAGCGCCACCAGTGCGATCCGGGAATATTGCATCAACGCGACCAGGCGCCGGTCCGCGCCGAAATCATCGGCGAGCAGCACCATTGAAGAGGCCGCACCCGGAGACAGGCCCCAGATCGCAGCCGTACCGGGCAACCAGCCCGCGCGTGTAATCAACCAGCCCAGACTCGCAGCGACCAGCATGGTCGCGACATTGAAGCCGACGAACAGTGCCCAGTGTGCGCTGACGATCGCGATGAGGTCGGCATTGATGGCCTGGGCGATGAGACAACCGAGGATGGCCTGCGCACCGATGGTGAAGCTGCGTGGCAAACGTATGCTCGAGCCGCTCACCGCGAAGATGATGGCGGCAAGCATGGGGCCGAGCAGTAGCGCTGCCGGAACGTGAGCCGCGCGCAGCACGAAAACCAGTGCTGCGGTCAGTAAGATCAACGACAGCCATTGAGCCGCGGAACGAATCATTTCATCGAGACGCCAGCGCCATCGCCGGACAGCGGTATCGCGCCAGTCAGGAGCGCGGACGCGGTCACGATCAGGCTGGTGAGCACGGCCCATTTCAATGAGAACCGCTGGGCGTCGGCCACATCGACACGGAGCAACCCGCAGACCAGATAGATCGGCGCGAGCAACGGGCTCAGTGTGTGCACCGGCTGTCCGAGCAACGAAGCACGCGCAATCTCCTCGGGCGAGATGCCGTAGCTTGCAGCCGTTTGCGCAATGACGGGCACCACGCCGAAGTAGTAGGCGTCGTTCGACATCACGAACGTCAGCGGCATGCTGACGATCGCGGTGATCGGCGCCAGCAGCGGACCGATGTCGGGCGGAATAATGGACAGCGCGGCCTTGGCCATCGCGTCCGTCATGCCGGCGCCGTTCAAAATGCCGGTGAAGGCGCCGGCGGCGAACAGCAGCACGACGATGTTGACGACATTATCCGAGTGAGAGGCGAGGCGCGCCTTTTGTTCCTTGAGATTTGGATAGTTCACGGTGAGCGCGATGGCGAAGGCGCCCATCATCAGCACCGGCAATGGCGCCAGGCCGAGCAGCATGCCAAGCATCAGCGCGATGGTGAGAATCAAGTTGAACCAGAACAGGTGCGGTCGCCGCGCGCTCTCGTCATGCAGTGGCTCGTGGGCTAGCGGCGCCTGTGTCCCAGTAATCGAATCGATTGGCGCGGTGGCAGCGAGCCTCCGTCTCTCATGCAGACCGAAACGCCAGGCCATGAGGAGCACCGCCGATAACCCAATTACCATCGCCGGCAGCAGGGGCAGGAACACCTCATTGAGATCGGTGTGCGTGGCCGTCGCGGCGCGTGCCGCTGGGCCGCCCCACGGCAGCAAATTCATCAGCGAATTGCTCAAGGCCAGCAGCGTAGCCAGAATCAATGGATTCATGCCGACGCGCCGATACACGGGCAGCAGCGCCGTGATCACGATGAGCGCCGTCGTGGTGCCGTCGCCGTCGAGCGAGACAGTCATCGCCAGCACCGCCGTGCCCATGCTGATGCGCACAGGATCTTCACCGACGGTCGCCAGGACTTTGCGCACCAGCGGATCGAACAGTCCGGCATCCATTACAATGGCAAAGTACAGCACGGCGAAGCAGAGCATCAGCGCGGTGGGCGTGACCTGCAGCACTCCCTCCAACATCATCTTGCCGAGGTCGGGGCCGGCGCCCGCGATGAGGCCGAAGACGATGGGCACGGCGATCAGCGCCGCGATGGCGGACATTTTCTTCGCCATGATGAGCGTCATGAAGGTGACGATCATGACCGCTCCGAGCACGGCCGGATTCAGCAGGGTGTCGGCGTTCAACGGTTAGGGTTCCTGGAGGATGCGAAACGATGGTCGGGCAAGCAAACGAGGGGCCGGAAGTGTTGGCCGATCCGCAGCACGCGGAGATGACGACGCATACGGTCTTGTCCAAGCTGCGCGAGCTCATCGTGACCGGAAAGATCGCGCCGGATACTCGTCTGCGGGCCGAAGCGCTTGCGGAGCAATTGGACGTCTCGAGAACACCGGTGCGTAGCGCGTTGGCGCTGCTTTCCGCGGAGGGGCTGGTGAGCTACAGCGTGAATCGCGGCTACACCGTCCGGCCCGTCACCATTCGTGACATCTTCGATTCCATCGATGTGCGTGCGACGCTCGAAGCGTTGGCCTGCCAGCAATCCGTGGAACGGGGCTGGAGCGAGCAGGACCTCGATCAGCTCGCGAATCTGTCGCGGCAGTTGCGAGCCATCGTCGACAAAGGCGAGTGGTCCGAAACCATCGAGCGCGAGTGGTATGAGATCAATCGACTGTTTCATCGCTTGATCGACCGCGCCGCGCAGAATGCCGTGCTGAGAAACACCATTCGCATGACTCTTATTTATCCCGTGCTCGGCGACGTGGCTCGTATTTGTCCCAGCGTCGCGGCTCATGTGCCGCAGCGGTACAGGCAGTTGTCCGCGACGGTCCCCGATCACATTCGCGAGTCGCAGCTCGATCACGAGCGAGTGCTGGAAGCCATTCGGGCCGGCGATGGAATTGAAGCGGCCCGATTGATGTCCGCGCACGTCCTCGCCACCAAGGCTCGGCTGCACGCTATTGCCACGTTGCGCTGACTATGCTCTGAGCCGGATCCAGAATTGTCAAGAATAAAATCCAATCGAATGTAGTTTTGCATCCAAAATATTGACAGACTGAATCCAGTCGCCGTATCGTGCTTCCCACCTGCTGGGACGGCAGGCCCATAACTACGACTTCCAGGGGGCCATATGAGTGCGAGCAGCCGAGGGCTGTTGGTGTGGGGAGTGGCTGGAGCAGTGATGTCCGTGGCGAGTCCGACTCTCGCGCAATCGACGTCGGAATCGTCAGAGTTGGAAGAAGTGTTGGTGACCGCGCAGCGGCGCGGCGAACGCCTGCAAGACGTTCCGATCACCGTAACAGTGTTGGATGCCGATCAGATTCAACAGGCCCGTGTGCAGCAGATCGGCGACGTCGCGAACCGCACGCCCGGTCTGAGCTTCGACGCGTATCCGGCCTCGCAACCGCGCGTGTTCATTCGTGGCATCGGCTCCCCGGATCGAGGCGCCGCCGGCGATCCGAGCGCCGCCGTGTTTCTTGATGAGATCTATCTCGGCCGGCCCGCCGCCGTGGCGTTCGATGCATTCGATGTGGAGCGCATTGAAGTGCTGAAAGGACCGCAGGGAACGCTTTACGGGCGCAACGTAGTCGGCGGCGCGATCAACGTGCTGAGCCGCCGTCCGAACCTCGCGGCGTTCGACGCCGGCGCGGAAATCACCGTCGGCAACTATCAAAAAATCGATGGCGCCGCCTTTGTGAACACGCCGTTCGCCGATGGCAAAGCGGCGCTGCGGGCGAGCGGCAGCTGGCGCACTCACGATGGTTACGTCCGCAATACCTTCACCGGCAACCGCGTCGACGATCAGGATACTTCGAGCGCCCGGCTGCAACTCGCCGCTGAACCGAGCGACAGCGTTCGCTTGTCATTTACGCTCGACGGCACGCGGGATCGAGCGACAGGCCCCGCACAGCATGTGTTCGATCTGGACGAGGGAGCCGACGAGGCCGCGTTCTGGACGGTGGATCGCGACCGCGATCGCACCGCCGGCGCCACCGAGGGTTATCAAAATCGCGATACCTGGGGTGCGCGCGTGCAGGCGGACTGGGATGTTTCGTTTGCAACGCTGACCTATCTGGGTTCGTACCGCACGCTCGACTACGAAAACTCCTATGACTTCGACGGTGGCAACGCCACCACGAATCTCATCGACATTGGCGGCGGCGAGCAGGAGCAAAGCGACTTCTACAGCAACGAGGTCAGGATCAGTTCGCTTCCCGGAGGCGACGTGTCATGGGTCGCGGGTCTTTATAACTTCGGCAGCGACACGGATCGACTGGACAACCTTGCACTGAACGTCGCGGGCGATCTGCTCGATGAAATCTATACGCAGCGCGCTACGCTCGACAGCTACGCCGTGTTCGGCGACGTGACCTGGGCGCTTACCGACAGATTCTCCGTCACCGGTGGCGTGCGCTACTCACGAGATGAAAAGGAGTACCGCGTCTCGAACACGGCAGGGGATGCGATCGTTCGCGCCCAGGAACGATTCGATGTGACCGTGGCCCGGAACTATGACGCCACGACTTATCGGGTCGGCGCCTCGTTCACCCCCGCGGAAGACCATCTGCTCTATGTGATGGTCTCGCGCGGATTCAAGAGCGGCGGCTTTCAGGACACGCCGGCGTCGGCGGCGGATGCGGCCGATGACTTCGAACCGGAGTACGCCACACAATACGAGCTCGGGCAAAAGAGCACGTTCGCCGATGGCGCGCTGATCTGGAACAACACGCTGTTCCTGCTCGACTACACGGATCTGCAGACCCGCCGCGTGCTCGACAATCTTTCCATCGTCACCGACAACGCCGGCGAGGCGACCATCCAGGGATTCGAAACCTACCTGACCTGGCGAGCTTTCGCTGGCGCGCGTCTGACCGTGAGCTACGCGTACACGGACGCGACTTTCGATGAGTTCGTGCCTGCGCCGGGCGTGGATTATGCCGGCAATCGCATATCTCGCACGCCGGAACACAAGGTGGTGGTGTCGCCCGCGTACGAATGGCAGCTGCCGCGGGGCGCGACGTTGAGCTTCGCGGCCGACTACAGCTACGAGAGCAGGATCTTCGATGACAACTCCAACGAAGGCCCTGAAGTGCGCGACCCCACCCACTTCGTCGACGCGCGAGTCATCTACACGAGCACGGATGAGAAGTGGGCGGTATCGCTGTGGGGCAAGAATCTCACCGATGAGCTCACACGCACCTTTCAGGCCACCTTTCTGGGAGCGAATTTCGGTGCTTACAACCCGCCGCGAACCTACGGCGCCACTTTTTCTTGGAACTATTGATGCCCACTGACACTGCAACGTTCGATGGACCGATCCGGATATTCGTGCCCACAGGATCGTTGGGGGCCGGAGCGCGCGAGCAAGAAATCCGGGAGGCCATCGCTCGCGGTGCGCACGCGATTGCGACTGATGCCGGTTCCACCGACAGCGGCGCGGCGTACCTCGCGCTAGGGATTTCGAAGAACAATCGAGGCTCGGTCAAGCGCGATCTGACTCTTTTGATGAAAGCGGCCGCGGACGCGCGCATTCCGTTGATCGTCGGCAGTTGCGGCCAGGCGGGCGGAGATGCGAACGTCGATTGGACCAGGGACATCGCGCTGGAGGTCGCCGCCGAGCTGAAGATCGAGCCGCGCATCGCGGTTCTTTATTCCGAGCAGAGCAAGCAGTTGCTGAAGGCGAAGAACGCGGCAGGGAAAATTCGTGAGTTGCCGCCGCTCGGGCCATTGGATGACGCCACGATCGACGCATGCGATCACATCGTCGCCGCGATGGGACCCGAGCCTTACATACAAGCGTTGCAGGCGGGCGCGGACATCGTTCTGGGCGGGCGCACCACCGACACTGCCGTGCTCGCGTGCTACGCCTTGATGAAAGGGGCTCCGGCGGGCGCGTCGTGGCACGCTGCCAAAGTTGCCGAATGCGGCTCTCAATGCACGGTGAACCCCACGACGGCCGCGGGGGTGCTCATCAGCATCGACCGGGACGGCTTCGAAGTGCAGACGCTGGCGCCAGACAATCGCTGCAACCCGGACAGCGTTTCGGCGCACATGCTGTACGAGAACAGCAATCCATTCCTGCTGACGGAGCCGGGCGGCGTGCTCGACGTGACCGACGCCGATTACATGGCGGTCGACGAACGCCGCGTGCGGGTCACCGGGTCGGTGTGGAAGCCGCAGCCTTACACGATGAAGCTCGAAGGCGCGGGGCGGGGCAGATATCAAACATTGATGCTGATCGGCATCCAGGATCCTGACATCCTCGCGCGAGTCGACGAGTTCCACGACAACATGTTGGCGGCTCTATACGAGCGCACACGCAAGACGATCGGTCCGGCCGCCGGCGACTTTCATATCTCGTTGCGCATGTATGGATGGAATGCGGTGTCGGGCGACAAGCCGCCGCCGGGCACCCCCGCCCCGCGGGAGATCGGCGTCTTGTTCGTGGCGACTGCCGACACGCAGGAGATGGCAACGCAGATCGCCAAGGCGTGCAATCCCTATTTCTTCCACTTCCCCATCGATTTCGACAAGGAGTTGCCGAGCCACGGGTTCGCGTTCTCGCCGGCCGACATCGAGCGGGGGCCTGTATACGAGTTCAAGTTGAATCACGTAGTCGAGGTCGAGGATCCCATGGAACTGGTGCGGATGCAGTGGATCGATGTGAAGGGACGTAAGTGATGGCTACCGTCAAGCAGGTTTGCCGTCACATTCGCTCCAAGAACGCCGGTCCCTACTGGGTGACCTTCGACCTGTTCTTCGACGGCGCGGAGAACTATCGGCGCTACAGCGATTCGCCCGTCCTCGGGCCGCCATTGATTCAGCGGCTCTACGGCGCCGACCCGCGCCTGGTCAGGAAATATTCCGTGCCCAAGCTGAACATGGTGAAGATCTCGTATGCCCGCACCAACGTGCAAGGCGGCGAGATCGAGCGCGACATGCACTGCGGCCAGCAATACGTGCGGCTGCTGGACATCGAGTTGGACGTTTGACCGGGCAAACTGCAGCAAGCATGTACAAAGTCGTCGTTACGCAGCGCTTCTTCGATGAAGCGACCATGGATTACTTGCGCCAGAACCACTGCGCAGTGACGGTTGCCGAGTTGCCTCCAGGCAAAGCCGATGGTGATGTCCCCGAGGCAGTGCTTCGAGAGTGGTTGCAAGGCGCAGCGGGTTGGATCGTCGGTCATGCGCGCGTGACGCGCGATCTGCTGCTGGCCTTGCCGGAGCTGAAAATCGTGTCCCGGCGGGGCGTCGGTTACGAGCGCGTGGATGTCGCTGCGATTCGTGAGCTCGGGCGTGTTGCAACCATCGCGGCCGGTGGCAACGACGCCACGGTCGCCGATCAGACGATCGGCATGATGCTGGCGCTAGGGCGCCGGTTCCGCGAGGGGCAGGCCGGCATCGGTCGAGGTTCCTGGGCGATTCCGCTCGGCACGGATCTCTATCGAAAGACTGTCGGCGTCATCGGGCTCGGCCGAATTGGGCGCAGCGTGGTGAAGCGCCTGGCGGCCTTCGAGTGCAAGGTGTTAGTCCACGCTCCGCGACAGGACGCAGAGCTCGCGGCGCGCCTCGGTTTCGAGTACGCGGATCTCGAGGCCGTGCTGTCACAAAGTGACTACGTGACCTTGCATGCGCCGCTGACGCCCGAGACACGCTTCCTGATCCGGGAGGAAACGATTCGTTTGATGAAGCCGACGGCGTTTCTAATAAACACCGCGCGCGGCGGCCTGGTTGAAGATCGCGATCTGTTGCTGGCGCTGGAGCGCAAAGCGCTGGCGGGGGCGGGCCTCGATGTTTTCATGAGCGAATCCGATCCCAGCTACCAGCACGTGACGCAGGAACTGGCGTCCATGCCGAACGTCATTGCCCAGCCACACTCCGGCGCATCGACACGGGAAGGGCTCGACCGCACCAACATGATCGCCGCGCGCTGCGTGGTCGCCGTGCTGAATGGATCGGATCCGCCGTCGGAATGCATCGTCGCGGATGGCCGCACACAGAAGCCCAAACTTTTGGAAGCCAGCTCATGAGCGCCGCCAGCAAGCTTTCGATGCCGAGCCTTCAAGATCGCGTCTCCGCCGAGGAATGGCAGACTCGCGTCGATCTCGCCGCCTGCTATCGCCTCGTCGCGCGCTTCGGCTGGAGCGACCTGGTGTTCACGCACATCAGCGCCCGGGTGCCTGGCGTAAAAGACCAGTTCCTCATCAATCCGTACGGCATGATGTTCGAGGAGATAACGGCGTCCTCGCTGGTGAAGGTCGGGGTGGCGGGGGAGAAGCTGGACGATTCGCCCTTTCCAGTGAATCCCGCGGGCTTCGTTATTCACTCCGCCGTGCATTCGGCCCGTCACGATGCGCAGTGTGTGTTGCATGTCCACAGTCTGAACGGCATCGCGGTCTCCGCTCAGCGCCACGGCGTGCTGCCGATTTCACAGCAATCGATGTTCGTCCTGGCCAGCCTCGCGTATCACGATTATGAAGGCGTGGCTCTGAACGACGAGGAAAAGCCCCGGCTGGTGGCCGATCTCGGTGACAAGACGTTTTTCATGCTACGCAATCATGGTCTGCTGACTGTCGGCCCCAGCATCGCAGATGCGTTCCTCGCGATGTATATATTTGAGGCCGCTTGCAACATCCAGATTCGTGCTCAAGCGGGCGGCTCGGAGCTGACGCCCATCCCGGCGGCGCTGATCGCCGGCGCGCAGGCGCAAGCCGCGATGGTGACACGTTCGCTCGGCGGAACGCTGGTGTGGCCGGGGCTGTTGCGCATGCTCGATCGGCTCGATTCTTCCTACGCGACCTGACACTTCGTACTTCATGCCGCGAACTCTCTACGACAAGCTGGTCGACAGCCACACCGTGCTGCGCCTGGACGAAGAGCACGTCCTGCTCTACGCCGACCTTCACATCATGAACGAGTACACCAGTCCACAAGCCTTCGCCGGGCTGCGAGAACGGAGAGCGCCGGTGCGCAGGCCGTGGCAGAACGTCGCGGTGGTCGATCACATCATTCCGACGCATCCGCTCAAACATCGGGTGATCCTGGATGAAGCGTCCGCATTACAGGCAAGCAACCTGGCGCGCAACTGCGAGCTGCATGGCATCGCGCTGTTCGACACCAACGACCCATTGCAAGGCATCGAGCATGTCATCGCGCCCGAGTTGGGAATGATTCGCCCCGGCATGGTGGTGTTGTGCGGTGACAGTCACACGACCACCTATGGCGCCTTCGGCGCGCTCGGCTTCGGCATCGGCACGTCGGAAGTCGAACACGTGCTCGCGACTCAGACGCTGGTGCATCGAGTGGCAAAGAACATGCGCATTCGCGTCGACGGGCGCCTTGCCGTCGGCTGCACCGCTAAGGATCTGGTACTTCAGATCATCGCGAGCATCGGTGCACAAGGTGCACGAGGTTTTGTAGTGGAGTTCGTGGGGGAGGGAATATCCTCGTTGTCGGTCGAAGCGCGGATGACTCTTTGTAACATGGCAGTGGAGGCGGGGGCGCGCAGCGCCGTGATCGCGCCGGACGAGGTGACCATCGACTATGTTTCGGCGCGGGCCCACGACATGAAGAGGCACCTGCCGCGAGCAATAGAACAGTGGCGCACGCTTCGCTCGGACGACGATGCGCGCTTTGACGCGGAATTTCAGTTCGATGCCGGGAACATCGGCCCTCGTGTGACCTGGGGCACCAGTCCCGATCAATCGATTTCCATCGATGAGCGCGTCCCGGACCCCGACAAGGCAAAGACGCCTCAGCAACGCGATGCTGCGGACAGAGCGCTGCGATACATCGGGCTCGAGTCGGGCGCTTCGCTGGAAGGGTTGGCGATCGACCGCGTGTTCATTGGCTCTTGCACCAATGCTCGAATCGAAGATTTGCGAGAGGTCGCCAAGGTAGTGCGTGGGCGGAAGGTAGATCCGCGCGTGCGCGCCATGGTGGTTCCCGGCTCGGGTGCCGTGCGCGATCAGGCAGAGGCGGAAGGTATCGCCGCCGCTCTGATCGCTGCCGGGTTCGAATGGCGGCAGCCGGGATGTTCCATGTGCCTGGCGATGAACGACGACGTACTGCGACCGGGTGAACGTTGTGCCTCGACGACCAATCGCAATTTCGAGGGGCGTCAGGGGCGCGCAGGGCGCACGCATCTGATGAGTCCGGCGATGGCCGCCGCCGCGGCCATCACCGGCTGTATTACGGACGTTCGCAAGCTGGAGCAGGCGCGTGATTAAAGAGACAACGATCGCGGGTGTAGCCGCCGCATTGCCGATCGCCAATCTCGACACCGATCAGATCATGCCGAAGCAGTTCCTGCGGGGCATCGACAAATCGGGCCTCGATCGTGGCGTGCTCTATGACTTGCGATTCGATGGCGAGGGCGAGCCACGCAGGGATTTCGTTCTCAATCGTGCGCAGTACGCCGCGTGTCGGATCCTGGTCGCCGCGGAAAACTTCGGCTGCGGCTCCAGCCGCGAGCATGCAGTGTGGGGCCTGCTGCAGTTTGGTATCCGCGCCGTGATCGCGCCGAGCTTTGGCGAGATTTTCTATTCGAACGCCATGAACAACGGGCTATTGCCGGTCGTCGTCTCTCAGACTGACGTGGACCGCTTCACGCGCGATGTCGAGGCGCCCGAGACCAATTCGATGTCCATCGATATCCAGCGCTTACAAGTTTCCAGCGCTACGCACACGGCTCGGTTCAATCTGTCCGCACGTCACCGCCAGATGTTTCTGGACGGGCTGGATCTCATCGGCGCCTCGCTCGCGCATGCCAACGCCATTACGGAATTCGAGCGCAGGCATTGGGAGCGACAGCCTTGGCTGCAATCTGTCGCCGCAATGGTCCGAGCGCGTGTTCGTTAGGGGAGAGTTGTCTTGCTGCTTGCCGAACGTCTTGCCGACTATACGATTTCACTTACCTACGACGATCTTCCGGATCGCGTGATCCATGCTTCGCGACAGCGCGTGGTAGACACCATCGGTTGCGCGTTGGGCGCGATCGACAGCGAGCCGGTCCGCAGCATCCGCGCTTATCTGGCGACGTTGCCGGCGGGCGCATCCACCGTGCTCTTCGATCGCATGAGGGTGACGCCCGACGCAGCCGCATTTCTGAATGCGACGATGGTGCGGTTTCTCGATTACAACGACGGCTATTTCAATCTCGAGCCGGGGCATCCCAGCGACAACATCCCCGCCTGTCTCGCCGTGGCGCAGGCCGAAGGCGTGAATGGTAAAGACCTGATCGTCGCGATGGTCATCGCCTACGAAATTCAAATGCGCTTGCAGGACGCCGCATCGCTGTTTCGTCGTGGCTGGGATCATGTGAATTTCGTCACCGTGGCCACTACGATGGCGGTCGGCAAACTGCTCGATTTGTCGAAGATGCAACTTGTCCACGCACTCGGCATGGCGCTCAACGGCCACATCGCGCTACGGCAGGTGCGCTCGGGCGAACTCTCCGGATGGAAGGGAGCGTCGGCTGCAAACGCGTCGCGTAACGCGGTGTTCTGCGCCTACTTGGCCAGGCACGGCATGACGGGCCCGAGCAATATCTTCGAAGGGGAGATGGGATTCTTCAAGCAGGTCACTGGCCCGTTCGAGCTCGACGTGGAGGGTTTCGGGAATCGCGAGAACGGCGATTTTCAGATCATGCGCGCGCTGACCAAGCCGTATCCGACGAATGGCGAGATGCAGACCGCGGTGATGGCGGCCATTGGCTTGCGTGAGGAGCTAACGAGCCTCGAGGATATCGCTGCCATTGAAATCGGCACGACCGATGTCGGCTACAATTTTCTGGCGAAGGACCGGGCCAAGTGGCGACCCACGACGCGCGAAACAGCCGATCACAGCCTGCCCTACACAGTGGCCAAGGCCCTGATCGACGGCACGATCACGCGGGCGAGTTACGACGGGGCGGATCTCGCGGATCCGCGCGTTCTGGAGGTCATCGACAAGATCACGGTGCGAGAGGATCCCGAGCTGGCTGCGCAGATGCCGTCGCTCGCCAATCGAGTAACGATCAAGACTCACAGCGGCCGGATTCTCTCCAAGGAACTGGGGACCAAGGACAATGCGCTGCCTCGCGTCGCCGACGCGCAGATCGAGCGGAAGTTTCGAGACTTCGCCGGATCGCGATTTGCGGACCAACAGCTACGTAAAGTTCTCGACATTGCCTGGACCCTGGAGCGGCAGCAAACGTTGGAGCCGTTCTTTGCCGCTATCGCTCTGCGGCCTGCCTAGGCTTCGCCGGCGTCCCGCTAAAGAGCGCTGCAAGCGATCGGCTCGAGCAGACTCTCTCGCTCCAACTCGCCAGCTCTGAGATACCAGTGTCCGCCGCGTTTCTGCAGAACGCCGGCATCGCTCATCGCGCTCATCTCACGCTGCACGGCCTGCCTCGTTACCTCGAGGTGTTCGGCGATGTCTGTATGGGTGATGGGAAGTGAGCAACGCAGCCAGCCCGCGCCGGCGGGTTCTCCGCAAAACTCGGCGATGTTAGTGAACATCTTCGCGATCTGTCCGCGCAGCCTGAGTGTGGCTCGCAACTCTCGCCGGACGAAACTCTTGGATATGTTGTGAGCGAACTTGCGGCACAGCGACTCCGGGATTTCGGGGTGCGTGCGATAGAGATCCCAAAAGTCCGCAAGGGGAACCTGGTTGACGCGAGTATCCGTCAAAGCGACGGTGGTGTGATTCAAAGGTCTTTTCGCCACCACGGCCGTTTCGCCGAACGTGTTGCCGTCGCGGTAGATCAATATGAGGATCTGCCGGCCATCGCTGTGAAGACCCAGCAGGCGCAGATAGCCCTTCTGCACTTGAAACAAACCATCGGCAGTCTCACCCGTGCGCCTGAAGGTGGCGCCCGCCGGCACTTCGATCGTGATCATCCTGGTTTCGACGGCGCTGCGTACGCGGGCAGGTAATTCGCTGATCCAATTTTCCGAGCTGAGAAATCCGGTCATGGTTCCCTCGTCAGGGGGGCGCGCCGGGCGCCGTACGATCAAAGGTCATTTTTCAGGGGAATGCAACCCTGGTTGCAGGTATCGGGGCACGGGCGCGAGCAAGCTGGGCTCGTCAAGGGGGAATCATAAAATGACTAACTCAAAGCGCGCGCTTTGCGCGACGTCCACGCTCGCGTTTGTCCTGGCGCCTACAGCATTCGCACAATCGGGGGCTGAAGCATCGAGCGAGGCGCCAGACGCGACCCAGGATCATGGCAGGCTGGAGGTCATCGTGGTCACAGCGCGCCGGCGCGAGGAAGACGTCCAGAGCACGCCCGTCACGCTGACGGCGTTTTCCGGAGAGGACTTGCAGGAGAAGGGCATCTCCGATTTCACGCGACTCGCTCAAGCCACTCCCGGCATCAACTTCGACACGTTTCCGAAATCCGCGCCGCGCCCCGTCTTCAGAGGCATCGGTAGCAGCAACCAGGGCGCCGGCGGCGATCCGTCGTCGGTCGCCTTTCTGGACGGAGTGTATCTCGGCCGAGCCGCGATGCTCGGCATCGACTTCTACGACATGGAGCGAGTCGAGATCCTGAAGGGGCCGCAAGGCACGTTGTGGGGTAAGAACGTCGCGGCCGGCGCGATCAACTTCATTACCGCCAAGCCGACCAATGAAAGGCAGGGTTCGGCCAGCCTGGGCTTCGGCGAGTTCGGGCAGAAGAACCTCCACCTGATGTACAACTTGCCGCTCACCGATTCCGTGGCGGCGCGCGCCGTGGTCGGCTCGGTGCAGAACGATGGATTCCGCAAGACCGCCGATGGCCGGGCGTTAGACGACGAGGACATGCAATCCGCCCGCGTGCAGTTGCGTGCGGAATTCACGGGCGGCGCGAGCTTGCTGATCTCCGGCGACATTGCCGATCAGGACCTGTCGGATAGTTCCCGCTTCAACCTGATCAACAATCCGTTCACCCCGGGACGGGGCTATGCCGACTTCAGCAATCCGCGCGTCACCAACCCGGATCATCTCGGTTACACCAAATCGACAACAGGCGGTCTGCGCGCGGAATTCAATACGCCGGCGCTGGGTGTCGCCGACTGGACCACGACTGCCGCCTGGCGAACCCTCGACTATGATTTTTCCAACGATCTGGACAACACCGATCCTGCGGGCAATGTCGCGAACGGTGTGGTCGTCACAGGCCTGCAAATTCTCGCGCCCGAGGAGGCCGACTCGTACTCGCTGGAATCCAGGCTCACATCCATTTCGCAGGGCCCGCTTTCATGGGTGCTCGGAGTCTATTACAACAACGACGAAGTGCATCGCGAGCGCGAAACTCAGCAGAGCGCGACGCCGACGACCGTCAATCGTTTCTTCGGAGACTCTTCCAACGAGAGCTATGCGGCGTTCGGCGAGGCGCAGTATCAGTTCTCCTCGGGGCTGCGCCTGCTCGCTGGCGGCCGGTACACACAGGAAAGAAAGGAATATGCGGCTCGACGACTGACGGGGTCCATCGCCGCACCGACCGTGAGCTACGACACTGCCTCCGATCCAGGGATCTTCGACGAGGGCGTGTTCACTTACCGCGTCGGAGCTGATCATCGCTTCAACGACAACGTGTTCGTGTTCGGAACGCTCTCGACGGGATTCAAGTCCGGCGCGTTCCCGGAGCAGCCGCCGAACGACGTTCTCGCACGAAGAGCGACGGATCCGGAAAAAACAACCAACTATGAGATCGGCGTGAAGTCGGACTGGTTGAACGGCACGCTGCGCGCGAATGTCTCGGTGTTCCGCATGGATTATCGAGACTTCCAGACCATCAAGGTCGTTCCGGATGCCACGCAGGGACCTGCAGGAACGCGTGTGGTCACCGACACTGCGGATGCGAAGATCGAGGGTATCGAAACCGAGCTCTCCGTGAATCCGGTGGATTGGTTCGATGCGACCGTGCGCTACGCGTATCTGGATGCGCATTTCACGCGCTTCATTCAAACATCTGCCTTCCTTGCCGACGGGTCGCCGGTGTTCACGGACGGGGTCGGCAAGCGCCTCAGCCGCACACCGGAACATGCCGTCGTGACCAACGTCGGCCTGCAAACATCGCAGTCCGAAGCATGGGGATGGCTGCGTCTGGATGTGACGATGGATTACCAGAGCGAAGTCTTCGAAAACTCCCTCAATGACTTCAACGAATACCGTGTGCCTCGTACGCTTTGGAATGCCAGCCTCACGTATCACATCAATGACGAACTTTCCGTGCAGCTGTGGGGACACAACCTGACGGACGAGGTGTATCGCACTTGGCAGACGTTCAGCGCGCCGGCGCACTATCATTTCGTGCAGTACGGCCCGCCGCGCCAGCTCGGCGTCACGTTCAATGCCTCGTTCTGAGCGTTACAGCGATGCTGCTCGGTTATCTCATGATCGCGACCTTCATGATCCTGATCATGACCAAGCGGGTCTCGGCCCTGGTTGCGCTGATTCTGGTCCCGCTCGTGTTCGGCTCGATCGCTGGACACGGTGCGGAGCTCGGCGAGATGGTCATTGGCGGCGTAACGAAGCTTGCGCCGACGGCGACGACTCTGCTGTTCGCGGTGCTGTATTTCGCGGTGATGATCGATGCGGGGCTGTTCGATCCGCTGGTGAACACCGTGTTGCGCCTGGCTGGCGATGACCCGGTCAAAGTGACGGTCGGCTCCGCGATCGTGGCGGCCCTGGTATCGCTCGATGGCGATGGCGCCACCTCGGCGCTGATCACGGTTACCGCCTTTCTGCCCGTCTATCGCCGGCTCGGCATCAATCCGCTGATTCTCGCGACGCTGATGGGACTCGCGGGCACGATCGCCAATCTGACGCCTTGGGGCGGTCCCACTGCGAGGGTTGCGTCCGCGCTTCGTCTCGATCTCTCGGACGTGTTCATTCCACTGATCCCGACGATGGTGGTCGGTCTCGTGTCCACGGTTCTGATCGCGTGGCATCTGGGCCGGCAGGAACGCAAGCGCCTCGTCCTGCAGCCGACGCAGATCGAGCAATCGCCCTCGGGCATTGCCATCGAGCGCGACCAGTCGCTCGCGCGCCCGCAACTCTTCTGGGTGAATCTCGCGCTGACGATCCTCGTCTTCGCCGCCGTCATCGGTCAGTTTGCACCGCTGTCGCTGATCTTCATGACCGGCTTTGCGATTGCACTGATGATCAACTACCCGAATCTCGAGCTTCAGCGCGGGCGACTGCAAGCCTACGCCGTGAATGCATTGCCGATCACCATTCTCATTCTGGCGGCCGGCATCTTCACCGGCATCCTCTCGGGCACAGGCATGACCGATGCGATGGCTCAGGGCGTGATGACGATCGTGCCTGCGCAGCTCGGTCCCTATCTCGGCGTCATCACCGGATTTCTGAGCGCACCGCTGACTTTCGCATTGTCGAACGACGCATATTACTTCGGCGTCGTGCCGGTGATCGCGGAGACAGCATCTCACTACAACGTCGCTCCGGTGATCATCGCTCGCGCCTCGCTGCTGGCGATGCCGATCCACGGTCTCAGTCCGCTCGTCGCCGCCCTGTATCTGATGGCGGGTTTGATCGGCCGCGACGTCGCAGCGTTACAGCGCTTCAGTTTCAAATGGGCCGCATTGGCCACGCTCATTCTGATCGGCACCGCGACGCTCACCGGGGCCATTCGTTGACGCCCATTCTGGAGAGAAACCTCATCATGGATTCCGAACAACATTCGCGTCGTTGGATTGTGCTGGTCCCGACCGGATCGCTTGGCGCCGGCGTTCGCGAGGAGGAGATCCTCTATGGGATCTCACGCGGCGCCCAGGTCATTGCCTCCGACGCCGGCTCGACCGACAGCGGCGCCGCCTACCTTGCAAAAGGCATGTCCAAGAACAATCGCGGCGCCGTGAAGCGCGATCTCACCATCCTCATGAAGGCGGCAGCGGAGGCAAAGATTCCGATTCTCATCGGCACGAGCGGGCAGGCCGGCGGCAATCTCAACGTCGACTGGACACGCGACATCGCAGTCGAGGTCGCGCGGGAGCTCGGCATCCGGCCGCGCATCGCGTTGCTCTACTCCGAGCAGAGCAGGGAAGCCGTCAAGGCGAAGAACAAGGCGGGCCGCATCCGGCCGTTGCCTCCTTGCGGCGATCTCGCCGACGAGACGATCGATTCGTGCGAGCACATCGTCGCGGTGATGGGACCGGAACCGTATATCGCGGCTCTTCAAGCGGGAGCTGACATCATCCTCGGCGGACGCACCACCGATACAGCCGTCATCGCGGCGTTTGCTCTCATGAAGGGCGCTCCTCCGGGGGCGAGCTGGCATGCCGGCAAGATAGGGGAATGCGGCGCGCAATGCACCGAGAAGGAGATTCCGGGTTCGGGGGTTCTACTGCGCATCGACGAGTCGGGCTTCGAGGTCGAACCGCTCAATGCCGTGAACAGGTGCACGCCGCATAGCGTCTCGGCGCACATGCTGTACGAGAACAGCAACCCATTCCATCTGATCGAGCCTGGTGGCGTGCTGGATGTAACCGAGGCCGACTACGTGCAGACCGAATTCCGCACGGTCCGCGTGACTTCTTCCGTGTGGCGCGAAAAGCCATACACGATGAAGCTCGAAGGCGCAGCGAGCGGTCGCTTCCAAACCATCATGCTGGTCGGGATCCAGGACCCGATCGTGCTCAGAGATCTGGAAGGGTTCGAGCGACGGATGCTCGAGGGGCTTTACGATCGCGTAAAGAAGACGATGGGTCTCGCGCCCGACGATTTTCACATCTCGCTACGGCTTTATGGCTGGAACGCAGTTTCCGGCGAGCGCGTCCCGGCCGGGACGCCGGCGCCGCGCGAAGTCGGTGTGCTGTTCGTTGCCACCGCGGCAACGCAGGACACCGCGACGCAGATCGCCAAGGCTTGCAATCCCTTCTTCTTCCACATGCCGATGCCAGGTCACCACGAAATGCCTAGCTACGGCTTTGCATTCACGCCCGCGGACATCGAGCGCGGTGCTGTCTACGAGTTCAAGCTCAACCATGTCGTCGATGTCGATGACCCCATGGAGCTGGTGCGGACCGAGTGGATCGATATGAATTCCGAGAGGGCGAGCTGATGCCTAGCGTGCGAGAGGTTTGCCATGTGCGCTCCAAGAACGCCGGGCCCTATTGGGTGACGGTGGATTTCTTTTTCGATGGACCGGACAGTTTCGAACGCTTCGCGGGCAGCAGCGCGATCGGCCCTGCAGTCTTTGCAAAGCTCTACGGCATCGACGCAGGCATGGTGAAGCAGTTTCGGGTGCCGAAGCTGAACATTCTCAAAGTTTCCTATCCTCGCATCACGCCCCAGGGCGGCGAGGTGGAGCGCGACATGCACAGCGGCCAGCAGTTCGTGCGGTTGCTGGATATCGAGTTGACCTGACAGTCTGGAGAATCGAAACATGGACCGACGACAGCTGCTCACCGCAGTCGGGCTGGCGGGAGTAGGTATGACTCTGGCGAGGACCGCGTCCGCTCAAATATCACGTGCTCCGGCGGCGTCTTCGGACGACGGCGCCGCGCGATGGCCCACCTCGATTTACGCATCGAAAGCGGATCCGCGGTTTTCCTGGTGCATCTATGTTCCGCCATCCTTTGCAAAAGATCCGAAGGCCCACCCGCTGGCAGTTCTCGTTCATGGCAGCGGCCGAAATCAGTGGGAATATCGCGCCGCGTTCCAGGACTTCGCGCGGTTCAACAAGTACGTCCTGCTCGCGCCTCTGTTTCCGGCCAACGTGCTGGGCGATGGCAACGCCGACGGTTACAAGTACATGCGGGAAGGGGATATCCGCTATGACCGCGTGCTGTTGAATATAGTGGCCGAGGTGTCCGCCACGCTCGGCCACGACTTCGGCAAGTTTGCGTTGTTCGGCTATTCGGGCGGCGGCCACTTCGCGCACCGATTCCTGTACCTGCAGCCAGACAAGTTGCGTGCTGTGTCCATAGGAGCGCCGGGGGGCATCACCCTGATCGATTCAACCACCGACTATTGGGCGGGAACCAAGAACTTCAGCGACATCTTCGGTCAATCGATCGATGTCGCCGCGATCCGGCGCGTACCGATTCAGATCGTCGTCGGCGCCAACGACGTCGAGGAGTTCACCTATCCCGGCGGAAGCGAGGTCGCCGCCATCCACGCCAGGCTGGGGAAGAACCGATTCGAGCGAAGCATGACATTGCTGAAGAACTACCAGTCGCTGGGTTTCGATGTCCGCCGCGAGGTGGTCGCGAACTGCGCCCACGACGGGCTGAAGGCCGTGCCCACCGCCCAGGATTTCTTTCTGCGCACCCTGTGATCGAGCGATCGGCGATAAACCACGATGGCGAACGGCTCCGCGGGGCGCTTCACTTGCGCCCACATCACGGAGTGACCCATGGTCAACGTCGACCCGCCGCGCTTGATTCGTTCCAGCCGTTCCCCGGCAAAACTTTTCACATCCATGGTCGTGTTGTTGCTGGCAACAGGCCTGGGCAGCGCCATCGCCCAGACTCTGCCGAACATTCGCACGACCTTCGTGCCGCGCTTGCCGGCGCCCAACGATTGTTATCAATTTTCGTGCTTCGGCCCGCCGTCGTATGACGGCAGTACCTTGGGCGCCATCGGTGCGCTCGAGCCGGTCGTGCACGTCTATCGCCGCATTCCTGCCGGTCCGTGGTACGCGCAGGCCATTCTGCGTAATCGCAGTGTGCTGCCGCCGGGCTATACGTCGGCCGGTTATCGGGCTCCCATCGCGGTGGTCGGCGACGACATCGTGGTCACCGCTTTTCAATACGGTCCGAACGTTCCCGAAATTTGTCAGACCCACGTGCTCGGTCGCAACGATACGCGCTGGAGCGTGAAACAGGTCATCGATCGATGTGCCGACAGTCTGGCCAAAGACGGCAATCGAGTGCTGATCGACACGGTTTCGCAATTCACGATATATGTCCGCGGCAGCGACGGGTTGTTTACTGAAGAAAGTCGGATCCTGCCGCCGAGCGACGGTTTCTTCGCTGGCGAGCGGTCATTGGCGTTACATGCATGGACGGTGGCGGTCGGCAAGCCGGCGGAAAACAGCGAGACCGGCGCGGCGTATATTTTCCAGCGCCGTAACGGTCAATGGGCGTTGGCTGAAACGCTGCTGCCCGAGGCGGGCGGTGCGAATACGCGATTTGGCCATTCTGTCGGGGTCTACGAATATAACGTCGCAGTCAGCGCTCCGGGAGCAGTGCCGCCGTCGGGCGTGGGGCGAGGCATGGTGTACATGTATACGGGGCTCGACGATGACTGGCTCATGAGCCAGCAAATCGGCGAACCGAACGCCGTCGAGTACCCGATGGGCAATGTGTTCGGCACGGCGCTGGGATTTCGCGGTCGTCGTCTGATCGTCAGCACCTATTCGTCGTTCGTCACTTCCAATGGTCCGCCAAGTTATCTTTTCGAGCGCGGGGTGCGCGAAGCCGCATGGGTCGCGCGTGCCACGTTAGCCGGCGACGCGCAGAAGATCGACCTGTTCGGTAACACCGCAATGCTCGATCGCAGAGATGTGCGTGCGGGCTCGCATCCCACGGTGGTCGTCTTGCCGGCACTGCGCGAACCGGACGTCGCGCCCTAGAGCAGCATCAATTGTGGGTGTCGGCCTTGCTCGGCTGCGCTTGCTTGCAGTCGCATACGTTGCATCCCTTGTCGAAAACGACGCGCCATGCGCCGTCCGCCTCGCGGCGCCAGACTGAATTGAACGTGGCTACACGCTTACCATTGGCGTCGAACACGGGACCGCTGCTATACGCTAGCGTGCCGGAGTCGAGCACCTCCACGCTTTCGGGACTCCAGGAGAACGGCGGATTCGGACCATCGAAGAACGCCTTCCACGCCGTGGCGACCGCCGCTTTTCCCCGGACCGCTTTCTCACCGTCGAAGAACACAGCGTCCTCTGCGAGATGGCGTGTGAACGCGACGTGATCGCGCGCCGCCATTGTGGCGGCAAAGGCTTGCTCTGCGTCGCTCACCTCTTTTGCGAGCGTTGTGCGATCGGCTACGGCCGCACCGGCGAAGGCGGCGAGAGCGATGAAGCAAGTCAGTGAAGTTCGAATACTCATGCGCAGTGCTCCTGAACGGATCGAAGCGAACGATACGCGGAAACTTGTTGCGCGCAAGGAGGGCGCGCGCTTCAGGTATCATGACGCCTGGTTGTTATCCGCTATCCAGGCATGCCCCGCAATATCGAGATCAAGGCCCACATCGAGAGCATCGAAGCGCTCGAACCTGCCGTAGCTGCGTTGGCCACGCAGGGTCCAGTCCAAATCTCACAAGACGACACGTTCTTCCGCTGCGATGGCGGACGGCTGAAACTGCGCGCCTTTTCAGCTACCGAAGGCGAGCTGATCTACTATCGGCGCGCCAACGAGCAAGGTCCAAAAGAATCCTTTTACATTCGCTCCCCGACCGCGAGTCCCGACAGCTTGCGTGAGGCATTGACGCTGGCGTATGGACAGGCCGGCCGTGTCGTCAAGCGGCGCACTTTGTATCTAGTGGGTAGAACCCGCCTGCACCTGGATCGTGTCGAGGGCCTGGGGGATTTCCTGGAGATCGAGGTCGTGCTGCAAGACCTCGAGCCTGCCGAAAGCGGAGAGCGTGAAGCGCATGCCCTGATGAACCGGCTGGGTATCCAATCGTCCTCGCTGGTTGAAATCGCGTATGTCGACTTGTTAGCTCGTGCGGCTCGCTAACCCGCAACCCGGACATCGCACGCCGATACTGTTCGACCAACGTCGGGCGGATCCGCAACGGACGCAGTCCGGCGGGGATAGCCGAAATTGACGGTGCAATAGTCGCCACCTACGCTCGCACGGCCTTGAGTATCGCGCGCGACAACAGTCAACGAGCTCGAATCGAGACAAACGACAAATCAAATGTTTCTGGCATGGAGGCCGACGGCCGATGTCACAAGTCAGTTCGGGGCGAGCTCACATAGTGAATTTCACGCCAAAGGGAGTGAGCATCCATGTCAACTGCGGAAAAATTATCCGTACGCACTCCATCGCTCGAAACACTTGCGCAGGCGCACACCGCGGCGAGTGTCGGGGCGCTCACGGAAGGTACGATCGCCGAATTGCTGCACGAGGATGGAGTCGAAGTTGCGCAGCCGCCCGGTGCGACGCTCCCCGTGGTGCAATTCCGTCCGCTGGATTTTGTGCTGCATGAAAGCTTGCGTAGCTTCACACCGCCGAGTGTCGTGAGCAGTGCGGAAGATGGGCCGGTGGCCTTCTCGGACGGTCCACCGGTACGGGTGCGATTCGAAAGCAGCGAGCACGTCATCATCGTGCAAGGCTGTCAGCTGCAGTTTCCGGCCGGTCCGCAGCCCGCGGAAAGTTATCTGATCCACCTGCCGAATGGTTTGGTGTTGAGCTATGGCCAGATTGTCGCCCTCGGCGGCGACTTCTTCGGCGACCCCGATCGTCCGATCTGCAAGGCTCCCGGGCCGGAGGCGCAGCAGGCGCAGTTCCTCGCAAACTATCAATCGCTCGCGCAGAGCGCCGCGGCGCCCGCGCAAGTGACGTCGATCCTCGACATTCTTACGACGGAGTTCAACGCGGTGCGCCAGGCGCTCAGCGAGGGCAAGCAGCCGTCGGCAGCCTACGGAGCGTTGGGAGATAGTCTGTCGAAGAAATGGGATGCTGTGACCGGTGGGCGTTATCTCGCCCTTGCCAAGACCAACTTCGATCATTTCGGTGTCGACGCGTGGACTGCCTATATGGCCGGACACATCACCGCGGCACGCATGGCTGTGGTGGCGCGTCAGCAGACGGATCCCGCAAAACAGACGACGCTGCTGGCGCAGGCCTATGCGGCGAACGCCTTTGCGGACCACTTCCTCACCGATCTCTTCGCGGGCGGTCACCGGCGCACGCCGCGACGCAGGCTGTATGAGGAAGAGCCGGGCGGCTCGGTCTACATTCCCGGGGAGGGCTGGTTCTCGTATCAGGATCTCGCCAGCCTGGTCGCGCGAGGCATGCATGATGAGGAGAATCGCTTCGGCGTTTGGGCGACGAACGCGCGCGTCGATCAATGGGTCACCTACGGTGACAAGCGGTTTCGTGACAAAGCCAACTATCCCAACGTGCTCATGGCGCGTCGCGCCTGTCAGGCTTCGATGGATGACGTATGGCAGGCGTTCCAGCAGAACAAAGTGCCCGTGTCGTTCGGCGTCACCGGCTACGTGCCGAACCTCACGGTGGATCCGAACGATCGGCGCAACTGGTCGCCGTTGTTCCGTCTGAATGAGCAGACCAACGTGGTGGAGCGACGCAACGACGTGACCAACAAGGCCGACTACTCGTGGACTGACGACTGGTGGGTGTGGTCGACCGCCATCCTGATGTGGGAGGCCGGCATGATCACGTTCGGTTACATCGATCCGAACCCCGGCGCCACCGGCGAGGTGGGCTCTCCACCGCGTGGCCCGAGCGGCGCGACCGGCCCCGACCTCAGCTATCTGCCGCCGTACTCGCAGTGGCCGACGGATGGTGTGGGCGGCCCGACCGGACAACTCGGCTGAGCGGCGCCTGCATCACGCATTCGGTTATCGAATAGGAGCTGGATATGTTCAGAGTACTTCTGCTGCGCGATGAAGGCATTCCGGTGGGCGCCGGGCTGCCGCTCGAGCTCGTCGGCGACCGCAAGGTTCTCGCCCGGGCGGCGGTCGATGAAGATGGCCTGGCGAACTTCGATTGCGATCCGCCGGTGGTCAAGCGCCTGGGCGTGCGACTCGATCGCGCAGCCATCCTGCGCATCGAGAAGGAAGCGCGCGCCAAGGCGGTGCGCATGCGCTGACACGGCATGGACAGTCAGGGAAGAAACATCTGTCTGTGCATGATCGTTCGCGACGAAGCGCCGGTCATCCGGCGCTGTCTCGACTCGGTTCGTTGCGTCATCGATCGCTGGGTCATCGTCGATACGGGCTCGGCCGACGGAACGCAGGACATCATCCGCGAGCACCTGCGCGAAGTTCCCGGTGAGCTCGCCGAACGACCTTGGATCAGCTTCGCCCACAATCGCACGGAAGCACTGGGGCTTGCGCTGGGGCGCGGGGATTACGTCCTGGTCATCGATGCCGACGAGACGCTCGAGCTCGACGGTCCATTACCTTCACTCGATGCCGATTCATACACGGCTGATCTTCACCACGGTAGCTACATCTATCTGCGCCGTATGCTTCTGCGATCCGCATTGCCGTGGCGCTATGAAGGAGTCGTGCACGAGGCCGCTGTTTGCGAAGCCGCGCGCTCCGAAGGGCATCTAACAGGCGTGCGAACGATTCATCACAAGGATGGCGCGCGCGCCCGCGATCCGCGCACTTACGACCGAGATGCGGCGGCTTTGGAGCAGGCTCTGCGTGTCGATCCTGACAATCCGCGGACTGTCTTCTATCTGGCGCAGAGTTACCGTGACGCCGGCAACTTTCGCCAGGCGCTCGACTGGTACAACCGGCGAATCGCAATGGGTGGATGGCGCGACGAGGTGTGGTTCTCGCTCTATCAGATCGCGCGGATTCGGCAGCGATTGGGGGGATCGGCGGCGGAGGTGGAGCGAGCCTATCTTGCCGCGGTTGAATTCGATCCTCAGCGAGCGGAGCCGCTGTACGCGCTCGGAGCCATGTATCAGGCGACGGCCGAATATGCTCGTGCGCTCTCATTCTTCGCGCGAGCTGCCCGAATCGGTCGGCCGCCTGGCGATCGTCTATTCATCGATACACCTGTGTACGACTACAAAGCGGCAGTCGACCTTGCCGTTGCGTATCACCGCGTCGGTGACTTCGACCGCGCGATCGATGTTAGCAACCGGCTGTTGCGCAGGAACGAGCTGCCTGCCGACATCGTCCAACGCGTGCTGACAAACCGGCGCTTCAGCCTCGCTGCGCGCTTCCCGTGTCCGCCCGCGGCGCGTCGCGACCAGCCGGTCCGCGTCGTTGTCATCCAGAGTCGTGCTGGCAGCGAGGTGGATACGTGTCTCGACAGCCTGATGCGCCAGCGCATCGAGCCGTTTGAGATCGCGTTGGTTCGTAACGGCGGGTTCGCCGATCCGGAAACCGACGCCTTCATCTCGAAGCACGAACGGATCCGTCTCGTGAGCAACGATCGATCGTTCGATTTCGAGACTTGCCTGGCCCGCGTCGTCGAGGAACATTGCCTCGCCGAGGAGATCGTGATTGCGTTGCGAGCCTACGATCGCTTACCCCATCCCGAAACGCTGTCCAGGTGGTGTGCCGCGTTCGACGATCCGAACTGCGATCTCGCTTACGGACAGTTTTTGTGGCCGTCCGGTCGGCTCGGCGACGCTGAGCCCGCGTGCGATCAGGCCGATTTCGATCTGCGTGGCGCGGCGCTGGCGGCTCATTCTCCGGTAGCGTTCCGTGCGCGTCTGTTGCGCGATGGATCGTTTGAAGCGGGCGTGATGCGCCGCTTGTTCGAGGCAGCCGGGTTTGCACGAGCGCGATTCGTGGACGAGGTCACTACCTTCCTCGATGAATCGGCATCGCCAGCACCGACCAAACTCGAGTTGCCTTCCGCGGCGCCGGGCGACGAGCGCCCACTCATCAGCTGTCTGATGGTCACTCGTGACCGCCTGGCGCTTGCCAAGCGAGCGATCGATTGTTTCGCCCGCCAAAGTTATCCCGCGAAGGAACTGGTCATCGTGACCGACGACAGCCCTGCGTATCGAAATGCCCTGCAGCGCCATGTGCGCGATCGGGGCCTTGGCGATTCCGTCCGTTTTCACCAGGTCGCGGGCGAGGCGCACTGCCTCGGACAGCTGCGCAACGTATCGCTCGACCAGGCGCGCGGCGAGATCGTCTGCCAGTGGGATGACGATGATTGCTACCACCCCGATCGACTCACGCTACAGTCCGAGCACATGTTGCGTGAGCATGCACGTGCCTGCCTCCTCACGGATCATCTGCAATACCTCGACGAGGAGCGTGCGCTTACATGGATCGATTGGACGTTGGGTGGACGCACCGCTCGTGACCAACTGCTGCCCGGGACGGTAATGCTGTTCAAAGATAGCGGTTGCCGTTACCCGGAGAGCGGTGATTATTGTCGACAGGGCGAGGACACATTCTTCCTCGATCGGCTCTGTGACACAGTCCCCGTGGCGCCGCTGATTGGCAGGGGACACCTCTATCTCTACACCTATCACGGGCAGAACACATTTTCGAAACAGCATCACCATCGCTTGCGACTCTTCAGTCTCTCCTCCGGCGAGCTGCGCAAGCGTGCGAACGTCATCCAGCGCGCCGTGGCTCATTATCGCGTGCCGAAGCCGCTTCGCGTTCTGGGTTGCGATGGTCCCGCGTTCTGTCTTCACGGCGGCGAAGCTGACGGCTGGAGCCTGCGTTCGGGAGCATTGCTGTGAGCATGGCAGCGGTGGGCCCGCCACCGCGCATTCTCCATCAGACCTGGAAGCGCGAGGCGATTCCGTCGTGCTGGGCGCCGTTCCGCCATTCCTGGCGAACGAATCATCCGGATTGGGAACATCGACTCTGGACGGATGACGACTTGCGGCGGCTCGTCCAGGATTGCTATTCATGGTTCCTGCCGATGTACGACGCTTACCCCAAGCACATCATGCGGGTCGACGCCGCGCGTTATTTCCTACTGCATCGTCACGGCGGACTCTATGTCGATCTCGACTTCGAGAGCCTCCGTCCCATCGATCCGCTCCTGAGCGGTTGCGAGGTGATGTTTGGTTGCGAGCCGCCGGCGCACGTGGCCCTCGATGCGCCACGCGCCCGCGGCCTCGAACGCATCGTCTGCAACGCGCTCATGGCTTCGACAGCGGAACATCCATTCTGGGAGCACGTGTTCGAGCTGCTGATTGCGTTTCAGCGAAGTCCGGATCCGCTGGATGCGACGGGCCCATTCCTGCTGACCCGAGCGGTCGCCTCTTATGCAGAGCAGGAACGCGTGACGATCGTACCTTGGGAGCTGTTGTATCCGACCCCCATTCCCGAGTGTGTCTTCGGTCAGCGACCGTCGAGTGAAGCTGCCGCGCGTGAGCGGGCCTTCGGCATTCATCACTGGGCTGGCAGTTGGTGGCGCCATCCGCCACCGGTGGGCGAGTGATGACGATTCGGCGAGCGACCACGGCGCTGGGCACATTTTACTACGTCGCCGAGGATTTCTTCATCGCGGGCGTGCTCGATCATGGCGTCGCTTGGGAGTACTCACTTCTGGAGGTCGTGCGTCCTCTGCTTCAGGCGCGCGGCCCATGCAACGTGGTCGACGTGGGGGCGCACGTCGGCACGCATACTGTCCCGTACGCAAGATGGATGCGGGGCAGAGGGCGCGTGTACGCGTTCGAGCCTCAGCCGATGATGTTCGCTCTGCTCCGGCGCAACCTGGAAACGAATGGATGCGTCGCCGACGTAGAGATCTTTCAGGCAGCAGCGGGTCACCGCGACAGCGTGGACGTTTCGATGGAGAACGTGATTCGCGACGGACCGAATGCGGGCGTGGTGTTCGCGTACCAGGATGGCATGGACTTCAACTATGGCGGGCTTCAGCTCGGACGCGGGGGTGTGCGCGTGCAGATGCGGACGTTGGATTCTTTCAATTTCGATAACGTCGGCCTCCTCAAGACAGACGCGGAGGGGGCCGACACGCTGGTCCTGTGGGGAGCACGCGAGCTCATTCGTTGCTGCCGCCCGCTTATCCTGTTCGAGCGTAACGAGAAGTCCATTACGGAATCGATGCGTGAGGCGATGCCGATCCCGGACGAGGTGCTCGCATTCAGTATCGAAGACTACGCGTCGTCGCTTGGCTACGAGCCGCCGGTTTCCATTGGCAGCAGCCAGTTTCTACTTCGTCCGACCGCATGTTGACCCAATGGCGACGCCAAGCTCCTAGGATGCGGCACAGGTCCGATTTGGCGACCCCAACGAAGGCCGATTGCGTAGCGGTGAACTGAGTGTGGCGCGCACCGCCTCGATGATGATGTCGGGTTGGTCGAAGGGCACCATGTGGCCGCTGTGTTCGGCGAACATTCGAGTGCCGCCACTTTGTGAAACCAATTCCGTGTGCCCGCGGCGCCACGCGTCGATGGCGTCAGTCCCCAATCCTTGTGGTTTCTTACCGGCAGTGATCACCACGACCGGCACGCCGCAAATCACGGGATAGCGCCGCATCGTCTCGTGCGCGTTCGGATAGCCTCTTGCTGCTCGCAGGTTGGCGCGCTGCTGCTGGGTTGGATTGGGAACGTCGTTGTGCCGGATCAAGGAATCGGCGATCTTGGTTGCGTTCAGCGCATCGATTCCCGTGATCGTGTTCGAATCGACATACACCAGGCCACGCACGTTTTCCGGATGGAAGTTCGCGTAGAGTTGGATGAGGTAGCCGCCATAAGAGTGGCCAACCAGCACGACATCGCGTGTGCGGCCCAGCGCCAACAGCCCGGAGTGCAGCCCGATGACTTCTTCGTGCACGTCATAAGGCCTTTCCGGCAATTCGCTCATCCCTAAGCCGGCGCGATCGTAGCTGATGATCGTTGCGCCAGTCGTACTCCTCAGGCGCGGCGCGAGCTCGTCCCATTCGGCGGCGCCGTAGCCAAAGCCTGATTCGAGCAGCACCGTATCCTGCCCGCCGCGGTAGATGCGAAAGTGCAGTTTGTAGCCGCGTACATCGATCATCGCGTCCTCGTATGAGGCCGCGACTTTGGCGGATTCGGCGCCGGAAGCGCCGGCGGCGGAGAATAGACTCAGCAGCAGAAACGCGCCGACTCTGGCACAGCGTTCGAGCATTCTTCTCTCCCCAATAAAAGGTGCACCTCTATCCAGAGTGCCGCCGTCCAATCTGCCGTGCTTTGCGATTATCCACGGCGAGTTGTCAGTTCGGTCCGGCAACGTCCGTTTGGTCAACGCCCGGGCCCTCGTGCAAAGACGCTCACCAGGGAAAGGCGCTGAATTCCTACCCGGATAGTCGAACACGGATTCTCCCTATGTCTCGATGCGATCTGATCATCCGCGATGTAGCCATCTTCGATGGAACAGGAGCGCCGGCGCGCCTCGGCGATCTGGCCGTCCGGGGCGAGCGAATCGCCAGTGTCGGCGATCTGGGCTCCTGGGTGGGAACGCGCGAGATCGTTGCGAGCGGGCTGGCGCTTGCGCCAGGCTTTATCGATGCGCACACGCATGATGACCGGATGCTCCTGTCCGAGCCTTCGGCGATGACGTGCAAGCTGTCGCAGGGTGTGACTACAGTCGTGGTCGGCAATTGCGGGGTCAGTCTCACGCCCGCCACGTTCTCCCGTCGTCCGCCGCCGCCGCTGGATCTCTTGGGCGATGAGCGCTGGTGGGTGTTCGACAGCTTCGCTGCGTACTCCGAGCGGCTCGTGCTGTCGCCGCCGCCGGTCAATGCAGTGGCGCTGATTGGCCACATGACGCTCAGGGTCCAGGCCATGAAGGGTGACACGGATCGTGCGGCAAACGACCGTGAGATCGCAACCATGTGCGAACGCCTTGCCGCGGCCATGCAGGAGGGCGCTTGCGGACTCTCCAGCGGGCTTGCGTATCCGCCGAGCCGTCATGCGCCGACGGAGGAGCTCATGGCTGTCGCCGAAGTGATCGGCGCGTATGGCGGGCTCTACACCACGCATTTGCGCGACGAGGGCAAATACGTGATCGAGAGCATCGAAGAAGCTTTGCGGATAGGCAAGAGCGCACGCGCGCGAGTCGTCATCAGTCATCACAAATGCGCCGGGCCGGACAACTTCGGCCGATCGAAGCAGACACTCGCGCTCATCGATCGCGCCAGCCTGGACCAGGACGTCGATCTCGATGCCTATCCGTATGCTGCATCGTCCACTTCGCTGCTCGCCGAACTGGTGCGCGAGGACATACCGATCCGGGTCAACTGGTCAGTGCCGCATCCCGAGGCGGCCGGGCGTATGTTGGCGGAGATCGCTGCCGAGTGGGGCATCGATCAGCGCTCCGCTGCGCGCCGTCTGTCTCCGGCCGGCGCTATCTATTTCTCGATGGACGAGGATGACGTCCGCCGCATTCTCGCTCATCCACGAACGATGATCGGCAGCGACGGCTTGCCGCACGGCGAAGGGCCGCACCCGCGGCTGTGGGGCACGTTTCCCCGCGTGCTGGGTCACTATGCGCGCGATCTCGGGCTGTTCGACACGGCAACCGCCATTCACAAGATGACGGGCCGTCCGGCCGCCGTGTTCGGCATCGAGAATCGCGGTGTCCTTCGTGAGGGAGCCTATGCCGATCTGGTGTTGTTCGATCCTTTGCGCATCGCTGACCGGGCGACGTTCGAGAAGCCCACTGAAGCCGCCGCAGGAATCCACCAGTGCTGGGTCAACGGGCAAACGGTTTATGACATTGCGACTGGCGTGACGGGTGCGCGGCCGGGGCGTTTGCTGGGACGTCACGCATAGCAAGGTCGTCATCTCTCGATCCCTGGCTCCCGGCGGACGTCTTTACTTTGAAAAAAACTAAAAATTTATGTTCCCCCTCCCGTGCACGGGAGGGGGTTAGGGGGTGGGTCTTACGCTTTCAGGTGCCAGCGAGATCCGCCTTCAGACGGCGCGAGGCCATCCAGTAGCTCCAGATCGAGATGCAACTCGCAACGGCGCCCACAGCGAGTGCATAGCGTAATGAATCACGACCGACCACGGGCGCCAGCAGGTCGCTCGCGATGCCGACGACCTGCGGCCCGAGGCCAAGGCCGATCAAATTGCCGATGAAGAGCTGAATTGCGGCCGCACGCGCGCGGATCCTGGTCGGCGCCAGGGTCTGGATCGTGGCGACACAGGGGCCGATGAAAACGACGCTGAGCGCCAGTGGAATCATCACTGCCGCAATCGTGACGGCGAGGTCGCTGGACAACAGCAGCAGTGGCCAGCACGGTAGCGATGCAAGCGCGGCGATCATCGGCACGTACATATTCCAGCGCACGTCGCGTCGGCTCATCCGGTCGGCGAGTGCGCCGGAGAAATATGTACCCAAGCCGCCCCCGAGCCCCACGACGAGAGCGAACAGCGCACCGACCTCGGCTGCATCGAGCCCATGCGAGCGCATCAGGAACGCCGGGATGAAGGCGGCCATGCCGTAACCGGCGAAGGCGCTCATCGCCGTGCCGAACACGATGTATCGATAGGAGCGCAGCTCCCACAGGACATTGACGCATTCCCGGAAGGTCGGTATCGGCGCGCTGGACGCCGACCCGACGCGTTGCGGCTCGCGAATGGTTTGCGAAGCGAGCAGGGCGAGGACAAATCCCGGAATCGCCGCGGCAAGAAAAGCATAGCGCCAGCCATAATTATCCGCGATCCAGCCGCCGCCAAAGAACGCGACGATGACGCCGAGGTTGACTCCGACGGCGTACGTTGCCTGCGCTGTCGCTCGCTCGTGGGGCGCATAGAGGTCGGAAATCATCGATTGCGAGGCAGGACCCGTGCCGGCCTCGCCGACGCCGGTCAGCACGCGCGCCGCGAGCAGCTGCCAGAAATGCACTGCAAGCCCGCAGAACAACGTCATCAGACTGAACAGCGCGAGACAGATCGAGACGATCCGGACACGGCTGTGTCGGTCGGCAGCGATGGCGATGGGAATTCCCATGGTGGCGTAGAACAGCGCGAAGGCTGGCCCGGACAGTAATCCGAGCAGCGAGTCGGAGACGCCGAACTCGGCCTTGATGAGCTCCAGCAAGATCGCGACGACCTGCCGATCGATGTAGTTCACCGCATAGATGGCGCACAGAACCAGCAGTACATACTGACGATAGCGGCTCTGGCGTTGCGCTCCGGCGGCGAGGTCGTCGGCGGGTGTTGAGTTCATGCTCGAGCTGCCAGAAAGGGTGCCCGCGATCGTAACGGTGAGGATCGTAGCCGATTTGCCGTTGAGGCGACTCAATTAGCGGCGAGGATCGAGGTTGCCGCAGGCGGTGGGAGCCGCCTGACCGAAACGCGAAAACGAGGGGGCTTTGAGCAAAGCGCCGACGGGAGGACTGGCGCGAAGATGGCTCCGGCAATGGCGCCAATGCGTCCGCAAGCTATTCAAACAGGGGAGGGGCCATGAAGAGATCTCTTGATGCCACGAGCGCTCTGGCAATTTGCGCAGCGCTGTCGGGGACCGCGGCACAGGCGCAGAGCGGAGCCACCGAGCCGATCGATACCATCATCGTCACGGACTCACGGCTGCAGGAGCAGGTGACCAAAATCGGATCGCCGTCGCTCGAGACGCCGCAGAACATCCAGGTGCTCTCGGATGCGTTTCTCGAGGACATGGGCGTCTCGCTGCTCGACGATGCGCTCCGCAACGTCGCTGGAGTCTCGGCTTCGTCTTTCGTGTACGCCTACGATCTGCCTTCGATACGCGGCTTCTCCGCTGGTGGATTTACTCTGCTCGACGGCCTGCCACGCACGGTGGCGCTCAACATCGAGCCTCAGGCGCTCGAGCGTGTCGAAGTCATCAAGGGTCCCACCTCGGCGCTCTATGGGCAGGGCGCACCGGGCGGCGTGATCAATCTGGTCAGCAAACGCCCCGTCAAAGATTTCTTTGCCGAGGGCTCCATCACTCTGGGCAGCTATGATATGGCGATTCCGGCGCTCGACATCGGCGGCTCGCTCGATGCCGATCAGAGCGTTTACGGCCGACTCAACGCGCTCTACCGCCAGGAGGGGACTTACATCGATGGCACGGACGGCGTGGCGCGACTGTTCCTCGGCCCTTCGTTGACCTGGGAAATCGGTGCAGACACCGCGATCACCTTCATCGGCCACTACTCGCGGGAGCGCAACGAGCTGATTCCCGATCGTCCCGCGAGCGGTTTCATTCTGCCCAACCCGCACGGCCGGCTGCCGCGCAGCCGTACGATCGAGGATCCGGCGAACCCGCCGCAGATCGACCAGACCTTTTCCAGCATCGGCTATTCGTTCGAGCATCGCTTCAACGACGATCTGAAAGTGGTGCAGAACCTGCGCCAGAGCTGGACCGAGGTCGACTATTTCAACATCTACCAGCCCCTGGCCATGGATCCCGATCAGCGCACGCTTTATTTATATGGCAACGATCTCGACGAGTCGCGCCGGTCGCTCGGCGTCGATACGCTGCTGGTCGGCGGGTTCGACACCGGCTCGGTCCGTCACCGCCTGGCGTTCGGTTATGAGTACGGCAGGCAGCGCAACGACAGCAAGCCCTCGTATGCGTTCTCTCCCTTGGTGGCGTTCGACCTGTTCGATCCCGACTACAGTGTCTTTCAGCGCGGCGATTTCGTGCAGTCTCCCTCGCTGCGGGAAGACGAGCTGCACGGCATATATCTGCAGGACGAGATCAAGATTGGGCGCTTCACGATCACGGGCGGCGGCCGCTTCGATTGGGTGACGGTCGACACGCAGACATCGAGCACCGAGCATGATGCTTTCGTGCCGCGCCTGGGTGTCACGTACGAGATCCAACCCGGCCTCGCGGGCTATGCAAGCTACAGCGAGTCGTTCAATCCGCAGGTCGGTCTGCTGGATGCCTCGGACCGGCCTTTGGATCCGGAGTCCGGCGAGTCGTACGAGCTCGGGCTGAAACTCCTGTCGTCCGACGGCAGATATAACGTCACAACGGCGATCTACGAGATCACGCGCTCGAACGTCGCGAGCCCGCTGCCCGCGCCAGCGGGGCGCTATGACACCTCGGGCCGGCAACGCAGTCGCGGGTTCGAAATCGATAGTCAGATTCAGCTGCGACGGGGCTGGGAGATGATCGCCTCCTATGCCTACACGGAGGTGGAGGTCATCGAGGACTACGTCGTTCCCAAGGGGAGCTGGCCTGTCAACGTTCCTCGCCATGGCGCGAGCCTGTGGACGAAGTACGTGATCCAGGACGGGAGCTTGCGCGGCCTCGGTTTCAGTGTGGGCGGAAGTCACTACTCGAAGATGGCGGGCGATCCTGCCAATACCTTCTACGTGCCGTCGTACACGCTGCTCAACGCGAATATCAGCTATGTGCGCGACAGCGGCTTCAGTGCGCAGCTCAACGTCGACAATGTGCTCGACGAATTCTATGCGGCCGGCGCCTATACGGACATGTTCGTGAACTACGGCCGGCCGAGAACCGTGCGGCTCATGCTCGGCTGGTCGCTTTAGCAAGAAACGCCCATGCGCGAAGTGCCGCGCATGGGCGTTTGGTTCTAGCGCCAGATCTTTCGTATGTAGCTCACGACATCGTCCATGCCGTGACGGATCGGATCTCGACACGGCAGTCCCGTCTGCTGTTCCAGCCGTGCGATCGCCTCCGATGCAGCTTGCTCGCTCATACGAGACGTGTTGATGCTGATGCCGACGGCGCGGGCGACCGGATTAGTCAATCGTGCCGCACTGACTGTCGCGTCGATGCAGTCTTGCAGCGCCGGCACTGGATAGTGATCGAAGCCCACCAGCGCCTTGCGAACAGGCTCATGGCAGATGACCAGCGCGTCGGGCTGGCTGCCGTGGATGAGTCCGAGCGTCACGCCGGCGTAAGCTGGATGAAACAACGAGCCTTGTCCTTCGATCACGTCCCAGTGATCGGGATCGTTCGCGGGTGAGAGCCATTCGGCCGCGCCTGAGATGAAGTCCGCCACCACGGCATCCACTGCGACGCCTCTGCCGGAAATGAAGATCCCAGTCTGACCCGTCGCACGGAAATCGGCTTTCATGCCACGAGCACGCATGGACTTCTCGATGGCGAGCGCCGCATATTTCTTGCCGACGGCACAATCCGTTCCGACCGTCAGCAGCCTAAGACCGCTGCGCTTGCGACCGCTGCCTGGAACAAAGGACTGCGTGGGTTGCCGTACGTCATGCAACGTACGGCCGAGCCGGCTCGCCGTTTCGCGTATCTGCGGCACATCGACGAGCCGAGTATGCATGCCCGCAGCAATGTCGAGACCCGCTTCGAGTGCGACGAGTATCGTGGGCAGCCATGAGTCGGGGATGAAACCACCCGCATTGGCGATGCCGATGATCATCGTGCGTGCGCCGTGCTTTGCAGCCTCGGCCGGCCTCATCTCCGGTAGTCCGAGATCGACCGTGCCTCCCGGAGCGCGGATCTGACCGATGCACAGCTCGGGTCGCCATTGCAAAATGCCGGCGGCGGTCTTGGCCGCCGCCAATTCGGTGACATCGCCAAGAAACAATAAATAAGGACTGAGCATGGAGGGCTCCGAGAGTGGACAGTATTCCCTTTCCATTGAGCCATCGCAGGTCGAACGGTGCTTCACTGTTGCGGAAGGAAGCTTTGCAGATCGGCGCCGTCCAAGGTGCGAAGTCCTGCGTCCTGTGCATCAAGCAGCTCGGCATGGGCTGATGCACTCTTGCCCGATGAGCATGCGAGTCTCCATCCATACCGAGCGTTGGGCGACGCGGCGCCCGTTCCGGATTGCCAGTTATCCCCCGGTCGTCGAAGCAACCGTTGCAGTGGTCGAGCTGCACGAGGGAAGTGTCTGCGGGCGCGGCGAAGCCAGTGGCGTGTACTACAAACATGAGACGCCGGCGCGCATCGTTGATCAAGTGAAGGATCTTGTGGACGCAGGAGCGATCAATAGCGGTCTCGACCGAATATCGCTGCAAACGATCTTGCCTGCTGGCGGCGCTCGAAATGCGCTCGACTGCGCGTTGTGGGAGCTGGAGGCTCGCCGCAGCGGTCAGCCAGTGTGGAAGCTTGCAGGTTTGCCATCGCCGCGGCCGCTGCTCACGACCTATACGATTGGCGCCGACACGCCCGCCGAGATGGCTGCACAGGCATTGCGTTTCGCCGATGCACGCGCCATCAAGCTCAAGCTCACCGGAGAAGCTGAAGACGCGGATCGCGTTCGAGCCGTCCGCGCGGCGAGAAGCGATGTTTGGCTCGCGGTCGATGCCAATCAGGGCTTCACACCCGATTCGCTAGACGTGCTGATGTCGGTACTGGTCGCTGCGCGCGTGTCTCTCATCGAGCAGCCTTTCCCGATCGGCCGCGAGCGGGACATGCAGGGTTTGCAATCGCCCATCGCGTTAGCTGCAGACGAGAGCGCACAGACCGTCGACGATCTGGAGCCGCTCGTCGGCCTGTTCGATATCGTGAACATCAAGCTCGACAAGAGCGGCGGTCTCACTCACGGCCTCGCCATGGCCCGCGAGGCGCAACGTCTCGGTCTGCGAACGATGGTCGGCAATATGGGCGGGACATCCTGGGCACAGGCGCCGGCCTTTCTGATCGGTCAGTGTTGTGAAGTGGTGGATCTCGACGGTCCACTGCTGCTTGCGGGCGATCGAACTCCGGGTGTCGTGTACCGCGACGGCCTCGTGCACTGTCCAGATGAAGTCTGGGGCGGTCCCAGCCACTAGCCGTTCTTGATGTCAGTGGGCGTGTTCGTCTGCGTCGTGCCTGCGGGGCGCAGATTCTTCACTCGTAATGCATCGCTTGCGGCAAGCCGCATTTGCATGGGCGACATGCCGAACGCCGCCCTGAACGCGCGGGTGAAGCTCGCCGGATGCAAGTAGCCGCATTCCAACGCGATCTCCACCATCGAAAGCGTCGTATCGGAGATCAGATCGCGCGCGAGCTCCATCCTGAGCTTGTCGCGGATCTCGCCGACTGTGCCGCCATAGATCATCCTGAAACCCCGCTGGAGTCGCTGCCGCGTCAGGCCGACCGTTTCGGCGATCTCCTTCACGTCGGAAGGCTCATCGAGGTTGGTGCGGATCAGGCGCATGGCTTGCTGCAGCTTCTTGTGATCTTCGGCGGAGAAACATCCCTGGTCCTCGCTCTCCACGGCCTTCGACAGATTGAAAAGGATGTGGCAGGCGAGCTCGATGGCCTTGGCGGTGAGAAACGCATGGCGGAAGCTGCCGTCGAAAGGCGGCTTGATCATCTGATGCGCGGTGAGCAGCGCCAGCTGCGTCAGCGGCACGTTCCGGCACGACAGATGTCCGCCGTGACCGAGGAAACCCATTACATCGTGCGGAAGGTCCGCGGCCTGGATGCCGGTCGTCTCGAGCAGGCTGTCACGTTCGAGGAATACCGTCACCCAGCGCAGCTGCTGCCCCGAATGTGGGAAGGTCTCCAACTCGTGACCGCTGGTGGCGCCATAGACGGTGCAATAGCCGTGGGCCAGCTCGCCCTCGTTCTCCAGTTGATAGGTCAAAGGAACCTTGCCTTCGAGAACCGCCGAGAGCGCCAGGTAGTCCGAGGCGCTGTGCCGGCGGGGCAGCGCGTGCGTGACTTTCATATCGACGATGGTGACGCAGATGCCGTGGCCCAGCTGGTAGAACTCCCAGCCGCCGCTGGCCACCTGAGGGTCGTAGTCGTAATGAAATCCGAATCCAGGAGGAATGAGGCGGCACCAGCCGTCACTCATGCGTGTCGCCGCTTTGCCCGCCGCGCGCTGTCTGTCTAGTAATCGCAGCATGTCTTCCATGCTCCGATTACTTGGCGGGGTCATGTCGCCGGTCCCAGTTCCCATGCGTTTTGGTGACTGCCCTTGAACGGGGAAAGTATGCGCTGGACCGACCCACCGCACAATTGTCACCACGGATGCTCAACGGCTAACTGCCACGACCTTCGCGCGAAGACCATTCCGCTCGGGCCATGTGACATTGAACGGATGAACGCAAACGAGACGCGGTTGACCTCGGGCGATATCTGGCAAATCGGCCGCCTGGATGCTCACGATCAGGCGGCGCTGGTTCGCAGCGGCCAGCTGACTGCAATCGAGCTGGTCGAGGCCGCGATCCTGCGCATCGAGCAGCTCGATCCGGTTCTCAACGCGATTACCCATCGGTCGTTCGACTCGGCGCGCGAGCGTACGTCCCGAATGAACGCTGCCGGCCCGCTCGCCGGCGTGCCTTATCTGCTCAAGGACGGCCTCGACTATCGCGGCATGCCTAGTCGATGCGGCTCGCGTTCCAGGGCGCACAGCGGGAATATCGGTGTGGATTACGAGTACACGCGCAGGCTCGATGCAGCGGGATTGATCCCGCTCGGCAAGACGAACGTTCCGGAATTCGGCCTCCTGCCGACGACCGAGTCGGTGCTGTACGGTCCTGCCCGCAATCCGTGGTCGCTGCAACACTCGCCGGGAGGTTCGAGCGGAGGCGCGGCGGTCGCTGTGGCATCGGGAATGGTGCCGGTCGCGCACGCTGCGGATGGCGGTGGGTCCATTCGCATTCCTGCCTCCTGTTGCGGTATTTTCGGTTTGAAGCCCGGTCGTGGCCGCAATGTCAGAGCACGTGCGCATCACGTAATCGAGGATCTGCTGGTGGGAGATACGCTTCTGTCGCGGACGGTGCGCGATGCGCACTGGGCGTTGGGCGTCACGGCGCCGCATGCAGCAGATCTCGGCGGCGCGCACCGGAAAACTTCGCGTCGCCTGCGAATTGCACTCGTCATGAACAATCTATTAGGCGATGCACCGCATTCGGAAGTGATGACGGCGATAAGCAGAACCGCGGAGCTGTGTGCAAAGCTCGGTCATGCGGTCGAGGAGACGACTTTGCCGCTCGACGGTCCTGCCGTTGCGAACAGCTTTCGCACGCTTTGGGGCTATCTCGCTGCGGGTATCGTCGAGCGCGCCGCGGCCGAGTCGCAGGGTCGGCCGATGCACGAGTTACTCGAGCCGTGGACGCTGAGCATGGCTCAGTGGAGCGAGTGTCTCGAGCCCATGGATCTCGAGCAGGCGCTCGAGCAAGCCGTGCGGGCTTCGGCCGGACTGGGCAATCTGTTCACGAGCTACGACGTGTTCCTCTCGCCGGTGTTGAAGACGCTGCCGGTCGAGATCGGACAGCTTGCGCCCACGCGGCCTTTCGATGCGCTGTTTCACGACATGTTCGAGTACGTCTCGTACACGCCGCTGCAGAATCTGACCGGCTCTCCGTCGATGTCGGTGCCGCTGTTCTTCTCGATCGGCGGCTTGCCAATCGGCTCGATGTTCACTGCTGCGCGCGGCGGTGAGGCGACTCTGCTCGATCTGGCTTACGAGATCGAAGCGGCCAACTCCTGGGCCGGGCGCTGGCCGCCGTAGCAGAAGAGGTCGCGTCGTCGACCGCTACTCGTATAATGTTCGCGATATACGAGGTCGGCCGACGAGCGCTGAGCTCGACACTTATCACAAGGAGTTTGTTGAGCTCATGATTACACGCCGTACGCTGCTGCATTCCACGCTGAGCGCCCTCGCATTGGGGGCGGCGCCGCCGCTGTTCGCCGCGCCACCGAAGCGCAAATTCAAGCTGAAGCTCGCTCCGCACCTCGGCCAGTTCGTGGGCCATGCAGGCGAGGACATCGTGGACCAGCTGAAATTCATGGCGGACGAGGGCTTCACCGTCCTCGAAGACAACCAGATGATGCAGCGACCGGCGGCCACACAGGACACGATTGCGCGAACCATGCAACAACTGGGCATGTCGCTGGGCGTGTTTGTCGTCGCCGTGGGGGGCAACGACAACAGGATGTTCACGACGGGTCACCCGGACAATCCCAGGCAGTTTGCCAAGGCCTGTCAGGAGGCGGTCGCAGTCGCGAAGCGCGTCAACGCGAAATGGATGACGGTGGTCCCCGGCGTGTTCGAACGCAAGCTGCCCATCGGCATACAGACGGCAAACGCCATCGACGTGCTGCGCGCGGGCGTCGAGGTGTTCGAGCGGGAGAATCTGGTGATGGTCCTCGAGCCGCTCGCCGATTCGCCCGATCTGTTTCTGCGCACGGCCGATCAGGCGTATGAGATCTGTCGCGCCGTCGATAGCCCAGCCTGCAAGATCCTTTTCGACATGTATCACCTGCAGCAGAACCAAGGCTCGATCATCGCAAGCATCGACCAGACCTGGAGCGAGATCGGCTATTTCCAAATGGGCGACGTGCCGGGCCGGTTATGGCCGGGCACCGGGGAAATGAACTACGGCAACATCTTCAAGCAAATCTCCACCAAGATGCGGGAGAGCGGGCGCGATTTCATCTTCGGCATGGAACATGGACCGTGGAAACCGAACAAAGCGGGTGAGCGTGCATGCATCGAGTCTTACGCGGCAATAGACGCTGCCTTGTGACTCGTGATCGCGGAGCGGCGCAGGGATCTGCGCCGCGCGCCCGCGAGAGTGATCAGCGACAGAAACATTAGCGAGAATAGGCGCCTGACTTTCCAAAGCCGAGCACCATGCAAACCAATCACCGTGTGCGCCGGTCCGCCCAGCGATCTCCGAAGCACAGCAGTCTCGCAGGCACCAACCTCGAACGCGCGGCGGATTACAACCAACGAGTGATGCTGCAGGCGATCCGGGTGAACGGTGAGATCACCCGGCAGGACCTGGCCCGTATTACCGGGTTGACCCCACCGTCGGTCGCCAATATCACCAATCGCCTGCTGCAAGAGGATCTGATCGTGGAGCTGGGCCGGTTGCGTGGCAAGCGGGGTCAACCGGCAAAGCGCCTGGCCATCAATCCGGACGGCGCTTTCTCCATCGGCTTGAATATCGATCGCGACCACGTGACGGCCGTGGCGCTGGACGTTACCGGCAACGTCCGCGCGCGCATCACCGATGAGATCGATTTCGCCCTGCCCAACGCCGTCGTCAACTTTGCGCGATCGGCGATGGGGGAGATGTTACGTACGCGCCAGTTTGCGAGAAGCAAAATCATCGGGACGGGCGTGGCGTTGCCCGACGACCTTGGGCAGATCGACCTGCCGCATCGGCCATCGAGCTACGGCGTCTGGAACACCGTCGATGTGAACAAGATGCTGGCCAACGTTTTGCCCGAGCCGATATTGGTCGAGAACGATGCCGCCGCCGCGGCCATCGGCGAGCTCCAGTTCGGGCACGGTCTGCGCAGCCCGACGTTTTTCTATCTGCTGATCAGCGCTTCTTTGGGCGGCGGTCTGGTCATCGACGGCAGCTACTTCCGCGGCGCGGACGGCCGTAGCGGAGAGATCGGCTTCCTGCCGCTGCGCTCGCGTCGTACCAAGGCTCATTCGTTGCAGGCCGCGGTCTCGTTGTCCGCCCTGTATGAGCTGTTGGCGGAGAAGAAGCGCACGGTATCGCGGCCGGAGGATCTGCTGTCCCTCGACGCGAAGGGCAAACAGATCGTCGCACAGTGGATCGGCGACTCGGCCGACTTTCTAACGGATCCGCTGCTCGCGGTGAGCTGTCTCGTCAATCCCAAGGCGGTGTTCATCGGCGGACGGTTGCCCGGCGAGCTGGTGGACGAGCTCGCCGAGCGACTCAACCAACGACTGCGCAGCAGGGCAGGCGATGTTCCCAAGATCGCGCCCGTCATGCGAGCGGCCATGGCCACGGACGCCCCCGCCATCGGGGCAGCCATTCTTCCGTTCCAGGAACGACTGTTGCCCTCGCGTTCGGCTCTGATGAAAGTCTCTGCGGACTAAGCTGCCGACCGGCCGTGCTCGCGACTGAATAACAAACATCGTGCTGACGAATGTGCAGGCGAGGGCCGCACTGAAAAAATTACCTGCGTGACATCGCTGTTGACTAAGTAAAACAAATTGTATTATTAAATCGGCAACGAGCGCCGCTCGATGCGCTCCATCAAAAACTTTCCCGTGGCGCCGGCTGGCGCCCGGGCGTTGCCAAACCAAGTCAGGGGTTCAACGATGCGTCACGAATGGATCAGGCGAGCGCTCTTCGGTACGAGCGCGTTGCCGCTCGGCTTGGTCGGTGTAGCCGTGGCGCAATCGTCGGCGCAACCGCCCGTGGAAGAAGTGGTCGTCACTGGCACGCGCGCGAGTTTGTCCCGCGCTCTGGATCTGAAGAAAGACACACTCGGCGTGGTCGATTCCATCGCCGCGGAGGACATCGGCAAATTCCCCGATCAGAACGTCGCCGAATCGCTCCAGCGCATCGCCGGTGTGTCCATCGATCGCACGGCAGGCGAAGGGCGCTTCGTCACCGTGCGCGGCTTCGGTCCCGAGTTCAACAATGTCCTGTTCAACGGCCGGCTGCTGGCCACCGAGAACGATGGACGAGAGTTCAGCTTCGACATCCTGGCCCCGGAGCTGATCAGCAGCGCGGAAGTGTACAAATCCTCCTCGGCCGAATTTCAGGAGGGCGGTATCGGCTCGACCATTCAGCTGCGCACCGCACGGCCGCTGGATTTTCAGGGGTTTCACGCCGCCGGCAGCGCGGCTGCCAAGTACGACGGTGGCTCGGAAGAGACGACGCCCACGATGTCGGGCCTCATCAGCATGAGCAACGAGAGCAACACTTTCGGTGTGCTGGCGAGCGTGGTCTACGACGAGCGCAAGGCGCGGCTCGAGCGCTTCCACACCGACGGCTGGCTGACGGGTCAAGACCTCGACTTCGATCGTGACGGCACCACTGATCTGGCGGACGTCGCCATCACGCGCTCGTACAACCAGATCGTCGATGAAAGTACGCGTGAGCGCATGGGCGGCACACTGTCGTTCGACTGGCTCGCAACCGACGACCTCAAGTTCGAGCTCGACGCCCTCTACACCACGTACGAGATCGAGAATCGCAACCATGTGCTCGCGTACTTCAGCGACCCCGCGGACATCATTTCGGCCGAAGCCAACGGCAACGGCACGGTCACTCGTTACGTGCGAGGCGCCACCGGCAGTCTTGCCACCGACTGGGTCGTCAGCGAGCTGCCGCGCGATGCGTCCACCTTTCAGCTAGCGTTGAATACCGAGTACACGCTGACTGAGCGTACGACCGTCAAGGTCGATCTTTCCTATTCCAAGGCTGAGGACGACAACGGCGGCAAGGAGCGCTTCTATGTGCTCGGAACACGCAACACTGGCGTGAACCCGACGTTCGACCTGCGCCCCGGCAGCGATACGCCGCTCTACACCAACGTGCTTTCGCCCACCGATCCCTCGGATCTGCGAGCGCACTATCTCAACCAATCCGGCAACGACGTCGAAGACGAGATCGGACAGTTCCAGGTCGACGTCGTCCATGAGCTCGATGGCACGATCAGAACACTCAAGTTCGGCGCGCTCGCCACCAACCGCGAGAAATCGATCACTGACTACAGAACGCCAACCAACCTGAACTGCTATTACTGCGGCTACTACGCTTCGGTGCCGGCAAGCGCCACGAGCACCTATGACGCCGAGTCTTTCCTCGGCGGCTCGGGTTTGCCCTCGCAATGGCTCGATTTCGATATCGACTCATTGATTGCGTATTACACATCGCCAGCCGGATACGGGCAGAACGGCAATGCCGCGGCAAGGGCCGCATTCGCGGCGAATCTCGCGGCCAACGGCGGCGATTTCAGGGCCGTCTTGAATCCGCAGGGCTCAGGTTCCGTTGAGGAAGAATCGCAGGCCGCGTACGTGCAGCTGGATCTCGGCGGAGACGTTGCCGACATGACCTGGAGCGGACAGGTGGGCCTGCGCTGGGTCAAGACAGATCTGACCGCCAAGGGTACGGGGCAGGAAATCGCATCGATCACGCCGATCCCGGGCGACGCCACCGGGCTGACGTACACGTTGAGCGATCCCATGCCGATTACCGAGAAGAACGACTACGACTACTGGCTGCCATCGCTGGCGTTGCGCCTGAATGTGAGCGACCAATGGGCCGTGCGGATCGCCGGTTCGCGCACGCTCACACGGCCGACGCTCACCAATCTGCAGCCTACCGAGAGTTACAACCTGCGTCCGCCGGATTCTTTCTTCAGCTCCGGCGGCAATCCGGCATTGCAGCCTTACCTCGCCAAGAATCTCGACCTCGGCATCGATTATTTCCTCAACGATGCGAGCTACTTCAGCGTGGCGGGCTTCTACAAATGGATCGACAACTTCGTCTCGCTCGTAACCAGACCCACCACTATCCTCGGGTATGAGTTCCTGGACACCCGTCCGGTAAACGCCAACGATGCGAAGGTGTACGGGGTGGAGCTGTCCGCGCAGTACACGTTCGACCGGTTGCCGGCGCCGTACGATGGGTTCGGCGTCTCGGCGAACTACACGGACGTGGACAGCTCGGTGACATTCGATCCGACCTTGAGCACGCAGGTGTTCAACGTGGAAGGCCTGTCGAACTCGGCCAATCTGGTGTTGTTCTACGAGAAGGGCCCGGTGCAGGTGCGCGCCGCGTACAACTGGCGTGATGACTTTCTGCGGCAGACCTTCGGCTTCGAGGGACAGCCAGAGAATATCGAGGCGTATGGGCAGTACGACGTGAGCGCCAGTGTCCAGGTGAACGACGCGTGGTCAGTGTTCGCCGAGTGCGTGAACCTGACGGACGAACGTACGCGCAGCTACTCCGCATTCAAAGAGCGCTTGTTGCAATTGGAGGATAGCGGGCGGCGCATTACCGCCGGCGTGCGCGCTCGCTTCTGAGCAAAGCGTGCGGTGGCGGGGTGAGTCCATCGGACATCACCCCGCCCATATCTTCTACGACACTATAAGCCCACCTTCAACCCGTGCACTCAGGGAGCGGTATCGGCCGCGTACGCATAGTTATCTGCATTGCGAAGCGCATCGTTCGGCCGTGTGCGCGCAAGGCTCTGGCACTGGCTGGAGCCGTAGGTGACGTCGTCCGCGCCCGCGACGGTATTCCAATGATACGACTCGTGACCGATCACGTGCCCTTTATTGGAATAGCTCCAGAAGGCTGAACACAGATACACGCGGTTGCTCGTCGTTTTGTACGTGTAGGCGACGACCCCGGCGGAACAATAGGGAGCATACGAGCCACAGTAGTAGTCCACGTTCTGGCCGAGCCGGTTATAGGCGTTCGAGAACCGGGAGCGAACGGTCGAGACAGAGGAGGACGTGTTGCCGAACCAGGTCTGATACCAGGAATTGAAGCTGGTGGCGGCGTTATACGCGCGCAGGGCTCGACTGCGCGCAGTGGACTGCGCCGAGGTGATGACAGACGGGCTTTGGCAGCCATACGTCGCAGTGGGCCATTCGAACTGGTCGCTCGAGACTGAATCGGGCGCGACATCGGGTTTCGCAAACGCATCCACCGCTTTGGGGGCTTCGGGCGTTCCCGAGATCGTGACCGCAATGGACTGCGATGACACGCCTTTACCCGCGTACTGCGAAGTCAGCTCCAAACTCTGCGTGCCGGACGCGGGCAGCGCTCCTTGGTGGATCTGCTGAACGGCGTTATACCGAATCGTATAAGTGCCGCTGCGGCGTGTGTCGTACGCGCCAGAGATGTCTATCACTTCAGATATCTCAGCGCCCGGCGCAAGTTGTATCCAGTCCTCTTTGGTGGGGCCTGCCCGGAACGCGACGATGCCGGTATAAGGCATCCGCTCTCCGTCCAGCTCCACCACGAATATATCCCGCTCGATGCCGCGAAGCGGGGTTTCGTAGGCTAGAAGGTAAAGATCCTCGCTAGAGTTGTTCGTGAAAGTCAAACGTACTGTGACGCGCCGATCGACGGAGAAAGCATCGACAGGGGACAACTTGGTTTGCAGCGCCGCCTCTGCTGCCGCTGCAGGTAGACTGAACGTAAGCGCGACGATCAGTGCGCAGACACTTAGATAACGTTTAAGGGAAGTATAGAAGTACATAGCAACTCCTTTTGCTTACTGTCGAACTTCTGCATTCAGCGCCGTTCATGTGCTCGGCGCCACGCTACGGAAAGCCGGCACGGTCTTGCCGGTGGCCGCATCTAATGGGTGGCGCCGATCCGAGTCAAGTCACTTCGTGCCACTCGCGGCGAGCGCTCCCTGGCTGCTGCTCATTGCTCAACGTGTTGCATGTGCAACCATACAAACACTGGAGAATATTGCTTTCTTCACTCGCGCAACTGTGTGTGGCGCACGAGCCAGGCCACACCGTGAAGCAGCTGTCGGTATACATGTGGGCGGTTGCGTTGGATACGTTCGGAACGTTACTCGCGACGCGTTTCCAGTGACTGTTGTGTCGAGCTTCGATAACGGACGCCGACGTTTGGGACGCTGGCGTGCGGCGCCACTGTCCGCTTCGGTTTTGCGCCCTCGCGCCTGCCGATTCCACGCGCGAAGTCGCGAGGTGGCATGCCGGTGAGCTCGCGGAACCGTCGTGAAAAATGGCTCTCATCGCAAAAGCCGGCCATGGCCGCGATCTCGGCGATCGTCAGCTCATGATGCGTGAGCAGTTGCTTTGCATATTCCAGGCGATAGCGCTGCAGATAGCGCATGGGGCTTTGCGCGGTGCTGCTTCGGAACCGCCGGCAGAAGTGGAAGCGGCTGAGCCCGGCGACTCGAGCGAGGTCGGCCAGCGTGATGGGCTCGGCAAGGTTCCGTTCGATGTACCATTGCACGAGTCGAAGCGCCCGGCGACTCAATGCGCTGCTGGTGTATCGTGGCGCCTTCGTGTCCGGAGTGCATTCAATCATGGCCGACCTCGCCAAAAAATTGAGCTGGGATGACCTTCGCATCGTCAAGGCGATCGGCGAAGCAGGAACGCTCGCCCGAGCCGCCGCGGCGATGGGAGCCAACCCCTCGACCGTTTTTCGGAGGCTCGCGCAAGTCGAGCAGCTGCTCGGGCTCAGATTGTTCGAGCGCCGGCGCGACGGCTACGGTGCGACTGCTATCGGTGCGGAAGTGATCGCGCTGGCACAGCGTATGGAGACCGACATCGTCGGCCTGACCAATCGCATCTCCGGGCTCAAGCAGGATGTGAGCGGCGAGCTGCGGATTACCGCCAGCGATTCGCTCGCATTTCATCTGGTTACGCCCATCGTGGGCGAGTTCCTGTCGGTGTATCCGAACGTGAGATTCCACATGTGTATCGGTAACACTGCGGCGAATCTCGCCAGAGGCGAAACGGATGTAGCGATCCGCGCCACGCAAAAACCACCCGAGAACATGGTGGGCAGAAAGGTCGCGGTGATCGCGTGGGCGGCCTACGGGCGCAGAATCGAATTCGTGAATCGTTCCGGGGCGGTGGGGGAGTTGAAGGATCGCAGATGGGTGTCGTATTCGGACGAGCTGGCCGATCTGAAGGCCGCGCGATTCCTGAGCGCGCGTGTCGAGGCGAGTCATATCTCTTACCGAGCCAATTCCGTGCAGGGCGTTGCCGCAGCCATCGGCGCGGGACTTGGCATCGGATATCTGCCTTGCATGCTGGGCGACCTGATTCCGTCGTTGATGAGAATCGAACCGATCGATGCGAGTCTTGCGGACGAGCTTTGGCTGTTGACGCATCCCGAGCTCAAGAGGTCACGAAGAGTCCGGGTGTTCATCGATTTCTTTGCCGCCGCAGTCGATCGTCAGCGAGCGTTCATCGCAGGCATCGGCGATATCGAGCATCGAGCCAGTGGAGAATAGCCAGCCTCACGCGTCGATGAGCGAGCGATTGGCGCAAGAGTCATCTTGCATTTTTGCAATGAGCGGGGCGGTCGATTCGCTGCTAGCGTAGCGAGCAGGGCCTCGCCGCCGCAGTAGTGGGGTGGCGATCTCGTCATTCACTCGTTACTCGAATCAGGAGCACGTCCATGAGCGCTGAGCGTCGCGTCATGAAGGAACCCGTCTACCACGGCATGCCATGGGAAGATGCCTATGGCTACGCGCAGGCGGTGAAGGTGGGCAATACCATCTACATCTCTGGGCAACTGAGTCATGACGACAGCGGCAAGCTCGTAGGTCCGGCGACCGTCGACGCATCAGGAAAGGTCGTCGACAGCTCGACCATGGCGCTGCAGATGCAGACCACCTATGAGAACGCACGGCGTTTGCTCGCGAAGTTCGGCGCGAGCCTGGACAACGTGGTCGAAGAAGTCATCTACGTCACGGATTTCGAAGCTGCATTCGCCGTCGCCGGCAAAGTGCGCAAGGCGGCGTATGGAACGGATCGTCCCGTATGCGCGAGCACGATCCTGGGAACGACCAGGCTGGCGTTTCCGCAGCAACTGGTCGAGATCAGCTTCACAGCCGTGCTGCCCGAGTAATTGCCGTGACGGCGGTCGATGGTACAGCCGGAAACGCCGTTCTCGGTACTGTTCCGTGTGCCGACGGTGGAGCAGGCTAGCTACCTCGCAAGAACGACACGAGGATTTGCTATGAAACATGCTGCCTTGTCGATCGGAGCCGCCATCTTTGCGATTGCCGCCGCTTCGGTCGATGCACACGAGCCCGCTCGGGGAACGACACAGGGCGGGGTCCACCTCCCGGAGACGATCACGCCGCTGTTCAAGAGTGACATGCCGAACGTGCCTGGCAAGGCATTGCTCGCCGTGGAGGTGTCGTTCCCGCCAGGCGCTGCGTCTCCTTCGCATACGCATCCAAAGTCGGCGTTCATATACGCCTACGTTCTATCGGGCGAGATCGTCAGCGCTGTCGACGATGAGAAACCGCGTGTCTATCGGGTGGGCGAGAGCTGGCACGAACCTCCCGGCGCACGGCACCCTGTAACGCGCAATGCGAGCAAGACCGAGCCAGCCAGGCTGCTCGTGATTTTCGTGGCCGATCCCGGAGAGAAACAGCTGGTGTTCCCCGATCCGAAATGAAGACCCACGACGACAACAGCAGCATCGACGAGTGGATGCGCGCGAGGCGCATCTCATGCTCGAGGTGTGCGACCTCAGCCGAAAGGAAAGATCGTGCTCAGTGTCGGACCCAGCTGAGCATTCTCGACAACCGGCTGATCGACAGGAGCGCCGCGAGTGCCATCAGCGCTGAAAGGCTGAGCGCGCCACCGCCGCCGCCACCACCGCCGCCGGAGTTGCTGGAGGCAGCGGTGATTGTGACCTGTGCGGATGCCGAGCGGGTGGCATCCGCCGACGACACTGCCGTGATTGTGACGGTGGCCGGCGAAGGCACGCTTGCAGGCGCCGTATACACGCCCGCCGTGGAGATGGTACCCACTGTCGAATTGCCGCCTGATACATCGTTGACCTGCCAGGTCACCGTCGTGTCCGAAGCATTCGTGACAGTCGCCATGAATGTTTGCGAAGCGCCCGCCTGAATGCTTGCGCTCGCGGGAGTCACCGACACCGTGACGGCTGAGATATTGCTGCTCGGGCATGCGTTCGTGCCGGCCGTCGCCGGCGCTGTCGTCGTGGCGGCGATCGAGCTCACTACCACGTCGGCGGTGTCCTGCCGACCCATATTGTCCGTCACAGTGAGTCGCACGGTGTACGACCCGGACGATGGCGCAACGATAGTCGCCGTATCCGTATTGCTGCCCGAGATGGAAGTCGAGCCGCTGACCACCGTCCATGCATAAGAGGCGATCATGTTATTGCACGACGCCGCGCTTCCTCCGCCGCTCAGCGTAATGCTTTGTCCAGCACTGACCGTTGTTGGCGTCGTGACAGCGGCGATCGGGCGCAGCGCTGCCTGCACGGCGCGATTCGCATCAGCCATGCCGGCGCCGCATGCCTGAGTCGTGCAACTGCATTCTGTGGTCTGCAAATCGTTCGCGCCCGTAGGCACGCGACATTGCGGGACATTCGGATCGCTCGACAGCGGGAACGGATTCGCTCCCTCCTTGAGCCGCGCGATCAACTGAGAGGAGTTCAGATTGCCGTTCACCGCGACCATGAGTCCCGCGATACCGGAGACGATCGGCGCCGAGAAGCTCGTCCCGACGTTGATGTTGAATTGATCGGTGTAGGCGTTGGTCGAGGCGGTGGTCGCGCCGACGTTATACGTCGTATCGATCGAGAACAGGCAGGGCTGACCTGCGCCCGTGTTGACACAGTTGCCGCCTGGAGCGCCGAGTGCGATCTCTGTGCCGAGGCTGCTGAATCCGACCTTCGTGCCGGTATGGCGCAAGCCCGCGATGGCTGCAACGCCAGGGCATCTCGCGGGAATGCCTACGGGGCCGCCTTCATTACCGGCGGACGCCACGACGAGGACACCGGCTGCGGCGAGTTGACTGACCACGTCTCGATAGCTCGCGGGACAGGTGGTGCCCACCGATCCGAGACTCAAATTCTCGATCTTCGCCGGATAGGGATTGTCTGGCGCGCCGTCGACGCGTATTCCACCAGCCCACAGCATCGCGGCGAGAATGTCCGAGTCGAATCCGCCGCACTTGCCCAGCACGCGCACGGGCAGAATCGAGCTGCTCCAGGTGACGCCGGCGACTCCCGTCGAATTGTTGGTCAGGGCGCCGAGAATTCCCGCGACGCGCGTGCCATGCCACGAGCTGTCGGACGGCGAGCAACCGCTGAACGTCGCCGAATTTGCCTCCGCCGTGGTGACCCAGTCACCCGGGTCCGTCGGATCCGAGTCACGTCCATTCCCGTCATTCGCGACGGCCGTATCGGAGACGAAATCGTAGCCCGGCAGCAATCGTCCGCCTGCCGCCAGACGCAGCAGATCCGGGTGGCTGTACAACACACCCGTATCGATATCTGCGATCACGACACCGATATTGCCTGTCGTCACATCCCACGCGCCCACGGCATCGATGGCGCTCGGCGTCGAGTCTGCGTTCTGCAAGTACCACTGTCCCGCATACAACGGATCGTTGGGCACGGCCTGCGGATAACGCCGTTCATCAGGCTCGACATATTCGACGGCTGAATCCGCGCGGAGGCGGGCAAGGCTCTGGGTAACCGATTCACCCGACGTCTGCGGCTCGAACTGCATGACGTGCAGAGTCGAGGTGATCTGACGCGCTTGCTTCAACGTAAGTTTGTTACGTCCGGCCAGCGCCGCCATTGCGTTGCTCGCCGTCTTTGCTTGGGCGCTAGCCGACGAGCCGGTATCCCTGAGCTTGACGATCACGCGTTCGACACTGGCGCTGGCTGCCGCAGGCTGCGTGCGAGCGGGATTGTATTCGGCGGCAGTGACGTTCTGGCTGATGAGGACCGCGAGTGACAAACCGAACAGGATGCGGCTGGGGTACATGACGGGCTCGTCCGTGGCAATTGCTCAACGATGACTCCGTTTCGCAATTCGCGGCCCGTCCCCGCTCGGATGCTGCCGCAAGGGGCGGTCGTGATGTAAAAGTTTGTAACGGCAGCGGGGGCTTCAGCGCTGGGGAGGCGCGGACCGTAAGCGCTGGGGCGTGACGTCGATGGAGACAAACCGCACGGTGTCGGAGTTGCTGGAGTAAGAGTCTTCGCGCTGCCGCCGTTTCGCAGAACCGGCTAAACTGGGGATCCCGACTTTGCCTCAGTGCGACTATGGCGGTGATGAAAAAGGCTGCGCTGACCCTCGTGCTGGCATCTCTGTTCTGCGCCGGATGTGCCACGAACGGCGGCGGCAGTGACGAAAGCGAGCCGACGGTGATCGAGCCGGCAAGCACCCTTCCGGCCGAGCCGGCGGCGCCGATCGCGGCAACGGCTCCGAGCCCGGAGGGTGGAGCGACCCAACCGGAAGGCGAGGTTCCACTGGCCGTTGCCGAGTCGGAGCAACCTGAGGAAGGTCGTCCCGAGGAGGTCGTCGTCGAAGGCCGCATCCTTCGCCGCCACGACGTGATCCACGATCTCGTCGCCGAAGGGCAGGCGCTGCTGCGTGAGGTCGAGCTCCAATACTTCTTCACCGGCAAGGGGAAGAGGGAGGTTCTCCGCGGTCGCCCGGTTGCCTTTGCTCTGTGGAACGAAGCGAAGCAGCAGTGGTCCGTCGCCCACATCGAGCTGCCGCGTCCGCCCATCAAGTGGAGACCCGGTCGGAAGCCATTGCCTTTTCGCAATCTCACGCCCGGGATCGAGGCGCGGCACGTGAAGGGTACCGGCGCCGAGCGCCTGATGTTCTCCTTCTCACAGGACGGGACTCCGTTGAAGGTCTACGGACGCAAATTCCCCGTGTTCGACAACAATCTGCTCAAGCGCAAGCAGTGGCGCGCCGTCGCCCGGACCGCGAAACCGATCGTCTACCTGCCCTTCACCGAAGACACGTTCGACCCGGGATTCGTCAGCAGCGGCAAAGAATTTCTGGTTGCCACGGCGCGCAAGGCAATCGAGGAGCTGCGGCTGGCGCAGGTGCCGAGTGCCGCTTTTCCAGGCGAGCTGCTCGCCGATTCGATTCCTCTGCAGGTCGTCACGACGCTCGCCGTGATCGAGCAGACCGACGACAGCGACTACGTGACCAAGCAGGCGATCGCCTTCGACGAGGTGCTGAGCCAATACGGGCTCAAGCAGGAGGAGGCGTACCGGTACAGCGTCTCGAGCGCAAACGCGATCGGACCGATGCAATTCACCAACCGCAGGGGAAACGGGACCTATTCTCTGGTGGTCAGGCGCTGTCCCCGCGCCAAGCTGGACCCGAACTTCGAGAGCGGCGCGACCAATCTTCTGAACGCCATGAAAGCGGCGGTCTGCCTGTTGGATCTGGAGTTGGCGCAAATGCGAGCGGATATTCGACGCGCGTATCGCGCCGATCCGGCCGTGCTGGGCATCTTTCCGGTCGCTGCGTACAACGGCGGACCCCGCAACGTCACCAAGCTCTACCGGGTCCTGACTCGAATGAAGGTCAAGCTCGAGGAACTGAGCCGCCCGGGAGTGCAACTCGCAAATCGTTCGGTGAGCTGTCCTTGTGTCTGGAAAGCCGAAGGCGGGGAGGTCCGTCCGGTGACGATCCCGAAATACAACAACGAGAACCGCTGGTACATCGAGAAGTACCAGAGCATCGTGAGCCTGTTCGAGTAAGTGCGCGATATAAGTTAAGCCGACGGGATCTGCTCGACCGGCCGCGCGCGCATTGATTTCGATTTCTGCGCGCCAGTTCATGGTCTGCGCTCGACGAATGGATTGAAACTCGCCCGGTTGCACGCGGTCGCGCCGGCGCCGTGCATGTCTGCCCACAACTAAGAACCAATCGCGCCGAAGCGCGACAGGCCTGACGGAGGAGCCCGCCGATGAGTAATGCAATGTGGATGAGCAAGATCCAGCACGACCCCCAGCTGATCCACATGGTGCTGCCGGCGAGCCATGACGCAGGTGTCTACGGCGACAGTCTCACGCGCGTCGCGTGCCCGAAGCGCTATGCCCGTACCCAGGGCTCCAATATTTACAACCAGGCCATGTCGGGATCGCGCGTGTTCGACGTGCGCGTCTTCCTGAAGCGCATCAAGGATGAGAACGGCAAGAGCGTCATCGAGCCGACGATGGGGCACTTCGCGGCCGAGAAGTTCAAGTGGCCCAAGATCGGCAAGTCCACCGGCGCTTTTGGCGGTTACGGCGGTTCGTTCATGACCGCGGTCAAGGACGCCGTGGCTTACGTCAAGACGTATCAGAGCGAGTTCCTGATCCTGCGCATCTCGCACACCTACTGCCCGGAAGAGGTGCGCGCGGCATTGAGTGAATTCATGTCGGTGGGCGACAACGCGAAATACGTCTACAACCAGAGCAGTAACATCGCGACGTGCACGCTCGACGATCTGCGCGGCAAGGTCGTGATGGTGTTCGCTTCCGAATTCCACAACGGCTTCAGCCCGAAGCACGGCTACCTGCCCATGTACAAGTACGAGACCGGCTCACCCACCGCGAGCGGCCTGTGCTTCTGCGGCACGTACAAGTCGAAGAAGGATATGAAAGACGTGCTGAAGGTCGCGCAGCAGGCGGCCGACGACCACAAGAGTCATCGCAAGGATCATCTGCACTGGGTGTACTGGCAACAGACCGGCGGCAACGTTTCCAGCAACACCAAGTCGAAGAGCGGCGCTCATGCCAAGCTCGGCGACTTCATCAAAGAGATCAAGAGCAAGGTCGACAAGGACGACTGGACGCTGCCGAACGTGATCGGCCACGACTTCGTCAACGAGCAGACCTGCAAACAGATCATCGAGCTGAATCCCTACTACGGCGACTGAAGGATGGGTGGAATGCTTAGGCATTCCACCCACCCCCTCTTTGTCGACTCCGCGCGAAGGATTTGCACTGCTTCCGACGTCTAACGATCGGGAGCAACGGCAGTGCCAAATCCTCCTCACAGCTCGGATCTCCAGACCGCACGGCGCATCCTGCAAGGCGATGAACGCGCCTTTCGGGATCTGTTCGACAGATTCTTCCCGCGACTTTATCGGTTTGCGCTGGTTCGCCTGGCTGGAGATCACGACCTGGCGAGTGAAGTCGTGCAAGAAACCCTCTGCAAAGGGTTGGACCGGCTCGAGACGTATCGGGGCGAAGCCGCTCTTTACACCTGGTTTTGTCAGATCTGCCGTCATGCGTTGATCGATCAGCGTCGTAAGGCGCAGCGCAGCGAACGATTCGTCCGCCCACTCGAAGAAGAACCCGACGTTCGCGCCGTTCTGGACGCGTTCGCGGCGCCTGTCGAAACCCAACCCGAGGCCCAGGCGTGGCACAGCGACATTCAGCGACTCGTGCAGGCAACGATGGACATCCTCCCGGAGCGTTATGGCGACGTACTCGAGTGGAAGTACGTGGACGGATTGCCCGTAAACGAGATCGCTGCGCGTCTCGACTTGGGGCCGAAGGCCGCTGAATCTTTGCTCACGCGGGCGCGCACCGCGTTTCGCGATGCGATCATGGCCATGGTCGAGATACCCGATGCACTACGTTCGAGACGCCAGGATTGGAGCTTGTAGCTCATGAGCGACCAGCCCAGCACCGCTCAGGATCCAGTAGAACGACTCATTCGCGCAGCGGGTCGGCGTGAGTTGCCGCCGGCGCAGGCCTACGAACGAGCGTTGTACGCGGCAACCGACGTGTGGCAGCAGAAAGTTCGCCATCGCCGACGACGGACGTTTCTGAGTCTCGCTGCGTGCGTCACCGCACTCGCCGTCGGCATTGGCGTCGCGATGCGTTCACTCGAATCGCCAACCACTGCCTCCGAGCCCGTCGCGAGCGTCGTGCGTGTGATCGGTTCAGTACAGGTGCGCACTGCCGATGCTCGGGATTGGACCTTTGTTGGAGAACATTCGGGCCCGCTCTCGACAGGCACGGTCGTGCAATCTGCAAGCGCGAGCTCGGCTGCCTTGCGTATGGGTCGCGTTTCGTTGCGGGTTGCGAGCGGTACTGAAGTCGTCCTCGATTCACCGTCGCGACTGCGACTCGTGCGTGGAACCGTGTACCTCGACACGGGCGTGACCGGAGCGGCGGGGCAGATGGCGGTCGTGACCCGCGCTGGAACCGTGACTGATGTGGGCACGCAGTTCGAGGTGCATTATCTGGAGAGCATCTATCGCGTACGTGTGCGCGAGGGCGAAGTTCTCTTACAACGCGATGACGGCGTGCGTCAGGGCGTTGCAGGCCAGGAGATCAGCATCGATGCGTCAGGTGAGGTGAGTACTGCGTCGATTCGGCCCGACGATCCGGCTTGGGGCTGGGTGCAGGCCCTCGCGACGGCGCCAGACATCGACCAGCAGCCACTGACGGTGCTGTTGGCGTGGGTGTCACGGGAGACCGGCGCATCGATTCGCTATGCAACGCCTGCGGTGGAGCGCAAGGCGACCACGACGATTCTGCATGGCTCGATTCGTCACCTGACCCCTTTCGAGGCGCTGACGGTCATGCTCGCAACGACCGACCTGCGACACGAACTGCTTGCCGACGGTACGATCATGATCAAGTGAAGCGGGGATTTCACATCGGTCTGCTTGCAATGCTCATGTCTGCGAGCGCGGGGGCGCTCGCGTTCGAATTCAAGGATGCGACGCTGGAAGCGGCCATCGAGCAGCTCGAAGCGCGAGGTTTGTCGGTTCTTTATAGCAGCGATCTCGTCAAAGCCGAGATGCGCGTGCTGCAAGCGCCGAAATCCAGGTCACCCCGCGCGCTATTGGAAGAAATCGTCGGGCCACACGGCATAAAAGTCGCTGAAGGTCCCGCCGGCAGTCTCATCCTGACACGCGCGCCGCGAACCCAGAGCGTTGCGACGCATCGCGCCGAAAACAAATTGACCGAGGTCGTCGTCACCGCGAGCCGGTACGCCTGGGTTCGTGTGCCTCACGTCTCGATGACGCGATTGAGCGATGCGGAACTGCATCTTGCGCCGAACGTCGGCGACGATCCGCTGCGTACGCTCGGGCGGTTACCGGGCGTAGCGACTTCGGACTGGTCCGCGAAGTTGAACCTGCGAGGCGGCGTCGACGATGAGCTCCTCGTGCGCTTCGACGGCATGCGCTTGATGAACCCGTTCCATCTCAAAGATTTCCAAAGCATCTTCAGTGCCGTCAGCCCCGCGCTGGTCGGCGCGATCGACTTGTACGCTGGCGGCTTCCCCGTGAGCTACGGCGATCGCATGAGCGGCGTGCTCGACATTCATCCCGTTCGCGCCGATGCACAGGCGTATCGAGAAATCGCGGTTAGCCTGTACAACGCGTCCGCCGTCGCGGCAGGTCGGTTCGATCGCGGGCGTGGCGATTGGGCGGTCTCCGCGCGACGTGGCAATTTGGATCGCGTGCTGGACTGGAGCGGCATGCAACTCGGCGATCCCGTTTACTCGGATGTCTACGCTCACCTCGCGCACTCGGTTGGCGACTCGATGTCGCTTGCAGCGAACCTCCTGCAGTTCGACGACGATATCGAGTTCCGCGATAGCGATGATGAGGAGCAGGCACGCGCACGCTATCGCGACCGATATCTGTGGGTGCGCCTGGATGCTCATCCGCAAGCGGCGCTCACCGGATCGACGCTGCTTGCGCGCAGCGATCTCGAAAGCGTCCGTCGTGGCGCCGCCGAGCAACCTGGGATTTCTCGCGGCGTGCTCGACGACCGACGCGATTTCACGGTTTATTCGCTGCAAACCGACTGGAGTCTGCGCACTTCGGACGCGGCCACATTGGAATTCGGCGCGGAGTGGCGTAACAACGAAGGATTTTACCGTTACCGAGATGCGGCGGAGTTCGATCTGCTGCTCGACGTTCAGGGCGAGGTGACAGAGCCAACACGCGCATTCGATATCGAGTATCGGCCGCGAGGCGATCAATACGGCGCATATGCCGCGATCAACGCACATGTAGCTCCACCGCTCACCGTGGAAGCCGGCCTGCGCTGGGATCGATCGACGCTGGTCGACAGCGACGAACATTGGAGCCCGAGGGCGAGCGCACTGTTGCGACTGAACGATTCTTCGGATCTACGCGCGAGTTGGGGGCGATTCATTCAGACTCAGGGTATCGACGAGTTGTCAGCGTCCGACGGGGTCGCTGCTTTTGCTCCCGCTCAACGCGCGGATCACTGGCTGGTCGGAATCGAGAAGCGCTTCGGCGACGAGCTCGATCTGCGACTGGAAGCGTACTCAAAACGCTACTCCCGCCTGCGCCCGCGCTACGAAAATATTTTGAACGAGGTCGTTATCCTGCCTGAGCTGAAGCCCGATCGCGTGCGCCTGGCGCCCTCACGGGCACGCGCGTACGGCGTCGAGCTTTCGGTCCGGCGCGTACGCTCGCGACCGCTGTTCTGGTGGGGAAGTTACACATGGTCACGCGCCGAAGACATTTACAATCGGCGCACGGTTCCGCGCGCGTGGGATCAGCGACATGCATTACAGGCGGGAATCGGTTGGGAACGCGGGCACTGGGAAGCGAGCCTCGTCGGCGTGTGGCGCAGCGGCTCGCCTGTGTTCGATCTTGCGGCCGAGAGCGGCACGCCCATCGTGCATGCGAATCCTGCGAGCGGGCACCGACTCAGGACTTACATCGATGTCGATGCTCGCATCGCTCGACGTTTTCACCTTGGCGGCGACAGCTCGCTCACGGCGTTCCTCGAGATCAGCAACGTATTCAATCGTCGCAACGAGTGCTGCACCGAGTTCGAACTGGACGACGAGAGCGAGGAGCCTGAGCTCGAGCTCGAAAGCATTCGTTCGTTACCGCTGCTTCCTTCGCTGGGGGTGATCTGGCGCTTCTGACCGTCCCGCGTAATAGGCGAAGCGAGTGCGAAGGAATCGCGCGCGTGACACGTCAAAGGTTCACGCGACCACATCGAGTGACCTTCATGCGCTCAATCCGGTTCAGTTTGATGCTGATGGCTTCAGCAGCGGTCACGATCCCGGCCCACGCTCAGGAGCGACCGTGGGATTTCGGTATCCGGGCCGGCATCTCGGCCGCAGACGGCGAACCGGCGAACGACATTCCCGGCGCGGGCCTTATTGCGCACTTCGCGCTCGGCGAGCGCTGGCGCGTCGGAGCTGCGCTCGATCGCGCTGAGTACGATGTCGAAGAGCCCGCGAAGCTTGCCGGTGTCATGCAGCAGCCCATGTCGGATCCGATCGATGCTCTTGCAGAATCCACGACGTTCAGCGCGTGGGCGGAGCGAATGCTCACGAATCCGACACGCGCGACTACGCTGTTCGCAGGAGTGGGACTCGGCGCCGCCTTCATCGATGTGCCGGACGCCGCCGGCCCTCGCGCCGATGGTGGCCTTTTCGACATTCGCACCGATGCGAGCACAGAGATCCTGGTGTCGTTGCTCGGGGGTGTACGGCGTCAGTTCGGAGATCGCTGGTACGGAGAAGCCGCCGTGCATGCCGAGCAGCATTTCGCCGATTGGGTCTTCACCGATCGTGTGAGCGGTGCGCGCGGCTCTATCGACGACTATCTCACGTGGGGCGTCTACATCGCCGTTGGCTGGAGATGGTGAGTTTCCGCAACTTCGGAGAAAGGATATGAGCGACCTTCAATATCATTGGCCCTGCGTACCGTTTGCCGCAGCGGCAATCCTTGCTTGCAGCAGTAGCTTTGCCGGAGGCGCCGGGAACGGCAACGGCAACGACGAAGAGGAAGAAACCCCGTTCGACGAAGCGCGCCTGTTCTTCGAACTCAATCATACCGACGGCGATCTCGGCATCCACTCGCTCGTCGACGGCGATGAGTGGAAGAGGCTCGAGATCGAAGACCCGAACGACGTCACAATGCTGGATGTGTTCGTGCGCGGGCGCCTGCGCAGGCAGGGGCTCACGGAAGTCTTTTTCGAGAGCGCCGAACCGCCATTCGACGAGCTGAGTCCTCAGAGGTTCTTCAAGCGCTTTCCGGAAGGCGTGTACGACTTCTCGGGGCTGACGCTTGACGGCCAGGAGCTCGATAGCGAAGTCACGTTGTCGCACATTCTGGCTGCGCCGCCCGAGAACATCCGCATCTCGGAGACGCCTTCCGCGGAGAACTGCGATGTCGATCCACTTCCCTCCGTGAGCGCGCCCGTGACGATCAGTTGGGACGCGGTCACTCGGTCACATCCTGCGATTGGCAAACGAGGCGCCGTCGAAGTGGAGCACTATCAGCTCGTGCTCGAGCGCGAGGAGCCGACGTTGCTCGTGTTCAGCGTGGAGCTGCCGCCGGAGCTCACGGAGTTCACGATTCCCAACGACTTCATCGCGCTTGGCGATGCGTTCAAGTTCGAAATCATCGTGAGAGCGACGAACGGCAATCAGACAGCGGTCGAGAGCTGCTTCGAGATCGCGGCAGATTGACCCTGGTGTGAGCCATGGATACCAGTATCGAAAGCGCGCGCAATCCAGGATGGCGGGCAACGTGCACGGCAGGCATCGTTGCCGTCACGCTGCTCGCGAGCTGCCATGCTCGGGCATCCGACTTCTACGTGGAGATAGATGACGGCATGTTCTCCGTGACTGCGCATGACGCTCCGTTGCAGGCCGTCATCGAAAGGCTTGCGCACCAGAGTGGGCTGCGGGTTGTGACGCGGGATCCGTTGAACCAACGCGTAACTGTGGAACTGAATTCGCTGGCGCTGACAGCGGTCCTGCACGAGTTGCTGCGTGGCTGTAGTTTCATTCTCGTGGCACCAGGGGAGGGCGGAGGAACCCTTTGGATCCTATCTAAAGAACTGAAGGGAAACGACGAATATGTCTCGATGGGTACTCTTGGGGACTCGCCCGAGCCCGCTTTGCGCGAAGACAGGCGGAGCGTCGACGAGCTAAGTGCTGCTCTCGCGGATCATGATTCGAATGTTCGGCTGGATGCGGTTTCGGAACTGGGCGACCGCTCCAAGGACGATGAATCAGCCATATTGCTGGCGAGGGCAGCCGCACGCGACGAGCACCCGTCCGTGCGAGCAGAGGCACTACATGCGATCGGGCGCGGTCGAGCCGATATACACAGTCCCGTGTTCACTCGAGCGCTGAACGATCGGGATGTCTCCGTCCGTAAGGCCGCAATCGGCGCGCTTGAAGATGCTCGGGATGAAAGTTCATTGCAGACCCTCGCCATTGCCCTGATGGATCGCGACGCGTCGGTACGAACGACCGCCGTCGACGCCATCGGCGAGATCGGCGGTAGCGACGCGCGACGCCTGCTCGAATCCGCGCTAAGCGACGAAAGCGCTGCCGTGCGTGAAGCGGCAACCGAGCAACTCCTGCAGAGACGCTCGTCGCGTGACCATTGATGTGCACCGTCGACAGCGCATCGACTGTCAGCCACTCGAGGCCGGCTACCTACATTCCTTGCGTCTTCGGGCCGATCGGTTTGCCGTTTGCTGAAAGCGCCCCGTTCCTGAATTCGATATGCGATTCCAGGCGATCTCCGTCGCGCTGGAGATATCCCTGCTGTTCGAGCTGAGCGACCTGCATCTGCATCTGCATCTGCATCATCGCCAGTTTATCGGCGGAGTGCTTTGAGATGACGACCACAGGTCGCGGTCGAGGGCCGCATGCCTAGGCGGACGCTAGCCTAACCGAGGTCATGCGAGCCGAATGCGCACTGCATCTCACTGGGCGGGCGGAATCGGCTTCGTAAGCCGCAGAATCCAGGGCGCAAGCCGAGGGTGCAAGCAACGGTCGATGCGCCTGGATGCATTTCTTGAAACAACCAAACCGGTTTGCTATGAATTCCGTTCCCCGGGGTGGGGCGCTTTCATTTACAGGAGTTCAGAAATGCGCAATGCTGGCAGGGGCGCTGTATTCAGTGCTGTCGTCTCGATACTTGCCTGCGCGTCGGGCAGCGTGCAGGCGCAATCGTCACCATCGCCGAGACCGAGTCCTTTCAATGTTTCGCCGGCGCCGGAGTTGTCCAAGTATGAGCACTTGGAGCGCGGCCGTTCGCTGGTTCAGACCTTGTCACTGAGGCAAAAACTGCGTGGGCGGCTGGGGGAGATCGCCGATGCGCTCGAGCCCAAGCTGGCCGCGGGCGATGTAGCCATTCTGCGTAATTTCAACGTGCAGGAGGCCACTCATCTGGAGCAGGTCCGCGCGCGTTTGCGAGCCGGGCAAGATCAGGTTTGTCGAACACGCCAGGGCAAGGATGCGGTTGCGCTGGAGGCCGCGTTCGCCGAATCGATTCGCGCCGTCAGTGCCGAAAGTGAAGAATATTACCGGTCCATTCTGAAGTCCCTGAGCGCCGCTGGCCGAACGATCGTAACGAACCACGTCGATGCGATCGCAGCGTCCGGCCGGGTCACGCACTCACGCTTCGATACAGCCGCATTTGCTCGTGAGAAGCCGGAGCTGGCGCTGCAAGCCATCGAGGCCGCATGCGCGCCTGCAGCCGCTGCATCGAGACCTCAGTCAGTGACTCCGAAACGAGACGACGCCTTCGGAACAGTGGTGCGCTAAGGAGAGCTCACATGAAAGCAAATATCACGACTTGCGTATTGGCTGCGTCGATTCTGGCGCTCTCGGCTGCTATTCCCGCGCAGGCCCGAACATTCGGCTGCGTCGATCTGGCGGCGCCGCCGGCCGAAGGCGACTACGCGGGCTGGCAAACTCGCGGTACGCGGGTGGCGTTCGACGAGATCGATACACATCCGGTGCAGCTGTGGTACATAGCCCATCATCTTGCTCAGCTGTACAACAACACGGGCGGGCTGGTGGGAGAGTACTATCAGTACTATGTCCGCGACTGGGGGCCGGGAGATAGCACGATCTATGTCAGGTGGTGGGTGCTCGCCCCCATGACGTACACGAATACCGGGCATGTCCAGTCGCAGTACTCCACCGGCACCTGGGTGGATGACTATCAGTATGTGAACTGTTTCGTGCCTGTTCCGTTCGGTTGAGCGGTGAGCAAGAGGGGCGCGCCGCGCGCTCCTCTTGCCACACATTCGGGGACATAACTATCGTGAAGCACGCAGGAATATCGGCAGTCGTTACAGCTTTGTTCGGATCGATGGCGGCACAGCCGTCGCACGGCGATATGCTCAGCTGTGGGGAGTCGCAGGCCAAGGATCTCATCGATCTGGGAGAGCCGCAGGTGGATCCCAGTGCGCTTCAGCGGGTGCGCGAGCGTCGTTCCGATCACTATGCAAGCATCATCGGCGTGATGGGCAGTTACCTGTCGTTGACCCCGCCGTTCGATCCGGCAGTCGCGCAACAGCGTTACGGCGCGAAAGAAATTTGCACCGAGCAGATTCTTCCCACGCTGCCGCCGAAGATCGTTCTGCAGTTCACTATGGACGATCTCAGATATCGCGTGACCTTGCGGCGTGTGGCGCCGCCAGCACCTCAATAGCGGCAACTCCGGCGGGCGCTAGCTTGCGCGTGCGCCGAGATGCTGGCGGAACAGAGGAACCATTTCCTTCTGAAAAATGCCGGTATTGTCATGCCCCTCGCCGCGTAAGCTCTGCACGAGCATGCGAGCGGCGAGTTGGGTGAAGCCACGGATCAGTTCCATACTGAAACCGGCACTGCGCAAATAAGCCAGCGTCCAGAGGTCCGCGGACTGCAATGGCAGGATGGTCGATTCCGTGATGGTTTTGTACGCGGTCTCGGCATGGTCGAACGCCTGCTTCCAATTCATCGTCTTGTGCTGCCAGGAATAGGACGCCCCTCGCAACCCGAACTCGGCGGAGCGCTCCGCAATCGGTACGCGCGGGTCGTGAAAGTAGGGCTCTATCACGTAGTAGTCAGGCCGCTCGGAGCGGATGAAGTCGCGAGTGATGTCGAACGTGGCCGCCGTTTCGCCCGGGAAACCTGCAATGAAGGACGCGTAGGTGATGATGCCGCGCGCCTTGAGCTTGGCGATTCCTTCGCGATAGCGGTCGACTTTGACCCCCTTGTTCATGAGACGCAGGATATCTGGCGCCGCCGATTCGATGCCGAGCAACACGCCGATGCAGCCGGCTTCGGCCAGCAGATCGAAATCCTCGTCCTGCGCGTTACCGCAACGGAATTGGCAGACCCACTCGAAGCCATACTGCTTCTCGATCATCAGACGGCACAGGTCGCGGAACGGTTTCAAAGGGACGTTGAACGTATCGTCGATGAAGAACAGATGCGTCGTGCCGGTTTGTCGCAGGTGGTCGAGACTGCGCTCGAGCGCCGGAAGGGACATGATCTCGTGCGCGCCCGCGATGACCGGAAACGAGCAGAACGAACACTTGAACGCGCAACTGCGTGCCGTTCGAACCTGCGAGGCCGGCGCCGTCTCGTGCGTCGGGAACAGGGTGTAGTCCATGGCGCTCGCGTCGAGATCGTTGTGCTCGAGCACTCGCGGGGTCCGCGTAAACGTCTTGCCGGTGCGGACCGCGAGGTTGCCGACCGTCGTCAAGTCGGGATGCGGCTTGCGCAGTTCCTGGCACACGCGCAGCAGGGTAGTCTCGCCCTGGCCGTCGTTCACGTAGATGTCCGCCCCGATTTCGGCAAACACATCGTCCTGGGACTCGGGCGGCAGCATCGAGCACAGCTTGAAGATATAGGGTCCGCCGACCACGACCTTGGTCTGCGGCGAATATTTGTTGATGAGCTGGGTCAGATAGGCGATGGGCGCCGGGTCGAAGTAAAAGGTGGTCGTGATCGCGACCGCGCGCGGCCGAGCTTCCATCAAGCTGAGGAAGCGATCCATATCATGCGGCAGCAGGTTCACCACCTCGCTCTGCAGACCGTGCTTGCGCAAAAAACTAGCGAGATAGTAGGCAGCGAGATTGGGCAGGCGATACGTGTGCAGGCTGCTCGGCTGTCCCGTGGCAGCGGAGACCGCGCTGTTGAGCAGCGTACTATAGTCCAGCTGCTTGCCGTCCAGTGACACGGACGACATATGCAGATAGCGCCATCCGCCGGAAACGCTCGCCATGGGCTTCATGGACGCGAGCATGAGGTCGAGCGGTTGGTCGTAGTACCCGATGACAATGCAATCCATTGCTCTGTTCCTCGATCCTGGAGGCGGGATGGAATCATAGACGACTGTGCGGCTACGTCCAGTTACTCGAATGCAATCGTACAAACCTCGTCGCGGGATTCAACTGCAACCGGCATGCGAGTTATACGATTGATGAAGTTGGAGCGGGCGCGTGCGATCGGACCGGCCAGCTCGAACCGCAGGCCGCGCGCGACGATTTCTTCGAACAGCACCCGCAACTCCAGGCGAGCGAGGCGTGCGCCCAGGCAAAAATGCGCGCCATGGCCGAAGGCCAAGTGCGGGTTGGGATGCCGCTCGATGTCGAAGATGTCCGGAGCTTGGAAAACCTCCTCGTCCCGGTTCCCGGAGGCGAAGCACATGACGACCCGATCGCCCTGCTTGATAGCCTGGCCGCCGAGCTCATAGTCCGCCGCCGCCGTTCTTCGAAAATAGATCACCGGAGACTCCCAGCGCAGCATTTCCTCGACGGCCGATTCGATCAACGACGGATTGGCATAGAGTTTCGCCTGCTGCTCGGGGTGCGCCGCCAGCGCCGCGATTCCACCGGCGATGGTGCCCGCGGTCGTGTCATACGCACCGATGGCCAATGACCAGAAGTAACTGAGGAAATCCTGCTCGGATATCGGCTCACCGTTGCCATGTCTAATGCCGGCCAGGATCGACAAGACGTCGTCGCGTGGCGCATCCCGTCGCGATCGAAAAGCGTCCACAGCATAACGATAAAGCCGCTCGAGGGCGACGCCGGACGCTTGCATCATGTGGGAGAACTCCCGGTCGCCATTCGGAACGGCATGGACTCGATTGAACAGGTCGCCCCAGTACGCTGCGGTCTTCAGGTCGCTCTCGGCAAACCCCAATACATCCTGATACACCACTCGAACAGGGAACTCGGTCGCTATCTCGGCGACCAGATCGAAGCGACCGCGTGCCTGCGCGCGGTCGAGGACTTCGACCGCTCGTCGCCGAATCGTCGTCTCGAGTGTCGCGACGGCCTCGGCGCCGAACTGGGGAACGACCAGGCGTCGCAGCTCGGCGTGCTTCGGCGCGTCCAGATGGCACAGGCCGTCACGGATCATCCGCCACGCGGGATGCGGGATCTGTACGGCGTCGGCCAAGACCGATCCGGCGTGAGAGATAAATATCCTGGATTGCCGCGCGATCTCGCAAATGTCCTTGTGTTTGGTGGCGAGCCAGAACCCCTGATCCGAATGGGGCGGCGCCAAGGCATGCCAGGAGATCGGTCGGTCGCGGCGCAGACCGCGAAACGCCTGGTGAGGAAATCCCCGCGAGAACATATCCAGATCGAAGAAATTGAGATCGTCCATGGTCATCTCGATCGGTGGCGAATCAGATCTATATCACAGGTGCTCGCGATGTGGACTTCGAGCCGGCTCCGCAGATGTCGGATCAACAACAGCGAGCTCCAGGCGCGCTTCGCTGCCGAGTCTAAGGCCGAGGTCCCGTTGCTGGCCACGATCGTGTCGAGCTCGAAGGTTTGTATTTCATGTGGCGGGTAGGTACAGTTGAACGGGTACAGGTCAACCGCACAGTTCAAGCGCTGCGGTTCGACCAGGCGCGGTTCAACCAGGTACGGTGAAACTAGCAAGCTACGGAGTGGCGATGGTCGACGGATCGATTGTTGAGTTCGCGATGAAGCACCTGTTGCTCGCGAGCGCCCGGCAGCGACTGCTGCGGGAAGTACTCACTCCACCTCCACACAAACAATATCGTCGACGGCGCGCCCGCGACTCGCAGCTTCGGGCAACCGGAGTTTCGTCTGGATCGACTCTGTAGGGGCAGCAGCAGGACGCCATCGAATGGAAACGATGTGCGGCACATTGCAACTGCGAGCGAGCAATCATCCGGATGACGTGTGTTACGCCTATCTGGAGGCTCTGGACGAGGAGTCGAATTTAGACGCTCGGCAGCTCGATCTCGCCGCAACCCGAATGGGCGGCGAATTGTTGAGGCATGCGCGCCCCGGCGATCGCGTCCTATTGTTACTTCCCTCGGGTCTGGAGTTCGTGCGAGCGTTCTGGGCCTGTTTGTACGCAGGGCTGATCGCGGTGCCGCTGTATCCGCCGAAGGCCAATGACAAGAGCGGAAAGATCAAACATATCGTCCAGGACTGCAGGCCGACAGTCGCGATAGTGCGCGAGGAGCCGGCGCCAGAGCTGGTTCGAGAGCTGGCGGCCGGCGACGTTCGGTTCACGACGCTCGCGAGTCTCGACAGCAGCGCGCCGGTCGAGCGGGAGTTGCCTGCAGTGGACGCGAATGGCATCGCGTTTCTGCAATATAGCTCGGGCTCCACCGGCGATCCCAAAGGCGCGATGATTTCTCACCGGAACATCCTGGCGAACCTGGGCGTGCTGGAGGTGGAAACCCGGAGCAGCAGGCAGGATGTGTTCGTCAGCTGGCTGCCGCTGTTTCACGACATGGGAATGGTGCTGAGCATTCTCATGCCGATGTATGTCGGCGCGCGCTCTATCTTGTTCTCGCCGTTGAAGTTCGCCAAGAATCCGCTGTTCTGGATTCAGATCATGTCCCGCTATCGGGGGACCATCTCCGGTGCGCCAAATTTCGCGTACGACGCCTGCGCGAAGAAATTCTCAGCGACAACACTCGGCGGCGTCGACCTGAGTCGCTGGCGACTGGCTTTGAACGGCGCAGAGCCGGTCAGAGCCGAGACGCTGGCCAGTTTCTGCCGCGCCTATGCACCGCTCGGGTTCGAAGAAACTGCCTTCATGCCCGCGTACGGCATGGCCGAAGCGACCGTTTTCCTCTGTGGTGGCGCGCTGCTGACCCCTCCCAGAATCCTGACAGCGGATCGGGATCGATTGCAAAGCGGTGTGTTTGCTCCTGCCGATGGCGTGACTTCCAAGTCGCTTGCTGTCGTCAGTTGCGGCGCGCCGCCCGCCGGTCACGACATCATCGTGGTCAACGATTCGGCAGAGGTGGCGGAAGGCCAGGTCGGCGAAATCTGGGTGCGGGGCCGAAGCATCTGCTCCGGCTTTTGGGGCAAGCCCGACTACTCGCAGGCACTCTTCGGGGCATTCACAAGCAATGGCCGTGGGCCTTATCTGCGTACCGGCGATCTCGGCTTCTTCGCGGGCGGTGAGCTGTACGTCCTGGGGAGGCTCAAGGACGTCGTGATCGTGCAGGGCCGGAATATCCACCCGCACGATATCGAAGCTTGCGTGCGCGCATCGCTATCGGCCGGCATCCTGGGCGACGCGGTCGTCTTCGGAATCGACGGCGCGGGCACCGAAAGTCTGGTCCTGGTACTGGAGATTCGTCCGCGATCCATGGAGGGATCTTACGAAAGCATCGCTGCCGATCTCAGAGCGACGGTGTTTGCGGCCTTCGGCGTCCTGATCGATGCAATAGTTTTCGCGCGCGTCGGCGCCGTCATGAAGACGACCAGCGGCAAGGTCATGCGGCGAGCCATGCGAGATCGATATGCAGAGAACGCCATCGACGCTCTGCATGTCAGTTTGCTCGACTTGTCGTCCGAGCAGTATGCGCCGTTGGCGACGGACACAGAATTGCGCATGGCGACGCTCTGGGAAAACCTGCTCGGCGCGGCAAATGTGCATGCCGGTTCGAATTTTCTGCAACTCGGCGGTAACTCGCTGACTGTTGCCCGGCTGATCGCCAGCATTCGTTCGCAATGGAACGTCGATCTGCCGTTGCAGCGGGTGTTCGAGCACCCGATTTTGTCGACGCTGGCGGCGCTCGTCGATCAGGCGGCCGGCTCTGTGGATGCTTCGCAGGCGATCCGTCCCGGGCCGGAGACCGGCTTTGCCGCGCTGTCGTTTCAGCAACAGCGGTTATGGTTTCTGGCGCAGATGGGGGAAGACGTCGGCGCGAACGAAAACATCTCTGTGGCGATACGGTTGGTGGGAACAGTCGATACGGCGGCGTTGCAGCGGGCGTTGTCCACCATCGTCGAACGCCATGAGACATTGCGTACTCGTTTTGGCTGGGATGCCTCCCGCAATCCGGTGCAGTCGGTAACGCCTGCCCAGGATCTCAAATTGATGTCGATCGATCTGCACGCGCGCGGGCCGGTCGATGTCGAGCAGGCGCTGCAATCCTGCATACGGCAGGAAGTCGACGCTCGATTCGACTTGACTCGCGATCTGTTATTGCGGGCTTGTCTGGTTCGTGTGGCTGCGGATGAGTATGTGTTGCTGCTGAGCGTGCATCACATTGCAGCGGATGGAGTGTCGCTCGCGATACTCATAAAGGAGATGTCGACTCTCTACAGTGCTTATGCCGGCGGCAGAGAATGTTCCCTTCCGCCGTTACGAGTCCGATATCGCGATTACGCCGAATGGCAGACGACACAACTGCAGAACGATACATCCGCAGCGGACGCTCGATATTGGCGCGCTCGGCTGACGGGGATTCCAGCTGTTCATGGCTTACCTGTGGATCGTCCACGAGAATCGAGCCCCGGCTTTCGCGGGGCGGTTGTCAAAACCTCGATCGATGCGCAAACGACCGATCGGTTCCACAGGCTGTGTGCTCAGAACGCGGCGACGCTCTTTATGGGATTGCATGCGGTTTTTTCGGTGCTGCTTTCCCGCTATAGCAATGAAACCACGATTGTAGTCGGCACGGCCGTGGAGAACCGCGGCAGAGCCGAGTTACAGGATTTGATCGGGTTGTTCGCGAATATCGTGGCGCTGCGCAGTGACTTCTCCGGCGACGCGTCGTTCGGTGACGTATTGCGCCTATCCAGGCAAACCGCGTTGGAAGCCTACGAGCACCAGGCATTCCCGTTCGAGAAGGTGGTCGGGATGCTGCATCCGGAGCGCAGTGTCGCGGTGACGCCGCTCTTCCAGGTCATGTTGTTATTACAGAACAACGAGTATCCGGTATTGGATTTACCGGGTGTGACCGTGCGTTCCGCCGAAGAGTTGGAGACGTTCGCCAAGTTCGATCTCACCTTGAGCGTCAGGGAGTCCAAACAGGGATTGCAGCTGACTTGGAAATACGACGCCAGCCTTTTCGATGCGGCGACCATTGCCCGGCTCGCCGCCAGTTTCTCGGTGCTGCTGGAAGGAGTCCTCGGTTCGCCGACTTCGAGTCCGTTCGCGCTGCCTTTGCTGGGACAGCGAGAGCGGCACTATTTGTTGCATACACTGAATGCCACGCAGGCGATCTTCCCGGAAGAGAAGTGCATTCACGAGCTGTTTGAAGCGCAGGTCGCGAAGACGCCGAACAACACGGCGGTGGTGTACGAAGACGAGCGGTTGACGTATGCCGAGTTGAATGACCGGGCCAATCGACTCGCGCATTACTTGCGCGAGGCGGGCGTCACCGCAGACACGCTGGTAGGACTCTGCGTCGAACGCAGCCTGGAGATGGTGGTCGGGCTGTTGGGTATCTTGAAGGCCGGCGGCGCTTATGTGCCGCTCGATCCTGGCTATCCGCGCGAGCGCCTGGCCTACATGATCGAAGACAGCGGCGTGCAATGGTTGCTGACGCAGGAGGCGCTGCATGAGAAGGCATGGCAGTGGGTCGGTGAGCGTGTTCGAGTCCTGAGCCTCGATAGCGCCGAGCTGCAGTCGAGACTGCTGCGTTGTTCGGCGGAGAATCCACGCCGCTCCGCGGATCAGTCATCACGCAACCTGGCGTATGTGATTTATACCTCGGGCTCCACCGGGCAGCCTAAAGGGGCGATGAACGAGCATCGAGCCGTCGTCAATCGGCTGCACTGGATGCAGGAATGCTACGCGCTGAGTGCGCAGGATCGAGTGCTGCAGAAGACGCCCTTTAGTTTCGATGTATCGGTATGGGAGTTCTTCTGGACGCTGTTGGGAGGCGCGCAGCTCATCGTGCCGCGCCCGGAGGGGCACAAAGACCCTACGTACCTGAGTGAATTGATTCATCGATCCGGCGTCACCCGAGTGCACTTTGTTCCCTCGATGCTGCAAACATTCCTGGAGCACTGCCACTCGGAAGAGTGTGCGAGCTTGCGGCAGATCGTCTGCAGTGGCGAAGAACTATCGGCGGGCTTGGCGAGAAAGTGCCTGGAACGCTTGCCGCACGTGCGCCTGAGCAACTTGTATGGACCGACGGAAACAGCGATCGAGGTGACCTCGTGGGAATGCGCGGCGCAGGATGAGAATGTCCGGATTCCGATTGGCCGTCCGATCTCCAACATTCGGATCTACATATTGAATGCTGACCGCGAGCCGGTGCCCATCGGCGTGACGGGCGAGATCTGCATCGGTGGCATCGCGGTGGGTCGTGGATATCTGAACCGTCCGGAGCTGACGGCCGAGCGCTTCGTGCGCGACCCCTTCAGCGAAGATGCCGAAGCGCGGATGTATCGAACGGGAGACTTGGGCCGCTGGCGGGCAGAT
>NZ_DASWTF010000050.1:0-121724 GCF_036402275.1 Steroidobacter sp. | reverse complement strand
AAAGGTCCCTCTTTCTCGACACTGCCGGAAGAAGGGAGGTCACCTCGAACGACGCCTTCGGCTTTGATGGCACATTCCGGCCGGCTCGCCGCAGGCGAGCTTCCGATTGAGGTGCGCCCGCCGCTGGGCGAGCTTTCTGTGCGGCGCGTGCCCGCCGCAGGCGAGCTTCTGATTCGCACGTGCTCGCCGAAGGCGAGCACAAATATCAAAAATCTGTTCCCCCTCCCGTGCACGGGAGGGGGTTAGGGGGTGGGTCTTACGGTCCACTGGGCTGGGGAGCGGCGGGCTTTGATTTGTGGCGATCGAACCAGGCCAGGATGGCGCTGGCTTTGGCGGCGGACTGGGAGGGGCGGGCGGTGAAGCCGCCGTGGGAGGCGCCGGGGACTTTCACCAGGCCGGTGGGGACGCCGGCCAGTTGCAGGGCCTGGTAGTACTGTTCCGAGTCGCTGAGGGGCGTGCGGAAGTCCTGGTCGCCGACCACCACCAGCGTCGGGGTTTTCACTGAGCCCACCAGCGACAGCGGCGAGCGCGCCCAATAGGTCTGCGGATCTTCCCAAGGCGTCTTGCCGAACCAGTACTGCGTCATGAACTGAGAGCCGTCCGTGGTCAACACCGTGCTGGCCCAGTTGATCACGGGCTTTTGCGTGGCCGCGGCCTTGAAGCGATCCGTCTTGCCGACGATCCAGGCGGTGAGCACGCCGCCGCCGGAGCCGCCGGTGACGAACAGGTTGTCCGGATCGACGAAGCCCTGCGCGATGGCCGCGTCGACGCAGCTGATCAGGTCGTCGTAATCGTTGCCCGGATATTTGTGATGAATCAGGTTGGCGAACTCGTCGCCATACGACGTGGAGCCACGCGGGTTCGTATACAGCACGACGTAGCCCGCAGCCGCATACAACTGATTATCGGTGGAGAACACCGGGCCGTAGGCCGCGAACGGTCCACCGTGGATCTCCAGGATCAGCGGATATTTCTTGTTGCGATCGAAGTTCGGCGGCAGCACCAGCCACGCGTCGATGTCACGCTGGTCGAACGAGGACTTCACATCCAGCGCCCGCACTTCACCCAACGTCTTGCCGCCGAGCAGTCCTTCGTTCAATGCAGTCAAATGTTTGGTACGGCCACCGCGCGAGATGGAAACATCCGACGGCCTCGCGCCAGTTCCACGCGTGAAGGCGATAGTGCCATCGTTCGCGACCGTGAATTCACCGCCCGTGTAAGGCCGATCGAGCGAAGCGCCACTCAACCCTTCAGCGACCGGAGTCACGCGCCCATTCAGCGCGATGCGCGCGACTTTAGTCACCGCGTGATCGTCGTAGCGAATCAAAAGGCTGCGGCCGTCGGCGGCCCACTCGACGCTGTCGATGGAGCGATCCAGCGACGACGTGAGCGAGCGGGCATTGCTGCCATCCGCGTTCATCACGTATAGCTCGAGGTTCTGGTAGCCCATGAACTTATCGTCGAAGCTGAGATACGCGATGGTCTTGCCATCCGGCGAAACGCGCGGCGAGACGTCCGGGCCGTTGCGCTTGGTCAGCGGAGTGATCGCGCCGTCGGCCAGCGAGATGCGATACAGCTCCGAGTTCACCGGCTCGCGTCGCCAGTTCTCGTTGCGGTTGCCGGTGGCGACGATGTAGCTGCCGTCCGGCGCCCATGACAACGGACCCGATTCGTTGAACGCGCCGAAAGTCAGCTGACGCGGAGCGCCGCCGTCCGCGGCGACCACATACACATGCGTGTACCCGGGCTTGAGGTAACCGCCGCTATCGGTGCGATAGGTGATGTCCGTGATCACTTCCAGCGGCGGCGCCCACTGCGCGTTCTCCGGCTTCGGCGGCGCTTCACCCAGCGGCTGTTTCGTATCCGGGGCGAACATGGTGAATGCGATCCACTTGCCGTCCGGCGACCAGGTGAGCGAGTCCGGCGCGTCCAGCAGCTCGGCGAGCTTCGCCGTCTGGCCGGTCTGCATCCAGCGCACGAACAACTGGGGCCGTCCATCCTCGGCCGTGGAGACATAGGCCAGGCGATCGCCCTTCGGCGACCAGCGCGGCGAGCTGTGCGAGCCACTGCCCGCGACAACCGGGGTCTGCAGGCCGGATTCGGTGTCGATCAGCCAGATCGAGTTGCGGCCACGGTCGGTCATGATGTCGAACGAGCGGCGCGAATAGGCGACAGCGCGTCCGTCCGGGCGGATCTGCGGATCGGTGGCGTATTGCAGGCCGAACAAATCGCGGCCCTGGAGGACCTTGGTGGGCGCGTCCGCGGGCGCGGCCGACACCAGGGCCGGTGAAGTCATCAACAACGCAGCGAGTAGCGTCAACTGGCGCATACATCCCTCAGGCTCAGTGGCGGGAAAAACGGGCCGGTACGCTAGCGTCCCCGCCCCGCAGCGTCCAGCCCAACCTGAATCCGGGCAGCTATTGCGACACATGCTTGCAACTACCACCCTCGGGTACATGGATGTACCCCGCCGGAGGCGGCGAGTGAGCGAAAACCACGCCCATTTTTTATGGACATGGGCTCTGCTCGCATGAGGCCCGTGGCAGGATGCCCGGTGCCGAATCCATAAAATGTCGGTTCACGAATCCCGCCTTGGTACGGGGAGGATGGGCGCGGCGGTGGCTTCGAGCCCGGAGAATTTTTTGCCTATATCGACGGCCGAGCTGTCGTGGCGGGTGCTCGGCTTCGTCAATGGGCTGCGGCTGCTCGCCGCGTCTGCGCTCGCGACATTGTTCTTTTCCATCATGCCCGAGACCGTCGGGCAGCTCGACCCTGCGCTTTTCGCGGGCGCGGCCACCGCTTATTTCTTGTACGCGGGCATCTCGGTCGGCAGCATCCGCCGGCGCGCGCCCGATATCGTGCTGCAGACATGGACGGGTGTGTTCGCCGATGTCCTGGTGCTGTCGCTGTTGACCTACGCCAGCGGCGGTGTGAACGGCGGTATTTCGGCTCTCGTCGTGCTGTCCATCGGCGCGGCCAGCTTCATCTTGCGGCGGCGCCTTGCCATAGCTATCGCCATCAGCGCCGCGCTGGCCATGCTCGTTCAGCCCGGCATCACCTTGCTGGCGAGCACCGACGCCGTGGGCGACTTCACGACCGCGGCGATCTCCGGCGCCCTGACCATCGTCATCTCACTCGGCATCTCGCAGCTGTCGCGCGTCATGCGTTCGAACGAAGAGATCAGCCGTCAGCGCGAGGCGGCCAACAGCGACTTGATGGACCTGCACCGGGCTCTGACGGAGCACTTGCAGGAAGGCGTGCTGGTGGTGGACGGCGAAAACCGGGTCACGATGATCAGCGATACCGCCTCCACCATGCTCCAGGGCGGCGCCGCGTCCCAAGGCCTCACTCTCGGCAGTATCTCGCCGCGACTGTTCAATCTGCTCGACGTCTGGCGACGTTCTTTCTGCGACGAAAGCCGCAGCACACCGACCATGACGGGGTTCGATGGCGAGCGCCGCCTGCAGTTGAAGTTCGTATCGCTCGACAACAGCGTGCAAGGACCGGCGTTGATTTTCGTGGAAGACAAATCGCGCGTATCGGCGTGGCTGTCGGCCGCGATGGTTCCGGCGTCGGTGCAAGTCAATCAAGTGCCCGTGCCACGCGAGCCCGCGCCGCAAGCGCCTCCGCCGCCACCTCCGGTGCGAGCGCCTGCACCTTCCTTCCAAAGTCCGTATGCAGCCGGCGCTGTGCGCGAACCGTCGTATGAAGGCGGTCCTTATGCCGGCAGCCTTGCGCCGGTCAGTGCGCTACGTAGCAGCGAGCCACGAGGTAATCCCTTCGAAGAGCCGGCGTTTCGAGAAGGGCCACGCCGCCAGAGTCCGTCACGCGTCGAAGCCGCTCGTCCCGATTTGTTTCAGGAGGCCGCGCCCGAGGAAGAGGATCAACTCGGGGATTATCGCGCCAATACGCTGCGCGAGAATCTGGCGCGGCAGAACAATTTTCGAGCGGCGCTTCAGGAAGTGTCGCCCTGGGCAAATGCTCCCAAGCCGCCAGCGCCACCCGCGCGGCCGCCGACCTCGGCGAACACCGGAGCGCAAAGCCGGCGGCCGCAACAACAACAGCCCGTGCGGCCGCCGACCGCATCAAACACGGTCGCGCAAACTCGCCGCCCTCAGCCACAACAACAGCAGCAACCCGCGCGGCCGCCGGGCAGCATGCTCACAAACAACGACCCGCGTTTGCGCATCATCATCGGTAACGCGCTGCAGTTCGGTCGTCGCGAATCGGTCCGGCTGGAGCGCGTGGACCTCGCCTCGTGGTGCAAAGAATTTCTCACCGAGTTCTGGCAGGCGGAGGAGATCGACGCCGATACATTGCGCCTGAGCGCGCCGCGCGAGAGCGTGCCAGTGCGAGCCGACCCGGCGCATTTGCAACGACTGTTGTGGACGCTGTGCACCGATCTGTTGAAGTACGGCCGCGCCAGTAACTCGACCGATCCGGTCGAGATCCGCGTGGGCCGCAGCGCCACGACGCAGCGTCGCTATCTCGATGTGATCGATCGCGGCTCGGCGATCGGGCCCGCCGATTCCAAGCGCGTCTTCGAACCTTTCCTGTCGGCAGGCAAAGCCGGCACCGGTATATCCATGTTCGTGTCCCGCGAATTGTCTCCCGGCGTTCGCTCCGGCGCTAATAACGATCCGAGACCGGGCGGTGGCGTGGTGTTCCGGCTGGTCTTCGCGGAAGTGATCGCTCCCAAGCCGGTCGAGGCTGCCGACGAATAACGGCGTACGAGCGTGCCACTAAAGGGTCATACACGTGGACCGACGCGCCGCGTAGACTCGCGCAGCGTTCGGACGCGGTGAGCGGGCCAAAAGACATCGCACCGGCAACCCGAAGCATTGCGCAGCTCGATCGCTGCGTGGTTCCATACATATCTCTCGGCAGCGGGCGAGCTCGCGGGCTGAGACCTTTCGGTCGGAGATCTCATGCGAGTCATTCGAATTGCGGCAGGAGTGATGCTGGCGACGCTGGCGGTGCAGCCCTTGCATTCCTGGGCGGCCGGCGACGTGGTCGATTACATCGAGGCGAAGAACGTCACCAATCCGCCGCCCTCGGTGGCGTTGGAAAGCTTCGATCGCTTCGAGATCGCGCCCATCGCCATGGTCGCGCCCTATGCCGGTCAGCCGGCAAACGAGCAGGCGAAAGAGAAGCTGCAGGCCAACCTCGACGCGCGCGTGCAGCCGGCGCTCGCCGAGTGGAACGCCAAGGAGCCGAATAACACGCCGCCGCGCGCGTTGAAGATCGAGCCGACCATTCGTCACGTGAAATTCGTCAGCGGCAAGGCGCGCATCTGGGCCGGCGCGTTCGCGGGCGGCACCGCGGTCTTGATGACCGTGAAGCTCAGCGATGCGACCACGGGCGAAGTGATCGCCGAGCCGGAGTTCTATCAACATGCCAACGCGTTCGGGGCGGCTTATTCCATGGGCGGCACGGATCAGGCCATGCTGATCAGAGTGGCCGACCTGGTGTCCGGTTACCTGAAGTCCAACTACATCGCGGCCGTGGGCGGCCCGACGGGCAAGCCCGACAAGGCTGCCAAGAAGGACAAGAAGTCGAAGTCCCGGGACGCGGACCCGCAGGGCGACACGGACGGAGAATCCGCCGATCAGCCGACGCAGCAGTAAGTCACGCCGCGGCTCCGGCAAGCGTCGCCGGAGCTGGAGCCTGACCAAATTCCTGCCGAGCGCAGCCACGCGCAAGCGCTGGCTGCGCATCTTGCGAACAGCACCGCTCACGTTGCAGGTCATCGTGGTGCTGCTGTTGACCGTGTCCTCGTGGTTCGCGATCAACTGGATCTATCAGGTGATCCGCAAGCCTTCCGAATTGTTCTTTCCAGTCAGCGGCACGCTCTACAAGACGCCCAGCGAGACCTGGATCTCCTACGAGCCCATTTTCCGCAAACATTCGACGGCCACCGTCAGCCCCGAATTGCTGGCGGCGCTCGCGCAAGTGGAAGGCTCGGGCAATCCGATCGTGCGCACTTACTGGCGCTGGTCGCTGACCCACAAACCGTTCGAAGTCTATCGACCGGCGTCCAGCGCGGTGGGCATGTACCAGATCACCGACGGCACGTTCGAATACACGCGCCGGCTGTGCATCCACGACCACAAGGTCGAGGAGGACGGGCCGTGGCACGACTTCGATTCCTGCTGGTTCAACAGCCTGTACATGCGTGTGATTCCGTCACACGCGGTGGAGATGACGTCGGCGTATCTGGATCGGCAGATCGCCGCCATCCTCTACAAACATCGCATCCGCTCGGCGACGCTGCGACAGAAGCAGGATCTGGCCGCGGTGATCCATGTTTGCGGCGCTGGCGCGGGATCGAGCTTCGCGCGTCGCGGCTTTCGACCGCGACCCGGGCAGCATTGCGGCGACCACTCGGTGCAGGGCTACATTTCGCGGGTAAACCGCATGAAACAAGTGTTCGCCGCGCTGGCGCTGCGGCCTAAGCCGTCGCTGTGGCAGTAGCCTTCTTGCGCTCGTGCGCGAAGTGCTCGCCGTATTTGCGATCGATGTGCATGATGTGAGATCGCAGCCAGAACTCGAGATAGTCGAAAAAGTCTTTGCCAAACCTGCCAGGGCCGGCCAGAAACGCCTGCTTATGGTTGCCGAACTCTTTCAGCAATCGCGCGTGAATGCCCTTGTGAAGTTCCAATTGGGGATAGTGCTGGCGCGCCAACATCGTTTCCTCTTCGCGGAAGTGACGGACGGTCAGGCTTTCGAGATGCTGTAACAATCTCGTCAACTCGGCCTTGTCGGCGCCGGCGTGGGCGCGCTCGTGCAGCTCGTTCATGGCGTCGACCAGGCCGTGGTGCTGCCGGTTCATTTCCTCGACCAATACGTCAAATTTCTGGGCGTCCCAGGGAAGTAAGCTCATCGGGGCCAATCCTTCAGTTGTCACAGACTTGTAGTTGTCACAGTTCAGGTATCGCCGCGCGGCGGGCGGGCTGGAGACCGGGGTTCCCCGGAGCCTTTGCGGCCAATCCCGGATGGTGGGCCAAAAATCGCGATTCATGCGAGAATCCGCGGCCGAAATCCCAAGAATCCCATCGTTCCGAACCCTAAATGAGTCAGACGTCGGTGTCAGGCGGCGGGGGCAACTCGCCGCGACGGGTGCTGTTTGCGAGCCTGATCGGCACCACGATCGAGTATTTCGACTTTTACATCTACGCCACGGCGGCCGTGCTGGTGTTCCCGCGTCTGTTCTTTCCGGCGGGAGATCCGGCTTCGGCCACGCTGCAGTCGCTGGCGACGTTCGCGCTCGCCTTTTTCGCGCGGCCGCTGGGTTCGGCGCTGTTCGGGCATTTCGGCGACCGGATCGGGCGCAAGGCCACGCTGGTGGCGGCGCTGCTGACCATGGGCCTGTCGACGGTGTTCATCGGTCTGCTGCCGACCTACGAGTCCATTGGCTTGCTGGCGCCGCTGCTGCTGGCTTTATGTCGTCTCGGCCAGGGCCTGGGATTGGGCGGCGAATGGGGCGGGGCGGTGCTGCTGGCCACCGAGAATGCGCCGCCGGGCAAACAGGCATGGTATGGCATGTTCCCGCAACTCGGCGCGCCACTCGGGTTCCTGTGCTCCACGGGCGTGTTCCTGCTGCTGACCGAATATTTGAGCGACGCCGAGTTCTTCGTCTGGGGCTGGCGCGTGCCGTTCGTGGCCAGCGCGTTGCTGGTATTCGTCGGGTTGTATGTCCGCTTGCGTTTGCATGAGACGCCGGCTTTTCAGCGCGCCATCGACAACAACGAGCGCGTGCGCCTGCCGATGCTCACGGTGGTCACGCGTCATCCGGGCATGCTGGTGTTGGGAACATTCGCGGCGACCGCCACCTTCGTCGTGTTCTACCTGATGACGGTGTTCTCGCTCAGCTGGGGCACGTCGGCGTTGGGATATTCGCGCCAGGAATTCCTGATCCTGCAAATGATCGGCGTGCTGTTCTTCGCGCTCACCATTCCGGTCTCCGCGGTGATTGCGGATCGGCAAGGACGCCGCGCCATGTTGATCGCGGCCACGCTGGGCATCATGGCCTTCGGTTTGTTTTTCGAGCCCTTGTTCGGGTCTGACTCGGCGCTCCGTGTGGTCATATTCCTGTCGTTAGGGCTTGGCCTGATGGGACTCACCTACGGTCCCTTGGGAACGGCACTTTCGGAGTTGTTTCCCACGTCGGTCCGGTACACTGGCGCCTCTTTGACTTTCAATCTCGCCGGCATCGTCGGCGCCTCGCTCGCGCCGTACGTGGCCACGTGGCTCGCCACGCATTACGGCCTTGCCTATGTCGGCTATTACCTCACGGCCGCGGGCGCGGTTTCGTTGCTGGCGCTGGGCTTGATCCGGCCAGGGCAGCCTCAACACTGAGTTTTCTTTTTTGGGCTTTATTTTTCACGCTTTCGGAAACATTCAGAACACGCAATGCTTTCAACCGCCAACGTCTCCATCCAATTCGGCGCCAAGCCGCTGTTCGAACAGGTCTCGGTCAAGTTCTCCGATGGCAATCGCTATGGCCTGATCGGAGCCAACGGCTGCGGCAAATCCACGTTCATGAAAATCCTCGGCCGCGAGTTGGAGCCCAGCTCCGGCGAAGTGATGCTGATGAACGGCCTGCGCCTCGGCAAATTGCGCCAGGATCAATTCGCGTACGAAGACCAGCGCGTGCTCGACGTGGTCATGCAGGGTCACGCGGAAATGTGGCAAGCGATGGTCGAACGCGATCGCATCTACGCCAATCCCGAAGCGACCGACGACGATTACATGCGCGCGGCCGAGCTCGAAGCGAAGTTCGCCGAGTACGGCGGCTACGACGCCGAAGCGCGCGCGGCGAGCATTCTGAAGGATGCGGGTATCGATCCGTCCTATCACAACGGGCCGATGCGTGAAGTGGCGCCAGGCTGGAAGCTGCGTGTGCTGCTGGCGCAGGCGCTGTTCTCCCGGCCCGACGTGCTGTTGCTGGACGAGCCCACCAACAACCTGGACATTCATTCCATCGGCTGGCTGGAAAGCGTGCTCAACCAGTACGACGCCACCATGATCATCATCAGCCACGATCGTCACTTCCTGAATCAGGTGTGCACGCACATGGCGGATCTGGACTACGGTCAGCTCAAGATCTATCCGGGCAATTACGACGACTTCATGCTGGCGTCCGTGCAGGCCCGCGAGCGAGTGGAAGCGGCCAATGCCAAGGCCAAGGAACGTATCTCCGATCTGCAGGAATTCGTCCGGCGCTTCTCGGCGAACGCCTCGAAGGCGCGTCAGGCTACGTCGCGTCTGCGTCAGATCGACAAGATCAAGATCGAGGAGGTCAAGCCGTCCTCGCGCCAGAATCCGTACATCCGCTTCGAGCAGGAAAAGAAGCTGTATCGGAACGCGGTGACGGTGGAGGAGTTGGATTTCACATATCCGGGCGCGGACACGCCGGTGCTGAAGAATGTGAATTTCAACGTCGAAGCGGGCGAGCGCATCGCCATCATCGGCCAGAACGGCGTCGGCAAGACCACGCTCATGCGTTTGCTCGCTGGCGAGTTGCAGCCGAGCAAGGGCACGATCACGTGGGTGGAGAATGCCAAGCTCGGCTACATGCCGCAGGACCCGCAGGCGGAGTTCGCCGAGAAGGTCGATTTGTTCACCTGGATGAGCGAGTGGCGCTCCAAGAGCGATGACGACCAGATCGTGCGCGCCACGCTGGGCCGTCTGCTGTTCTCCGGCGACGAGACGCGCAAGTCGGTCAAAGTGCTGTCCGGCGGTGAGAAGGGCCGCATGATCTACGGCAAGCTGATGCTCACCAAACCGAACGTCCTGCTGCTCGACGAGCCGACCAACCACATGGACATGGAAACGATCGAATCGCTGCAGATCGGCGTCGAGAAATATCCCGGGACGGTGGTTTTCGTCTCGCACGACCGCGAGTTCGTCGGCGGCATCGCCAACCGCATCATCGAGATCCAGCCGGGCGGGAAACTGGTCGACTTCAAGGGCACCTACGACGAATATCTGAAAGCGCAGGGGCTCGCGGCCTGAGCCAGGTCACGGGGCGGCGCCTGTGAGTCAGGCGCCGCCCACAGCAGATTCATCCAAAATATCTCTCGCGGCCGCCGCCGGCCGTGTATAGTGCACTCGGCTCGTCATCTTTCTTTTTATCTTTTCTTGGTCCGCGGCGATTCATTCTCATGCCATCGCCGGCGCCGTGCTCCGGCGCGACCAACTCAACCTAAACCGATCGTTGCCGAACCGTAGTGGGCGTGCATTACCGCCAGCCCGTTTTTGCGACCTGTTTCGGCGTCCTCCCACGGATGTGATGGACGCGGTTTGAGTGTTCGCGCTTTGTTGGAGTATTGAATGAGCAAGATTTACGTGGGCAATCTGCCCTTTTCCGCCGATGAAAACGCGGTCCGCTCGCTGTTCGAGCAGCACGGCACCGTCGAGTCCGTGGCCCTCATCATGGACCGTGAGACCGGCCGTCCCCGCGGCTTCGGCTTCGTCGAAATGCCGCGCGCCGATGCGGCTCGCGCCATCCAGAGCCTGAACGGTCAGGACATGGGCGGCCGTCCGCTGAAGGTCAACGAGGCGCAAGACAAGCCCCGTGGCGGTGGCGGTGGTGGTGGCGGTCCGCGCCGCTGGTAAGTCCGTAAATCCGCACGCACCCTGGTGCGTGCGGACTGTTTCCATCCCCGGAGCACGTCATGAGTTACGAGCGATCAGCCCCGAGCGAGGTTGGCTTGACCACGATGAGCACCGCGGACCGTCGCGCCGCCGTTTTGCGTGAGCAACAGGAGCGTGCGACGGAAAGGCAGGAGCGGCTTGCGTCTCAGCGCTCGCCGCTCCACTCGCCTCAAGAACGTATCCGCATCTGGGAACACCTGCACTCGCTCAGCTTGCCGCGCAGCCCGAACCATTCGCTGGTCAGGGTGATCGCGGCTGAGACGGACATTTCCGTGCCGGAGATTCACCAGGAGCAGCGCCGCCGCGCGGGCGGTGCGGATTCCACTCCCACAGGGATGGCGCCATGAAACCTGCTGCCACCGAAGCCTGGCTCGAAGTGCCTTTTACCCTGGACTCCGTGACGCCCGCGGAGACGCCGCCGGGGGCCGAAGGTGTCTGGCACAGCTATGTGATTTCACAAGGCGGCAATCAAATCACCGGAATGCGCGCGGGCACTCGCGTCGAAGTGACGCAACTGGTCGACGCCATGATCGAGCGGCTCAACGAGCGGCGCATCGGCAAACAGAAGAAGGGTCGCTAACCCAAGCTGGAGCCGAACTGCGGATCGAGCCGGCGGGCCGGGCCTCGGTGTGCTGCGAGCAGGCTCTCACTGCCTTGCGAGCTCACGTCGGCCGCGACTAAAGTCGTGGCATGCATGCGATGGAGACGCTCAAGTACCTGTCGATCCCCCTGCGCGGGGCGGCGCTGGTTCTCATTCTTTCATTCAGCATCCTATTGCTATTGGCGGCCCATGGCGGGCTGCTCGGCCTGCCGTTGGCATTACTGGTCGCTTCCTGGTTCTTCAAATACGGATTCGCGCTGCTGGATCAGGTCGCCGACGGCGTGAATGAGCCGCCGGTGCTCTCCTATGAGATGTTGAATCCCGCCAACGAGTCGCGGCCGCTCGGGTTGGTGGTCGTGGTCGCCGTCTTCTATTTCCTCACGGACATGTTGCGGTTTTCGCTTGGCGCCGAGGCGGTGACGGTGCTCCGTGCGGTCGGTTTGTTGCTCGTGCCGGCCATCATCATGACTCAAGCGGCGAGCGGATTCGCTCAGTCGCTCAACCCGCTGGTGTTGTTACAGATCGTCGCTCGCGTCCCTGGTAGTTACGCGCTGATCCTCGCGGTGCTCGCTGGGGCCTGGTGGTTGGCGACGGTGCTCGTCACGTGGCTGCCGGGCGCGGAGTTACCGCTTGCTATCGAGATCCCCTTGCCGGAAGTTGTGCGCATCGCGGTGCTGATGTATGCATGGCTGGCGTCGTTCGCCATGATCGGCGGTGTTTTGTATGTGCGACGTCAGGAGTTGGGCTTCGAGCCCTCGCGCTCGCCGGAGCGTGCGGCCGAGAAGAATAAACGCGAGCGCGCGCGGCAGATCGATCTGCTCATCGATCGCATCTTCGCCGAGTGGCGGGGCGGCGCGTACGGCAATGCGTGGCGCACCATCGAGAAACATTTGAATGACAGTCCCCGGCCGAGCGACGAACTGAGAGATTTGTTCGAACGCGCATCGCAGTGGCCGGATCCACGATTGGCGCATCGCCTGGCTCAAGAGCTGATCCCGCAGCTGCTGGCCGCACGCAAGACGGGCGACGCTCTGCACGTCGTCAGGAAACAATTGCAGGTCGACGACAAATTCCGACCGCTCCAGAGCAGTGATACCATCAAGCTCGTCGAGCTCGCCCGCGATGGCGGCGACCGCCGCACCGCGCGGACGCTGCTGAGTGGATTCGCTGAGCGCTACGAAGACGACGTGGCTCGACGCATCGCCGTTCAGCTGTCTCAACAGTTGGAGCGCTGATCGGCATGGCGGATTCGGCTCGAATCAACGTCTACGTCCAGCCGCGCGCGAGCAAAACCGCCGTCGTCGGCATGCACGATGGCTGCGTGAAAATAAGATTGGCGGCCCCGCCCGTCGATGGCGCTGCCAATGCTGCGCTGATTGAATACATCGCCGAACAGTTAGATGTTCCAAAGTCCCGGGTGCGCATCACCGCCGGTCTGGCCAGCCGTCGCAAGACCGTCGAAGTAGACGGCGTGACTGCCGAGGAGCTCGCAGGTTCGTTGTCGGTTTCTCGATAGGAAAGCTCTATCCGCACTGGTCCGAATCGTCAGGGCGTTGCCTTTGATTTTTTGTAGAAGCCGCAACGCTCGCCCGGAAGTGCGTCGCCGGACGGAATCGAACGGCGTATGTTCGCTCGAACATAGAGCTTGTAAGGATGCACAGGGCGGGCATTACCGATGACATTTTTTAATGCGATCACATCCGTGACGCGGGTCGTTAACGATTGGGCCTCGCAGATACCAGCCGATGGGACCGATACACCGCAGGTCTCGAATGTTGCAGCGCCTGCGGACGAAGCTTCGCTAACGCCTAAGGAACGAGTCGATGCGGCAGTCCTGCAATATCGGCAGACGCCAACGCCGGAGGCGCGCGAAGAGCTGAGAGACGCCATCGAAGCGGAAATGCTGGCTCGATATGCAGAAGAGTTTCGCGCGCGCCCGACTGGCGCGGTGTATGACGCTCAAACAATCGAGCAATACGGCGGCAGCATCGCGGCGCGCTACGGCGACGATTCCGCTACGGTGACCGTCATCGAGGAAGTGGTTGGCGAGATCAGAGTCGATCACGAAGTCACATTCACGCTCAACGTCGCACGAGGCGGCGGTGATGCTCAAGCCGTGGTCAACATCCTCAACGACCAGTGGCAGTCACTCTCACCGGAGGCTCGCGAGCAACTCGCCACCAGCCCAGAGCTGGCAACCTTACTCCGCGATCGCGTGGAGCCATGGGTAGCTGAGCCGTACGCCAACTTCCAAGACAGCGGCGACCCCAAGGCCAAAATTGAACCGGCCAATGAGGCGTCCCGTCGATTGGCTGAGCTCACTGCCGACCTGCCGCCCGAGCTCGCGCTTGCCGTGGTCACGCAGAACATCGACACGATCATGAAGATCGCCGAAGTGAAGCCGATGTACGCCGGCGAGAAACACGGCGGCACTTTGTACACGAATATGGCGCGCGTCGTGGGCTCGCTGGGCGATAGCCCCGCGGCACAACAGCTCATCAGCGACATCGCGACTACCTATCTGGCGCACTCGGGCGACTGGCGCGGGCAGTGGGGTCCGCTCAGCGAAAACATCTCGAATTCCATCCGCGACGGCGCCAGTCCCGCACTCGCGTTGGAGCTGGCGCGGCAGTTGGAGGCGAGCGGGCGAACGGAAGAGTCCGGCATCGTCTTGCGCGGCGTTCTCGAAGGGGCGCAAGCGTTGCAGTCACGAACCGAGACTGACCTGGCCGAATACCAGAGCATGCTGAGCGAGCTCGGCCGGGTTCTGAAGTATGCGGAGGGCTTGCCGCCGGATGCGATCGCGCGGGCGGTCGAAGAGTATGTCGAGGGCAAAGGGCCGGAGTGGAAGGCGAAATTCGAGGAGCTGGAACAGCGACTGATCGACAACGGTCACTTGTTCAAAGAGACACTCGCGGGCCTCAACAGCCTTCCGGACAGCGTGAAGGCGACGTATCCCGAGCTGCAATCGCAGCTGACCGATCTCGCCAACAACGATGCGGTGCTGCAGGCGGTTGGTTTGGCGGCTTCCCGCGATCGCGATTTCCTGATCGGCGCCGATGCGGACTCGATGGTGAGTCTGTTCGACGTCAACAAGGTCTCTAAGGAAGGCGCGGAATTTTTGAAACGCCTGGCCTCGGATGCGATTCAACAGAACGCGTTGGCGGTGTTCGCGGAGGTCGATCGAACCGATCCAACCAGTGTCGCCAATGCCAAAACAAAATTGGAACAACTCGGCTCGCGCTACGCCAATTTGTTAGGTAAGGATGCCGCTCAATACCAGCAGGCGATCGAGGCGCTCACATCTCTGGTGGACGTCCCCGGCGACAATCAGGTTTTGCTGGAGACACGGCTCAAGCAGTTCGACAGCGCGTTGCGCGGTATCGAAGGATTCAACCCGGATCAGCCTGCTGGCATCACGTTCCGATCGTTGGGCGTGGCGGCCGCGGGCCTGACCTTCGCCAAGTCCGCTACCGATGCGATCAGCGATCAGAGCTGGTCCAACACTATCGGTGCTTTCGCGGACGCCGCGGGTCTGTCCAAGGACGTGCGCGATCTGATGCACCGGCCCGGCAGCGTACCCATCGGGGCGGATAGCACGTTCGCTGACACGCAGCGTGTGATCCGCGCCGATGTGCGTTTCGAGAACTGGAACCGCGCACTGGGACTGATTTCAGCGACCGGCGATATCGCCAAGACGGTCGATGCGTTGTTATCCGATCGCCCGTACAAACATGTCGAGGCCGGCCTCTATGCCGTCGGCGCCACCGGGACGATCGTGATGACGTTGTCCTCCGGCCCGGTCGGCGCGCTGATCGGCTCGGTCATGGTGGGCATCTCGGTATTCGGCAACAGCGCCCTGAGCGGCCATCGAGACAAGACGACCAAGATCGAACTGTCCCAGCAGTTCCTGGTCGACGCCGGCTTCACCGAAGCAGCCGCCACGATCATCGGCGACCTGGGCGAAGACGAGTACTACCAGTCGGTGCCGGTCGTGCCTCTGCTGATGGAGGAAGGCCGGCGAGGCGCCTTGAGCCCGGATGGCCGAAGCCTGTCCCCGGAAGAGACGATGCAGGTGATCAACAGCATGCCGCCCGACGAATTGCAGGTGCTGGTCAATCAGTTGCGGATCGCGAATCAATAGCCGGAGAGACGGGAAAGAAAAACGGCGGAGCCCTCGCGGACCCCGCCGTTCTCTGCTCGAGCATCATTCCATACGGATCAAGGTTAATCCGAAAGGCAACTGCGTCGAAGCGTCCCTCCGTTGGACCTCGATCGCGCGCGTGGCGAAAGCCTGCGCGCATCCTCCGAGGCCTTGCGGCCAGTTCGAGTAATCGACTAGCGACCACCCTCGCCAACCAGTACACCCAGAGTTGCGATCGAACCAACGTTTGAATTAGCCACTTGGATCACCTCCTTCAGTTGCCGTGGGCTCATTGCCGACGCGTGCCGCCCACCGAAGCCGCGCGCCAATACCGAAATTCTACAGGTGGCCTAGTTGCGGCGACGATCAGGGATTTCAAGCCACGAGCCCCCCTCGATTGCCTGTACGTTGCCGTTACTGGATGTTGATAAAGGTGCTCAGGGTGGGCCCGGTGCCGATCGAGATGTTCTGATATTGGAAGTAGTTGTCCTGCCACCCATCGAGATTGTAGTAACGATAGTGGCCGACGATGATGCCGCCGACGGGACAGGGCGACACGTACCAGTTCCCTTCGATGCAGATCGTATCGTTCTGGTAGTTGGCGGATGATGGCAGCATCGAGCCCGCCATCCAGGCGAGGGGGTTGAGACCATGGCCGATCTCCTGCACCACCACGCGAAGCTGGGCGCCGCCGTGGTCACCCACGGTCCACTGCTGGCCGATCGTTGTCATGTATTCCCAACCGCCGAACTGGGTCGAGCCGACTGCGTAGACCAGCACTCGCTGGAGCGGCAGCGCCGGGCCGAGCAGCGCCGGAGCCATCGGCGCCAGCTCGGACGGCGCCTTTTCCGTTACAACTTTCGTCAAAGGGCCGCCTGAGGCGAGCTCGGCCGGGAAGGTCGTGATCGCGTGTTGAACGGGCTCTTCGACTTTCTGTGCTTGCACGACGGAAACCGTCGCGCCCGCCAGCAGGACGCCGGCGAGAGTGAACAATCCCTTGCTCATGGTGAACTTTCATCCTGAAATGCAGCCGTTTGCTGCCGCGGGGAGTATAGCCCTGTAATAACGCGTCGTGTCCAATCATTCCCAACGTGTAGTCGTGTTGACTTCCCCACATATAATCACGGCGGAGATATCCGACGGGCTCATGCCGGGATGCGAGCCGTTGCCGGCGGCTCGTGTGGCGATCAAAGCGCGGCGTCGCTGACCGGCAGCAGTTCCAGGTTGCTGGCGATCGCCATCATCACGCGATTCCGCTCGGCGAAGGTGATCGCATCGGAGCGATACAAAAGCTCGTTGGTGTCGGCCACCATCAGCTCGATCACGACATCGGCGGAGAGCGCTGAGTTCTCCGCCGAATCGTCCTCGCTCCGAATCAGTGACAGCTCCAGAGGATCCGAGGTTTCTGTGAGCGACAGGGTGTCGACGTAATACCTCGACGTGATGCCTGCTTTCACCGCCGTCACATACACATCGACCGCAGGTGTGTCGGGCGAGGCGTGAGTGAATTGCAGCACGAGCTTGTCGTCTTCCACGTGCTCGCGTTGATCCAGCCCTTCGATGATGAACGTGCGGAGGTCATCCATGGTCCCGTACGCCACCACGGTGTACTCGGTCCCGGCGAGAAATGTGTAGGCCGAGGCGCCGCTGACCCGCGTCGCGGTTTCGTCGTCGTCACGCAGATCGGGTGGCAGAATCGCACTGAAGCTGAGTGTGTGCTGGCCTGGATCTCCGGCAGTAAAGCGAGTGGCGCGGCCATAGCCGGCAGTGAACAGGGTCGTGTCGTCCACATCGATTTCCAGGGTGGGCGACTCCTTCACCAGATTGAGGCTGCGCACGTGGAACGCGGTCTCGTTCGGATCGAGCGAGTGGTTGCCGCAGACGGTCAGCACTGCGGTGAGGGCGACCGCGCCGGCAGTTCGCGCCGAGGTAACGAGCACAGAGGCAACAGTTCGCAACATTCGCTGCTGGATGCGCCAGTCACCCAAAGGGTCGCAGGCCCGCCGGAGCGAGGTTTGCCTAATACTGTTGTTTCCAACTATGAATCGGAAATGAATGGTTACAATTCGCGCATCCGAACTACGGAGTGAGGTTATGAAGAGTTTCCGATCCTGGGGTCGCGGCCTGCTGGGCGCGTTGGTGCTGGCGACAACGCCGGTCGTCATGGCCGCCGACGCATCGGCGCCGCCGGCGTGGGTGGAGGAGAGCAATCGGCACGCGCAGATCCTGCTCGAGATCCTGTCGAAGTACTCGCCGGAAGGCGCTTCGTCGTTCGGCGTCGAGGGCTACGACGAGGCCATCGTCGATCTGAAGCCCGGCTTCACGGAGCGGCAACTCGCCGACTTGCAGGCGGCGCAGTCCAAGCTCGAGTCGGTGCGAGCCACCGTCACCGATCCGTTGGTGCGTCAGGACGTCGACATCCTGATCAAGGCCGCGAAGGACCAGCGCCGCACGATCGAGCTCAACCGGCAATTGATGTTGCCCTTCGTCGATGTCGGCCAGCTGGTGTTTCAGGGATTCCAGGATCTGCTCGACGCGCGCGTGGCCAAGGAGCGCCAGAAAGCCGCTGTGGTCCGGCTGCGCCGTTATGTCGGCGCGGAGAAGGGCTATGAGCCGCTGACCTCACTCGCTCGCGCTCGCTATGAAGAGCGAGCAGGCGATCCGAAGCTGACCGGGCCGTGGGTGGTCGAGGTCCAGCAGAACCTGGATAACTTGCCGCGCTTTCTCGACGGCACCGAACAGTTGCTCAAGGACAGCGGCTTGAAGGGTTGGCAGCGCGATCTGAAGACGCTGCGCAAGCAGTTCGCCGATTACGACAAGTGGGTTCGCGCCACCGTGCTGCCGCGAGCTCGCAAGACCAATCAGCTGCCGGCGGAGTTGTATGCCGACAATCTGAAGAACGTCGGCGTGGAAATGAGCCCGCAGGAAATCATGGAGCGGGCGATGGCGGATTATGTGCAGACCCGTGACGAGATGACGATCACGGCCGCACAGCTGGCGAAAGAGCGCAACTGGTCCTCGAGCGATTACCGGGACGTGATTCGTCAGCTGAAAAAAGAGCGCATTCCCAAGGACAAACTGCTGGACCTGTACAAAGGCCGGCTGAAGCAGATCGAAGCCATCGTTCGCGACAAGAGCATCGTGACCATGCCCGAGCGCGATGCCGTCATTCGCCTGGCCAGCGACGCCGAGTCCGCCGCATCGCCAGCGCCGCACATCGATCCGCCGCGCTTGATCGGCAACACCGGTGAGCCGGCCGAGTTCGTCCTGCCGACGAGCAATCCCAACGCCAAGCCTGGCGCGGAGATGGATGATTTCAATTACGACGCCATCGCGTGGACGCTGACGGCGCACGAAGCGCGTCCTGGCCACGAGTTGCAGTTCGCTCGAATGATGGAGCGAGGTGTTTCAACCGCGCGCGTGGTGTTTGCGTTCAACAGCGCCAACGTCGAGGGTTGGGCGCTGTATGCCGAAGCCGTGATGAAAGAGTATCTGCCGGTGGAAGGTCGCATCGGCTCGTTGCAAATGCGGATGATGCGCGAGGCGCGGGCGTTTCTGGATCCGATGTTGAATCTCGGTTTGATCGAGCCGGAGGCGGCGCTGCGTTTCCTGATGAACGAAATCGTGCTCTCCGAGCCGATGGCCAAGCAGGAAGTGGATCGCTACACGTTCCGTGCGCCCGGGCAGGCCACGGCTTATTACTACGGCTACGCGCGCTTGAACGCGCTGCGCACTCGCATGGAGTTGGCCCAGCCCGGCCGCTTCGACGCGCGGGCGTTTCATGACTTCATCGTCGATCAGGGCCTGCTGCCGTTCGATTTGCTGGAGCAGGCCGTCGCCGCCAGGTTCGCGCCCGGCAGTCAGCGCGAGTAGCTCACTGCTTGGCCCTGGCCGCGGCCTTTTCTTCTTCGCGCGCCCCGGCAAGGATGCCGGGCAGCGCGTAGTTGCCTTCGTGGCAGGCGTACTCGTAGATCGGCTGGTCGGTGTAATGGAACGGGATCTCGCCACGCCACGGCGTGCTGAACGTGTCGGGATCCTCGACCGTGAATTCGTAATGGATGGTCTGCGCTTCGGTGCGAGTGAAACGTTCCGTCACCTTGAGCTTGGGTGACACGGGAATGCTTCGATAGCTCGCGCCCTGGCCGATCTGAATGGGCTGCGCCGGATTGAAGTTGGTGGTCTCCACCACCAGCGTGTCGCCTTCCCACCGGCCGATGGAATCGCCCATCCACTTGCGCACGTGATCGGGCGGATGTTTGCCGCCGAGTCGGACGATGCGCGCGTCGTGGACCATCTCGATGTGGATCAGCACCGTGTTGGCCGATTGCACGATCTGATAGTTACTGTTGTACATCACCGGCAACATCGGCGGTCCCGAGTTTGTGCCGAAACCTAGTATGCAGCGTTCACCGAGCGCTCGTTGCTCGGGGCCGTCGAAGGCGCCCTGGGCGGCACGCGCGGTCCGGGCGGCGAGTCGTTGCTGACCTGGTTCAGAAAGCGCGGGCACCTGACCATTCTCGGGAGAAACGATCAGCGAGCTGCGCCGCTCGCCTTTGACGGTGGCGACTTTGTTCGCGGGATCGAACCAGAACACGTTGTAGCCGCCGACGTTGCCCTTGGGCAGCTCCTTGCTCAGGTCGCTGGGGCGGTCGGACTCGGCGGCGAAGTCCTGCATGCGCTTTTCCATCTGCAACGCCTCGGGCTCGGTGAGCACGAGCTGATTGCCCAACATTTTTGGACGCTCGACCGGCGTGAGCGTGGCGTTGGTCCAGATGCCTTGCAGATCGGGATGGCCGTGCTCGGTGCGCGGCGCTTTGTAACTCCCGTTCGCAAGCGCCGGGAATGTCAGCGTCAGGCCGAGCGCCGCCAGCGGGAGCGTCATCGAAGCGCGGATCGGTTTCATTCGCGTCCTCTCACATCCAATGTTTTGGCGATGTGTGTCGAAGCGACGCGAGTATTGCAGAAGCCGCCGCGCCGGCGGCCTGCATTGACCCTTCTTCAGGTTCCGCGGAGCGAACCTCAGCGCTGTTCGGAGCGCTGCTGGCGATAGGGCACGGCCCCATCGATCTTGGCCAGCACCGTGATGGCGGCTTCATAGCGCGACCGGGCGGCGCGCAGGCTGATCGATTCGATGCTGGGGCGGCCGGCGTTGGCGGCCGACTGTTTTTCCACGTCGGCCCGTAACACGGGCAGGGCGTCCTTCAGGGTGGCGAGCAGTTCGGGAGCGGCGGCGATCAGGCGGGCGTTGGCTTCGGCGCTGCCCTCGTCGGGACCCGCGGCGTTGTGACATAGAGCGACGTGCCAGACCACCCCGTCCACCACCGCGTCGATGCATGGCTCGCTGGGGTAACGTGGATCCAGACTGACGATCCAAGGTCCCTGGGTGTGCTGTCCCATCCTACTTCCCCGCAAACGCGCGATGTCCTCGCCGTGTCCAAATTGTCCATCGCCAGTTTGCGTTGTCAACACAATGAGGACCATGAACGGCCGAAAGTCGGCGGGCCGCTTCAGGGAATGACTGATGCCTCATGCAACGGATCGGCGCTTGAGCGGTTCCGGCGCGTCGTCGTTACATAGTTACATTCGAGTGGGAGTGAAGCGATGGGTCGATTTCCGGCCGCCGCGCAAGGGGCGGCCTTTTTTCTGATCGCGATCCCGCTCGCGCAGGCCTGCGAGAATTGCGAGCGCGCGTCCGCTCCTGCTCCGAAGACCGTCCGGCTCGATGTCACGGCGGCGGTCGACACCGCCACTTCGTTTGTTATTAAAGCGTTGCGCACCCTGAAGCCCTCTTACGAGGTGCTCGTGGTCGAGGGCGACGAGCTCGAAACGCCGCCGGCCGTGGCTGAATATGCTGTTGGATACGACGACCGGTACGATGACAGCGACGACCGGCGCCGCGACGAGCTGCCGGGCTTCCGGCGCCGCTATGCCTGGGAACTGACCTATCGCGACGAAGGACTGGAAGTCGCGCGGCCCTCCGAGACCCGGCTCGGCACGGATGTCACATTGGACGATTCCTGGGTGCTGGGGCTGCGTTTCGAGCTGGATTACGGCTGGAAACGCTGAGCCGGCTTGCGGCCGCTGACGATGGGAATGTGCCAGACGGCGTACTGAGTCGGATCCAGGATGGCGCCGACACTTTGCTCGAATAGCGCACGAATCTCATTCTCACCGAGCTTGCTGTGCTCGGCGAGCACGTCGGTGTAGCCGTCCTGCCAAGCCTGAATGATCGCGGCAAAAGTCTGGCGGGACACGCGCAATGTATCGACGACCACATAATCGACGCGCAAATCTTGCAAGCCCAGATGGTTCATGATCGCCCAGGTGCGGCGGCCGATGCGCGCGTCGGTGTGGGTGCGACGGGTAAATTCGACCACGCCTTCGTGCCACAGCCGATCGGGATCCACGGCGCCGGCGGGCATGTGTAACATGCCGTAATCCTCGCTGAGCACGTGAATCCAAGCGCCGGGCCTGGCGATCCGGCACAGCTCGGCGATGACTTTTTCGGGATCGGGCACCGCCTGGGTCATGTGACGGCACACCACCAGCTCGAACTGTCCCGCCGGCAATTTCAATTCGAATGCGTCGCCCTGCTCGAAGCGCACCCGTGGCGCCAGAGATGAATGGGCGCGGCGCGCGTAAGCGACCGAGCTTTCCAATATATCGATGCCGACGATCTGGGCTTGCGGATACCGGGCCGCCAGGCGGCTAGTGATTTCGCCGCTGCCACAGCCGATATCGGCGATGTGTGAGGGCTGCCCGTAGCGCGCCAGTAATAATTGTTCTTGCGGCCAGATGGCTTCGGCCTGGGCACGCAGATTCCGGACCATGGACTCGTCCGCCATCTGCTCGGCTTGCGGATTCCGGTGCTTGGTCATGCTCGCATGATGCGCGCATGGCTCGTGGCTCGCAAAGTCTCAGCTGCCGCGCTTCAGCGGCAGTACAAGCGAGACCCACGTAACACTTTCGTGAACTGCTACTCAGGCTGCTGCGTCTGTCCGCGTCAAACTACCGTCGCTTAAGGTTTCATCGTACAGCGTGCCCGACCGACAGTCGTTAAGATGCACCGCGCCGAATTTCCGGCGGTCACTGGTCGCTCACCGAGGAAACACCCCGTGGTTTGTCGCTTTTTCATCGCCACTGCATTCATCGCCGCCCTGCTGAGCTCGCCGGCTCGCGCCGAGGGCGAGAAGAGCCTCCGAGTGCATTGGAACAAGTCGTCCGAGACCGATCTGGCGACCGTGGTGATCGGCGATTACGACGCTTCGCCGGAGTCGAATTACCTGATCGGCGCGGTGTACGGCTATCAATACAGCGACACGTTGTTCACGTTGCCGCTGGAGATGACCGCGAACCTGGGTGTGCAGTACCTCGACGAGCGCGGCTATCAGGACGACGGCTATGGCGTCACCGCGTACATCAAGGCGCACTACCGTTGGGAGTTGCCGTGGACCGATAAGCAAGTCCGGCTCGGGCTGGGTGAAGGGCTCAGCTACGTGACGCGCATCCCGATGAGCGAGGTGCGCGACTTCGCCAAGAAGGACGGCGCGAAGTCGGAAAAGTTGATGAATTATCTGGAGTGGAGCATCGACCTGCCGCTGCGTCAGTTCGAGCCGCTGCATGGCTTGTTTCAGGGCGGCGCCATCGAAGAGGCTTCGGTGGGCTTCCTGGTCTGGCACCGCTCCAGCGTGTTCGGTCTGTTCAGCGAGACCGGCGGCGGCGTGAACTTCATGGGCTTCAGCTTCGAAGCTCAGTTCTGACGCGCCGGGCTGAACCATTGAATCGGTCGGATCTTGAATAACAACCTGGGACGGGAATCGGGAATGAAGCTGGAAGTGATGTCGATCAGTTTCCTGCGCAGTGGGGCGCTGTCGGTGGAGGTCGGGGCGCAGTCGCAAAAGGACGCGCCGGACGAGCCGTCGCTCGACGTGGTGAAGATGTGGGTCTACCTGCCTTCCTATAACAAGACCGACAGCATGGCCGACATCCTCGAGTCGGCGCTGAATATCGCACGCCAGTCGCTACGCTGAGCGGTGCGCCCTGCAGGACGCCGGGGCGTTCATGACGTTTCTTTGAAAACACGGCGGGCCTGAAGCCCGGGCCGCACGTATAAGATTCCGCCCACCGCGCCGGACCCAAGGCGCGGGCCACAACAAAGGGGGAATTCGATGCGGCCATTCCGTTCAGCAGTAGGGCGCGTATTCCAGGGAGCGATGCTTGGCGTCGCGCTCGCTCACTCCATTTCTGTTCCCGCCGCCGAAGTCGATGCCGCGCGACTGCTGGCTGCGCCGGGCAACAGCGCGGACTGGCTGACTCACGGCCGCACCTACGACGAGCAGCGCTTCAGCCCGCTGGCTCGCATCAACCAATCCAACGTCGGCGAGCTCAAGCTCGCCTGGTTCTATGACTTCGACACCACGCGCGGGCAGGAAGCTACGCCACTCGTGATCGACGGCGTCATGTATGTCACGTCCGCGTGGAGCAAGGTGTTCGCGCTCGATGCGCGCACGGGACGCGAGTTGTGGAGGTTCGATCCCAAAGTGGATGGCGCGAAGGCGATCGATGCGTGCTGCGATGTCGTCAATCGTGGTGTGGCTGCGTGGGGCAAGCGAGTGTTCGTCGGCACGCTCGACGGACGACTGATCGCGCTCGATCGCGAGACCGGTCAGCCGGCGTGGTCGGTGCAGACGACGGATCCCAGCAAGCGCTACACCATCACGGGCGCGCCGCGAGTCATCGGCGGCAAGGTCATCATCGGTAATGGCGGTGGTGAAATGGGCGTGCGCGGTTACGTGTCTGCCTACGATGCTAACGACGGCAAGATGGTGTGGCGGTTCTATACCGTGCCCGGCAATCCCAAGGACGGATTCGAGAACGCGGCGTTGGAGCGTGCAGCCAAGACGTGGCATGGCGAGTGGTGGAAGTACGGCGGTGGCGGCACCGTGTGGGACTCGATGGCCTACGACCCGCAACTGGATCTGCTGTACATCGGCGTGGGCAATGGCAGCCCGTGGAACCATCGCATTCGTTCCAACGGGGAAGGCGACAATCTTTATTTGTCTTCCATCGTGGCGTTGCGGCCTGCGACTGGCGAATACGTGTGGCATTTCCAGACGACGCCGGCGGAGTCGTGGGACTTCACCGCGACTCAGCACATCATTCTCGCGGATCTCACTATCGACGGGCGCGTGCGCAAGGTGCTGATGCAGGCGCCGAAGAATGGTTTCTTTTATGTGCTCGATCGCGCGACCGGCGAATTCATTCACGCCAAGAACTATGTGCATGTGACCTGGACCACCGGTCTCGATCCGAAGACCGGCCGGCCTGGTGTCGTGCCTGAGGCGCGCTATCTGCGTGAGCCGGCGATGGTGTCGCCAGGGCCGCTCGGTGCGCACAACTGGTATCCGATGACGTTCAGTCCGCAAACCAAGCTGGCGTATATCCCTGCGCTGGAGGCGTCGAGCTATTACAAACATGACGACGCGTTTCAATTTCGAGATCGCACTTGGAATACGGGCATCGCGTTCTCGCTGTCGCGCGACGGAGCTAACGCCAAGACGGTGGCTGATGCGGCGAAGAGCAAGGGTGGCGCGATGTTGATCGCGTGGGATCCTGTGGGTCAGCGCGAAGTGTGGCGAGTGAACTATGAGCGCGCGGGCAACGGCGGTTTGCTCTCGACGGGCGGCGGCTTGGTCTTTCAGGGGTCAGTCGACGGCATGTTCAACGCGTACGCCGCCGACACGGGCGCGCGTTTGTGGTCGCAGGATGTTCAGAACGCGATCCACGGCGGGCCGGTGACGTTCGAGCTGGATGGCGAGCAGTATGTCGCGGCTCTCGCTGGTATTGGTGGCGTGGCTGTTGCTGGTGGCCTCGGCGGCTCGCAGAACCGCAGCGCGTTCGGTCGCGTCGTCGCGTTCAAGCTGGGCGGCAAGGCGGCATTGCCTTCGTTGATTTCTAACGTGGCGCGTCGTCCACCTGACGTTCGACGCGCCAATGCCGAGGGCGACATCGAAGCTGGCCGCCGCAATTACGATCGCGTCTGCATGGCCTGCCACGGCATGGACGCAAAAAGCGTCACCGCCATTCCGGACCTGCGCTACTCCAACGCCATCGTCGATCGGGCCACGTTCAAATCCATCGTCATCGACGGCGTTCGCGCGGACAAAGGCATGGTCGGCTTCGGCTCCACCCTGACCCCGGCGCAAGCCGAAGAGATTCGCGCGTATCTGGTGTCGCTCGCCGTCGCGCTCTGACGGTCGCGACTCTGATCCCTTGGCGAAGGGCCGTGTGTCTTGGCAGACTGCGGCCTGTTCAACCGCCAGGGGCTCAGCATGACGCGTCTGCTCGTTTCGATTGCGTTTCTCGCCAGCACGGCTGTGCTTTCAGTAGCAGCGGCGGCAGAGACCCGCCATACGGTCATTCTCGGCGGCAACAAGGCCGGTATACAAACATCGACGGTCGCGGCCGACGGCACTCGCGAAGTGCATTTCGAGTTCAACGATCGCGGCCGGGGTCCCAAGATCACGGCTCGAATCAAGCTCAACGAAGCCGGGCTGCCGGTCTCGGTCCAGACCAGTGGCAACGATTATTTGAAAGTGCCGGTGAAGGAGACGTTCACGCTCGAGCAGGGTGTGGCGCGATGGCAGAACGACGCTGAGAACGGCGAGAGGAAGCTCACCGCGCCCGCGTATTACCTGAGTTTGCAAAGCACGCCCGAGGAAACGGCATTCCTCGCGAACGCCTTGCTGAAAGCCAAAGGCCAGAAGCTCGCTTTGCTGCCTGAAGGGCAGGCGACGATTCAACGCGCTGAAGAAGCGACGTTGCGGTCGGAGGCGGGCGAGCGGCGAGTGGTGGGCTATGAGATCTCCGGTCTGGGCTTCGCGCCTGAAGTCGTCTGGTTGAATCAGGACGGCAGCTTTTTTGCCTCCGTCAGCAGCTGGATGGCCATCATTCCCGAAGGCTGGGAGTCGAGCGTGCCGCAGCTCCTGGACCTACAGGGCTCGCGTGCAAACGTACGCGCCAAAGAAAATGCACGCGCTCTGACGCGAACGCCTGGCACGTTCGCAATCGTGAACGCGAACTTGTTCGACTCTCAAACAGGGAAGTCCGCCCAGAACACCACCGTGCTCGTCGAAGGCAATCGCATCAAAGCGGTGGGCGCGAACGGCAAAGTGACCATTCCGGCCGGCGCCGAACGAATCGACGCGCGTGGTCGCGCACTGCTGCCGGGCCTGGCGGACATGCATGTGCACCTGGGTGAAGACGAAGGTATGCAGCATCTCGCCGCCGGTGTAACAACTGTGCGGGATTTGGCGGGCGATACCGATGCACTGCTGGCGATGAAGGGCCGCGTCGAAGCGGGCGAGGAGATCGGGCCGCGCATCTTCATGTCTGGCATCCTGGATGGGCCCGGTCCGTTCGCCGGCCCGACCAAAGTGCTGGTCGACACCGAAGATGAAGTGCGCGACGCCGTCGACAACTACGCGAGGCTCGGATACCAGGGCGTGAAGATTTACAGCTCCATCAAACCGGAGCTGGTTCCGGCCATCATCAAGAGAGCGCATGAGAAGGGCCTGCGGGTCGGCGGTCACGTGCCGGCGTTCATGACGGCTCGGCAGTTCGTCGAGGCCGGCACGGATGAGATGCAGCACATCAACTTCGTGTTCCTGAACTTCTTCTTCGATGAAGTGCAGGACACCCGCACGCCAGCGCGCTTCACCACGATCGCGCAGCGAGCTTCGAAGTTGGATTTCAACTCCAAGGAAGTGCGCTCGTTCGTGCAGCTGCTGAAGGACAGGCACGTCGTCATCGATCCCACAGTGACGATTTTCCATTCCATGTTCACCAACAAGCCCGGCACGGTTGGGCCTGCATACGCGCCCATCGCGAGCAGACTACCGCCGCAAGTTCGCCGCGGCCTGCTCACCGGCGGATTGCCCATTCCGAAGGGCAGCGAACAGCAATATCGCGACTCTGCCGACGCCCTGCTGCGTATGGTGAAACTACTCCACGACGCGGGAATCACACTCGTGGCAGGCACTGACGATCTGCCGGGGTTCACCTTGCATCGTGAATTGGAAATGTATGTTCAAGCCGGCATTTCCGCGCCGGAGGTGCTCCGAATCGCGACGCTCAACGCGGCGAGAGTTCTGAAGCGCGAGGGCGATCTGGGAACCATTGCGCCGGGCAAGCTGGCCGACATGATCCTGGTGGAAGGCGATCCCGCACGGCGTATCGGCGATATCAGAAACACCGAGTTGGTGATCAAGGACGGCAAAGTTTACGAAGTGGCGAAACTCTACCGGAGCATAGGCGTGCTGCCGCGCTGACGGCTGGAACCGACCCCGCGGCCGACTCGTTTCTTGGGCATCTATATGGGCGCTCGAAGAGACAGGAGTGGGCCATGTCGGTAAGAAACAATTTGTTGTTGGTTGCGACGGTTGGATTGATGACGGTCGGCTGTGCCACCACGGGAAGCAGCCTGAGCAGTTCGGCGAGTCGCTTGGAGCGAAGCGCCTACGAACTGCAGGACGAAGCACGCGATGATGATGCGCGCTCCGGTTTCCAACGCGATGCGCGTGAGCTAGCCGAAGAGACGGCAGAATTCCGGCGCGTGGTCGAGGATAGGGACTCGTCCGATTCGGACGTGCGAGATGCGTTCGGCGATGTATCGCGGCGCTATCACGCCATGCGCGATGAAGTCGACCGTTCGCATAGCCGCGACGCCGAGGAAGAGTTCGAGCCAGTAACTGAAGCGTATCTGGACGTTGAACGTGAGTTGCGCTCGCGCGATGGCAAACGTGATCGGGATCGTTACGCCAGCGACGACTACTAACCTCGACTTGGAACGCTCCCGTCTGAGAACCGGAGCGCTCCCTTCCGAAACAGGAAATTAAAAAAATTTAGGTTCCCCCTCCCGTTCACGGGAGGGGGTCAGGGGGTGGGTCTTCCGGCCGGCTGTAGAATCTCTGGTCTGTCCTCGCCGTTGCCCGTAAGCTTCTGCTACGAAGAACGATGGAGGACACGGCCCTTGCGCAATCGTGGATACAAAATCATCTGTTTCGCGATCGCGGCCGGCGCGATGAGCATCGCCAACGCCGATTCGATGCGCTGTGGCAAATGGGTGGTGAGCGAGTCGGTGACGGTAGATGAGCTGGTGAACAAATGCGGCCAACCCAAGAGCCGCGACGTGACCAAGGACGATGTTTATATAACCAACGCCAACGGCATGCGGGTGAAGACGGGAAATTTCACGGTCACCGAACGTTGGCTGTATCAGCCGTCGCCATCCAGCCTGCCCATGGCCGTCGTGATCGTGGATGGAAGAATCGTCAGTTTGACCCGCGTGGATCGCTGAGCGGGCAGAGCGACCGGGCCACGCTGCCCGGTCGCACGAGAAATCACGAGCTGCTCTTACCAGCCAGCTTATTGCAGTTCTGGATGTCGCGCTTGCTCATGGTGCGACCCCGGCTCGTGTAAGACGACAGCTCGCCGAGCGCTTCCGCCACTTTGCGGCATTCCTTCATGTACGAATCGAGGCTGCCACGGCGGTCGCCTTTGCCTTCGCACTGATCGCCTTCACAGCGCCACTTCACGCCGGCGATTTCCGTTTCGCTCGGTGTCGACACCGGCGTGACGAGCGTCGCCTGGGCCAGGTAAGCGGGCGCCGCTGCCGACACCAGGTTGCTCATCGCCAGAGTGCAGATCGCGACCGCACTCGCCATCGCCAACATACGCATCGTCAAATCTCCTTTGCATCACAGGTGCGTTTGGACGGCCGGCACTGTATGCAGCGCAAGAGAACGAGCCAATGCGTTTTTCAGCACGAGTGAGTTGCCGCGCGCTCAGGAATGAATCGCGCGTTTTGTGATGTATGCGAGCGCGCTAAATGTTTCTTTGCTGTAGGGAGGCGGCGTTTTTGGAGGCTTTTTTCTAGCGCCGCACGCGTATGATGCACGGATTCGCGGCGTTTGTGAAGAATGATGAAAGAAGGATTAGCACTGCAAGTCAATGCAACTTCACTCGCGCAAAATTCGCCGAACGGCGACACGGCTCGCACGGCGTCAGAGAGTCGACGCGTGGTTACGTTGTCGTGACAACTGCAAAGAAGTGTTTGCGAACGTAACGGAAGATATCGGCTGCGCTGGGGTCTCGCTGCCGCCTCGCTGGCGCTTGTTGCCGCCTCCGCCTCCGCTGCCGCGGTCGCGCTTCGCGTTGGCGCGCAGCCTGACGGCAGAGCTGGGGCGAGGTGGGGGTCTCGTGAAACTCGCCAGGCGTCTTCGGCGGCATCTCAGCGTCGTCGATGGCTGCCGCACGATTTGCTCAGCGGCTGGCTTCATTGCGCGGTATCGCTTGCTCGCGCTAACGCGCTGCAAGCTGCCACGCGCCGCCTCGGCGGTGAGATAACCCTGCAACGGCTTGCCCGAATGACGAGCGGTTCACCGTGATCGCGGCTTGGCGAACTTCACGAGACCCCCACCTCACCCCAGCTCGAAGATGCGCGACCCGATGCGTCACGGTCCTGCCGACGCACGTGCCGGCCTTCGGCCGGCCGTACTTCCCTTTGGCTCGAAGGTGGGCGACTCCATGCGATAGGGTTCCATGGAAACGTCACATTCCGGAGGAGAAAAATTGAAAAGTTAAGTTCCCCTCCCGTACACGGGAGGGGGCAGGGGGTGGGTCTTTTGGTCTGAAAGTGAGCCAAGCTCGGTTACGTACCGCTGAACAGCTCAGTCTGCGAAGGCTCACTCGACTTCGGGGCCTTATCTTCTTTCACGTTGCGATAGCGGATTACGCCGAACACCATCTCTTCCCAGGTCTGCTCGCCCCACGTGACCTCGCGGTTCGGGTCGGGATTGGCTTTGTTCTGCGAGGAATTGTCGAACACCTGTGTGTAGACGATGCGCGTGCCGGCGGGGACAGTCAGCGGCTTCGCCAGGTCGTAGGTCGATTGCCAGTTGAAGTCGTAGACCGGAATGTTGATCAGCATCTCCTCGCGACCATCCGGGTAATGAGCCACGAAGCTCGATGACTTGCCTCGGAAGTGCGCATGCGGATGCAGGCTGTAGATCACGGCGTCCTGATCGAACTTGCGCTCGGCCGTTTCCACGTGAACCTTCGTGTTGGGCGGGATCTTCAGCTTGGCGTTGTAAAACACCAGGCTGCGGAAGTTGTACTTGGGCGGGTCCTTCATGAAGTACAGGCCCATGCGCGTCACATCCGTCAGCACCTGGCCGTTCGGTGTGTAGTGCACCTGGAAATGCAGCTTGGTCTTGGCCGGCAGCAGAATGCCGTTGTCCTTCGGCACTTGCAGCGGCTCCGCGCCCGGCACGTAGTTGTTCAAGCTGATGTTGCCGCGAGTCTCGCCGCCGGCCGACGCGATGATGTGATGAAGCACCGCGCGCTGACCGGGCAGGAAGTCGACTGCGCGAACCCACACATCACGATCGAGTGGGTTCTGGATCTTGATGTTCTGATACGGGATGGTGCCCGTGGCCGGCGTCGTGAACGGCGGCAGTTCCACCACCAGGTCGGGCTCGCCGAGCGGCCATTTCGGCCAATCTTTCTTTTGCGAGAGCAGAGGATCTGGGCCCGAGCCGCGCGGTGAGCCGGCTTCGATCCAGTGGACCAGCGTCTTGGCCTGCCTGGGCGACAAGCCGCGATCGTTGCTGAACACGTTGTAGTGCGGATCGGCGTGCCACGGCGGCATGCGCTGCGTGCGAACGACCTCACGAATCATCGGCGAGAACCCACGAATCATGTTGTAGTTGGTCATCTGCCAGGGGCCGATGCCGCCTTCGCGATGGCAGACCACGCACTTGTCCAGCAGCAGCGGCGCGATTTCTTTTTCGTAAGATATCTGCGCGTGCGCGCTGCGCTTGTCACGTTCAGGCATGTTGATGGCGCAGCCATTGGCAGCCGTCGACGCGGAGGGTGCTGGCTTGCCGGCAATGACGGCGTCAAGCGCGCCGGCGACACCGCTGGCATCGCCCCGATAGGCAATCTTCCAGCCCTTGGTGTTCAGCACCAGCACTTCGCCGTTGCGAGTGAGATTCAGCGCTTCGCCGACCAGCTGAGTCGTATCGAGCATGATGGGCAGCTTGATGCCGGCTTGTTTCGCCTCCTTGCCCACCGCCTGCAGCGAGTCGCTCAAATTCGAATTGATGGCCACGAACGTCACGGCCTGCGGCTCGTACTTGGCCTGCAGGGCCTGCACAGCAGTCGTGGCCAGGCGCGACGCGTCGCATCCGTTGCCTTGCGCGAGCAGCACCACGGCCTTCATGTCGGAAAGATAGTAGAGCTCGTGCGAAACGCCGCGATGATCCGTCAGGCGAAAATTGTCCGCGACGTCGGCGGCGGCCAGCGCATGCGCGCTCAGGAAGAGCGAGGAGAGCAGGATCCCCGCACGCTGAAGGTTACTCATGTGACATCCGTTTAACTGGTTGGCCAACAAGGTGAATGGGGCAAGCTAGTTTGCGTTGGGGCATGCTTCGTGTCCACGCACGCACGCCCCGAAAATCGCTGGCTGAACGCCGTCTTGATAAATCTTGTGCATGGCCTGCGACAGTGTCACGTTGACTGCTCGTTAGAATTCGCACTCGCGCTGCGTTCCGAGTCACAGAATGGCGAGGTGGGGGATGAATAAGGGACTGATGATCGGTGTTGCCGTGTCGTTGGCAGTGATTTCCACGACGGCGCACTCGGGGGAAAGCGCAGGCCGGCGCTATCAGCCGCCGCGACTCGCGGACGGCGCGGTCGATCTGCAAGGTGTATGGACCAACGCGACGGCGACACCCATGGAACGCGCCCCAGAGTTGGGGACGCGTCGTGCATTCACGGATGCAGAGGCTGCGGCCATCAGCAAAGCGGCCATCGCAGCGGTCGAGGCCGACGCGCGGCCCAGCGATCCTGACAAAAAGATCGAAGCGACCAGCTCGCTGCCGCCTGTCGGTAATTACAACTTGTTCTGGACGGATCGAGGCATGCACGTCGCGGTCATCGATGGGGAGCCTCGAACCTCGATGATCGTCGAGCCGCTCAACGGTCGCGTGCCTGCGCTGACTGAAGCCGCTCAGCGGCGGATCGAAGCCACGCGGGTCGGTCGTTCGAACGATGGGCCGGAGGGGCGCGCACTCGGTGAGCGGTGTTTGCTGTCGTTCGGTTATGCCTCGGGCCCGCCGATGCTACCGGTCATGTACAACAGCTATTACCAGATCGTGCAGTCGCCCGGTTACGTGATGATCCTGGTTGAGATGGTCCACGATGCGCGCATCATTCGCATCGACGACAAGCATGTGCCAGGCAGCGTGCGCAAATGGATGGGCGATTCCATCGGACGTTGGGAAGGCGACACGCTCGTGGTCGAGACGCGCAACTTTCGCCCGGATCAGAGCTTCCGGGGCTCGTCGGAAAACGCGGTCATCACGGAGCGATTTACCCGGGTGTCGAAGGACAAGATCGTGTATCGCTTCACGATCGACGACCCCGCCACGTTCACCGAGACGATCAAGGGCGAGTTGCCGTTCCAGTCGGCGGACGCGAACATTTACGAATACGCGTGCCACGAGGGAAACTACGCGCTGCCGGGCATTCTGTCCGGCGCCCGGGAAGAGGAGAAGGCAGCCGCGGCGGCTTCCAATTGAGCGTTCGATGAAAACTATCCTGTACCTCTGCGCGCTGCTGGTAGCAGCGCCGTCGTTTGCCAGCGAGATCGTCACACGTGAGTTGAAGTCGACGGCGTTGGAGCGAACCTGGTCGTATGAGGTGTATTTGCCCACTGGGTACGACACGTCGCGGCTGACTTATCCGGTGTTGTATCTATTCCATGGCAACAACGGCTCGCGGCGCGACTGGGTGGAGAAGGGGAAGATTCAAAGCACGGCCGACGCTTTGATCGCCAGTGGCGACATGCCGCCGGCGGTGATCGTGATGCCCGATGCCGGAGTGACCTGGTTCGTCGATCGTAAGGAGAAGATGGAGACGGCCGTGATTCGGGATCTCATTCCCGATGTCGAAAGATATCTGCGGGTGTTGAAGTCGCGCGAGGGACGCCTGATCGGCGGGTTGTCGATGGGCGGCTACGGCGCGTTGCGCTTCGCGTTGAAGTATCCCGAGAAGTTCGCGGCGGCAGCCTTGTTGTCGCCGGCCATTTACGAGCCGCTCCCGCCGCCGAAGTCGAGCGCTCGGTCCGTCGGGACGTTCGGCGAGCCGCAGTTCGACGAGCAGGTGTGGAAGAGTTTGAACTATCCGACGCTGTGGCAAGCGTATCTGGCGAAGAAGACGCCCGTGCCCATGTACATCAATTCCGGCGACGACGATGAGTTCATGATCGAAGCCGAGGCCACCGAGCTGTATTCGCTGCTGAGAGCCAACAAACAGCCCGCCGAGTTGCGCATCGTCGACGGTGCGCACTCGTGGGCTGTGTGGGCGGGCACGGTGGGTGACGCCATGAAATACATCTTTCGTTACTCGGCCAAGCCCGCCTCGGCCGAGTAAGTCACATCACGCCCGAGCCAAGGCGCTCTGGAACCGGGCGTAGATGAAATACACCGCGATGCCGATCGCGTTCCAGATCAAAAACGTATAGATCGTCACGCGCGGCAGGCTGGCGAACAGATAGGCGCAACCGACGATCGCTCCCAGCGCGACCAGCATCGGCGCGGGCGTACGGAACGGTCGCGGCGCCGTGGGCGCTTTGTTTCTCAACACCAGCATGCACACCGCGACGGCCATGAACGCCACCAGTGTGCCCGCGTTTGCGACCTCGGCGATTCGCTGCAGCGGCAGGAAGCCGGCGATGATGGCGACGATCACGCCGGTGATCATGGTCATCAACACAGGCGTACCCGATGACTCGTTGACTGCGCTCAGACGTTGCGGCAGCAGCCCGTCACGCGCCATCACGAAGAAGATGCGCGACTGACCGTACATGAACGCCATGATCACGGTAGGAAGCGCCACCACTGCCGCGACGCCGATCCACCTCGCGGCGCCTGGATGATTCAGCGTTCGTAACACCATGGCGAGCGGCTCGGAGCTCGCGGCCAACGCGTCGGTGCGCGTGCTGCCGATAGCGGCGGCAGCGACCACCATGTAGATGAGCGTGCAGGCGACCATGGAACCGACGATGCCGATCTTGAGATCCCGGCCGGGATCTTTTGCTTCCTCGGCCGCCGTGGACACCGCATCGAAACCATAGAACGCGAAGAAGATCAACGCGGCAGCGCCCATCATGCCGTACTTGGCGTCGCCGATTTCTTTCGCACCGAAGCCGTGGGGCGCGAATGGCTCGAAGTTGTTCATGTCGAAGGCGGGAATCGCCAAAGCGATGAAAGTCGCGAGCGCGAGCAACTTCACGAACACGAGAACCATGTTCACCGTCGCGCTCTCGCGAGAACCCAGTGCGAGCAACCCGGCAACCGCCAGTGCAATCACGATGGCGGGCAGATTGATCACGCCGCCCGCGGCCGGCCCAGCAATTAAAGCTTCGGGAAGATCGAGGCCGACCGAGCGCATGAAGCCGGCTGCGTAGCCGGACCAACCGACGGCGACGACGCTACATACAACCGTGTATTCGAGAATCAACGTCCAGCCGACGAACCAAGCGGGCAACTCACCCAGCGCCACGTAGCTGTATGTGTAGGCACTGCCGGCCATGGGCATCATCGTCGACATCTCGGTGTACGCCAGTGCCGCGCAAGCGCAAACCAAGCCGGCGACGACGAACGACATGATCACGGCAGGGCCGGCCAGCCCCGCGCCCACGCCGATCAGCGTATAGATGCCGGTGCCGACGATGCCACCGATGCCCAAGCACATCAGATGCGGCCAGCCCAGCGTGGGCCGAAGCGCGCTGTGCGATTGCCGGGCGCTGACGGACTCGAGACTCTTGCGGCGATTCCAGAAAGCCATGGCGCTCCCCATTGTTCGTGTGGCGCGCATTGTAAGCCCGTGCGTCTGCTGGCGCGCTATGATGGCGCCAACATGTCCAATCCTCAGTTTCCCGATCCGTTGTTGGTGATGGCGCTGCCGCTCGAAAGCCAGGGCTTGTTCGAGCGCGCCAATATTCCGGTGTTGTATACCGGCATTGGCAAAGTGAACGCGGCGTACGCGCTGACGCGACGACTCGTTGCCTATGCGCATGCCGGCGCGCCCGCGCCGCAAGTCGTCAACTTCGGCACAGTAGGCAGCCGTGTGCATCCGACCGGGACGGTGTTGGAATGTCACGCGTTCGTGCAGCGGGACATGGATGTGACAGGGCTCGGTGTACCGCTCGGCGTTACGCCCTTCGAAGAGGACATTCCCGCTCGCTTGGAATTTCCGCCGCGCTTCGATGAATTGCCGCGCGGTGTTTGCGGCAGCGGCGATTCGTTCGTGATGGTCCAGGGCGCGATGGAGTGCGACGTGGTCGACATGGAAGCGTATGCGCTCGCTAAAGTGTGCTGGATGGAGCGCGTCCCATTCACGGCGGTGAAGTATGTGACCGACGGCGCGGATCACGCCGCCGGCCAGGATTGGCACAGCAATCTCAAGCTTGCCGCGGCTCAGTTCCTGGCCTTGTACGAGCGCTTCACGGCGAAGGCGTGACCGGCGTTTGTTTGGCCTTCGGTCGGAACGCGAGCAGCACGTTGCCGGGCATCTGCCCGAACAATCCGTAGCCCGAGCTGACGAACAGCATGCCGTTGGCTGCGACGATGGTCGCATTGTCGATCGAGCCGCCGGTCGCGGTCACGCCGTTGAACGTATCGAAGGCGCGAGCCGTGTCGAATTTGAACAGCAGCTCGCCGGTCTTCGCGTCGAACGCATGCAGGAAGCCGTCGAGGCTGCCGCTGATGACTGCGCCATCGATTACGGTGGGCGCGCCGGAGAAGCCGATGTTGGTTTCGCAGGCTTTGACCAGTTCGGCGCGCTTGCCGGTGCAGTCCGGCGTCGCTGTATATGTCCATTCCACTGCGCCGTTGTCGACGCGCACGGCATGCAGCCCCGGCTTTTGTGAGCCGAAGGTCTTGGCGGTGAAGGATGCATAGGGTCGATTGATCGGCGCGAACACGCGCGTGCCGTCGTAAGCGATGCCCCAATGAATGCCTCCGAGCGGCGAGCCTTCACCGAAATCCTGTCGCCACAGCAGTTTGCCGTCGCGGTCCGGATCGAGCGCCCACAAGGTGCCGGACTTCTGTCCCGCGAGTAACACATCCGAACCATCGGCGCGCTGCGCGATGATCACCGAAGCGCCGAAGTCGACATCACGATGCACGGAGTTCTTGGGGCAGTTCAGGCCGTTGCGATTGCGTGCGCAGGCAGTGAGAAAGATATCGTTCTCGGTGGCTTGGAACGACCAGCGAATGCGGCCGTCTTTGAGATCGATAGCGAGAATTGCATCGGTCGTCGGAGCAGCGGGCTCCGAAGTCGCTTCGCCCGTGCCGACGTACAACACGCCGCGCTTTGCATCGATGGCGGGTGACGTCCAGATCGGCGCGCCCGAGGGGCCGTAGATCATCTTGCCGTCCCCACGGTCGCGCACGGGCTTGGCTTCTTCCATCGTGTGCGCGGTCCAGATCTTTTTGCCGGTGGTTGCGTCGAGCGCGGTCACTGCGCCGTGCGTGCGGCAACACTCGTGATCGTTGTTGCCGCCCAACGAGATCTCATATTGAGAGATGGGCACATACACGCGATCGCCATGAATCGCGGGCGTGCCGGTGGTCAGCGACAGGGGATACAAGCCGACGTACTCGATCCACAGCAACTGGCCGGTGGCCGCATCCAGCATGTGGACCTTGGAGGCGATATCGCTGAACACGACGACCTTGCGACCGTTCGGCAACTGCCCGAAGGCCGCGCTGGTTCGCAGCGGTGTTTCGTGGGAGTAAACCCACTGCACGCACGGTTGCGCCGAAATGTCGATGGCGAACAGCCGCTGCGCATCGGCGACGGGCAGGAACAACGTCGAGCCGACGATGGCCGGTTGCGAGCGCATCTGGGTGGCCTTCGGAAAGCCCATCGCCCAGGCCAGTTCGAGATTGCGCATGTCGGCCGTGCGCAGCCCGGCCTGCGACGCGCTGAGTTGCCGATGGTTCTTGGGGTCGAAGCCGAAGCCGGTGACGGTCGCCGGTCCATCCAGCTTCGCCGTGCGTCGCTCGGGCCCGCACATCGAGCTCGTCAGCCATTCATCGGAAGTCGCTTCCCGGCCCACCAGGTAATCGATCACTGCCGCCTTCTGAGTGGCGTTGAGCAGCGAAGCCTGCACCTTCATTTTGCCTTCGTTCAAGGCATACAGGATGGTCTGGTAACGCATGGCCTTGAGCGTGTCCAACGAGGGCGCGCGCGTGGCTTCGGGCTGGTTGTGACAGGCGGCGCAGCTCTGTTCGTAGACGGCTTTGCCGGGATGAGGCGCCATCGCGGCCTGCGCCCTGGCCAGGGCGGCGGCATCGTGACCTCCCTGTTGAGCCATCGCCGGCTGGCCCAAGGCGAGCAGTACAGCCCAGGCTCCAGTCGCCACGGTCCGAATCGCAGCTTTGGTCAGCATCGTATTGATCCCCCCTCGTAGCCGCTATTAGAGTCAGGACCGGTCGCCGCCGCCACCTAAGAATTGTGTGGGAGGCGCGGCGGGCATACCTCCTGCATGCGATTGGCGATACGAACGATCGCGCCATCCGGATTCGCTGCTCCGAGCTCGCGAAACGAGCATGGCGTTGGGAGGAAACATAATGACGAGCAGACTGGTCGCTGCTGTTTCGGTGTTCTTTTGCCTGGTCTCGGGCGCTGGCGCTGCCGAGCGTCCCGCCGAGATTTCGCTGATTCCCTGGCCCGCCAGCGTGCAACAGGAGGGCGGCTCGTTCACGCTCGAATCGCAGTCCCAGATCGTCTGGGAAGGCGACGCCCGGGCGCAGGCAGTGGCGCACTACTTTGGTGAATTGGTCGAGCGAACGCGCGGTATACGCCCCGTGATCGTACAAGGCTCGGCCCAGGATGCGCCAAAACGATCCGTTGTTTTCGCATTGGGCGGCGGCAGCGGCGCGGGGCCGGAGGCGTATCGACTCGAAGTTTCGCCACGCATGGCGCTGGTTTCAGCCGCCGATCCTCGTGGCTTGTTCAACGGCGCCGTGACGCTGTGGCAGTTGGCCAGCCAGCAAACCAGCGTCGTACCGGAAGTGCGCATCCCGGCGGTACGCATCGAGGATGCGCCTCGCATGCGCTGGCGCGGCGTGTTGCTGGACTCCGCGCACCAGTATCAGACGGTGGACTTCATCAAGCGCTACATCGATTTCATGGCGCTCCACAAGCTCAACGTATTGCATTGGCATCTGGTCGGCGATCAGGCGTGGCGGCTGCAGATCCCCAAATATCCCAAGCTCACCGGCGGCCTCAGCTCGTACTCGGCGGAGGACGTGCGCGAGGTGGTGGAGCACGCCGCCACTCGCAACGTGATGGTGGTGCCCGGGCTCGAGATGCCGGGACACGCCACAGCGGCAGTCACAGCGTATCCGACGCTGCGGGCCGCCGATGCGCCAGGCGGCGCGAACAGCCTGTACAACGTCGAAGAAGAAACGTTTGCATTCTTCGATGCCGTGTTCGCGCAAATCGCCGCGTCGTTCCCAGCCGAGTACATACACATCGGCGCGGACGACGTTCCCAAGGAGCAATGGAAACAATCGGCCAGCGTGCAAGCGCGCATGCGCGAGTTGGGCATCGTCAACGAAGCCCGCCTGCAGCGTTATTTCTTCGAGCGCATCGGCCAGCTCACGCAGAAGCACCGCAAGCGCATCGTGGGCTGGGACAGCATTTTCGGCGGCGGCGTGCCGGCCGATTCGGTGATCATGACCGCGCGTGGCCTGGATGGCGCGCTCGGGGCCGTGGCGTCCGGCCACGAGGTGATTGTTTCTTCATCGAGCCTGTTGAGCTTCGATCGCCCGCAGACCGCGCGGCTGGGCGAGCGCGTCAAAGCCGGCGACATTCTCAGCCTGGCCGACGTGTATCGCTTCGATCCCGCCCCCGCAGCCTTGTCGCCGCAGGATCGCAGCCGGCTGGTCGGCGTCCACGCCAGCGTCTGGACCCGCACGGACGGCAATGAAGCGGAGATCGAATCCATGACCTTCCCTCGCGCCGCCGCCTTGGCCGAAACTGGCTGGACCCCGTCCTCGGAGCTGCGCTGGGCCGATTTCCCAACGCGCCTCGTGGCAATGATGGCGCGCTATTCGCGATTGGGATTGCGGTTCAGCGACGCGGCGTTTCGCCCGATGGCGTTCAAGCGTGGCGAGTCCGGCGATCGCGTCTCGGTCGAGCTCGCCAAGCAGGCGCCGCTGGGAGAAATCCGATACACCGTCAACGGCGCGGAACCGACCGCCAGGTCTCCGGTCTATGCCGACGTCTTTGAAGTGCCGCGGGCAACGGTGATCAAGGCCGCTGTGTTCCACAACGGCGAGCCCTTGTCCCGGACCACCTCGATCGATGTCGCCAGAGACATCGCGGGTGGTCCGATGTGATTTCCAATGCAAGAGCTGGCCGAAGCCAGGGCCGGGCGGTTCAGCCGCCCTGCTCCTCCTCTTCAGCCTGCGCCACGGATACGGCCGTCGGCGGCGCTACGTCGGTGTTGTACATCACGCGATACAGCTTCCATTCGCCATTGCGATTGCGCCACACGTGCATGTACTTGCCTTCCTCGATGTCGGACCCACGCCGGACGTCGCGCACCCGATAGTGACCTTGCTCGATAGCGATGTCGTCTCTCACCAGGCTCATATCGGCTTCGGTGTTGAACGACACCACCGGCGTCATCTGATCTTTCAGGAACGTGGCGATGCCATCGCGACCGGTGACCGCCGGGCCGCGCTCCGGCAGGATCTGCGCATCGTCGTCGAACAATTTGAGGCAGCCGTCCAGATCGTCGGCATTGAAGCAGCGCTCGAACGATTGCACGACAGCTCTAGGTAAGGTGTCGCTGCCGTTACTACCGCAGCCCCCCAGCGTGACGCCGAGCAGTGCTCCGAGCGTCAGCATCGTCCTTGAGTATCCAGCCACAGTGTTCATGATCGTTCCCCCGTGACTCCATCTCATTGACGCGACTTCGCGTAGCGGCGAGTGCGTCGTTGCCACCCGCAGCAAAAGAATATTCCCGGGTCCATGGGGCGTCACCACGGTTATCCGAGAGCCTCGCGGTCACGGAATCGAAAAGATCATCTGCGCTACACATGTCCACCTGCGAGCCCGGACGATTTCCGGTTATTCTCGGCGCAGTTGCTGTGTGAGTCCTCCGAGGCACGGATGGCTCGAAGCGGGCAGGAGGACGATATGTCTTTGTATGGGCTTCTGGTTTTCTCGGCGATTTATATGCTGGCCGTGGCTTCGCCCGGTCCGGGCGTGGCGGCGGTGATCGCGCGGTCGCTGGCGAAAGGCACGCGCGGCGCGCCGGCGTTCATCGCGGGCTTCCTGGTCGGCGATCTCATTTGGTTTTCATTTGCGGCTACCGGCCTGGCGGCGCTGGCGCAGAGTGCTCACACCGTGTTCGTGGTGGTGAAGTACGCCGGCGCGGCATATCTGCTGTATCTCGCCTACAAGCTGTGGACCGCGCCGGCGGTAGCGGCCGATGAAGCTCCGGACCTCGAGCAAGGCCAGAAACCCTTTCAGCTGTTCCTGGGCAGCCTGGCGCTGACCCTCGCCAACCCCAAGACCATGGTGTTTTTCCTGGCGCTGTTGCCGACGGTCGTGTCTCTGGAGCAACTGACGTTGCTGGGCTTCGTGGAAATGGTCGTGGCGATTTCGATTTTGCTGCCGCTGACCCTCGGCGCTTACGTACTGCTCGCCGCCCGGGCGCGTCGGGTATTCAAGAGTGCGACGGCGGTACGCAGGATCAATCGTGGCACGGGGGCCGCGATGGCCTGCGCAGCCGTCGCAGTGGCTACTCGTTAGAAACTGTACGTCAATCGGCCGTAAACGAAGCGTCCGGAGCGGCCGAACGGCGAGTAGTTGGAGAACGACTGCGTGCCGGTCGCGTTGACCTGGTACGGCAGCGGATCCGGGTACTCGTCCGTGACGTTGTCGGCGCCGACCGCGACCTTGAGCTGGTCGGTGACTGACAGGCGCGCTTCGAGGTCCACCAGCGTCTCCGGCGACATGGTGAAGTCCAGGGCCGGGTTCGCATCCGGCCACAAGGCTTCGCCATAGCGTGTCGCCCGCAACGTGGCGCCCCAGCCGCCGAGCTGCCAGTTGATGGCCGCCGCGTATTTATCTTCCGGCGTGCCTTCCTCGAAACTCAGCACATTGATGCGGCCGAACAGTACCGGCGGGGTCGGCAGCGCCGACAGCTGCGGCGTCGTCGGCACTTTCGTGACATCCGTGGAGTTGTAGTTCGCCGTCAGGGTGAAGTCGAAGCGGCCCAGCGCGTCGGTCGTGAGCGGATAGCTCAGCACGATATCCACGCCTTCGGTTTCCGTCTCCACGCCGTTGATGAAAAAGCGGCCGCCGCCGATGCCGACGAAGCCCAGGCCGGTGAGATAGCTCACCACGGCGGGCGAGGTAAGATTCTCCGACAGGACGATGCGGTCATCGATGTCGATGCGATACGCATCGATGGTGATCGTGAGATCGCCGAGACGCGCCACGGCTCCCAGCGAGTAGTTCAACGACTCCTCGGCGTCGAGCGGCTGCGCGCCCAGGGCGATGGCGGCTGGATTGTTCACCGGGAAAGTCGCGATGTCGAACGGGACGCCGCTGATGAAGTTGGTGGACGTGGTCGAGAAGTACTGCTGTTGCAACGATGGCGCCTTGAAGCCGTTCTGCACCGAGGCGCGCAGCGCGAAGTTTTCGGTGAAGTCATAACGAAGCGCGATCTTGCCGGCGAGATTCTCACCGAAGTCCGAATAACTCTCGCCGCGCAGGGCCACTGACGCCAGGAACTGCTCTGTCAGATTGGCCTCCAGGTCGATGTATGCGCCGACAGCGGTGCGGTCTTCGTCGACTTCATTCTCGGGCCGGAACCCTGGGAACACCTGCGCACCGGATTGCGCCGGTAAGCCGTTCGGCAAGCGGACACCGCCATTGCGATAAGAGTCCGGCTCGCCCGCATCGATGCCGAATGTTTCTCGCCGCGCTTCCACGCCGATCGCGATGTTGAGCGGCGAGGCGAGACCCACGTCGACCGTGCGCACGCCGGAAACGTTCAGCGTCAACTGATCGTAATCGAAACCGCCGGAATCGAACGAAGTCTTGCTGGCCGGACCGAGCGAGCGGTTCAACGAGTTCTCCACCCGGAAGTCCATTTCGTTGCGGCCGTAGCTCAACGAGGAATCCATGTTCCATTCGCCCAGGCTCCAGCTGGCGCCGAACGCGGCCGACAGGTCGATGACTTCAGGGGCGATCTTCGGCAGGTAGCCGTCGGGATAGATCTCGATGGTGTTGCGAGGATCGCCGGCGGGCCGGTAGAAGCCCGCCGAGAGCGCGTCACGATCCTGATAACTCGCCCAGCCGTAGACGGTCGCGCCGCTCGCGACTTCATACTCGGCATTCACGAACAATGTTTTCTGTTCGAGCTCCGGTTCGCCATACCAGGAATTCCAGCGATCGAAGGTGGTCTCGCGGGGATCGTAGGCGCTGCCCACCAGCGGGTACTGCTGGCGTATGTCATAGCCGCCGCGCTCGGTGTGCTCCTGATCCTTGTACTCGGCGGCAATCACCACGGAACCGGTGGTGCCGATGGGCAATCCTTTCCATGCCGAAACAGTGAGCGTCTCGCCGTCGGACTGGTCACGACCGAGTCGCCCTGGGGCGGACCACGTGGCGTTGGGTGCGACGACCGGGCCGACGATCACGTCGTAGCTGGTTTCTCGCCAGCCGTAAGTGACGCCGGCGTCACCGCCGTCGTCGTCGGTCCTGAGTCGCAGATTGATGACACCGGCGATGGCGTCCGAACCATATTGGGCCGACGCGCCATCGCGTAACACTTCCACGGATTGAATGATGGCGTTCGGGATGGTGTTGAGATCCACCGCCGTCGAGCCGCGACCGATGCTTTGGTTGATGTTGACCAGTGCGGCTTGATGCCGACGTTTGCCGTTGACCAGCACCAATGTCTGGTCGGGCGCGAGTCCGCGTAGCGTCGCTGGCCGCACCGTGTCAGTACCGTCGTTCAAGCCGGGCCGCGGAAAGTTGAATGAGGGCACGGTCACCGACAGGGCCTGACTCACTTCGGTGACGCCCAGATTTTGCAGTTGTTCGCCGCTCACGACGTCGACGGGCACCGCCGTATCCAGCGCCGAGCGATTGGCGACACGGGTGCCGGTGACGATGATCTGTTCCATATCGGCCTCGTCCTCGGTGGCAGCCTCCTGGGCGGGCGCCGTGGTCGCGAGGAACAAGGGCAAAATTACAAACGAGGCGCGGGCGGAGCTGTGAATACGGTTGTTGTTGTCCATAACTCACTCCCAAGCGGTGGACCAGAAAGGGGATGTAATACGCTCCCGATGAAATAGCAACGGTGGTGTTGCTTTGCGCGGTGCGCGCTTGCGAGCGCAAAAAATTTTCGTTGCGAGGAACGAACATACGGCCTCGTGCATTGGTGTGAGTCGCGTATAACTTTTTCAAACGCGTTTCGAACAATATCGGCGGCTGTATATGCGGATGTTTGTGACTGGCGCCACAGGCTTCATCGGCGCGCACTTCGTCGAGCGTGCCTTGGCGGCGGGCCACGAAGTCATTGGCCTCTACCGTAGTAATGGTCCGAAACATCGTGCCGATATCGAGCGCTTGACCGCGCGCGGGGCCAGGCTCCATCGCGGCGACATCCTGAAGCCTGAGTCTTTTGCCGACGCGCTGCGTGGCGTCGATTGCGTTTGTCACTTTGCCGCTGCATTCCGGGAGTCCGGCGCCGACGAGGCGTACTTCGAACGAATGAATGTCAAAGGCACGACGAACGTGGTCAAGGCGGCCGTCGCCGCCGGCGTCAAACGTTTCGTTCACTGTGGCACTGCTGGCATCTACGGCCAGCGCGTGGCGGGTACGATCGACGAACAGACTCCGATCCGTCCTTGGAACAGCTACGAACGCAGCAAGCTCGCCGCCGACGAGCGCGTGCGGACCCTCGCCAGCGAGGCGGGCATGGAGTACGTGATCCTTCGGCCGACGGCGGTGTACGGGCCCCGCGACGAGCGATTGTTGAAACTGTTTCGCTCGGTGGCCAAGGGACGGTTTCCTTTGTTCGGCACCGGCGACGGCCGCCGTCATATGATTTACGTCACCGACCTCGCCGATGCTTTCCTGCGTGCGTGCACGACGCCGTTGGCGCCAAATCGCGAGTTGATCGTCGCGGGACCGAAGGCGGTCCCGTTGCGAGAGATGTTACAAACGATTGCGCGCGCCGCGAATCGTTCAGCGTTCGGTCCGTGCCTGCCGCTCGGCCCCATGCTGGCCCTGGCGGCGGTGGTCGAGGACACGTGCAAGGTGCTCAAGATCAAACCGCCGATTTATCGTCGGCGCATGGATTTTTATCTGAACGATGCCGCGTTCGATTCGAGGCAGGCCCAGCGGTTGCTGGGCTGGCAGCCCAAGGTCGATCTCGCCGAGGGTTTCGCCGCAACGCTAGGCGCGTTGCGGCAGAAAAGACCCACCGCCACGCTGGCACAGGCCTATGTGGCGGTTTCGTTGATTGCGTTGTTGGCGGGCGATTACTAGTTATTGGGCAGCAGCGACTGGTACACCAGGCTCGCGAACTTCTCCCGGAAGTCAGTGTTGTTCGGCATGAGCTGGATCATCAGCACCACCACCAGGCCGGAGGTGGGATCGACGCGATAGTTGCTGCCGTAAGCGCCGCCCCAGCCGAAAGTTCCCGGCGCCTCCATCCCGCTCGCACCGTAGCTTTCCACCACTTCGAAGCCGAAGCCGAATCCCATGCGCGGCTTGTTATAAATATCGCCGATCTGATTGGTGGTCATCAGTGCGACGCTGCGTGGGGACAGAATGCGAGCGTTGCCCAACACGCCGCCGTTGCGAATCGCTTCGAGAAAGCGCGCATAGTCTCGCGCGGTCGACACCAGGCCGGCGCCGCCCGCGAAATTTTTGCGAGGACCGTCGACGTAGTGACCCTGGCCTTTCGCGTCGTCGGCCGAGCGCACGATCTTGCCGTTGGAGCCCGAGGCGTACACTGCCGCGAGCCGGCGACGCTGCTCCTTGGGCAAAAAGAAATAAGTGTCTCGCATGCCCAGCGGCTGAGTGATGTGAGTACGGAAGTACTCGTCCAGCGGCATGCCGGAGGCGCGCTCGACGACGCAACCGAGAATGTCCGTGTTGTAGCCATACACGAATTCGGCGCCGGGTTGCGCCACGAACGGCAACGACGCGAGTCGCGCCATGGTCGTGCAGGTCTGCTCGTTCTTATCGGCCGTGTACCAGCCGTGGCCCGCCGCGGGGCCGAGCGACTTTTCGGCATACAGCGAGGAGATGCCGGGCTGTGTGCCATAGGAAATGCCGGCAGTGTGCGTCAGCAGGTCGCGCAGCGTGATCGCGCGATTGGCGGGCACGGTGGTGGCTTGATCCTTGACGTACACCGTGGTCTTGGCGAATTCCGGGATGAACTTGCTGACCGGATCGGTGACCACGAGCTTGCCTTGCTCCTGCAGTTGCAGGATGGCGGCGCTGGTCAGCGCCTTGGTCTGCGAGGCGATGCGAAAGATGGTGTCCGTGGTCATCTTCGTGCCGGCTTCCTTGTCGGCCCAGCCGGCCGCGTGCTCGTACACGGGCTGGCCGTTTTGCAGGATCAAGGCGACGGCGCCCGCGATCAGATTCTCGTCGACGTACTTCTGCATCAAGCCGTCGATGCTCGCGAGGCGCTCTTTGGAAATGCTGGTGGCGGCGGCGATCTGGGCTCGCGCGCCATTCGGAGCGGTCCAGCTTTCGGTCTGCGGAGTGTCGGCGAGCGCGGCGCTGCTCAACAGGGCCGTCAGCAATGTCGTCGTTAAGAAAGGCGTGCGCATTGAGTGTCCTTGTTGCTGTCCCGAAAATGAACGGACGGCAGCGATTCTACTGATCGAGCGCACAAAAAAAGAGCCACCGCCGCGAGCCCCGCGACGATGGCTTCCGGGAAAGCGAATTGGGTCAGTGGGCGAAGTTCGAGCCGGGCGTCGGTCCTGGATTCACGAGGGTGCGGGTCGCGTCGTCGTGCAGGTGAGCGAGTGTGGGCTGCACGGCCGTGCTGACGGGGTGCTCGCCAGTCGTCGCCGCAGGCTGCGGTTCCGCGTTCACGATCGCCATGCCCAGTAGCGATGTCGTTATCGCCAGTGCCGCCCACGCAGCCGATGCTCTCGTCGATCTCATGCCTGCTCTCAGGAAACGAATTGCCGTTGCTGCAATATTCGCCAAGGCCAGGGCGGTCGGATGCAGTGTGACTGCTATGTTATTGACAACGTTCGTATATCGCCGTCATAAACGCGCTCCGCGCGCGTCGTTCAGCTTGCGCGGGAGTCAGCATCGAGTCAGCGTCCGGTCAGCCGCTGAGAGTCAAATGGTGTGAGTGGGATCCATTCGGAGGTCGTTGTGAGTTCAGTGGTCACGCGTCGGACAGTGCTCAAGGGCGGGGTTGCCGCGGGTGTCGGTCTTGCAATGGGCGGTGTGGTCGCGAACGCGGCCGCAAACTCGGCAGTCATCACCAAGCCCATTCCATCCACCGGCGAGTTGTTGCCCGTGGTGGGCCTCGGCACCAATCAATACAGCGTGACTGCGCCCGAAGAGATCGCCGCACGTCGCGAGGTGCTGCAGAATTTTCCGAAGCTGGGCGCGAAGGTCATCGACACCGCGCGCGGCTACGGCGAGTCCGAAGTGGTCATCGGCAACCTGCTCAAGGAGCTGGGCAATCGTGACCAGATCTTCCTCGCCACCAAGACGTCGATTCGCGGTGAGCCGGCCGGCGGCGACGGCGAGCTGGAGCTCGCATTCCAGCGCTTGCAGACCGATCGCATCGATCTGTTGCAGATTCATAACTTCAACGCCATCGACACGCTGTTCCCGAAGCTGCTGGAGTGGAAGCAGGCGAAGAAGGTGCGCTACGTCGGCATCACGACGTCCACCGACGATCAGTATCCGCAGATGCTGGACGCGATGAGCAAGCTCAAGCTCGACTTCATCCAGGTGGATTATTCCATCGACAACCGCGGCGCCGATGAGAAGATCCTGCCGCTCGCGAAAGAGAAGGGCATCGCCGTGCTGGTCAACGTGCCGCTCGGCGGTCGTCGTGGCAGCGTGCTGGCGAAGGTGAAGGACAAGCCGTTGCCGGCCTGGGCCGCGGACTACGACGCAACCAGCTGGGCGCAGCTGTTCTTGAAGTACGACATCTCACATCCGGCGGTGACCGCCGTCATTCCGGGCACCACCAAGATCGCGCACTTGAAAGACAACCAGCTGGCCGGCCGCGGCCGCTTGCCGGATGCGGCCGGCCGCAAGCGCATCGAGGAGCTGTGGGCGACAGTCTGAGCGAGCTCAGCCGTTCATTGCAGATGGGGTTGGATCCAGCGTAGCAGCCCGCCGAGATCCATCGCTCCCGATTGGCGTGCGATCTCGCGGCCCTGCTTGAAGGCGATCAGGGTCGGAATGCCTCGAATACCAAAGCGCGCCGACAGCGATGGCTGGTCGTCCGAGTTTACTTTCGCGAAGCGCGCCTTGGTCTGCAGCCGTCGCGTGGCCTCTTCGAAATGCGGCGCCATCATCCGGCAGGGGCCACACCACGGCGCCCAGAAGTCCACGATCAGTGGCAGATCGCTGCGAGTGAGGTGGCGGTCGAAGGCCGCCGCGGTCAGCTCCAGCGGATGTCCCTCGAACAGGGCGTGATGGCATTTCGGACACTTGGGTCCCTGGTCCAGGCGATCCGTTGGGATCCGCACCACGGAATCGCAATGTCCGCAGACCAGATGGGTGCCGTTGGCGACGGCTGAAGCGGATGAGCTCATGAGAAACGTGTACCTGGCGTCAGACGGATGCCCCTGTCATGGGGGCGATGAAATTCGCAGTCAAGCCCACGCGCCGGGGGCGATTTCGAGCACAATAGCGGTCTTTCCCAGCTCCCACCCTGGCCGACGCCCCGCAAGGAAGGCATCGATCCTTTTCAGCGCATGAAAGATCTCACTCAAGGCTCGATCGCCGGGCATCTGATTTCGCTAGCGGTGCCCACGGCGGCGGGCATGCTGTTTCAGACCCTGTATTACTTCGTCGATCTGTATTTTGTCGCCGGGCTCGGGGACGCGGCCGTCGCCGGCGTGAGCGCGGCCGGCAACGCGATGTTCATCGTGTTGGCGCTGACGCAGGTCTTGGGCGTCGGCACTGTGGCGCTGATCTCGCACGCAGTGGGCCGCAAGGACCAGCAGGACGCCAACCTGGTCTTCAATCAGTCGCTGCTGCTCGCGGCGCTGTGCGGCTTGGTGGTGCTGGTGGCCGGCTACTCGGTGGCCGGTCCTTATCTGCGCTCGATCGCAGCGGACGAGGAGACGATCGCGCACGGGCGCGCTTATCTGTACTGGTTCCTGCCGGGCATGGCGTTGCAGTTCGCGATGGTGGCCATGTCCTCGGCGTTGCGTGGCACGGGCATCGTCAAGCCCACCATGATCGTGCAAGTGCTGACGGTGTTGCTCAACACCGCGCTCGCGCCGGTGCTGATCGCAGGCTGGGGCACCGGTTACGCCATGGGCGTCGCCGGCGCGGGGCTTGCGAGCACCATTGCAATCATCGTCGGCGTGATCGTGCTGACGCTCTACTTCGGGCGGCTCGAGAAGTATGTTTCTTTTCATGCCGAGCAGTGGCAGCCGCGCATGGCCGTTTGGAAACGCATGCTCACCATCGGCCTGCCGGCTGGCGGCGAGTTCGCGCTGATGTTCATTTACACGGCCATCACCTATTGGGCGATTCGCAATTTCGGCGCGGCGGCTCAGGCCGGCTTCGGTATCGGCTCCCGCATCATGCAGGGCATCTTTCTTCCCGCGATGGCCATTGCCTTCGTGGTCGCGCCCGTGGCCGGGCAGAACTACGGCGCGAAACAGATGGCGCGCGTCCGCGAGACATTCCGGGTCGCGTCTACTCAATGCATCGGCGTGATGCTGGTGGTCATGGTGTTGTGTCAGTGGCAGCCCGAAACGCTGGTGGCGTTCTTCTCCAAAGATCCCGAAGTCATTCGCGTCGGCGCGCTGTTCCTGCACCTGATCTCGTGGAACTTCGTGATGAGCGGTCTGATCTTCACCTGCTCGGGCTTGTTCCAGGCCTTGGGCAATACCGTGCCCGCGCTGGTCAGTTCGGCGACGCGCTTGGTGTTGTACGCGCTGCCACTGATCTGGCTCACGTCACAGCCTGGCTACCAGCTCGAACAAGTGTGGTATTTGTCGATCGCCGCCAGCGCTGTGCAAGCCATCCTCAGCGTGACTTTGCTTCGGAAGCAGATGCGTTTGCAGCTTGGCTCACCCGTGACGCAGCCGGCGTAACGCGCCAGACGCAATTGCCGACGTCGTCGGCCACCAGCAGCGCGCCATCACGGCTGACCTCGACGCCAACGGGTCGGCCGCGCGCTTCACCTTCGGTGCTCAGGAATCCGGTCAGCACATCTTCGGGCATGCCGATCGGCCTGCCGTTGGCGAAAGAAACGAAGACCACTTTGTAGCCGCTGCGCGGCTCGCGATTCCACGAGCCATGCATGCCGACGAAGGCGCCGTTGCGATATTTATCGGGGAGCATTTCGCCGTCATAGAACACCAGGCCCAGTGACGCCGTGTGCGAGCCGAGCGCGTAGTCGGGCACGATGGCCTTGGCCACGAGGTCGGGACGCTGCGGCTCGACGCGCTCATCGACGTGCCTGCCATAGTAGCTGTACGGCCAGCCGTAGAAGCCACCGTCCTTCACGGAGGTCAGATAGTCGGGTACGAGGTTGTGTCCGATCTCATCGCGTTCGTTCACGACCGTCCACAACGCGCCGGTTTGCGGCTGCCAATCCATGCCGTTGGGATTGCGCAGGCCGGATGCGAACACGCGTGTCGCGCCAGTGGCTGCGTCGATTTCCAGGATGGCCGCGCGTTTGTCTTCGGCCTCCATGCCGTTCTCGGCGACGTTGCTGTTCGAGCCGACCGTGGCGTACAACTTGTCTCCCTTCGGGCTCGCGATGAGATTCTTGGTCCAGTGATGATTCAGCGTGCCGCCGGGCAGGTCGGCGAGTTTGGCTCCAGTTTGTTTGATCTCAGTCGCGCCGGCTTCGTAGTTGAAGCGCATGACCGCATCGGTATTCGCGACGTAGAAAGTCTTGTCGACCAGCGCCATGCCGAAAGGCGAGTTCAGATCGCCGAGGAATCGGGTGCGCACTTCGGGTTGACCGTCGCCGTTCGCATCCCGCAGCAGGGTGATGCGATTGGCGCTCGGCGTCGCCGCGCCGGCCTTTTCCATCGCCTTGTTCATGAAATAACCCTTCACGCCTTTCTTGTCCTCGGGGCGCTCCGGCGCGTTGGTTTCAGCGACGAGTACGTCGCCATTGGGTAGTACATACAACCAGCGCGGATGATCCAGATCGCAGGCAAAGCGCGCGACGGCGAGACCTTTCGCGGGCGTCGGCGCTTCGTCCGCTCGCCACGGCTGCGCTTCCGCGACTTTTACTGTCGGGATCAGCGATTTGTCAGGCGCTGGCAGCTTCGGATTTGGACCGTACCCCTGATCTTCGGTCATCTGCGTGGTCACTTCGTCGGCAGCCACGCAGCACGTGCCGGCTACTAACACTGCAAGGGGCGATGCGAGGGCAGCTTTTGCAGGAACGCGCATGACAGTATCCCGCCGTGAGGGAGTTGTTATTTGAAGGATCGAGACGGCAGGGGAGTTCCGGGGCGCTACGAGGTTAGAATGCCGGCGGCATCCTGGTCCCCGTGGAGTTTCCCATGCCTTTATATCGATACGGCGAGCGCGTTCCTTCCGCGCATGAGAGCGTGTTCGTCGCGCCCAGTGCGAGCGTCATCGGCAGCGTGGTGCTGTCGGAAAATGTCAGCGTGTGGTTCGGTGCCACCATTCGCGGCGACAACGACACCATCACCTTGGGCAAGAACTCCAATGTGCAGGAAGGCGCAGTATTGCACACCGATCCGGGTCTGGCGCTGACGGTGGGTGAGAATGTCACTATCGGCCATCAGGCGATGCTGCACGGATGCACCATCGGCGACGGGTCATTGATCGGCATCCAAGCCGTGGTGCTGAACGGCGCCGTCATCGGCAAGGGATGTTTGGTCGGGGCCGGCGCCATCGTCACCGAGCGCAAGGTGTTCCCCGATCGCTCTTTGATTCTCGGCGCGCCAGCACGCGTCGCTCGCGTGCTGTCGGATGAAGATGTGGCGAACCTGATGAAAGCCGCCGCGGGCTACGTCGATCGCCGCGCGCAGTTCCTCGCCAATCTCAAGGAGATTTAGCGCCGCGCGTCGCGAGCTGGTGGCGAAGGTGGGAGCGTACCGCCGGCCATTCGCTCGCGATGATGCTGTAGACGCAGGTGTCTCGCAGCGTGCCGTCGCTGGAGCGGCGGTGATTGCGCAGGATGCCATCGAGCTTAGCGCCCAGCCGCTCGATGGCGCGCCGGCTCTGATGATTGAAAAAGTGCGTGCGGAACTCGACGGCGATGCAGTCGAGCTGTTCGAAGGCATGCGTCAACAGCATCAATTTGCATTCGGTGTTGAGCGGCGTGCGCTGAACGTTCTTGCGATACCAGGTGGAGCCTATTTCCACCCGGCGCGCTTCCGCGTCGATGTTCATATAGGTCGTCATGCCCACGGCTTTGCCGGTGGTCGCTTCGATGACGGCGAACGGGAGCATCGATCCCTGACGATGCAGTTCCAGCCGCTTTTCGATCTCGGACTTCATGGTGTCCGGCGTGGGAATGAACGTGTACCAGAGGTTCCACAACTCACCGTCGCGCACGGCCTCGACGAGCTCGTCGTGACGCGCCAGGGTCAGCGGCTCCAACGTGACATGTTCGCCGCGCAGAGTGACGGTTTCGGGCCAGGGCATAGCTAGCAGCCAGAATGGAACGGGCTGCTAGCTTAATGCATGTGTGTCAGCTTGCGTGCAGCAGGTTGGCGGCGGGGGCGAGGATGCCGTTCAACGGGCGGGGTTTGCCGATGGCGTAGCCCTGGCCGAACTCCACTTGCAGCTCGATCAGGCGCATGCAGATTTCCGGAGTCTCGACGTACTCGGCGATGGTTTCCATGCCCATCGCGGTGGCGAGCTGCGTCACGGCGCGGACCAGGGATCGCGAGCGTTCGTTGTGGAGGATGTCGCGCACGAACGAGCCGTCGATCTTCAGGGAGGTGAACTGCAGATTCTTCAGGTGCGTGAGCGAGCTGAGGCCGGTGCCGAAATCGTCGAGGGCGAAGCGACAGCCGCGCGCGCCGAGTTTGCTCATCAACAGTTGAGTCTGCGCCATGTTGCTGACTGCGGCGGTCTCGGTGAGATCGAAGGTTAGCCATTCGCCGCTCACGCCGCTTTCGTCGAGCTGCGTCTGCAGCCAGTCGAGGAAGGTGACGTCGGCGATGGTCGGGCCGGACAGGTTGATGGAAATGTGCAGCGGCTTGAATCCGGGGCGCGCGCTGGCGGAGCGCAAGTGATTGAGCACGTCGGTGATGACGTGACGGTCGATCTGCGGCAGCAACTGATAGCGCGTGGCGGAGGACATGAAGTGCGCCGGCAATACCAGTCGGCCCTTCTCGTCGATGATCCGCAACAGCATCTCGTAGCGATGGATGGAATCGGGGGTGAGCAGCGACGCGATCGGCTGGCCGACGATCTGATACCGGCCTTGCTCGAACGCGCCGCGCAGCCGGCCCACGATGGAAAAGTCGTCGCGCCGACGGATCAGGCTCGTGTCCGAGACGTGATAGATCTCGACCCGGTTGCGGCCCCGGTCCTTGGCGGCCTTGCAGGCGACTTCGGCGCCGGCGAGCGAATGCTCGAAGCTGCGCTCGCCATTTCCCAGCACCGCCGCGCCGAAACAGATCGACAGAGGAATGCTTTCATCGGCGATGGCGAACGGGCGAGCCTGCACGGCCTCACGCAGGCGGGCGGCGATCTTTTGCGCTTTGGTCAGCGGGCAATCGGGCAGGAAGATGGCGAAGCGGTCGCCGGACAGGCGGCTGAGCAAAGCGTCTTCGTTTGCCAGTCCTGCGGCGAGCGCATGCGCGACCGTCGCGATTGCGCGATCGCCGACTTCGAAGCCGAGCAGGTCGTTGACCACCCGCAGCTGATCGATGTCGCCATAGAGCACGCTGGATTCACAGCGCTCGCACAGCGTCTGCAAACGCCAGCTGACCAGCTTCTCCATGCTCTCGCGGGCAATCAGGCCCGTGACCGGATCGGCGGGCAGCGACAGCACGGACGCGAGCTGTCGACTCAGCTGCGTGGCCTGGGGCAGATGCTCTTCGTTGAACCCGTCCGACGTCATCGGACGGAACATAATTATTATGCTCGAGAAATCGCCGGAGGCGATGCTCGAAAAATTATTGGCGGAGTCCGGCACGGGCGCGACCAGAAATCGGCCGATGAGCGGGCCGCCATTTTCATAGCGCACCTTGTTTCGGATCAGCGGACTATTTGTGTCGGCTCCAGCGTGGCTGCGAGCCTGCGCCATGAACGTGTCCGCGATCCCGCGCAACATCTCTTCAATCTCGCCCGCATCGGGCCCGTCGCAGTGAAATTGGAACTGATCGCGCGCAGGGGCAACGAATGCCGCCGCATGGCAGCTCAAGCGCCGCTGCGCTTCGATCAGAAATTGCCGAATCGTGCTGTTTGCCGAATCCATATAACCATGCTCGCCCCCGGCTCGGGGCCTTGCCGGCAAATGTAAATTGGCCGCCGCCATGGTTGGTAGGAAGCGGTTCGCAAACAACTCACGGTTTCACAAGGAATTGCGTCGTGCAACGCAACGCCTCGGGCCGATGCGACCGGCAGTGTGAACGGCATCACACGATGCGGTGAAAACTGTGGCTCCTTCTCGCCGGAAGACCCCACCCCCCTAACCCCCTCCCGTGCCCGGGAGGGGGAGCTTAGATTTTTATTTTTTTATTTCTTGCCCGGAGAGCGGAACGGAAGGAATTGCAGCCGATGGATTGTGCTGCGCTTCTTCAGCCGAATTGCCGCTGCTGAATCCGCGGTCGTTTCAAGTTACCACCTCTGAAATCCGGTGGCGGTTTCAAGTTACCACGGTCCTGGCTTTGCACGGTCGGGGTGGGTGGGGGGTCGTCTCAAGCAGCCGTCCTTGGAGCCTCAGCCAGCCGGTACATCCGTGTACCGTCGTTCTCGCGGTTCGAGGCGACGTTAAGTCGCCTCGAAAAGGCATCCGCGCTCACCCGCCGCCGCGCGCCGGTTTGCGGTTCGGCGGCTGGTGACGTGGGAAGGCTCAGCTGACACCCGTGACGCCGAACCCTCCGGCGCGCAAGGCTCGCCATTTATTTCGACCTGTCCTCAGGTCGAAATAAATGAAGCGCGGCCGCCCCATGTCCGCCCACCCACCCCGACCGTGCAGAGCCAGGACCCCCGGCTGAGTGCCACCCTTCCGAGGACGAGAAAATCAAAACTCAAGAGTTAAGTTTCCCCTCCCAGGCACGGGAGGGGGACTTTGGCTAAAAACAAAGTCAATCGCGGATGAAGATCGTCGCCGGCTGTTCCAGCTTTTCCTTCAATGCCTGAATCGCTTCCGCCGCGTCGTAGCCGTCGATGAAGCGGTGATCGAAGGACGAGGAAACATTCATCATCAAACGTACCGCCACTTCACCATTGACGATGACAGGCCGTTCAATCGCCTTGTTGATGCCGATGATGGCCACTTCCGGCGCGTTGATGATGGGCGTGGACACTATGCCGCCGAGTTTGCCGAGGCTTGTGATCGTAATCGTCGAGCCTTGCAACTCATTGCGACTGGCCGTGCCATCGCGCGCGGCCGTCGAAACTCGGCGGATTTCCGCGGCGATCTCTTTCAGAGACAGCGACTCGGCATGCCGCACGACCGGCACCTTCAGACCATCGCCGGTCTGCGTGGCGACGCCGATGTGTACGCCGTCGTAACGAACGAGCACGTTGCGTTCGGCGTCGTAGCGCGAGTTCACTTTCGGGAACTGCTCGACGACGCGCACCAGCGCCATCGCCAAAAACGGCAGATAGGTGTACGACGGCGAGCCCTTGGGCAGCTGCGAGTTCAGATGTTTGCGCAGCCGCTCCAACTCCGTCAGGTCGACTTCCTCGACATAGGCGAAGTGCGGAATGTTCCGCTTCGAGTCCGCGACACGCTGCGCGCTCACGCGACGCACGCCGAGGATGCGGATCTCTTCGGTGCCGGTGCGAGCTTCCTGTCGGCCGCCGGAGGAAGGCTGCGGCGTAGGCGCCGCGCGACCCACCTGACGTTCCTGGATCGCGGCTTCGAGATCCTGCCGCTGAATGCGGCCATCGCGACCACTACCAGCAATCGTGGACAGATCGATGCCCGATTGCTTGGCGCGCGCACGCGTCGCCGGCGACGCCATCACGCGACCCGACGGCTTGCTCGCAGGCTGCGCAGCGCCGTTGCCGTTGTTAGCCGCCGTCTTAGAAGGAGCGCTCTGCGCAGCCGGCTTCTGAGCTGCAGCAGGGGGCGGCGTGTTCTCCGCCGCTGTGCCAGCCCCATTCCCTTCGCCGGTCTCCAGCACGATGAGCTCCGCGCCTACCGCAATCTGATCGCCCGGCTCGCCGCCAAGCGAAACCACTTTGCCGCTGACCGGCGCGGGCATCTCGACCACGGCCTTGTCGGTGGACATTTCCACCATGGGATCGTCTTCGGCGATCTGGTCGCCGACCTTGACCTTCCAGGCCACGATCTCGGAGGACGTCGTGCCTTCGCCGAGATCCGGCAGCTTCACTACATGACGGCTCATGACGCCTCCATCGTTGCTTTAATGGCGGCGATGACGCGCGCCTGGCCCGGAAAATATTCCCACTCGAACGCGTGCGGATAAGGCGTGTCCCAACCGGCCACGCGCAGGATCGGCGCTTCCAGGTGCCAGAAACATTCTTCCTGAATGGTCGACAGGATCTCGCCGCCGAACCCGCCGAAGCGCGTCGCCTCGTGCGCGACGATGCAACGACCGGTCTTTTTCACCGAGTTGACGATGGTCTCGATGTCCAGCGGCACAAACGAGCGCAGATCGATCACTTCGGCGTCGACGCCGGCCTTTTCCGCGGCGGCCATGCAAACGTGCACCATCGTTCCGTAAGTGATAATGGTGAGTTGCGCGCCAGGCCGCACGATGTCGGCAACGCCGAGATCGACCCGATAATGTCCTTCCGGCACTTCACCGCGAGGATGCGAGTTCCAGCCCACCGCGGGCTTGTTCGGATCGCCGTCGAAGGGGCCGTTATAAAGGCGCTTGGGCTCGAGGAAGATCACCGGGTCGTCTTCTTCGATGGCGGCGATCAACAGTCCTTTGGCATCGTAAGGGTTCGACGGCATCACCACTTTCAAGCCAGACACGTGCGCGAAAATCGCCTCGGGACTCTGCGAGTGCGTCTGGCCGCCGCGAATGCCACCGCCGCACGGGGTGCGAATCGTCACGGGCGCGCAGAAGTCGCCGCCGCTGCGATAACGGATGCGGGCGAGCTCGCTCACGATCTGGTCATACGCCGGATAGATGTAATCGGCGAACTGAATTTCCGCGACCGGCCGCAAGCCGTTCAAGCTCATGCCGATGGCCGTGGCGACGATGCCGCCCTCGGCGATCGGCGAGTCGAGCACGCGATGCTCGCCATACTTGCGCTGCAGACCTTCGGTCGCACGGAACACGCCGCCGAAGTAGCCCACGTCCTCGCCCATCAAGACGACGCCGGGATCGCGCGCCATCATCACATCCATGGCGGAGTTCAGCGCCTGGATCATATTCATCTGACTCATTTAGGCGCGCTCCTTCAGTTGCCGCTCTTTTATTTCTTGGGCCAGCTGCATGCGCTGCCGCGCCAGGCTCGGCGTTTGTTCTTTGAAGACGTCCTGGAACATGGTTTCCGGATCGAGCTGCGGGCCGTCGGTGAGGGTGCCGTACGTGACAGCCTCACGCCACGCCTGATTGACCTGGTCCTCGCATTGCTTGAGCAGCGTCTGCTCGCGCTCATCGGACCACTCGCCGAGCGCGATCAGATGAGACTTCAACCGGTCGATGGGATCGCCCAGTGGCCAATGTTCGTAATCGTCTTTCGGCCGGTAACGCGACGGATCGTCGCTGGTCGAGTGCGGAGCCGCGCGATAAGTGACGTGTTCGATCAACGTCGGGCCGGCACCCATGCGAGCGCGTTCGGCGGCCCACTGAGTGACTGCATAGACGGCGAGGAAATCGTTTCCATCGACTCGGATGCCGGGCATGCCGTAACCGGGCCCACGCGAGGCGAACGAGCGGCCTTCGCCGCCGGCAAACGTTTGGAACGTCGAGATCGCCCACTGATTGTTGACGACGTTGAGAATCACGGGCGCTTTGTAGATCTGTGCGAACAGCAGCGCATAGTGGAAGTCCGCTTCGGCCGTGCTGCCGTCGCCGAGCCAGGTCGCCGCGATGTGATCTTCGCCTTTGATGGCCGAAGCCATGGCCCAACCCACGGCTTGCGGGAACTGAGTGGCGAGATTGCCCGAGATCGAAAACATGTTGCCTTCGACCGAGTGATACATCACCGGCAGCTGCCGGCCCTTGCACATGTCACGCGTGTTCGACAGCAGCTGACACATGAGATCGACGATGTTCCGGCCACGCGCGATCTGCAGGCCTTGATTGCGATACGAAGGAAACAGCATGTCGGTGGGGCGCATCGCCATGTTGGCCGCGACCGAGACGGCTTCCTCGCCCGTCGACTTGATATAGAACGTGATCTTTCCCTGGCGCTGGGCGCGATGCATGCGGTCATCGAACACGCGTGTCAGCAGCATGTGGCGCAGGCCGAGCTCCAGATCAGCCGCCGCGAGATGCGGATCCCACGGGCCGACCGCGCGATGTTTGTCATCGAGCACCCGGACCAGGTCCCGCGACAGGAACTCGGTATCGTTCAGCGGTGCGTTCGGATCGGGCCGCGCGGCTGCGCCGGCAGGGGAGAGCGCAACGTAACTGAAGTCCGGTTTCTCGCCAGGACGAGCTGGCGGTCTCGGGACATGCAAACGCGATCGCATCATCGGGCCTCCGTTAGCAGCTGGCGAGCCATCTCGTCCGCCAGGTCGCTGGTCGGACGGTTGGTCGCGCTGGAACGCGCAAAAATTTCCGTGAGTCGGACAGGAATGCGATGAATCTCGGCGGTGATGGACTCGGCCGTCGCGCCGCCCAGATATTCACGACCGACGCTGATGATGCCACCTGCGTTGATGACATAGTCAGGCGCGTAGAGCACGCCGGCCGCGTGCAGCCTCGCGCCATCTTCGGCGGTCGCGAGCTGATTGTTCGCGGCGCCGGCGATGATCGTGGTTTGTAGTTTCGGAATGGTGTTCGCGTCGAAGATCGCGCCCAGGGCGCACGGTGCGACGACATCGGCACGCTCGAACAGAATCTTGTCGGGCGCGGAGACCGCTGCGTCGAATTGATGGGACGCCTTCTGTGCAACGGCCTCGCGCACGTCAGCGACACGCAGCCTGACGCCGTCAGCGGCGAGCAGCTTGCACAGCTCGAAGCCGACGCCACCCAAGCCTTGCACAGACACGGTGAGTCCGCGCAGCTCGTCCTTGTTGAGTTTGTATTTCACTGCCGCCTTGATGCCGAGGTACACGCCGAGGGCCGTCTTCGGGCTCGGATTGCCATCGGAGCTGACGGCGGTCCGCGGCAGTCCGCTGACGTAACGCGTGCGGGTGGCGACGATTTCCATGTCGGCGACCGATGCGCCCACGTCTTCGGCGGTGATGTACAGGCCGTGCAGCGAGTCGACGAAACGGCCGAAGGCTTCGAGCATCAGCGGCGTCTTGGGTTGGCTGGGGTCGACCATCACCACCGCCTTGCCGCCGCCCAGCGGCAGCCCGGCCATGGCGTTTTTGTAGCTCATGCCTCGCGACAACCGGAGCGCATCGGCGAGCGCGTCATGGGTCGAGTTGTAATGCCAGAAGCGGCAGCCGCCGGCTGCGGGGCCGCGAGCAGTGGAGTGAATGGCGACGATGGCGCGCAAACCGGTGGCAGCATCGTGCGCGTAGACCACGCGCTCGTGCTGGTCGAACGAAGGATGGTCGAACATAGTCTGAAGCTGGTCTGAAAAAGGGGCTGGTGGGTCTTGTAGCTGGAATTTATGGTCAGGGCTGTCGAGTCCGCTCCGCCTGTCCCGGAGCATATTGCGCTACAATACCGACAGTTTCGCAGCATAGTCTGCCAAACGAACGCCCTGTAACAGTAATTCTTACTGGATCGGTATGAGCAGCACTCCTCCCTTGCGTGAACTGGGTCGCGAACTGGATCGCGTCGACCGGCAGTTGCTATCGCTATTGCAGGCCGACGGACGACTGACCGTCGCCGAGCTGGCGCGCACCGTGAATCTCACGCTCACGCCTTGCATCGAGCGGGTCCGGCGGCTCGAGCGCGAAGGCTTCATCGATGGCTACTACGCGCACTTGAATCCGAAACGCCTCGGGCAGAGCATGCTGGCGTTCACGGAAGTCACGCTGGATCACGCGACACAGGATGTGTTTCAGCGCTTCAAGGAAGCCGTGCAACTGGTGGAGGAAATCGTCGAGTGCCACATGGTGGCCGGCGGTTTCGACTATCTGATCAAGACGCGCGTGCAGGACATGGACGAGTACCGGCGCGTGCTCGGCGACAAGATCGTCAACGTGCGCGGCGTGAGGCATACCCAGACGTATTTCGTGCTGGAGGAAGTGAAGTCGACGCATGCGGTGCGCGTGCGCCTCAGCGAGGCCGGACGGGCGGGCGCAGCGGCGCCGAAGCGCCGACGGGCCCGGCCTTGACGTCGCTGCTCCATGGCTCGATATCAGTAGGCCCGAAGGAGACCCTCGCCCGGCCTTGTCTCTCGCGGAGGAGGAACTGCCGCTCATGACTGCGGTGACCTGCACACTCTCGCGGGTCCATAAGCTTCATCCTTGCGAGCGAGGGTCTTCGGGTGAGATCGTCACTGGCGGTGGTTTCGCCCCCTACGGAGCACACTCATGACTCAATCCGACTCGCCGCATCTGCAAGCGCTGGACGACGCGAGCCGCGCCCTCCGGGCGTTGCTGGGCGTCATCATTTCGGTGGAGCGCCGTTTCGGCGGGGCGCAGTCGCCGTTGGCGCTGCTGCGCCAGATCCAGGAAGACCCGCAGTGGGAATGGCTGAAGCCGCTGTATCAGCTGATTGCCGACGTCGATCATGCGTCCGACGACGGCGATCTGCCCGAGACCGAAGTGGCGGCCATCGGCGGTCACGCCTCGGCGTTGCTCTCCGGCGTCGGCGCGCCAGTCGAGCAGGCATTTCTGGAACGCTATCGGGCGCTGTTGCAAACCGATCCCGAGGTGGCCATCGCGCATGCCGCCGCCTTGCAGGCGATCCGCAAGCTGCCGCCCGAAACCGACGATGAAGGGGAGCGGCTGCATGCCCGTCATCAATGGGCCATGCGCTGCAAGCATCGTCGGCATCGGCCCTGACGTTATGTCTCAATTCGTTCATGAACGCTATCGCGCTTTGGCGACATTTCGGCGCTGGCGCGCGCTTCTGAGATGATTGTTTTTGCGCAAACGAGTGGATGAGCCGCTGTCCGCGGCTGCACTGGCGGGGTTGCCGAAAATTCGTCGCCCGACGACCGGCGGTCATCGACCGATAGCCGGTTAAAAAGCGGGCCCGCGCCGCCGGCGGCGCGATTGACTATCAGCTTTCTCCCGGCTTGCACAGTGTCTGCTCGTGGAGGCACTTTTCAAGCAGTCAGGCCTCGTGCAATGTTGTCACCCCCGGAATCGATACGCGGGCTATAACATCCGGGAAGAATCTTTGCTTTTGGCTTTTGCACGGAAGTATCGCTACCACTATGTCCAGCCGTCTGGAGAATGCACTGATGCTGCTCGGGCTGGAGTCAGCGGACGATCCGGCCACGTTATGGCAAAACTATACGGACCGTCTGGCTGTTCTTCAGCACAAGCTCATCAACGCTGAAACTCCGGCAGCCCAAGAAGCTGCCCAGACGGATCTGGCGCGCCTGGTGAATGCATATCAGACGGCGCGCAGCGCCACCGAGCCCGCCACCCGACAGGTCAATCGCGAAGCCGTCACCATGATGCGCATGGATGACGCCGAGGAGCCGCAGCCGCAGGTTCCTCAGGGTTCCAACGTGGTGATCGGGCCGGGCGTGGTGCTCCAGGGTCGTTATGAGATTCAGGCAGTGCTCGGCGACGGCGGCATGGGGCGCGTGTTCGCCGCGCGCGATCGCCTGAAAGACGAAGAAGTCGCGATCAAGGTTCTTCGCAACGAATTGCTGTCGAGCGCCGCGGCGCGCGGACGTTTCCTGTCCGAAGCGAAAGTGTCCTGCAAGCTCGCGCATCCAAACATCGTCCGCGTGTTCGACGTCGGCGTAGCGAGCGGCCGTTATTTCTTCACCATGGAGCGCCTGCGTGGCGTCAGCCTGCGTCGGCGCATGCAGGCTCAGATTGCCACCGGCAAGCCGTTCCCCGTCGAAGAAGCGACCGCCATCGGCGAGCAGTTGCTGGAAGCTCTGCGCCACGCGCATCGCTTTATCGTGCATCGTGACCTGAAGCCCGAGAACGTGTGGATCGACAGCAGCGGCGTCGTGAAGCTGATGGACTTCGGTATCGCGCGCGCCTATCAATATAACGAGTACACCCGCACCGGCATGAACCTGGGCACGGCCTATTACATGGCGCCCGAGCAGCACGCCGACGCGAAGGAAGTCGATTGGCGCGCCGATCAATATGCATTCGGCGTGCTGATGTATGAATTGCTGACGGGCCGCGTGCCCATGGGCGCAGTTCAGCCCATCGAAAAGGTTCGTCGCGATATTCCGCGTCAGATCGCCCGGGCCATCATGCGCGCCATGTCACCCCGGCCCGAAGCCCGGTTCGATTCGCTGCGCGAGTTGCAGAGTCGCATCGTCGCGCGTCGCGAAGACGATGTGCCGGGTGCCGTCTTCAACGCCTTCGGTCGCTCGATCGCGCTGGGTACCGTTGCCGGTGCGCTGTTCGCCTACTTCGACAGCTTGAGCATGGGGCGCATCCATGAATGGATGTATCCCTCCGGCATCGCCGTCGGCATAGGCACGGCACTGATGGTGGAGTTCTGCGAGACCTTCTTCCGCTCGCGATATCGCAGCCATGTGATTGCGGCGTTCGTCGCCACGGTGGTGTGGATCGCCCTGGTCCTGGTCGTGGCGCAGAAACTTTCCGGCCTCAGCAACGGCCTGGTGATGATGTTGTGCGGCTCGGTCTGGGCCAGCAGTATGGATTACGTGACCCGTCGCTGGCGCATCGCCGCCGGGCGGTTCAGGCTCGAAATATCGTTCGTGGGCGCGTTGTTCGGTACGTTGCTGGGACTCGCGCTGCTGGTGCAGGCGGATCACGTCACCGATCGCAATTATCTGTATAGCGCGCTCAGCGGCCTGTTCCCGGGCATGATCATCGCGATGGCGTCGCTCCGGCGGCGGCTATGGCGCAGGACGGACTCGCCGTTCTCGCGCATGCTATCGCTCGCACGCGACTGATCTTTTTTCTTAGACCTTCGCACCGGCAGTTCTATAGAGCGCTGTCGCCAGGCCCTCGGCGACATCCGCCGCAAGATAACGAATCCTGATTCCCGCAGTCGCGGCGCTTGCGCCCGCCGTGTCGACGTAAATGCTCGCCATGCGGCTGCGCCTGTCGAACGGCGACGCTTCGATGCTCAAGGTCTGAACCCGATCGCGCGGCACGATCGTGAGGCGTCGAGTCAGCCAGCCTGAACGAAATAACACTGCGTCCTGCGCCAGCGCCCAGCGAGTGTGCTTCACATATAAATGTGCGTGCATCCAGGCTAGCGGAATGCAGCTCAACACCACGATGACCGCTCCTTCCCGTAAGTAATAGAGCGCAGGAATCGTCAACAGCAACACGGACCAGGCCAGGCTTTTTCGGAAGATGCGGGCACGCGCGCCCGGTGCGAGCGGTTGCCAGTCGGGCTCGTTGCTCCAATCGAGCGTTGGCAGGGCAGTGGCGATGAGCTCAGGTGCGGCGGCAACTGCGCAAACCGGTGCGAGCCATCGCGTCTTCATCCGTGAGCTGTCCTGATCGCCTTCGCCGCCCCCACTGTCGCCAGCGAGATCGACACTGAGCGAAACTCGTTTGAACCAGCGATGCAGCAGTGACTCGGTTTGATGAACGGCCTGAATGCGCCGCGTGCGCAACGTCAGCGCTACGCGAGTAAACAATCCGTAGCGCACGCGCAGATCTCCCGCCACGCGCGTGAGTTTGAAGTCGTAGAACGTGACGATGGCGAGGATCACGGACAGCATCCGCACGGCGACGATCGCGGCCAGAATCGTGAACGCGCCCAGGGCGATCTGCATCATCAAGCCGAGCGCCGCGAGACCGGCGGCGGGCGATGACTCGAGCACTCGATGCAGCAGCGCCTCGTTGAGCACGAAGATGCCCGTCTCGTGCAGCACGCCGAATGCTGCTGCGACCAGGATCATGCCGCGATTGTCGATCAGGCCGTAACGGACCAGTTCCTCGATCGGAAGGTGGAGCAGCGTGTGCTCCTCGGGTGCGGCAGCGATGGTCTCGGCCGGTCTGACCTCTGCGAAAACGCGCTCGCGCATCTGCTGAACCGCGCCTAGGTCGAGCACGCTGATCGAGGCTTCCGGTTTGCCGCCGGTGGAGGTTTGCACGCGCACTTCAGCGACGCCGAGCAGGCGATGCAACGGGCCGCGCTCGGTGTCGATGTTCTCTATGCGGGCATATTCGATGTGCCGCACGTTACGGAAGATCGCGCCTTCGTGAATGACCAGGCCGCTCGCGCTGAAGCCATAGCGAAACGTCAGTTGCACCCATACTGCTCGAATCAGCAGCGCGGCGAGAATGATGGGCACGATCCAGGGGCCGAGAGGCCCAGGCGTGTCGTCTCGCACGTTGAAGAACAGCAGAGCGATCAACGGCAGGACCATCTGTCGGATGGCGCCGCTCAAGCCAAACAACCACGAGAGTGCGTGCAGCCGCAGGCTCGGCTGGAAGTTGGCTTCAGACGCCACTTGCGCCGCCTTCGGCGAGCAGCGCGTCGCGCAGAGCGATGGCTTCGTCGTGATTCAAGCCGGGCAACTCGATCTTGGTGTGCCGGCTGCCCGCGGTGTACAGCTTCAACGTTCCGATGCCGTAACGTCGTTCGAGCGGCCCTTGCGACACGTCAGTATGCTGGATGCGAACTCTTGGCAACGCGACCCGCGACCGCCAGATCACGCCGCTCTCGATGGCGATGCCTGTATCGTCGACCCCAAATCTCAAGTAGCGATAGGAGAGCGGCGGCCAGCGCCAGATCCAGAACGCGCCGCCGATCGCCACCAGTGCGGGCGCCAGGGGAAACAAAAGTCCAGCCGCCGGCAAAGTGAATGCCGCGACCGCCGCCGTGAAAAACGAGGTCGCGATGGCGGCATGCCAACGCCAGACGCCGATGATCGCCGGGTCGACGTGTGAGAGCTGCAAAGGCGCCCGTCCTGCGAGGGGAGAGGCGTCGATTCTAACCCAGCGGTGCGGCCCGGCCTCGCTTCAGGTCCAGTCCTCGACTGCCAGCGCGGTGAATGGCTCGAAATCACGGACGTTGGCCGTGACCAGAATCAATTCGTTGGCTTGGGCGATGGCAGCGATCTGACCGTCCACAAACGGGACCGTGATGCCCAGGCCCTCGAGTCGTGCTCGCTCGGTCGCATGCAGCTTCGCGGCTTTCGCATCGTAGGGCAGGATGTCGAAGGCGCGAACGACGTCCGCCAGATAATCCTCCAGCGCCTCGCGGCGTTTGCCGGCGGGCATGCGTTTGCAACCGAAGTGCAGTTCGTGCCAGGCGGGGGCGGGGATGGCGCACTGAGCCGAGCTCGCCAGAAGCCGGCGCACGACGCCTGCGGCCGGCATTTTCGACGCCGGCTGCGACACCACGTTGGTGTCGAGCAGATAGCGCAGCATGACGCCGGTTACAGATCGACTTTACGACCGGGGCTGCGATCGCGGACCTTGCGGGCGAAGCCAGGCTCCAGCCCCACCTCGGCCAGGGAATGTTTCTTCAGGAACTGCTGATAAGCCTCCTGAAAGGAAACGCGCTTGCTACGCAGGCGTTGATATTCGGCGACTGAGACCATGACTGCGACTACCTTGCCTCTACGAGTCAATTCAACGGCCACGCCCGCCTCCACCTCGTCGATGAGGGTGGGCAAGTTGGCTCGTGCCTCGGCGATGGCATAACTGTGCGCCATGCCGAAAATGTACATTCAGATGTACATAAGATCAAGCGCTCCATGCCTGGACTAATCCGGTCGTGCACGTAGGAATCGAGCGAAGCGGGGAATGCCGCGCGCGGTCCGATTTTGGTAGCTGTAGGTCACCCAGCTGCCGATGGGCGGTGGGTCGCGGCGCTGCTCGTCGGTGAAGCCGGTGCCGATGCGGAAATGGGCGCCGTTGGCGTCGCGGACGACCAGCGCGCCGAGCATGCCGAGGTATTTACCTTGCCCGGGCAGATGCGCGATGACCTGGGCGTCCGCATCCTGGTAGGGCTTGAGCTTCAACAAGTCGTCGCTGCGCTCGGCGCGGTATAGAGAATCTTCTCGATGCAACATCAGGCCTTCGCCGCCGGCGGCGGTGAGGGTGTGCAATTGACGATGCAGCGTTGAATCGTCGGTCGTTCGGGATTGAGGGACTGCTTGCAACCAATCGATCTGCATCGAGGCGAGCAGAGCCCGCAGGGCTGCCAGACGATCGTTGAATATGCCGACGTGCGCAGGCAGATCGAAGACCATGAACCGAATGGCGCGCCAGGCAGCGTCATCGGGATCGAGGTCGCGTACGGTCGATGTGACTTGCTCGAATCGGCCGCGGCCTGCCCAGAGCTCTCCATCCAGCGGTGTCGTAGGCCAGTCCCGCGTGAACCATTCTGGGGCGTGGATGACATTGCCGGCGCGCGTAAGCAGTCGCTCTCCATCCCAGTACGCACGCACGCCGTCGTACTTTTCGCTAACCCAATAGCGTGACAGATCGATGACCGCATCTTCGTAGTCGTTGGCGAGCAGCAGCGGCGGCGGTGCGCCGATCGCGAGCGCGGGCGTGCAAAGCGCACCGGCCATGAGTGCGGATTCGACGACGATGCTGACCATCGCAAGAGATGTGTACCTGGCGTGCATGCGGCTATCAGAGCATCGGTCGCGTGCCCAAAATGACCGCATTTCTGGCGGATTGCCCAGAAATTGCCGATGCCTGGGCACGCGGCAGGTGCTAGGCGCGTGAAAGCACGCCTGTCCACTCTGGGCGGATGCGAAGGGCGGTAGTATCGTCCATGGGGCGCCCACAACCGTCGGCGCGGGAGGATGCATGAACCACCAGCAGCGGGACTTGATTGTCCCAGTCACCAACATCGATCACACGCTCGGGCCCCAGCACGCGCCGGTCACCGTGGTCGAGTACGGCGATTTCGAATGTCCCACCTGCAAGCAGGCGGCGCCGTCGCTGAAATTGCTACTGGATCACTTTCCGGATCAGGTGCGCATCGTGTTCCGGCATTTCCCACTCGAGGAAGTGCATCCGCACGCGCTATGCGCGGCCGAGGCTGCCGAAGTGGCGGCAGCGCAGGGCAAGTTCTGGGAAATGCATGACCTGCTGTTCGCCAATCAGCTGCATCTGAAGAGCGCGCAGTTGCACAGCTACGCCGAGCGACTGAATCTCGACATGTCGCGTTACACGGCCGAAATGGACGATGAGATCTATCGCCAGCGGATTCGCGAGCACATCGATGGCGGCCGGCGCAGTGGGGTGCGTGGCACGCCCGGCATCTTCCTCAACGGCGTGATTCACGACGTGTCCGCCGGCATGCAATCGTTGTTCGACAAAGTCGCAGCGACGCTGCGCAAATAGCACGGTACCCGCCATGCCAAACGAGCTCTACGAAAAGCGCGCCGAGCAAATGTTTCCTCGGCTCACCAAGGCGCAGATCGCGCGCCTGGAGCCGCACGGCGTGCACATGGAGACCACCGCCGGCCAGGTGCTGATCGAACCCGGCGATCACGAGCGCAAGATGATCGTCGTGCTGGCCGGCAGCTTGCAGGCCACGATTCCGGGCTTCGAGGAGCAGGTCGTTCGGCCGCTGGGGCCGGGCGATTTCGCCGGCGAGATGAGCACGCTGCGCGGCGTGCCGGGCTTCGTTCGGGTGGAAGTGCGTGAGGCCGGCGAGGTGCTGGTGATCACCGATAGCGATCTGCGCGTGGTCGTGCAGACCGATGCGGAGCTCAGCGAGATTTTCATGCGCGCTTTCATTCTGCGTCGCATGGGTCTGATCTCGGCGCCGAACAGCGAGATGACTTTGATCGGCTCGCGCTACTGCGGCCACACGCTGATGCTGCGTGAGTTCCTGGCGCGCAATGCGCATCCACATTTTTATCTCGATGCGGAAGTGGACGAAGAAGCCGAGGGCCTGTTGCAACGAGCGGGTTTGACGTTGAACGACGTTCCCGCCGTGATCGGTCGGGGCGGGCGCGCGCTACGCAAGGCCAGCCTGCGACAGGTCGCGGAGTTTCTGGAGATCAATCCCGAGATCGATGAGTCAGCGGTTCATGACATGCTGGTCGTGGGCGCTGGGCCGGCGGGGCTGGCGGGCGCGGTGTATGCGGCGTCCGAAGGTCTGGATGTGAGAGTGATCGACAGCTTCGCCCCGGGCGGTCAGGCCGGCACCAGCTCGCGTATCGAAAACTATCTGGGCTTTCCCACCGGTATTTCCGGTCAGGCGCTGGCCGGTCGCGCGCTGGTGCAGTCACAAAAGTTTGGCGCCAAGTTCAACGTCGCGTGCGACGCGGTGACCCTGCATTGTGACACCTGGCCCTATCGCGTCGAGATGGCGGATGGGCGCATCGCTCGCGCCCGCACGGTGTTGATCGCCACCGGCGCGCAGTATCGCAAGCCGGATCTGCCGAACCTGCAGAAGTACACCGGGATCGGTGTGTACTACGCCGCCACGCATCTGGAAGGCCGGATGTGTCAGAACGAAGAAATCATCGTCGTGGGCGGCGGCAATTCGGCTGGCCAGGCGGCGGTGTTTCTCGCTGGCGGATGTCGTCACGTGCACATCATGGTTCGCGCCGGCGGGCTCGCCGAAACCATGTCGCACTATTTGATTCGAAGGATCGAAGAGTCGCCCAATATCACTTTGCATACTCGCACGCAGATCACCGCGCTCGATGGCGAATGCGAGCTGGAGCGCGTCACCTGGACCGATGCTCGCAGCGGCCAGAGCGAGACGCGGAGCATTCGTCACGTGTTTCTCATGACCGGCGCCGCGCCGAATACCGAGTGGCTGAAGGACTGCGTGAACCTGGACGACAAAGGTTTCGTGCGTACTGGCGCGGATTTGACGCAAGAAGAGCTGACCGCCGCCCGCTGGCCGATGAGTCGGCCGCCTTATCTGATGGAGACGAGCTTGCCCGGCGTGTTCGCCGTGGGTGATGTCCGCTCGGGCAGCGTCAAGCGTGTCGCCTCAGGCGTGGGTGAGGGATCGATCTGCGTGCAGTTCGTGCACCGGGTGCTGCGAGAGTTGCCGTCGGTGCTCGGTTAAAACCAATTGTAGTTGAAGCTGATGCTGATGCGCTCGCCGGCGACGGGGTTCGCCGGCACTTCATGTCTCAGCCAGCTTTCGAACAACACGACTTTGCCCGCTTCGGCGGGCGCCACGGACCACAGCCGATTCGCCGGGCTCGCGTCGGCGCGTCGCGGTGGCGCGGCCATGAATTTTTCCAGCCTCGGATCTTCGAACTTCAGCCCCGCGCATCCTCTCGGCGTCTGCACGTAATAAGTGCCGCTGATCGTCGACAACGGATGCAGATGCATGCTGTGCGCGACCTGCTGCGGCATGATGTTCACCCAGCAGTCCGTCATCGCCAGCTCCCGGCCTTCCATATCCAGTTCCAGCGTCTTCACGAACGCATTCACATGTCGATTCAGCCGCTGCTCGAGTTGGGCGAACGTCGGCGAGATCTGCTGCATGCGATGCGCGGAGTGATAAGAGGTGTAGCCGCCCGGATAATTATTCTTCGACCACTTCCTGCCGGCCTCGTCATCCATCTGCAACTGCAGGCACTCACGCAACAACTGCTTATTGAGCTTTCGCCAATCGCCTCTCTGCAAGGGGGCGTTGTAAATATAGGTCGGAAACAATGCTTGAATCGTCATGGGCCGGGATTCTACCCGATGAGCGTGCTGGGTCGCGGTGGAATCCCGCCAGGTGGGAAACAATTTTCTGTATCCTTGACGTCCCGCCGCTGCTGCAGGCGCGGCGGGCGACGTAAGGCAGATCGTGTGCGGGCAAGTTGAGACAGGAGTCAGTGTGAAACTAACCGTTCAAAAGAAATTCTGGCCGCTGCGCGAACCTTTCGTCATTGCACGCGGCACCTACACGACCAGTGAGGTCATCGTCGTCGAGTTGCAGGATGCCCAACTCGTGGGCCGCGGCGAAGCGGCGGGCGTCGATTATCACGGTGAAACGTTGGATAGCATGCTGGCGCAGCTCGAAGCGGTGCGAGCCGAAATCGAGGCGGGCATTACGCGTGCTGAATTGCTGAAGGTGCTGCCGATTGGCGGCGCGCGCAATGCGGTGGACGCGGCGTTGTGGGATCTGGAGGCGAAGCGCACTGGCCGTCGCGCGTGGGACCTGGCTGGCATTGGCAACACGCGTGAGATTGCGAGCGCCCTGACGATCGGCATTCGTCCGGTCGAAGCTTACGAGAAGGCGGCGAGAGAGCTGGCGTACTATCGGTGGTTGAAAATCAAAGTGAACAACGAGCACCCGCTGGAATGCGTGCAGGCCGTGCGGCGAGGCGCGCCGAACTCGCGGCTGATCGTGGACGCGAATCAGGCCTGGGATGTGAAGACGCTCTATGCGCTCGGTCCGAGGCTTGCGGAGTTGCGAGTCGATCTGCTCGAACAGCCAGTGCCGGTGGACGGTGACGACGATCTGGAGGCGGAGCGCTCACCCATTCCGGTGTGTGCCGACGAGGCCATCGACAGCATCGACGATCTCGCGCGACTGAAGAGCCGCTACGATTTCGTGAACATCAAGCTCGACAAGACCGGCGGTTTGACGGCTGCGCTGGAGCTTGCAAACGCGGCGCGAGCGGCGGGCATGCGATTGATGGTCGGCTGCATGGTCACCGGCTCGCTCGGCATGGCGCCGGGCATGGTGCTCGCGCAATTGTGCGAGGTCGTGGATCTGGACGGGCCGCTGTTGCAAGCGGAAGATTGGCCGAATGCGATTCAATACGATCGCACCGGCGTGATGTCGTGGCCGTCGCCGGCCTTGTGGGGCTGAGGAGGGTCCATTGACAGTGCCCCGGGCGCGCTCTTAAATCGAGCGGGCCGGCAACCGCGAGCACCTGCGCCGGCACGGGGAGGGGAGACGCATGGAAAAGAGCGCCCTGGCTTTTGTCAGCCTGCTGTTCTTACTGATTGCTCGAGCCGATGCCTCGATCTCCGGCGACGGTTTGGAAAGATTGCCGGCGGACACACGGCCGCTGCACTACCTGATCTCGGCGCACCCCAATAAGGACAACACCGGCTTCACCGCCCAAGCGACGCTGCGCTTCGAGGTGCTGAAACCGACGGCTCAGGTGGTCGTGCACACCCGGGACCTGAATATCTCCAAAGCGCGGCTCAAAAGCGGCGCCACCCCGAAGATCGGCACGGACCTGGCCAGACATCGCACCCTGTTCACTTTCGACAAACCTCTGTCGAAGGGCCAGCACGAGCTGCAGGTCGAGTACACCGGCTCGATCGCCGAAAACATCGAGGGCGTGTTTCGCGTCGACCAGCAATCGCCCGATGGCTCGCGCCAGCAGATGCTGTTCACGCATCTGTGCTGTATCGGCACCGCGCGTAAGTTCGCGCCATTGTGGGATCAGCCGGATCTCAAAGCGATCTTCGAACTGGAGCTCACGATTCCGGCAGGCCTCGACGCAATCTCCAACATGCCCGTCGCCCGGCGCGACACGCTGCCATCGGGCGAATCGAAAGTGCGCTTCGAGCCATCGCCGCGCATGAGCTCGTATTTGTTGTTCTTTACCGTGGGCAGGTTCGATCGAGTCGCGTCCCAGGCGGGTAGCGCCGAAATCGCTGTCTACACGCAGCCCGGCAAAGCTGAGCAAGGCCGCTTCGCGCTGCAGGCCACCGCCGACTCCTTGAAGTTGTACAACGATTATTTCGGCGTCGACTATCCGCTGAAGAAGTTGGACAACATCGCCTTCCCGGGCGCCGGCAGTTTCGGCGCGATGGAGAACTGGGGCGCGATTTTTTATTTCGAGCCGTACCTGCTGGTCGATCCGAATCTGGCCACACAGCGTGACCGCCAGAATGTTTACGTCGTAGTGGCGCACGAGGTGGCGCATCAGTGGTTCGGCAATCTGGTCACGATGCAGTGGTGGGACGACCTGTGGTTGAACGAGGGCTTCGCAACCTGGATGGCGAGCAAAGCCACCAACCACTACAAACCCGAATGGAACGTCTGGCGCATGGACGCGGAAAGTCGTGAACAGGCGATGCGCCTGGATGCGCGGGATTCCACGCATCCCATCGTGCGCCCCGTGCGGACGTATGAAGAGGCCGAGCTGTCGTTCGACGAGATCACCTATCAGAAGGGTCAGCAGGTCATACGCATGATCGAGGCCTACGTGGGTGAGGATGCGTTCAAAAACGCGATTCGCGCCCACATTCGCAAGCACGCTTATGGCAACGCGGTCACCGAGGATTTGTGGCGCGAGCTGGAAGTGACTTCGCCCTTTCCGGTCGCGGCCATCGCACGCGACTTCACGGTGCAAGAAGGCGTACCGTTGATCGACGTGATCTCCTCGAAGTGTACGGGCGGGAAGACGACCGTTTCGCTGCGCCAGGGGCGCTTCGGTCTGGACGCTAAGTCCAAACAGCCGAAAGAATGGCGCGTGCCTGTGACCGGCACGGTGATGGGTTCCAACAAAGTTGCCCGGCAGGTCGTGCGCGGCGCCACTACTTCTGAGCTCACATTGGAGGGTTGCGGCCCGGTGAAGTTGAATCTGGGCGAGGCCGGCTACTATCGAACGCGCTATGACGCGGCTTCGTTCTCGCAACTGGACAAGAGCTTCGCGCGACTGCCGCCCCAGGATCAGCTGGGGCTGATGAACGACGGTTACAACCTGGCCGAAGGCGGCTACACGCCTTTCGGCGGTTATCTGAATCTCGCCTTGAAAGCGCCTGCATCCTCGGATCCGGTGATCTGGCTGCATCTGACCCGATCGTTCGCCGCTCTCGACAAGGTGTATCAGGGGCGGCCCGAGCATGAGCAGTTCCGCGCATTTGCTCGCTGGAAACTTAGCAGCGCGCTGCAAGAGCTGGGCTGGTTGCAGCAGGATGGTGAATCGGCCAACGCCAGCATTGCGCGCGCGGAGCTGGTCGAGCTGCTCGGCAGGCTTCGCGATCCGGCGACCGAGAAGGAGACGCTGCGTCGGTTCCGGGGCGCGCGTGCGGACCCTTCGCTCGTCAGCGGCGGAATGCGGCAAGCCATCATCAATGCCGTAGGCGCCACGGCTGATGTAACGGTCCTCGAAGAGTTGCTTGGACTCGCGGCGAGCACCAAGGATTCGGCGCAGCGGCGGGTTCTCCTGCTGGCCGCGGCTGGCGTGCAGGATCCGGCGCTGGCGCGGCGCATGTTGGATCTCACCCTGAGTGAAGCGGTGCCCGCGCCCTTGGTCGGCAACATCATTCAGCGGGTTGCCGAGTTCCATCCGACCCTGACGTTCGACTTCGTCACATCGAAGTACGACGCGTTGGCCGCGCGCATGGAATCGTTTGCTCGAATCACGCTGGCGCAGGAAGTTGCCGGCCGGGCGGTCGATCTCACGCTCACGCCGCGGCTGGAGAAATTCGTCGAAGAGAAAATTGGCGACGCTGGCCGAGAAAGCTTGAATCGGGCTCGCTCGACGATGACGTGCCGTGACGAGGTGCGTCGCGAACGCCTGCCTCAAGTCGATGCCTGGCTGCGCGAGCATGCGTCGGCCTGGAAAGTACAACAATAACGGAGCTGAGGTCGTGACCAAACAAATGATCACCCGTCGCACCGTGGTCGGCTCGCTGGCGGGCGCTCTGGCTGCCGCCACGGTCGTCGCCGGTAATCGAGCCGCGGCTCAAACTCCTCCAGCGCCGCGCGCGGGCGATCGATGGGACGTGGTCGTGATCGGAGCGGGCGTGTTCGGTTCCTGGTCGGCGTGGAAGCTGCTCGAGCAAGGCAAGAAGGTGTTGCTGGTCGATGCTTGGGGGCCGAGTCATGCACGCGCCTCGTCGGGCGGTGAATCGCGGCTGACGCGCACCGAATACGGCGGCGATGAGATCTACACCCGCTTCGCGTGGGAATCGCTGCCAGACTGGATTGCGTTGTCCAAGAAGGCCGAGCTGCCGATCTTCCAGCCGGTTGGCGCGCTTTATATCTATCGGCAGGAGCCGGCTACCTTGGCCACGAGTCTCGCCCTCAATAAAAAGCTCGGTGCTCCCATGCAGCGAATCGAGCGCGCGGAGTTGCTGAAGCGATATCCGCAGCTCGGGCTCGACGGCATTCAGTTCGGAGTTCTGCAACCGACGATGGGTGCAATCATGGCGCGGCGCGGCGTGCAGACTGTCGTGAAAGAGTTTGTCGCCGAAGGAGGAACGTACAAGCAGCTGGCGATTCAGCCGCCAAAGTCTGGCGCAGCCCTGGACGTCATCACCAGCACGAGCGGCGAAACGGTGCGCGCCAAGCAGTTCGTGTTCGCCTGCGGCCCTTGGCTGCCGAAGCTGTTCCCCGACGTCATCGGTACTCGCATTGTGCCGACGCGACAGGAAGTGTTCTTCTTCGCGCCGGAAGCGGGCGATGTGAGATTCGATCCGCCGCAACTGCCGGCGTGGGTGGACGCCGACGAGCCGGGCATTCCGTATGGCTTCCCGTCGCTGGAGTCACGCGGCTTCAAGATCGCCATCGACGCGCACGGCCCGCGTGTCGATCCAGATACGAACGATCGCATCATCTCGGCAGAAGGCTTGAAACAAGTGCGCGCGTACCTGGCGAGGCGCTTCCCCGGCGTGGCCAAACGTCCGCTGTCCGAATCGCGCGTGTGTCAGTACGAGAACAGCGACAACGGCGACTTCATCATCGACAGGCATCCCAAGTGGCAGAACGTGCTGCTGGTGGGCGGCGGCTCAGGTCATGGCTTCAAGCATGGTCCCGCGGTCGGGAGCTATGTCGCCAACCTCACAACCGGTAAGCTGCCCAGGCCCGAGCCGCGGTTTGCGCTGTCGGCTCACAAATATCAGGGCTAGCGCCAGGGAGCTTTCGTGCCACGAAGAATCATCCAGGCCACGCTGGCCGCGGTCCTGTTGCGCTCGGCGAGCGTCTTGGCAGCGCCCGACGCCATTTATTTCAACGGCAACGTATGGACCGGTGACGCTCGACAACCCAAGGCCCAGGCGCTGGCCATCGATGACGGCAGCATCGTCGCGGTGGGCAACGACGTCGACGTGCGTAAGCTAGGCAATGCGAACACGCGTGCCGTGGACCTGAAAGGTGGGTTCGTCGTGCCAGGCTTCATCGACAATCACGTGCACTTCATCAACGGTGGCCTCGCGCTGGCGCAGGTCGACCTGCGTGACGCTGCGACTAAAGCGGAGTTCGTTCAGCGTATCGCTCGAGCGGCTGCGAAAACTCCCAAAGGACAGTGGCTCAAGGACGGCAATTGGGATCACGAGACATGGGGCGGCGAGTTGCCGACGCGCGATTGGATCGACCGGGACACGGCGAATACGCCCGTATTCGTGTCGCGGCTGGATGGTCACATGGCGCTGGCCAATTCGCTCGTGCTGAAGCTCGCGGGCATCGATGAGAAAACGCCCGATCCCGCCGGCGGCGCCATCGTGCGAGACAAGAACGGCCGACCCACCGGCATTCTCAAAGATGCGGCCATGTCGCTCGTGAGCAAAGCGATTCCGCCATTGTCGGATCAAGAGCTGCAGCAAGGACTGGAGCGCGCCATGGAGCATGCAGTCGCTCGTGGCGTCACTCAGGTGCACGACATGGGCGGCGTGGAAGACTGGCGCGTGCTCGATCTCTATCGACGCACCAAGGCCAGTGACAACCTGCGGCTGCGTATTTATTCCTTCGTGCCGCTCGCCGAGTGGGGGAAGGCTGCCGAGTACAAGAAGCGCAACGGCACGGGTGACGCATGGTTGCGCTGGGGCGCGCTGAAGGGCTTCGTCGACGGTTCGCTTGGCTCGACCACGGCTTGGTTCCACAAGCCGTATGACGATGCGCCCAACACCACGGGCCTGACGATGATCGATCCAGAGCAGTTGGGCGCGCAGATCGTGGCGGCGAGCAAGGCTGACTTACATGTCACCGTGCACGCGATCGGCGACCGCGCCAACGATTGGCTGCTCGACGCTTTCGAGAAAGTGGAGCAGTCCGGGCCGAAGAAAGCCTGGCGTTTCCGTATCGAACACGCACAGCATCTCACGCCTGCCGCGATCAGGCGTTTCAAGCCATTGGGGGTGGTCGCATCCATGCAGCCCTATCACGCCATCGACGATGGTCGCTGGGCCGAAAAGCGCATCGGGGCGGAGCGGCTCAAGGGCATGTATGCGTTCCGTTCGCTGATCGATTCGGGCGCGCATCTCACGTTCGGATCCGATTGGCCGGTGGCGCCGCTCGATCCTCTGACTGGCATCTACTCCGCGGTCACGCGTCGCACCCTCGACGGCGCCAATCCGAACGGCTGGCAGCCGCAGGAAAAGATCACGGTCGCGGAGGCGCTGCGCTCTTATACGGCGGAGAATGCCTGGGCGGGCTTTCAAGAAAGCAAGGTGGGCGTGCTGAAGCAGGGCGCATTGGCGGACTTCGCGGTGCTGTCCAAAGATCTGTTCGCCGTGCCGCCGACCGAGATTGCCAATGTGAAAGTTGTCCGAACCGTGGTGGGCGGGCGCGAGGTGTACGTCGCGCGTTAACTCAACGATTCGACCGAGCGCAGCGCCTGTTCCAGCTTAGCCGTCCAGACTTCGACGCCATCGGGATCCGCAATCAAGTCGTTGCGGATCTCGATGAGCACGGCGGGGTTACCCAACTGATCGCCATGCACGACCAGCGCGTAATCAGCCTCGGCGCTCACGCCATAAGGAACGTTTGCGTCGACGTTCAATAGCGGATCCTTGCTCAGCTGCGCGATGAGCCCCTGGCCGAGCGCTTGCGCTTTGTCGAACAGCACACCGGCGTGCCACGAGCGTTGCTGGCCCAGGTACACGGGCGTGAAGCTGTGCACGGCTACCAACACATTGCGCCGGCCGTCGGCCGTGCGTTGCTCCAGATGCGCGCGGAGCCGATCCTGAAAGGGATGAAAGATCATTTGCTGACGGCGTTCCCTCTCCGCGGCATCCAACGAGAGATTGCCAGGAACGTCCGTGGCCTCCGAGCGCAACGGAATACTGTCGGCGACATGCAGCGGGCGATTCAAATCGATCAGCAGCCGGGAGTAGCGGCCCAGGAACGCCGAAGCATTCAGGCGCTTCGACAATGCGCGCGTGACATCCGCGGCCCCGATGTCCCAGGCGATGTGACGAGCCAGTTCCTTATCGTGCAGGCCAAGCTGCCGGTACTCGGGCGGAATGTAATTGGACGCGTGCTCGCAGATCAGCACGAAGGGCGAGCGGCCCGATTCGTTCAGGACTTCAACCGCCGCGGGCCATTCGATTGCGCGGGCTTCGGACAGCATTTAGCAGATCATTGACATCGAGGGGCGGCCCCCCTGTAATCCTTGATAATCACTTATACCTTGCTCGGGGAGCGTGCGCGAGGTTACTGGTAAAGGTCAGCCATTTTGGCACACGCCGGTTCGCCGCCATGAATCTATCTGCTAACGATCTGTACGCCATCGAGTTCCGTCTCGGTGCGCGCAACTATAAGCCGCTGGACATCACATTGACTCGCGGCGAAGGCGTCTGGGTCTGGGACACCGAAGGCAAGCGATATCTCGATTGTCTGTCGGCTTACTCGGCGCTCAATCAAGGTCATTGTCATCCGAAGATCCTCGCCGCCATGACGGAACAGGCGCAACGGCTGACGCTAACATCTCGTGCATTCCGCAACGATCAGCTGCCGCTGTTGTATCAGGATCTGGAAAAGCTCACCGGCGCAAAAATGATCCTGCCGATGAACAGTGGTGCGGAAGCCGTGGAGTCGGCGCTCAAGGTGACGCGCAAGTGGGGTTACGAAGTCAAAGGCGTGGCGCCGAACGCAGCGAACATCATCACGTGTTCCAGTAATTTTCATGGCCGCACGCTCGGCATCATCGGTTTCAGCACCGATCCTCTGGCGCACGGCAACTACGGCCCGTTCGCGCCGGGCTTCAAGACAGTCCCGTTCGGCGACTTCGATGCGCTGGCGGCGGCCATCGACAGCAACACGGTGGCGTTCCTGGTCGAGCCCATTCAGGGCGAGGCAGGCGTGCTGATTCCGCCGGCGGGCTACTTCAAGCGCGTGCGTGAGCTGTGCAGCGAAAAGAACGTCGTGCTGGTGCTCGATGAGATCCAGACCGGGCTGGGGCGCACCGGCAAGCTGCTCGCGCAGGAGCACGAAGACATCCAATCCGATCTCACCTTGCTGGGCAAGGCGTTATCAGGCGGCTTCTATCCCGTATCCGCAGTGCTGGCGAACAACGACGTGCTGCGAGTGTTGCAGCCGGGCACGCACGGCAGCACGTTCGGCGGCAATCCGCTGGCGTGCGCCATTGCACGCGCGGCGCTGCGAGTGCTCGTCGAAGAGGGAATGATCGAGAACGCGCGAGTGCAGGGTGAATATTTCCTCAAGCAGCTTCGCATCATCAACAGCGATCTGATACGTGAGGTGCGCGGTCGCGGCCTGATGGTCGCGGTGGAGCTGCACCCGCACGCCGGCGGCGCCTACAAATATTGTGAGCGACTGCGTGACAAGGGCCTGCTGGCCAAGGACACGCATGTCAACACGTTGCGGCTCGCGCCGCCGCTGCTCATCAAACGCTCGGAGATCGACTTCGCCTGCGAGGCGCTGGCGGACGTGTTCAAGTAAGCGATTCTCGCGCTCATTGCCCATTTGTCTCGCCGCGCAATGGCTTGCGCAAGTCACCAACGCTGACCAAAGTATGTACAGTGGGCGCTTGGAATATGCGCCAATGAAGGTCCCGGAGATTCCTCCGGGGATCCCTCGACATATGGAGTGTCAGCATGGACCCAAGCGCCCAGGCGTCGGCTGTTGCGCCTGAATTCGTCGGCCGCAACGATGCCGCGTTAACCAGTGCGAATCAAACCGCGCTGACCCGCTCGGGTGCATTGCGCCTGGACGCCATCGATCTGCTGCGCGGTCTGGTTATCGTGCTGATGGTGCTGGACCACGTGCGTGACTTCGTGCATGAGCCCGCGTTCGTATTCAGTCCGACGGATCTGACCCAGACCACTCCCATCCTGTTCATGACGCGTTGGGTCACGCACCTGTGCGCGCCCACGTTCGTGTTTCTTGCCGGCGTGTCCATTTTCATGCAGCGGGCTAACGGCAAATCGCCGACGGAGCTCAGCACGTTTTTGTTGACGCGGGGGTTGTGGCTGATTCTCCTCGAGTTCACCGTCATCGGCTTTGGCCTCAACTGGGGACCGCCGCTGGCATTCATGCAGGTGATCTGGGCCATCGGTGCGAGCATGGTGCTCATGGCGGCGCTGGTGCGCCTGCCGGCAACCGCAGTGCTGGCCATCGGTGCTGTGATAGTAGTTGGCCATCAATGGGCGGCGTCGCTGGTCGATGCCGCGCGGCTCGGCTCGTGGACGCAGGCCTGGTTCATGACCATGCAGCCGGGCCCGACTTTGTTCTTGCGCGGTTTCATTCCGTATCCGGTAATCCCGTGGTTCGGTGTGATGTGTCTCGGCTACGGCTTGGGTTTCATTTTCCGTCAGCCCTCCGAGCGTCGGCGTCGCAGTGTGCTTACGCTCGCGCTGTGTTTGCTTGCGGCATTCGTCGTGCTGCGCGCGATCAATGGCTATGGGGATCCGGCGTCCTGGTCAGTCAAGTCGAGCGCGATCATGACGGTGTTGTCGTTCATCAATGTTTCCAAATATCCGCCGTCGCTGCTGTACGTGCTGGCGACGCTTGGCGTGTCAATGCTGTTGTTCCTTGCGCTGGAGCGGTTGACCGGACCATTGCGGACGTTCCTGCTTGCGTTCGGCCGCACGCCGCTGTTCACCTATGTGCTCCACATCTATGTGGCGCATAGCGTCGCGCTGCTCATCGGCGTGCTCGGCGGATTGCCGGCGTTCTGGTACTTCGATTTCCTCTCGAGATTTGCTGGCGCGAAAGTGGGGTACGGCTACACGCTTCCGGTGGTCTACGTCACGTGGGTGGCCGTGTTGCTGATGCTCTACCCAGTCGCTTCGTGGTTTGCGCGAGTGAAGCGTGAGCGCCGCGATTGGTGGCTGAGTTACTTGTAGACGACGCGTCTACAGCGCGACGGCAACGTCCGCATCGCGATGTGTAATTTCGCCGTCGGGTCCGCTCCGACGGCGGGCCAGCGACTTCCCAGGAACTCCGTGGAGCTCCAGTCATTGAGTGGGCAAAGCCAACCCAAAGGAGCATGCCATGCCTACTGCAAGCGGACACACCAAGGCGATACGCGCCAAGAAGGTGATCGGCACCGCGGTGAAGGATCCTTCTGGCAAGAAGATCGGCGAGATCGAAGATGTCGTGTTGGACAAGACCTCCAACAACATCATGTTCGCCGCCGTCAGTTTCGGTGGCTTCCTCGGCGTGAAGGAGAAGTACCATCCCATTCCGTGGAGCCTGTTGAAGTACGAGGAAGACGAGAGCGGCTACGTGGTCAATCTGACCAAGGATCAGCTGCAGGCCGCGCCGGCCGACTCGATTGCCGAGTTGACCAAGGACGACGGACTGGCTTATCGGGATCGAGCCTTCGATTACTACCGTTCACCCCGCTACTGGGAATAAATCCCTCCCATTCGGGTGGAGACCTCATGGTCAGGACTGAGTAAGTATCGAAGGTGAGATAGCTGGTGAGTTGCGACTGAGCATTCACCAGCGCAGTGCGAGCGACCCCCGGAACGAGGGTCGCTCGTTTTTTTTTGGATCAGGTGGAACCGGTGTCCGGCAGGCCGCCGAGCACCTTGTCGAGCGTGATGGGGAATTTCCGAACGCGGATGCCAGTGGCGTTATAGACGGCGTTCGCGAGCGCGGCGGCCACGCCGACGATGCCGACCTCGCCGAGCCCCTTGATGCCGAGCGGATTGGCGTAAGGCTCCTGCTCCTCGAGACAGATAGCGTCGATTTGCGGAACGTCGGCGTTCACCGGCACGTGATACTCGGCGAGGTCGTGATTCACGAAGGAGCCGTCGCGCGGGTCGACGATGGACTCCTCGGTGAGGCCCGCGCCGATGCCCATGATCATGCCGCCGATCAGTTGGGAGCGCGCGGTCTTCGGGTTGAGAATGCGTCCGCTACCGAACACGCCGAGCATCCGTCGTACGCGAATCTCGCCCGAGTCGATGTCTACGCCGACTTCGGCGAACTGCGCTCCGAATACGTGCGACGAATATTTGGCGGGCTGTTGAGCGCCCTGATGTTCGCCCTTGCCTTCGACGCCCGCGGGCGCCAGACGCGACAGTACGGCTGACAACGGTTCGGATTTATCGCCTGCAACGACGTGGCCATCTCGCAAAGCGATGGTGGCTGCATCGGCTCCGGCTAGCGGTGAGCGCCGATCCTTCGTGGCCAACTGCGCGATCTGAGCGCGCACATGCTCGCAAGCGAGCAGGGTCGCCGATCCAGCACTCGCCGCACCGAACGAGCCGCCTGAGCCCGAGGACTTCGGCAGTTTGCTATCGCCAAGCTCGACCGTGACTTTCTCAGGCGCAAGACCGAGGCTCTCCGCAGCGACCTGCGTGAGCACGGTGTAACTGCCGGTGCCGATATCGGTCATGTCCATTTTCACAACGGCTGTGCCGTCGGCGTTGACTCGGACAGCAGCTGCGGATGGACGCATATAGGTAGGAAACATTGCACTCGCGACACCATAGCCCACCAGCCAGCGGCCATCGCGCAGCGTGGCGGGGCGTTTGGGCCGCGTCGACCAGCCGAAGCGTCGCGCGCCCTCGCGATAGCACTCGACCAGCGAACGACTGGAGAAGGGCAGGTGCGTCTCGGGGTCGTCCTTCGGTTCGTTCTTGATCCGCAACTCGATCGGATCCATGTCGAGCGCCACGGCCAGCTCGTCCATTGCACATTCCTGCGCCACGCTGCCCGGCTCCTCGCCGGGAGCGCGCATGATGTCGGAGGACGGCAAGTCCAGTATCACGCCCCAGTGACGATGCGCGCGATTGGGAGCTGCGTACATCACGCGGCTGAACGCGGCCGTCTGTTCGATGAACTCGTCGAATGGCGTGGTCTGCGACCATACGTCATGAGCGATCGCCGTCAACACGCCATCTTTCGTGGCCCCGAGACGCATCCGCTGCAAACACTCGGGCCGATGATTGGTGTTGGCGAACATCTGCGGACGAGTTTGCGCGACCTTCACCGGCCGCCGCACGACCTTCGCACCCAAAGCGGCCAGGACGGCCTGGGCATGCAGCGGCACTTTGGAGCCGAAGCCGCCGCCGATGAACGGCGTGACGACGCGTACCCGCTCGGGTGGAATCTGCAGCGTCTTGGCAATCGACGAATGCGCCGTGGCTGCAATCTGCTGGCCCGAATACAGCGTGAGCTGGTCGCCATCCCACACCGCCTGGGTCGCATGCGGCTCCATGGGCATGTTGTGCTCGTGAGGCAGGTGATAAGTCACATCGATCTTTACCGGTGCGGCGGCGAACGCGCCATCGAAATCGCCTTCGGCGGTGTCCGTCTTCATGCCGGCATTGACGCCCTTGGGCTTGTACGCCTGCGATTGGCTGGCGGCCAGATCGAATTTCGCCTGCGCGTCCTTTACATAGCGAACCTCCACCAGGCCGGCCGCATGCCGCGCGGCCTCGTACGTTTCGGCGATCACCAGCGCCACCGGCTCGCCGTAATAACGAACGTCGGGTGAGAACAAGAACGGCTCGGAGCGGTCGAAGCGGTTCGCGCCATTCTCGCGAGGATGGGGCGGCGCCTGTTTGGGTGCGTTCTGATACGTGAGCACGGCAAGCACGCGCGGCGCTGCTTCGGCGCGTGACGTATCTATTCCCGAGATGCGACCTTTGCCGATGCCTGCGCCCACTATGAATCCGTAGGCCGTGTCCTTGAGGCCTCGATACTCGTAGGAATATTTGGCGCGGCCGGTGACCTTCAGTGGGCCGTCGACGCGGTTCATGGGTTTGCCGATCAATCCGCCGCGGTTTTCCTCGACCGGGTTGATGGCAGGACTGAGAGGCGAGCGATTGACCATCACGCTGCTCCTTCGATGCCGGCCACATCCGCCAGCGTGCGTGTGAGCACGCGTTGCGCGAGTGGTATCTTGAAATCGTTACCGCCATGACCTTTGGCTGAGCGAAGCGCGGCTTGCGCCGCCGCCGCAAAGCTCGCCATGGATGCGGGCTTGCCTCGCAGCGTCTTCTCTGCCTCGACTGCACGCCATGGCTTATGCGCGACGCCACCCATTGCGATTCTTGCGTCACGCACTCGTCCTGCATCGACGCGCACGATCGCAGCGACCGAGACCAACGCGAAGGCATACGAAGCACGGTCACGAACTTTGCGATAAGTCTGATTGCCGGCGGGCGGCGCGGGTAAGACCACGGCCGTGATCAACTCGCCGGGCTTCAGCGTCGTTTCGATGTGAGGTGTGTCGCCGGGCAGTCGATACAGATCGCCGATGGGCAACGTTCGTTTCGAGCCGTCCGGCAATAGCGTTTCTATCGAGGCGTCGAGCGCGGTGAGTGCGACCGCCATGTCCGATGGATGCACGGCGATACACGAATCGCTGGCGCCAAGAATGGCGTGAATGCGATTGAAACCTTGCAACGCTGCGCAGCCCGAGCCGGGCTCTCGCTTGTTGCAGGGTTTCTCGGCGTCATAGAAGTAATAACAGCGCGTTCGTTGCAACAGGTTACCGCCCGTGGACGCCTTGTTGCGCAACTGGCCGGATGCGCCGGCGAGCAACGCTTTTGCCAGCACGGGGTAGCGCTCACGAATCAAAGGATGCGCGGCAAGGTCGCTGTTCGGCACTTGTGAGCCGATCCGCACGCCGTCGCCGGTGGCCTCGATCTGTCGCAGCGGCAGGCGTGTGATGTCCACGAGATGCGCGGGTTTCTCGATCTCGAGTTTCATCAGATCGAGCAGGTTGGTGCCGCCTGCGATGTATTTCGTGCCGGGCTGCGCGGCGGCCTTCGCGGCGCTGCTCGCATCGAGCGCTCGTTCGTATGTGAAGGGCATCATGCTTCGCCACCTCGTACCGCTTGAATTGCAGCAACGATGTTCGGATAAGCCGCGCATCGGCAAATGTTGCCGCTCATGCGCTCGCTGACTTCCGCATCGGTCAATGTGACGCCACCCGTGAGGTTGGCGCTCACATGGCTGGGCCAGCCATCCGCCGCTTCTTTGAGCATGCCGATGGCCGAGCAGATCTGGCCCGCCGTGCAATAACCGCATTGAAAAGCGTCGTGCTCGATGAAGGCGGCCTGCATCGGATGCAGATCGTCCGGTGCGCCCACGCCTTCAATGGTCGTGATCTGGTCGCCGTCATGCATGATGGCCAGCGTCAGGCAGGAGTTGATGCGTCGGCCATTCACCAGAACGGTGCAGGCGCCACATTGGCCGTGGTCGCAGCCCTTCTTGGTGCCCGTCATTCCCAACTGTTCTCTCAGGGCATCCAGCAGCGACGTGCGTGTGTCGAGCGTGAGCGCATGTGTCTGATTGTTGATGCGCAGGTTGACGGTTACGTTGACTGGCTGTGCGACTTTGACTTCGGCGCCGTCGGCGATGGCGGGCAGATTTGCGATCACGCCGACTGCGACACCGCTTTTCAACACGGTGCGGCGGTCGATACTCAACGAAGGTTCGTCACTCATGGCGGATTCCTGAGCTGGCTGACGGGTGGGCGAGCGAGCGACACGATTCAACGGATCATGCGTGAGCGAGTTCCCCGGGGCCTTGCCTGTTCCTGTCGCGCCGTTGCCCCATCCTGTCGTCCCGTCTCTGGCTGCAATCATGTCCAATGAATACGTATGCAGACCGTCGAGCTCGGCGGGGTGCTTTGAGTAATCTTTGCGCGTCGAAAAGCAAAGGGGGCCGGGGTCAATGACAGTACCGCCATGGTGGCGTGGCGCGGTGATCTACGAGATCTACCCGCGCAGCTTCGTTGACAGCAACGGCGACGGCGTCGGCGATCTGCCCGGCATCTTGCAACGCTTGGACTATGTGGCCGGCCTCGGCGTGGATGCGATCTGGATCGCGCCGTTCTTTCGCTCGCCCATGGCGGACTTCGGCTACGACGTGGCCGACTATCGTGCGGTCGATCCGCTGTTCGGCGCCATGGCCGATTTCGACCGCCTGCTGGCGCGCGCGCACGAGCTCGGCTTGAAGGTGATGATCGACCAGGTGCTCAGTCACACGTCCATCGAGCACGAGTGGTTTCGGGAAAGCCGCCAGAGCCGCGACAATCCCAAAGCGGACTGGTACGTGTGGGCCGATCCCAAGCCGGACGGCACGCCGCCCAACAACTGGCTGTCGATTTTCGGCGGCGTTGCGTGGCGTTGGGAGCCGCGGCGGCGGCAGTACTACCTGCACAACTTCTTGTCGTCACAGCCGGATTTGAATTTCCATCAGCCCGCGTTGCGCCGGGCCGTGCTGGATAACGTGCGCTTCTGGTTGGATAAGGGCGTCGATGGCCTGCGGCTCGATGCGGTGAACTTTTGTTATCACGATCTGCAGCTTCGAGATAATCCGCCGAAGCCCGCTGGCGAGCGCCGCACTCGCGGATTCAGCCCAGAAAATCCGTACGCTTATCAATACCACCGTTACGACAACACGCAGCCGGAGAATCTGCAGTTTCTCGCCGAGCTGCGGGCGCTGCTCGATCAGTATCCGCATACGGCTTCCTTGGCGGAGATTTCTTCTGAAGACTCGATTGCGACGACGGCGGAGTACACGGCCGGCGGTCGCTTGCACATGGGGTACAGCTTCGAGTTGCTCTCCGAAGAGTATTCGGCTCGGCATATTCGAGCAGTCGTCGAAGGTTTCGAGGCGAAGCTGTTGGAAGGTTGGCCGTGCTGGGCGTTCTCCAATCATGATGTGCGTCGCGTCGTCACTCGTTGGGGCGGCCAGAACCCGTCACGGCATCTTGCCAACCAACTCATCGCGTTGCTGTGCTCGCTGCGCGGCTCGGTTTGTTTATATCAGGGCGAAGAGCTCGGCCTGAGCGAAGCGAGCGTGCCATTCGAGTCGCTGCGCGATCCTTATGGCATCGCGTTCTGGCCCAATTTCCCAGGGCGCGATGGATGCCGCACGCCCATGCCATGGAATGGCAGCGAGCACGCCGGCTTCAGCTCGGTTCGGCCCTGGCTGCCGGCGCCTGCGGAGCATCGTGCGCTGAATGTCGAGGCTCAGCTGACGGACCGGTATTCAGTGCTCAACAACACTCGCGCATTCCTGCATTGGCGCAAGCGTCATCCGGCGTTGCGCTGGGGTGACATCAAGTTCATCGATGTGCCGGAGCCGCTATTGGCGTTCACTCGCTGCAGCGGCGATTCGCGCTTGTTCGCTGCGTTCAACCTCTCGCCCGAACCGAGGCAGGCCGACGTTGAGTTGCCCTCAGGAGCTCGGCAGATCGACAGCGTCGGGATATTGGCGGGAGAGCTGAGAGGCGCGCGTCTCACGTTGCCGGGACACGGGGTGGTGTTCGCGCAGGTTCCATCATGAATACGTATGCATAGCGTTGTTCCCAGAGCAGTCGCAGTCCTACGATGCTCGAAGATCGTACTAAAGAAGATCGTTCATTGAAGAGCACATGGGGGATGGCAAAGTGAACGCAATTTCAAAGCCGTTGGCGCGCGCTGTAGCGCGCACTCTGGGCAGCAGCACCGCGATCAGCATGGCGCTACTGTGCGCCACGGCCGCACACGCCCAGCAAGACGCCGCAGCGAATGCCGGCGAGCTCGAGACCGTCGTGGTCACCGGCATCCGGGCCGGCATCGAGGAAGCCATCGAGCTCAAGCGCGATTCCGGCAGCATCGTCGAGGCGATTTCCGCCGAAGACATCGGCAAACTGCCTGACACCAGTATCGCAGATTCGTTGTCGCGCCTGCCGGGCCTGACATCGCAGCGCGCGGAAGGCCGCGCTTCCGCGATCAGCTTGCGCGGCACCGATCCGGGCTTTACCACTGCTCTGTTGAACGGTCGCGAGCAGGTGAGCACCGGCGACAATCGCAGCATCGAATTCGATCAGTATCCGTCCGAGCTGTTGAGCGCCGTGGTGGTGTACAAAACGCCCGATGCGCAACTCGTCGGCCAGGGTCTGGCTGGCACCATCGATCTGCGCACCACGCGGCCGCTGGATGTGACGAGTCGCGCCATCGTCATGAACGTGCGCGGCGAAATGAATTCGCAGGACGACATGGGTGCCGATGCCGACGACATGGGCTATCGCGCCAGCTTCTCGTACATCGATCAGTTTCTGGACAACACGCTGGGTGTGACATTCGGCTTCGCGCACCTCGAGTCGCCGCTCGCGATCCAAGGCGCGGGAACATATGAGCCGTGGCATGCGAACGATCCGGACGTCGATGAGTTCAACTATCACCCCGAAGTGGCGGATGGGCTGTTTGTCACCAACGGTATGAAGATCCGCGCCGACATGGGCGAGAACCGCCGCGACGGCGCGATGGCCGCCATTCAGTGGCGCCCGAGCGATGGTTACGAAACCGTGCTCGATCTGTATTACACCAAGCGCAAGCAGACCGACAACGCGCGCAGCCTCGAAGTCAATCTCGGCAACTATCCGATCGCCGGAGACGGTTTCGCCAACCCCATCGTCGCCGACAACACTGTGATCGGCGGCGGCCTGGTCAACCGCGTGCCGCTGGCTCGCAACTTCCTGTTCAAGACCGAGGATGAAATCTTCGCCACCGGCTGGAATAACAAATGGCTGGCCGGCGACTGGACCTTCATCGCCGACCTGAGCTATTCCAAGGCGGAGCGCGACGAAGAACAATACGAAACCAACGGCCAGTACGTGCTCGGCGGCACGTCCAACATTCCGGACTCCGGCTTCTTCAGCCTATCGCGGCATGATATGCCGACTTTGAACTTCAATCTCGATTACGCCGATCCAAATGCGGTCCGGCTCGGGCCCACGATCTACGGTGCTGGCTACAGCAAGATTCCGCATATCGAGGACGAGCTGAAGTCGGCGCGCATCGACGTCGTTCGCGAGCTCGGCGGGTTCCTGTCCGATGTGTCGGTCGGCTTCAATTATTCGGATCGCACCAAGGACAAGGTACAGCCGGAAGCCAATCTCTCGACGCGCGACAATGCTTACTTCCAGGTGGGGTCGGAGCATTTGCTGGCGCCCACCAACCTCGGCTACGCCAATGCGAATCGCACGCTGGCCTGGGACGTGTTGGGCGTGCTTGGCGCCTATTACAATCCGATCGAGTATGGCACGCCGGATGACCCGGACTTCGCCTACCTGGTCGGCAAGAACTGGGAAGTCACCGAGGAAGTCACGACCGGCTACGTGAAGGGCAATCTCGATTACGAGCTGTCCTCGAATGTGACTTTGCGCGGCAATCTCGGGGTGCAGGTGGTGCAGACCGACCAGAGCTCCGAGGCCCTGCGCCTGGAGAATGGCGTGGCCCAGCCCTTCAGCGACGGCAAGGACTACACGGATGTGCTGCCGGCCATCAACCTTGCTTTCATTCTGCCGGCCGAGCAGGCGGTCCGCGTGGGTGTGGCGAAGGAAATCGCGCGTGCGCGCATGGATCAACTCAAGGCTTCCAGCGAGATTGGCTACGACGAGGCAACGGGTCTTCCCGGTGGCTCCGGCGGCAATCCGCGGCTGGATCCGTGGCGCGCGTACGCTTACGACATTTCTTACGAAAAATATCTCGGCCCGAACGCGTATGTGTCGTTGGCGGGCTTCTACAAGGACTTGAAGACTTACATCTACAGCCAGACCATTGCGGACTACGATTTCTCCGACTTCCTGGCGACCTTGCCGCCGGATTACTTCGACGATCCGGGCATGGTCATCCCGACCACGGGTCGCTTTACACGACCGGTGAATGGCAACGGCGGCAACCTCAAAGGTCTGGAGCTGTCGCTGGCGCTGACCGGTGAGTTGTTCACCGAAGCGCTGACCGGTTTCGGCACCCTCCTGAGCGTGTCCAGGACCGAGAGCAGCATCAGCATCGAAGATCCGCCGAACAATCAGTTCACCGGCGGCAACGGACTGGGCACGATTCCGCTGCCGGGTCTTTCAAAGACCGTGTGGAACGCGACCGTGTATTACGAGAACGCGGGTTTCTCGGCGCGCGTCGCGACCCGATCGCGCTCCGAGTACATCGGTGAGGTGACCAATTTCGCCAACGACCGCGCCTTCAAGTACGTGAAGGGCGATCAGATCACCGATGCGCAGCTCGGATATGAGTTCGGCCCAGGCGTCCTGCAGGGGTTGTCCATCCTCTTGCAGGTCAACAATCTCACCAACGAGCCGTACATCGCCTACTCGGTGATCGAGACGCGGCAGCAGGACTTCCAGCAATACGGCAGGCAATATCTGCTCGGCATCAACTATCGGCTGTGACGTTTGCGTGGGACAAGAGATGGCGATGCGACGGTCTGCCCGGTTGCTGGCATGCTCATGGTTGCTCTGGCTGTCGGCTGCGCAAGCAGCCGACGCCAATGATTTCCGCGAGCGACTGCCTCAAGACGAAGTCGTTTATTTCCTGCTGCCGGATCGCTTCGAGAATGGCGATCCGGCCAACGACCGCGCCGGGCTCAAGGGCGACCGGCTCGAGACCGGCTTCGATCCCACGCACAAAGGGTTCTATCACGGCGGCGACCTGAAGGGTCTGATCTCACGGCTCGATTACATCCAAGGCCTCGGCGCGACGGCGATCTGGCTCGGCCCCATCTACAAGAACAAGCCCGTGCAAGGTCCGCCGGGCAACGAGAGCGCCGGTTACCACGGTTATTGGATCACTGACTTCACGCGCGTCGACGACCACTTCGGCACGCAGAAGGACATGAAGGCGTTCGTCGATGCCGCCCACGCCCGCGGCATGAAGGTGTATCTGGACATCATCACCAACCATACGGCGGACGTCATTTCCTATCGGCAGTGCTCGAACACGGCGTGTGTGTTTCGCTCGCCCGCCGACTATCCCTACAGCCGGGCCGGCGGCACCGATGGCTCGGCGATCAATGAAGGATTTCTGGGCGAGCGCGTACAGACTGAAGCGAACTTCGCGAAGCTCAAGCGCGCCGACTACGCTTATGAGCCTTTCGTGCGTCCACACGAAGCCAAGGTGAAAGTGCCCGAGTGGCTCAACGATCCGATCTGGTATCACAACCGGGGCGACACCACGTTCCGCGGCGAGAGCAGCATCATGGGAGACTTCGTCGGGCTCGACGATCTCATGACCCAGAACCCGCGCGTCGTGCAGGGCTTTGTCGATATCTACGGGCGCTGGATCGAGGAGTTCGGTGTCGACGGCTTCCGCATCGACACGGCGAGGCATGTGAATCCGGAGTTCTGGCAAGCCTTCGTGCCGGCCATGCTGGCCAAGGCAAAGGAACGTAACATTCCGAACTTCCATATCTTTGGCGAGGTGTTCGCCGAGAATATCGACGTGGCCACGCTGGCCCGGCACACGCGCGTCGATAAGCTGCCGACGGTGCTGGATTTCGCGTTCCGGGCCGCAGTGCTCGAAACGCTCACCAAGAACGCGGGGCCGGACAAGCTGACGGCTTTATTCAATGGCGATTCGCTGTATGAAGGCGGCGAAGCCACCGCGCTCCAGTTGCCGACCTTCATCAGCAATCATGACGCCGGTCGCTTTGGATTTTACGCCCGCAAGCATCTGCAAGGCGCGAGCGATGCGGAGGTTCTACAACGGTCCTTGCTGGCGCACGCGATGATGTTCACCTTGCGTGGCGTGCCCGTCATCTATGCGGGCGACGAGCAAGGCTTTGCCGGTGACGGCGTGGATCAGGATGCGCGCGAAGACATGTTTCCGAGCCGCGTCGCCGTTTACAACGACAATGTGCTGCTGGGGACGAAGGCGACCACTGCCCAGAGCAACTTCGACCGCAATCATCCCTTGTATTCAGCCATCAAGGAGATGGCGGCGCTTCGCAAGGACCACGCAGCCTTGCGTCGAGGCAAACAGATCGTGCGCAACTACTCGGAGAAGCCGGGCCTGTTCGCGGTCTCGCGCATCGATCCCCAGACCGAACGTGAGATCGTGATCGCTTTCAACACTTCCACGGAGCCCTTGCAGGCTAACGTCGAAGTCGATGTTCGCACTCGCGCCTTCACTTCGCTGCAAGGAACCTGCGCGCCGCGGCCGTCAGCGCCAGGAAGTTATCGCGTGACGCTGGAGCCCTTGAGCTACGTGGTGTGCGCGGCGCAAGATGCGACATGAGCCGCATGCAGAAGCCCACGCTGTCGTTCTGGCAAATCTGGAACATGTGTTTCGGGTTTCTGGGCATTCAATTCGGCTTCGCTCTCCAGAACGCCAATGTGAGTCGCATTTTCCAGACCCTCGGCGCGGATCTGGATCAGATTCCGATGCTGTGGGTGGCCGCGCCGCTGACCGGTCTGATCGTGCAGCCCATCGTCGGCTACTACTCCGACCGTACCTGGACGCGACTCGGGCGTCGCCGGCCGTATTTTTTCTTCGGCGCGCTCGCGGCGAGTCTGGCGCTGCTGTGCATGCCGAACTCGCCCATGCTGTGGGTCGCCGCCGGTCTGCTCTGGATCCTGGATGCATCCATCAATGTATCGATGGAGCCGTTTCGCGCGTATGTCGGCGATCAATTGCCGCCGCCGCAGCGGCCGACGGGCTACGCCATGCAAAGTTTTTTCATTGGCGTGAGCTCGGTCATCGCGAGCACGTTGCCCTGGATCCTGACGCGGCTCGGCGTCGAGAACACCGCCGGAGCGGGTGAGATCCCGGATACGGTGAAATATTCCTTCTACTTCGGTGGCGCCATGTTATTGGGCGCGGTGAGCTGGACGGTGTTCAGCACGCGTGAGTATCCACCCGAGCAGCTCAAGAATTTCGATGACGCGGGCGTGGTGCGCCACCGGCCGCTCGATGTTTCGCGGTCACGGCGCGACGGAGCAATCTGGGTCGGCGCGGGCGTGCTCGGGTTGCTCTCTATATATATGTTCGGTTGGGATCGGCAGCTGTATCTGCTCGGCGGCGGCATCGCGGTCTACGGCGTCGCGCTGCTGATTCTCAGCAGCTCGCGGTCGAGCAATATGTTCACGTCCATCATGACCGACGTGCACGACATGCCGGAAGCCATGCGGCGGCTGGCGGTCGTGCAGTTCTTTTCCTGGTTCGCACTGTTCGCCATGTGGATCTACACGACGGCGGCCGTGACCCAGGTGCATTTCGGCACCACCGACGTGCGATCCGCCGCCTATAACGAAGGCGCGAACTGGGTCGGTGTGTTGTTCGGCGCTTATAACGGCTTCGCCGCGCTCGCCGCTCTGGTCATTCCTTTGATGGTGCGACGTTGGGGCCTGCGCGTGAGCCATCTGATCAATGTATGGCTGGGCGCGGCCGGGTTGCTCGCGTTTCTGGTGATTCGCGATCCGCAATGGCTGCTGGTTGCGATGCTCGGCGTGGGCTTCGCCTGGGCGTCGATTCTGTCGCTGCCTTACGCGTTGCTGTCCGACAACTTGCCCGCCGAGAAGATGGGCGTGTACATGGGCATCTTCAATTTCTTCATTGTGATTCCGCAGCTGCTGGCGGCCAGCGTGTTGGGTTTTCTGCTGCGGACTTTCATGGGCGGTGCGCCCGTGTATGCCCTGGCGGTGGGCGGGGCCAGTCTGTTCCTGGCCGGCGTCGCGGTTCTGCGTGTGCGTGAGCCGGCGCAAGCGGCCGCGCCGCTTGCGCCAAGCTCTGTCGCTTGATCGATCAGCCGAACGTGAGCTTCCCCTTCATGACCGACCAGTGGCCGGGGAAGGAACAGAAAAAGGTGTAATCGCCGCCTTTTTTCAGCTTCGAGGTCGGGAACGTCACACTGGTGCTTTCGCCGCCGCCGACCACCTTGGTGTGCGCGATCACGCGCTTGTCGTCCTTCGGCACATAGTTGTTCGGCAGGCCCGCGGACATGCCGGCGGTGGCGACCGGCTGGAACGCGGCCGTTTCGGTCAGCACCCAGTTGTGGCCCATGGCGGCGGCGGGCAGCTTGCCGGAATGCTTCAAGGTCAGCGTCACTTCGGTGCAATCGGCGGCGACCGCCAGGGTCGGCTTGCTGAACTGCATGGCGTCGTTGCCTTCGATGCTCAGCTCGCAGGTCTTGGCATAGGTGAGCGGAGCGAACACGCTCAGGGCGCCGAGCATGACGGTGGAAGCGAGAATTCTGGAGATTGTCATCGGATTACCTGCTGAAGAGGTTAAGATCGCGGGAACGGATTGTCCGGTGCGGCGGCCCGGCTTTCAAGTTCCGCCTGTGCATCCATGGAACAAGAGGAGCACTAAAACGTCCCTATTGAATGAAATCTGACTTCATCCGCGACTTCCCGGCCCATGACTCATGAATGGATTTTCCGTGGCTCTGGGTGTGGACAGCGCGGTGTTGGGTTGCGCGTGCTCGGCGTGTTGTTTGCCAGTCTGTCGTGCGGCGCAACTGCGTGGGCCGATCGCGTCACCGTTACCATCAACGGTATCGAGGATGAAATTCTCGAATCGGCGCGCGCCAATCTCGAGCTGAAGCAATACGAAGAGCGCGAAGTATCGCCGGCCGAGACGCGGCGGCTGTTCGATCGCGGCAAGGAGCAGATCGCGCGCTCGCTCGAACCCTTCGGATATTACAACCCGACCATCGAGAGCCGCCTGGAACGGCCCGAGCCCGGTAAGTTTCACGCGATTTTCGACGTGAACCGCGGCGATCCGGTCATCGTTCAGCAGGCCAGCGTCGAGGTGAATCCGGAGGCCGCGGCGATCGAGCCCGTCAAGCTGGCGTTGGAAAAATTCGAGCCCAAGCATGGGGCACGGCTGGACCATGGCGCCTACGAGCGCAGTAAACAGCAGATCGCGGCCGCCCTCGCCAACGACGGCTATCTCGCCGCGCAACTGGTGCGCCATAAGGTATCGGTGGTGCGCAGCGCGAACACCGCGGATATCGACCTGGCCTGGGATGCGGGTCAGCGCCATCGCCTCGGCGAGGTACGCTTTTCCGAGTCGCAGTTCCCCGATTCGTTTCTGCAGAAATACAAAACCTGGGAGGAGGGGGAGTACTACTCCGCGGACAAGCTGCTGGCGCTTCAGCAGTCGCTGGTGGACGCGGACTATTTCGCCTCGGTTGCCGTCGCTCCCGATCTGGAACACGCGGCCAACGGCGTGGTGCCGGTGGATGTGATGCTCATTCGCGCCAAGCGGACCGTGTACAGCGCGAATATTTATTTCAGCACCGACTCGGGGCCCGGCATCAAGCTCGGCGCGCAGCGGCGCTGGCTCAACAAGCGCGGCCACAAGCTGGGCGGCGAGATCGAGTATTCGTCGCGTCTGCAGGAGATCAGCACCACGTATCAAATGCCAAAGCCCGGCTTGCGTCCGCGCAACTACACCATCGGCGCGGGCTATCGTGACGAGGAAACGGACACCAGCACGTCGCGCATGGCGCGCCTGGCTGCCAACGAGGTCACCGAGCGCTGGAAAGGCTTCACTCGCACCTTGGGCTTGCAATATTTGAATGGCGATTTCGAGATCGCCGATCAGCGCGGCTCGACCAGTCTGCTGTACGCCGAAGGGCTGCTGACCCGCAAACAAGCCGACGATCGTCAGTTCCCCACGTCGGGCTACTCGTTGCTGTATGGCCTGCGCTTTGCTTTCGAGTCCTTGCTGTCGGACACGAGCTTCACGCAAGCGCGCGCCGAAGGAAAATGGCTGCGCAAGGTCGGTGACGATGGGCGTGTGATCGCACGCGCCGCCTTCGGTGCGATGGTGGTGGACGATTTCGACGCGCTGCCGCCCGAGTTGCGTTTCTTCGCCGGCGGCGACCGTTCCATCCGCGGCTTCGATTATCAACAGATCGGCGAGACCAACGCCACTGGCGGCGTCATCGGCGGCGAGTACCTCGCCGTCGGCAGCGCCGAGTACGAGCACTTCTTCCTGGATAACTGGGGCGCCGCGGTGTTCGTCGACGGCGGCGATGCTTTCAAATCGAATTTCGACGCCAACGTCGGCGCGGGCCTCGGCCTGCGCTGGAAATCACCGATCGGGCTGGTGCGCGTGGATATTGCGAAGCCGGTCGTTACGGAGCTGGATGATTCCTGGCGGGTGCATCTGGTCATCGGTCCAGACTTATGAATAGCACAGTCAAGAAGACTCTGGCGTGGACCGGCATCGTCATTGCGGTGTTGATCGTCGTCATCGTCGGCACGATCGCGTGGGTGCTGAACACCGAATCGGGCGCGCGATTCGCCGCCGCTCGCGCCGGCGCGGTGCTGGGAGACAAGCTTGCGATCGGCTCCATCGACGGCACCATCGCCGGGCCGCTTCGTATCGCGGATCTGCGTTATCGCGATCCGGCCGCGGGCATCGATGCGAGTGTCGCGGCGATCGAGCTCGATCTCGTGATGTCGGATCTTTGGCATACGCTCGTGCACGTGGGCAAGTTGGACATCAGCGGTGTCGACGTGCTCACCCACGAGCCGACGGAGCCGCAACCGCCGCCAGAGCCCTCCAAACCTTTCAGCCTGAAGCCGCCGATCGATATCGCGGTGGATTCGTTTCTTGCGCGGAACGTGAAGGTGCGCAATCCCGAGGCGACCGTGGTCGAAGTCACTCGCGCGGAGCTCGTGGGTCAGTGGACCGAGGAAGCGCTCGAAATCAAAACCTTGGACGTGCAAGCGCCGCAGGGATTCGTGAAGTTCGACGGTCGGGTCGCGCAACCCAAAGCCTATGTAGGCAAAGGGACGGGGCGCTTCCGATGGACAGCAGGCGAGCAGACTTTCGCCGGCACCTTGGTGCTCTCCGGTAACGACACGGAGGCATTCGCCGCGGCCAACCTGTCCGCACCGTTGCAGGCGCAGTTGAACGCGAAGATGGCGCAGGACAGAGAGCGCCAGTGGCAACTTCAACTCGAAGTGCCGCGCTTCGATCCGCGTGAAGAGCTGATGCCCGATTCGAGTTTTCAAAGCTTGTCTGCATCGTTGCACGGCGAGGGTACGTTGAATCATGGCGTCGTGGCCGGACGATTGACGATCAACGACGAGCCGCTGGAATTGGAGTCGGTTCGCTTCACTCGCAAGGAAGAGCGGCTGCTGCTGGAAACATTGCTCCGCATCGGCCAGACAGCCGGCGAGTTGATGGCCAACGCCGATATTCAATTCTCTGAAGAGTCCTGGACCAGCAAAGCGAGCGCGCGCTGGCGCGATGTGATCGTGCCGCCCGCGTGGATCGGTCAGGAGCTGTACACGCACGGCCAGTTGGATTTCGACGGCAATCCGCAACTGTATAACTCGAAGGGGCGACTCACGTTGGGGCCGCAAAAGCAGCAGGCGGACATTGCTTTGCAAGTGCGCGGCACCCCCGAGCTGGTCGAGTTGCAACAGTTCGATATCGTGCAGAAGAAAGGACGCCTGGCCGCGACCGGTAAAGTGAATCTGAAGCCGGCGCTCGCGTGGAGTGTCGAGGCGCGCGGGCAGAATTTCGATCCAGGCGCGTTCGCTGTCGAATGGCCGGGCAGTCTGCGGTTCCAACTGGCTACGCAGGGCAAGATGACCGAACAGGGGCCGGATGCGACGTTAAAACTCACCGAGCTGCGCGGTCGGTTGCGGGGTCGGCCCATCTCAGGCGATGCCGATATGACGCTTACGGCGCCTTACTTGCCGGCGGGCACGCTGGCCTTGAGCTCGGGTGAGAGCAGACTGCGAGTGCAGGCGGCCAAGAGCGAGCAGATCGATGCCACCGCCACGGTCGATGTCGCTTCATTGAACGACTGGATGCCGAACTCCGGTGGCGAGCTGACGGCGAACTTTCGGGTGTTGGGCAAGTGGCCTGAGATCGCGATCAACGGCGATGCGCGCGGCCGTGAGCTGCACATGAACGAGATGCGGCTCAATGAGCTGACGCTCGATGCCCACGTGAACAAGCCGCTCGATCCGGAGGGCGCGGTCAAATTGACGCTCGCGGGCTTGTCGGCTGCGGGCTTCGAGTTCGATTCGATGCAGTTGAACGCCTCAGGCAACTCCGCTGAGCACCGCGCGGAAGTGAATACGACCGGAAAGCCACTCGCGTTCTCCATAGCGGTGCAGGGCGGTCGCCAGGAGGATGGTTGGTCGGGCGCTGTGCAGCGACTCGTGCTCGATGTGAAAGATGCGGCGCGTCTCAGCCTGCGAGAGCCCGCCAACATCGTCGTGAAATCGAAGGCGGTGGATGTCTCTCGCGCTTGTTTCGTGGATCGTGACATCGAGCTGTGCATGCAAGGAGGCATGCAGCCGGACGGTTCCATGCAGGGCAGCTATTCGCTGGCCAACGTGCCGCTCGCTTTGGCGAACTCGATGTCCAGCGAGGACTTGCCGCTGCGCTTCAAGGGATTGATCGCGGGGCGGGGCGACATTCGGCGCGACGCCGAGGGCAACTTGTTTGGTAACGCTACGGTGAGCTCCGCCTCGGGCAGCATGTCGCGCAACGTGGCGGTCGAGGAAGGAGAGGAGCCGGTCGAAGAAGAAACATTGCTGACGTATCGGGATTTCAGGCTGGAGGCCAACCTGTCGGGGCCGGATGCGCGAGCTTCGATCAGCACGGGGCTGCAAGAGAACGGTTCGTTGCAGGGCGAAGGCGAAGTGCGAGGGCTCAATCAGCCGAACGCGCAGATCAACGGGCGCTTGAATGCGAGTCTGCCCGATCTGGCCCCCTTCGCAGTATTCGCGCCGCAGCTTGCGAACGTCCACGGGCGGCTGGATGCGCAGGGCAACGTGACGGGGACTGTGCAGGAGCCGGCCATCACAGGCACGGTGTCGGCCGCCGAGCTGGCGGCGGATATTCCGGCGATCGGACTGCACTTGAAGAACGGTCGTGTGGATGTGCGGCCGAGCTCCGCGACGGAGTTTCAGGTGTCGGGCGGAATCGAGTCGGGTAAGGGCTCGCTGAAGTTTGCTGGCACGGCGAGTCCGAGCGGCGCGATCAACATGCAGATCGATGGCGATCGTTTCCTGGCGGCGGATATCCCGGGCGCGAAAGTGGTGATCACGCCGGATCTGGACATGGTGCGTAATGAAGAGCGCATGACTCTGTCAGGCAAGGTCACCATTCCCGAGGCGGATGTGAATTTGCAGAAGCTGCCGCGTGGTGGCGATAAGGCGCAGGCGGCATCGCCCGATGTCGTGGTCGTCGATGCGGAGACGCAAGAGGAGGTCGCGGAGAAGGCGATTCCCTTGTACGCCAACATAGTCGTGGCGCTCGGCGAGGAAGTGAATCTCACTGGGTTCGGGCTGGTGGCGAAGGTGGCCGGTCAGCTCGACGTGCGTGAGCGGCCGGGCACGGACACGGTGGGTTCGGGCACGGTGAACGTCACCGGTACCTATAAAGCGTATGGTCAGGATCTCGTGATCCAGGAAGGGCAACTGCTCTACGCGTCCACGCCGCTCGACAATCCTCAGTTGCGAATCGAGGCGACGCGCACGGTGGAGGATGTCGTCGCGGGCCTGCGAATCCGGGGGAATGCGCAGAGTCCGGAGCTCACGGTATTCTCGAATCCGCCGATGGGGCAGGCAAATGCGCTTTCCTACATCGTTGCCGGCAAACCGCTCGACGACATCGGCTCCGGCGAGGGCGAAGGCGATGCCGTTCAAGCCGCCACGCGCTCGCTGGGCGCGGCGGCCGGTGGGTTGCTCGCAAAGAATGTCGGCCGTCGATTGGGCGCGGATGAGCTGGCTGTGAAGGATGACGAAATGATTGGAGGCGCGGCGCTCACCGTCGGGCAGTATCTCTCGCCGCGTGTGTATTTGAGTTATGGCGTCGGGTTGTTCGAGCCTGGCGAGGTCATCACTCTGCGCTACAAGCTTTCTAAAGATTTGTCGGTACAGGCGCAGCGTGGGCCGGAGGATACTCGGGCGGGCATCGAGTATCGGACGCAGAAATAAGAGCTGCCAACGCACCCGAGTCTTATCATGCGGTCACCTGGGGAGGGCCGTAATGAACAGCGAAACGGACAACGCCACGGTCGCCAAGACCATCGCCGACCAGACGTATCGGCATCTTCGCCGGGACATCATTTCCGGCGCGCTGCCGCCGGGGTCGAAGCTGGCGATGGAGATGCTGACCCAGCGCTACAACGTGGGCTTGAGCCCGCTGCGCGAGGCGTTGGTGAAATTGACCGGCGATGCTCTGGCGGTGGCCGAGGGCCAGCGCGGCTTCTGGGTGTCCCAGATCTCGCCCGAGGAGTTGCAGGACACGATGAGCACGCGCCTGCTGATCGAAACTCAGGCGCTGTCGCTGGCCATCGAAAAGGGCGGGCCGGAGTGGGAGCGCGCCGTCAAACAAGCCTACGACGAACTTGCCGCGCTCGAAGAGAGTCGCAAGCGGGATGACGCGGCGACTTTGGCGCGCTGGGAAAGCGCCAACCGTCGCTTTCACGAAGCGCTGGTGTCCGCATGCGGCTCGAAGTGGCTGCTTCGCCTGCGCGGCATGCTCCACTATCACTCCGAGCGTTATCGAATGATCTCGCAGGCCGAAGCCGGCGCCGACGTGCACGATGAGCACGAAGCGCTCCTCGAAGCCGCACTTGCCCGCAAGGCGCCGCGCGCCTGCCGTTTGATCGAGCTCCATATGCAACGTACCACTGCCGTGGTCCGGGCTGCGTTGGAAGGCCGTGACGAAGAAGGGCCGAGCAATGCGAAGAAGCGCGGCAACAGCCGCCGGACGAACAAACGGTCGTAGCCACCATCGTTCGCGCGCTTGACTATTCGTGCTTTTCTGCAGTTTCACCTGGTCAGGGATGGGATGGGTTGGATTAGCATCGGGTTTCAATTACATCTAATGGGCGGGCCATGCTGTATCTCCTCGCATTGTTGATCGGCGTCGTGGCGGGGCTGCGGGCCATGACGGCGCCGGCGGCGGTGTCTTTTGCCGCGCATTACGGGTTGTTGGGCTTGAGTGGCACCTGGCTCGCCTTCCTGGGCTATCGCTGGACGCCCTGGATTTTCCTGGTGCTGGCCATCGGTGAGTTGATCGCCGACCAGTTGCCCTCCACGCCGAGCCGCAAAGTGCCCGTGCAGTTCGGCACTCGCATCCTGATGGGTGCGGCGACGGGCGGCGCGATGGGCGTGGCCGCTGGATCGCTCTGGGTTGGCGCGGCGATCGGCGTGATAGGGGCGATCATTGGCACCTTCGGTGGAGCGGCTGCGAGGGCCAGGATGGCGGCGGCATTCGGTAAGGATCCTCCGGCTGCGTTCATCGAAGATGCGGTGGCCATCGCGGGCGCGGTCCTCATCGTGCTAGCTTTGCGATGACCGCACCCTTCGGCGCAATTTTCCGCGGGCGGGCTCAGCGATGACACACAGCTTCGACGCCATCATCATCGGCGCCGGCCAAGCCGGGCCGTCGCTCGCGGGTCGCCTCACCAAAGCCGGAATGAAGGTCGCGTTGATCGAGCGCAAGCTGTTCGGCGGGACTTGCGTCAACACCGGCTGCATGCCGACCAAGACGCTGGTCGCCAGCGCCTATGCCGCCCACATCGCACGCAGGGCCGCCGACTACGGCGTGATCACAAACAGCCCGATCGGCATCGACATGAAACGCGTGCAGGCGCGCGCCGCGACGGTAACGCTCAATGCGCGCACCGGCGTCGAAAGCTGGCTGCGCTCCATGAGCGGCTGCACGGTCATCGAAGGTCACGCGCGATTCGAATCCGCCAACACCATCCGAGTCGGCGAACAGACGCTCACCGCGCCACGCATATTCATCAACGTCGGCGGCCGCGCCAATGTGCCGAACATGCCGGGCGTCGAAGACATTCCTTTCCTGACGAACACCAGCATCCTGCAAGTCGATTTCGTCCCCAAGCATCTGGTGGTGGTCGGCGGCAGCTACATCGGCCTGGAATTCGCGCAGATGTTTCGGCGCTTTGGCTCGCAGGTTACCGTGGTGGAGCAGAGCGCGCGACTGATCGGTCGCGAGGACGAGGACGTGTCGCTCGCAATCGCATCCATCCTCCAGAACGAAGGCATCGCGCTGCGTACTCATGCCGAATGTATCAGCCTCGCGCCGCATGCCGAAGGCGTCGAAGTCCATGTGAGTTGCAAGCAAGGCTCGCCGACCGTGGTCGGCAGTCACGTGCTGCTGGCGGTCGGTCGCGTGCCCAACACTCACGACCTCGGTCTCGACCGCGCTGGAATCGAAGTCGACGCGCGTGGCTACATCAAAGTCGACGACCATCTACAAACGAACGTCGCCGGCGTGTTCGCGCTCGGCGATTGCAATGGTCGCGGCGCTTTTACACACACTTCATACAACGACTTCGAAATCGTCGCCGCCAACCTGCTCGACGGTGAGGATCGCCGTGTGAGTCAACGGATTCCAGCCTACGCGCTGTACATCGATCCGCCGCTGGGACGAGTCGGCCTCACGGAAACGCAAGCGCGCGCCAGCGGCAGGCAACTGTTGATCGGCATGCGGCCCATGAGCAAAGTGGGGCGCGCCATCGAAAAGGGCGAGACGCAAGGGTTCATGAAAGTCATCGCCGATGCGCGCTCCAAGCGCATTCTCGGCGCATCCATTCTGGGCGTGGGCGGGGACGAAGCGATTCACGGCATCATCGATGTGATGAATGCCGATGTGCCCTATACGAAACTGCAGCAGGCGGTGCCCATTCATCCGACGGTATCGGAGCTCATCCCGACCGTGCTCGGCGACATGCAGCCGGTCGGCTGATCATTCCACTGTCGGCGTCGGCAGCACTCGCTCCACCCAGGCATAGCCGAGCGCGCCCGGTCGAACGAACAACAGCGCCCGGTTCTTTGCCAACAGCGCATGGTATTCATCGGGCCGGATGCGCAGCTGTGGCGGCCAGGGTAGATCCGGCGGCCACTCCCGAGTATCGAGAATGTAATAACTGGCGTTCCGGGGCAGGGGCGAATCGGTTTCCACATGCTTCGGCGACACGCCGCGTAGCTCATAGATCCGAGCCGTCCCAGCATCCAGATGGATATTTGCTTCACGCATCAGCGCGTACGCGAACAGAAAAAAGCCCGGCAGGGCGACGAGAAGGCCGGCGAGCAGGACCAGCCAGGCCCGCCACGATCTGCCCAGCAAATAGAGGCTGAAGAACGCGAAGGGCAGCAGCGCCGACAAGCCGAAGATGGCGCTGGTCTCGATCATCGATGCGGAGTCGAGAATATCCGTGCGCTCCCAGGCACGCAGCAGGCCATAGATGCCGGCGATCAGGCTGGCGGCCGCGACCCAGAGCACTGTCACCGCCCGTCGACCGAACGATCCGCGCGCGTATTTCCGGACGCTGAGCACGAACGCGACCGGCACGAAGATCAGGACGAGCAGGCCGAAGGCGAATCCCATTCGATGAGCTCCCCATTCACGTTCAATAATCGGTGGCGGCGGCAAGAGTAGTCATAAGCTGCCTGCCCGCACCACGAACTCCCGCACAAGTGGTGCTCTCGGAGGTGTCCCCAGGGCACCATCGGCGTCCCTGATGGCATCGCCCCGGCTTTTTCGCCTGTGCTTCAATGCCTGACGCTGTTAAATGCCCGGAGTTGTAGCCCGATGCGAACCTTGCATTCGTCCGTGGCGGCCCTGCTGCTGGCCGCTGTCACCGCCTGTCCTGTCCACGCCTCCGAGTCGGGGACCGTCCAAACCTCGCAGGATTCGCTGCAGCCGGTGACCAACGCGGGCGAAAAGAAGCTGCAGTTCGACTGGCCCATGCTCGAGATCGGCACCGGCGAGTACGCCGAAGGGCCGACCGGCGTCACGGTATTTCGTTTCGGTCGCAAAGTGATGGGGGCGGTGGATGTTCGTGGTGGCGGGCCGGGCACGGTCAACACCGACTTTCTGCGTCTCGGATATAACTACCCCGATCTGGATACCGTGGTGTTCTCGGGCGGATCTTGGTACGGCCTCGAGGCGACCACGGCCGCGGCCACGGCGTTGAAGGACGACGGAGTGCGCGGTGGACATTGGGACAACGTCGCATTGTCCGTGGGCGCCATCATTTATGACTTCGGCGACCGTCGCTTGAACGAGATCTATCCGGACAAGCGACTGGCGCAGGCCGCGTTCCGTGCAGCCCAGCCTGGTGTGTTCCCGTTGGGTGCGCAAGGCGCCGGACGTTCGGCTCGCAGCGGTCAGTTCTTCGGATGTAACGCGCACTCCGGGCAGGGTGGTGCGTTTCGTCAGGTCGGTCCGGTGAAGATCGCGGCGTTCACCGTCGTGAATGCGTTCGGCGTGGTCACCGATCGCAACGGCAATGTCGTCGCATGCAACCCGGGCGAAGGTTGGCCGAAGACGTTGCGTCCCACCGAGCTGCTCGCCGGCATGCCGAACAGTCGCAAGCCGGGCTGGCAGCCGCCGAAGGAAGCCGGTCGCAACACCACCGTCAGCCTGGTGGTCGTGAATCAAACATTGGAGCCGGCGTTGCTCCAACGAATTGCAGTACAAGTCCACACCTCGATGGCGCGCGGCCTGCAGCCTTTCGCCACGGAGTACGACGGCGACGTGCTCTATGCAGTTTCCACGGGCGAATTGGATGACAAGCAGGAGGGCGCGCTTACCTCGGTGGATCTCGGTGTGATCGCCTCCGAAGTGATGTGGGATGCGATTCTGTCGTCGGTGCCCGAGCAGCCGCGCGCCATGCAGCCGAACAAGCGTTTCAAAGTGGCTGCCGCCGATGTGACGAAGTATCAGGGCGACTACAAGTTCAGCGAGTTCGTGAGCGTGCGCATCTCCGAGCAAGGCGGCAAGCTCGTTGCGCAAGCCACGGGCGCGCGCGACGCCTTCGCGATCAAGAAGCAAGCGGCCGTGGAGTTGCAACCCGTGGCGCAAGGCGACTTCACGGTGCCCGGGCGTTATCCGCTCAACGTGCGTTTCGCCGATGGCAAGCTGATCCTCAATCCCGGCCACTGGCAGCAGATCGGAGTGAAGTCGGCCCAATAACTTCACTAGTGACAGATGCGCACCAGGGAGGCCATTCCCTGGTGATCGCAGCTCACCGAAGCCGTCGGCATTGGCAACTGTGCGCCCCGAGGCCCGGCGATATAACAGCACCATCGCTGTTATTCAGGAATGTCACCTTGCATCGCGACGCCGAAGTGCGCAGCCGACGTGCGGATGAATCCGAGCCCGCCGTTTCCGTGGCCCGCGACGCCTACGCGGGCAAGCTGCTCCCCAACGTCCAGCTCCAGCTGTTTCGCGAAACGAATTGGGGTTTCGCGACGCGCGTGATCGCTCGTGGCGGTCCGGTTCAAGAGCTGCCGCGCGCTGACATTCAGCTGCAAGACATGGTCGTGCACTCCAGAGGCATGGAGCTCGACCTCGTCGACTATCTCTCACGCAATCGCGTCGCTGGCCTGTTGTTGTTGAAGCGCGGCCGGATTGCTTTGGAGCATTACGACTTGGGCATCGACGCCAGCACGCGCTGGATTTCGATGTCGATGGCGAAGTCGGTGAGCACCACATTGGTGGGCGCGGCGATCCAGGACAAGCTCATCGGCGGCGTCGACGATCAACTCACGCGCTATCTGCCCGAGCTTCGCGGCACCAGCTACGACGGCGTCTCGATTCGCCACCTGCTGCAGATGACTTCCGGCGTGCATTGGGACGATACGCACACCGATCCGAAGTCCGAGCGCCGCCGCATGCTCGAGATGCAAATCGCGCAGCAGCCGGGTGCGATCATGAAGTATCTGGCCGGTCAGCGTCGGATCGCCGCGCCCGGCAGCGTCTGGAACTACAGCACCGGTGAAACCCACGTCGTCGGCGCGCTGGTGCGCGCGGCCACGGGTCTGTGGTGCGCCGACTACTTGTCACAAAAAATCTGGTCCAGGGTCGGCATGCAGAGCGACGCCACCTGGTGGCTCGAAGCGCCCGAGGGACTCGAAGTGGCCGGCAGCGGCATCAACGCGACGTTGCGCGACTACGCGCGTTTCGGCCTGTTCATGATGAATGGCGGCGTGATCGGCAACGAGCGCGTATTGCCGGAAGGCTGGATCGCCGAAGCGACGCAGCCTCGGCAAGTAGGTAATGCGCGGGTGGACTACGGCTACATGTGGTGGCCGGTGGCTCGCCCAAATGGTTCTTTCGCCGACGGCGCATTCAGCGCGCGCGGCATCTTCGGTCAGTACATCTATATCAATCCGCGCGAGCAGGTAATCGTGGCGGTGTTGAGTGCCCGTTCCAAACCGAAGGGAGCCGAGGCGATTGCCGACAATGACTTTTTCAACAGCGCGGTCAACGCGCTGAAGTAGCGAACGACGCGGATAACTAGCACAACGGCTTTACTCTGGGGATCAAAGGTTGGGAGGCAACATGGCGAAGCGAATTAGATACATCACGGCACTGGCGGTGGTAGGGGCAACCACCTCCGTCAGCACGATGGCGCAGGAACTGGCGGTCGAAGAGGTGATCGTGACCGCGCAAAAGCGCGAGCAGCGACTGGTCGACGTGCCGGTGGCCATCACCGCGCTCGGCGGCGAGGAAATTGCGCAGAAGGGTCTCACCAACATCCAGGACATCGCGTTCGCGGTGCCCGGCATGGCGCTGCGCGAGGACGGTCCGGGCAGCTATCAGATCTTCATGCGCGGCTTGAGCAATCAATACGGCAGCGATGCGCTGGTAGGCGTGTATCTCGACGAAGCGCCCATCACGCTCACCGGCTTCGACCAACTCGACGCGCGTCCGATCGATCTCGAGCGCGTCGAAGTGCTGAAGGGCCCGCAGGGCACGTTGTACGGCCAGGGCACGGTGGCCGGCGCCCTGCGTTACATCACCAAGTCGCCCGATCTCTCCGAGTTCGGCGGGTCGATCGAAGCGCAGGAATCGTTCATCAGTGGCGGCGACTCGCGTGAAGTGGTCACCGGCGTGTTGAACGCGCCCCTCGTCACCGACAAGTTCGGCATTCGCATCGCCGCTCACGCCGAGGAAGGCGGCGGCTGGCAGGATCAGCCGGAAGCGGGCATCGAAGACGGCAACAACCAGGACCTGCGCGTGGTCCGCACCAAGATGCTGTGGAAGCCGACCGAGGCGCTGTCGGTGCAAGGCATGGTGATGATCCACCGCAACGAGAGCGAGCTCGGTCTCGGCTATGAAGAGCCGGATCGCACCGTGACGGTCGCGGTCGACCGCTCGCGTCGCCTGGTGCCGAAGGAGTTCAAGTACGACTTGTACAATCTCGATGTGAAGTACGACCTGGGCCCGGCCGAACTGCTCAGCTCCAGCACCTATATCGATCACAATCATCATTATCCGTTCTCGTACATCGGCGGCCCGGAGACGATCTACGAAGGCGCGCTTGAAGGCACCGACGCTCGTCGCACGCGCGCCCACCAGTTCACTCAGGAGCTGCGCTTGAGTTCCGCGGGCGACAACTTCTTCAACTACACCTTCGGCGCGTTCTATCGCTCGCTCAGCACTTCGCTCTACTCGAGCTACGACACGCTGTTCGCGGGCGCTTACTTCGGCGACCTCGAGTACTACGATCGGGACACGTACCAGTCGTATGCCGTGTTCGGCGACATCTCGTTCCGCTTCGCCGAGCGTTGGGAGATCGGCGGCGGCGTACGCTACTTCGAAGACGACCAGGAGAACTGGGACGGCTTGACGTTCGTCGAGAAGGATTCGTTCGACTCGGTCGATCCGCGCGTCTATGCGTCGTTCAAGGCGACGGATGACATCAACATCTACGCGAGCGTGGGCACCGGGTTCCGCAGCGGCGGCTTCAATCGCGGTCCGGCGCCGAACTTCGAGCCGGAAACCCTGGTCAGCTACGAGCTGGGCAGCAAGGGCATCCTGGCCGACGGCCTGCTCGCGTACGAAATCGCGGCGTTCTACAGCGACTACAAAGACATGCTGCGTCGTGGCCTGGTGTTCGATCCGGCGACCGGCCAGACGTCTCAGCTGACCAGCAACATCGGCAAGACCGAAGTGAAAGGCGTCGAAGTGGGGCTGACGTTGCGGCCGACCGAGAGGCTGACGTTGAACACCACCGCCACTTACCTGGACAGCGAAGTCACCGAAGTGAAGGCGCTTGGCGCGACCAACCTGCCGGGCGATCCGGTCGACTACGTGCCGGAGATCAGCTACACGCTCGGCGCCAATTACGACTTCGACTGGAGCGCGACGATGCCGGGCTTCTTCCGCGTCGACTACAGCTATCGCGACAAGGTGAGCTACGTCGACCTGAGCAGCTTCCCGCGAGAGAACACGCCGCAGTTCTCGGACGACATTTCGCTGCTGGCGGCGCGTCTGGGCATGAAGATCGGTCAGGCCAGCGTCGAGCTGTTCGGCACCAATCTCACCAACGAGAACAAGTGGATCGATCCGTATCACGACTGGACCAACGCCAACCGCACGCGGCCGCGTGAAGTGGGCGTCAAGGTCGGCTATCAGTTTTGATTTCAGCTGTCAGGGGCCTTCGGCCCCTGACAGGATGATTGTGTGGAGACGCAATGGCTCAGACTTTCAGAAGCACTCAGGACTACCGGGCGTTGGACGTGGCTCACCACGTCCATCCCTTCACCGACCAGAAGGCGCTGGCCGGCAAGGGCGTGCGTGTCATCACGCGGGCCGAAGGCGCGTACGTGTGGGACAGCGACGGCAACAAGATCCTCGACGGCATGGCCGGTCTGTGGTGCGTGAACGTCGGCTACGGACGCAAGGAACTGGTGGATGCGGCGACTCAGCAGTTACAGACGCTGCCGTACTACAACAGCTTCTTCCAGACCTCGACGCCGTCGCAGATCGAGCTGGGCAAGGTGCTGGCGGAAGTCACGCCGCCGGGTCTGAAACGTTTCTTCTATACGAACTCGGGCTCGGAGGCGAACGACACCGTCATCCGTCTCGCGCGTCACTACTGGCGCGTCAAAGGTAAGCCGACCAAGCGCACGTTCATCGCGCGTACGTTGGGATATCACGGCAGCACACTCGCTGCCGTGAGTCTCGGTGGCATGCCTCACATGCATGCGCTCGACGGCGAGTTGCTGCCGGGCTTCGCGCACATTCCGCATCACCACTACTACACCCAGGGCGGTGGGCTGAGTCTGGAAGAGTATGGGCTGAGAGCTGCCGCCGAGCTGGAGAAGAAGATTCTCGAGCTCGGCGCCGACAACGTGGCGGCGTTCATCGGTGAGCCGGTGCAGGGCGCGGGCGGAGTGTACGAGCCGCCGCCGGGATATTGGGCCGAGATTCAGCGTATCTGCCGCAAGTACGACGTGCTGGTGGTCGCGGACGAAGTCATTTGCGGCTTCGGTCGCACCGGCCAGTGGTTCGGTTCGCAGACCTATGGCATCGACCCGGATCTGATGCCGATGGCGAAGGGTCTGTCGTCGGGCTATCTGCCGATTGCCGGCGTCGCGATCCACGATCGCATCTGGAAGGAAATCAACGAAGGCGGCGCGCTCGCGCACGGCTACACGTACTCGGGTCATCCCGCGGCATGCGCCGTCGCGATCGCGAATATTCAGTTGATACGTTCGGAAGGCATCGTCGAGCGCGTACGGGAAGAGATCGCGCCGTACTTCCGCAAGTGCCTGCAGGAGCTGGCGGCGTCGCATCCCATCGTCGGCGAGATTCGTGGCGTCGGTTTGATCGCGGCCATTCAGCTGGTCAAGAACAAGCAGACTCGCGAAATCTTCACCGCCCAGGACGACGCGGCGAATTTCTGTCGCGACGTGGCCGCGAACAACGGCTTGATCATGCGAGCGGTGTATCAGTCGATGGTGCTGAGCCCGCCGCTGATCATCACGCGGGCGCAGGTCGATGAGATCGTCGAGAAGGCGCGCCAAGCGCTGGATGCGACCGCTCAGAAGTTTGACCTCGGGTAAGGTCGTTTGCGGGCGCGGATGACGGAGGGTCGTCCGCGCCCGCTTTCTTTACTCCAATCGATTTTTTATGCCGTACCCGCTTTCAGGTGCGGGTGCTGTTTCTTGATGGTGGCGATCATCCACTGCCGGAACTTGCGGATCACCGGCGAATCCCAGCGCTTCTCGCGCGCGATGAAGTAATAAATGCCCATGGCCTGCGGCAGAAACGCGGGCTTGCCTTCGCCCACGTCCACCAGGCGACCGCTCGCCAGGTCGTCCGCCACGATCACGTAGTTGGTCAGCGAGATGCCGCGGCCGTGCCGGGCCGCGTCCAATGTGAGATGACCCTGCCACAAGCGTGTGCCGCTCAGCTCGACGTCCTCGTGGATGCCGTGGACGCTGAGCCAGTTGCGCCAGCGATTGAAGTTTTCTTCATGTAACAACTGGTGTGTGAGCAGATCCCGCGGCTCGTTGATGGGCGCGGCGCGGGCCAGATAGTCACGATTGGCTACCGCCAGCACGGGTGTGTGCACGATCTCGGCGCTGCGCAGCTCGGCTGCGAGCTCGACGCGGTCCGCATAGGGTGCGACCAGGCGGATTTCGACATCGGTGTGATGCGCGAGCACGTCCGGCAGGCGATCGAGCGGCCGCACTTCGATGTCGATGCCGGGATTGGCCTGTTCGAACTCGCCGAGGCGGCTGGACAGCCAGAGCAGGGCGAAGCCCGGCATGCAGCGGATGTGCAGGCGGTGATCGTCGCCGCGCTTCATCAGATCGACGGTCGCGCCGGCGATCATGTCGATCGCGGCCGCGACCTGCTTGTGATATCGGATGCCGTCTTCGGTCAGCACCGCGCCGCCGGGGGTGCGCTGAATCAGCTTGGTGCCGGTCCAATCCTCGATGGCGCGCAGGTGGCGGCTCACGACCGCGTGGTCGCGGCACAAATATTGGGCCGCTTTGCGCACACCGCCCAACCGAGCCACGGCGTCGAAGGCGCGCAGCGCCTCGAATGGCGGCAACGCCTTGCGCGACGGCAAGGTGGCCGCAGGCTGGTGTGCGATTTTTTCCTCGCTCATTCTGGTCAACTCGGCACATCCTCCCCAGGGAAGATGTCTTTTAACAACCTGCCCGGATTGTGTCACGGCCGGTGCGAAAACGGCACCAAGCGGGCTGGCTTTGGCACTGCTCGCCGGCGCGGTACGCTGACAACATCGATACTCGGGGGAGAGCTGATTTGCTCCGTTTTAACGCGAAGGGGTGCCGTTGAATACCATCGCCGAGGCCGGTCAGGGCATCGCATCGCAGGCGTCCAGCGCCGAATTTTTCGGCCATCCGCGCGGTCTGGCGTATATCGCCTTCACCGAGGCTTGGGAACGATTTTCGTTCTACGGCATGCAGGCGCTGCTGGTCCTGTACATGTCGGGATATCTGCTGCAGCCCGGTGTGATCGAGCAGGTGATCGGCTTCGCCGGCCTGCGCTCCGCCATCGAGGCGGTGTTCGGCACGTTGTCCACGCAAGCGCTCGCGGCGCAGATTTTCGGCCTGTATATCGGCCTGGTTTATTTCGTGCCCATCTTCGGCGGCCTGCTCGGCGACCGGGTCATCGGCCGCAAGCGGGCGGTGTTGATCGGCGCCGCGGCGATGGCCGTTGGACATTTCTTGATGGCGTTCGAAGCGGCGTTCCTGCCCGCGCTCGCCGCGTTGATCGTCGGTTCGGGATTGCTCAAAGGAAACCTCGCCGCCCAGGTGGGCGCGCTGTACTCGAAGGACGATCGCCGCCGCGACAGCGCCTATACGACGTACTGCACCGCTATCAACGTCGGCGCTTTCGTTGCCCCATTGGTGTGCGGCACGCTGGGCGAGTTCTATGGCTGGCACTACGGCTTCGGCGCCGCCGGCATCGGTATGTTGATCGGCATCGTCATTTATCTGTCCGGCGCCAGATATTTGCCTTCCGATGCGCCGAGCGCCTCGGCGGTCGAGGAGCGCCCCAAGCTGCAACCGGGCGATCTGCGCAAAGTCATCGTGATATTGGTGCTGCTCGCCATCACTGCGCTGTTCTGGACCGTGCAGACGCAGGTATGGAACACCTATCCGGTGTGGTTGCGCGACGAGGTCGATCGTTCCTTGCCGTTCGGGCTGACGCTGCCGGTGACCTGGTTCCAGGCGCTGGATTCGCTCACCGTATTGCTGTTCGCGCCGCTGGTGATGTTGTTGTGGCGGCGTCAGGCGCAGCGCGACGCGGAGCCAGGCGACCTGGCGAAGATCGCGCTCGGTTGCGGATTCTTTGCTTTTGCCTGTTTTCTATTGAGCGCGGGCCAGTGGCTGGCGGGCGAAGGCGCCGTGCCGGTGTACTGGCCGATCGCGTTTCATTTCATCTGCGCCGCTGCATATCTCTATGTCGCGCCGATTGCGCTCGCGCTCGTGTCGCGCGCGGCGCCTGCTGCCGTCAACGCTATGATGGTCGGGTCCTACTACCTCGGCCTGTTCGTCGGCGGCATCGCCAGCGGCTGGCTGGCGCGTTTCTATGAGCCGGTCGGCCCGGTGTTCTTCTGGCTGATCCACGTGCTAGTCGCGGTCCTCGGCTCGCTCAGCGTGATCGTGCTCCGAGGAATGTTTATCCGCGTGCTGGATCTCGATGCAAAACCGGCGGCCTGACGCCAGGCCGCCTCGTCAGAAACATCAGAACGGCAACGGTTTGAGGTCCGGATCGATCCAGGCGCGCCGCGCCATCACCGAGAACAGCACCGGCTTCGACCAGTATTCGAGCAACCAGTCGGAGCGCCCGTACTTGCTCGCAAGCAGCCCGTTCAACGCCTCGTGCAAGGGCGTTTCCCCTCGCTTCGACAGCCACTCGCGCGCCGCGCGCAATGAAGCCAACGTAATGGTCTCGTGATAGCCGCCCGCATCCGTGTTTGGCACCCCGGTGCCGAGGTTATAAGCACGGATCAGTTTGGGCATATCGGCTTCCGCGTTCATGCCGGGCCGACATAACACCCAGAACGCGGCCGCGAAGTGCGCCGCATGGGTCCACTCGGGTTTGGGCAGGGTTCGTTCGAAGACTCCCAGACCGATGCGCTCGATCTCGGCGTCGCTGCTGAAATGAATCATGGTCAAGCTCCTGAAGGTGGTTACCAGCGAAGCTCGACAAAGCCCCGCCGATGGGCGGGGTTGCGGGAGACGTTTGTTTGGAATCTAGGGCTGGAGAGAGCCCGGAAGGGTCCGAACGCGCGCACGCGCAACCGCCGCGAACAAGCGCGGTTGTTGTTGCTGCGTACGTTTGGCGAATCGGAACATGGCGCGGACTATAAGCGCGCTCATGTCAAGGGTCAAATGGTAAACGGGGCGAGGGGCGAGAGTCAGGCGGCCTGCCGGGCCCGGAAACGAAGTGTGGCAGGTGCAACCGGCCACACTCCGATGTCACAACCTGCTGCGGATTACTTGCGGCGGGCGGCTTTCTTCTTGGACGAGCGCAGCGACAGGCCCAGCTTGTGAATGCGCTGGCGGACGGCCGCCTCGGTGCGCTTCAGTTTGCTGGCGATGGCGCGAGCCGGGGTGCCTTCCTTGATCAGGCCCTTCATCTCACGGTCGTTCTGGCTCGTCCAACGGACGCGCGAAGTCGCCTTGCTGCTCTTCTTCTTGGCGGGGGTGGTCTTGGATCGTTTTGCTTTAGTTGCCATGGTTAGTCCTCTGGGTAACGCCGCTTGAAATCCACGGCCGCCTCGACAAGTTCCGCGGTGGTGAACTCATCTGCTCATCGGGCAGGCCAAATACTCGAGTATCGGCTTGCCGATTGACGGCCGCTTGATGAAATCGTTAGGTCCGTTCTTGACTGTGGGTCGCTGACGATTCGTTCAACGGGCGCGCAATCCCGTTAAGAAACGTCGCTGATTCGCCGCCGACTCGGGGCTCGAAGTGGACATGTTCCAACCGATCTTCCAACGGGGGGGCGTGTGCAATGCTACTTATCACTTCGATATCGTACCAAATCATGGCAGGGAAGTTGTATATAACATGAGGCAGACGACAAACATATGTCGCCGCGGCCTGCTACTACCGAAATATTTCCTGCAGAGCAAGCATCTAAAGTGATTTATCCGGAACAGACCGCGCTTTTTGCGCCGTCGGACCGGTAAAAATGCAAAAGAAATGTCGCTGCGCAAGCCGAAATAGATGTTGGCCGGGTGTTTCATGCGCTCGCGGACGCGACGCGGCGTGAAATTTCGGATCGAAACGCCAGGCAGGCGGTCCGGTGGCCCGGCCAACCTGGCCCTCGCGGTGTCGCTGGTTGCAGTCGTTCAGCATCCGCGGGCCGGGGGCTGACCGCCGCGGAGCAATGGATCCAGGGTGTCTACTTCGGCCGCGAGCTCCATCCGGATCCTGGCCGGAGCCGTCCGGGATCTCGGAAATCACAAAACGACTACGCGGTAATGCGGGGAGGCAACCGGCGGGCCCCTGGATGGAACGGATGTAAGAAGATCACGCGCACTGCCGTCTTCCAGCGCGGGGCGCCTGCCGGCCCGCTCTCATATGTTTATGCCCATCGGCCCATTGCATTTGCACGGAACCTTCCTGCGCGGGCACTGATTGAGAATCGTCTGGCGGCGATGAGAGCTCAACGGGAGCAGCGTATGAACGAATCCACCGACAGCACTACCACTTCAGGAGTGCGTGGCCGAGCGGCCAATTTGAAGAGCCGTTTACAACAGGACGGCAAGGAAAAAATCGAGAGCGGGAAACGAGCGGCGGCGGACCAGATCGCGGAAATCGCCGACGCCATCGACCTCGCGGGCGCGCAGCTCGATCAATCGCAACCGACACTGGCGAGCTATGCCTCCAGGCTGGCCGACGGTGTGGGAACTCTTGCGACGCGCTTGCGCGAGGACAGTATCGAAGATCTATATCGCGACATACGGCGCGTCGCGACCGATCATCCGGGAATGTTTCTGCTGGGCAGCGCCGCGCTCGGTCTGATGATCGCGCGCTTCATGAAGGCGACTGGCGAGGAAACTGCGGCCGAGGATCTCGGCGAGGCAGCGGAGTCCGAAGCACAGGAATGGGGCGAAGTCCCCGAGGTCAACGAGGCGGTGGAGAATCCGTCGTTATACGGCTCGTCCGCGACGCCCGATTCTCCGGGAGCCCCCCAGAGAGGAGTGTGAGCCATGGCGTCCTCGCCCGTGTCCGGTGGTCCAGGCGTCGCAGAATCCGGGTCGGTGACCAGTCTGCTGACGCGTTTGATGGATGAGGCGCTCGCCCTGGCAAAGAACGAGATCGCGCTCGCCAAAGCAGAAGCCCGCAGCGCGCTGCGCGACGTGAAAATGAGCGTCGCGCCGTTCGCGATCGCAGCCGGCGTGCTGCTCGCGGGCGCGCTCACTCTGGTCGCGACCTTGGTGCTGGCGCTCGCTGAAGTCATGCGTCCGTGGCAGGCGGCGCTGATCGTCAGCATCGTCTTGCTGATTGCCGGATGGCTCCTGCTCAAGGCAGGCCAGCGCAAATGGTCCCATCTCGGCGAGGAATTCGATCGAACTCAGGAATCGTTACAGAAAGATGCGACCGTGGTCGCGCGGAGGACTCCATGAACGCCACATCCGATGAGCGCAGCGCTGCCGACCTGGAGCGCGAGGGCGAACAGATTCGCGCGAGTCTGGATCGCACGCTCGATGAGATTCAGCAGCGCCTGTCTCCTGCCGAGCTGATGGATCGGTCCATGGAATTCGTGCGGGAGAACGGCATGGATCTGCTGCGCGAGGCGGCCGATACGGTGCGTCGCAATCCCGTGCCCATCGCGCTGACCGCGGCGGGGCTCGTCTGGCTGGTGGCTTCGGTGGCGAGATCCCGCTCCTCCGAGGATGTCGGCGGCGAGGGACAGGATCTGTCGCGCTACCGCGCTCAGTCGGGCCGTGGCTATTCCCGGTATGGCCGGGATCCGGACGATTATCGCGGCGATTATCGGACCGATTTCGAGCGCGAGGACTGGGACGCCACGGCTCACGGCCGAGTGCGCAACGCCGCGCATGAAATGAGACGCAAGGTCGAGGGCGGGGTGTCGAGATCCATGCGAACGGTGCAGAGCTACACCCGCGATGGCGGTTCGCGCCTGGGCGATCTGGTGCGAGAGCAGCCCGTCGCGCTCGGTGCGTTGGCATTGGCGGCAGGTGCGCTCTTGGGAGCGGCGCTGCCGACGACTCGATACGAGAACAAATATGTGGGCCCGGTACACGACCGCACCATGGCGCGGGCCAAGGAAGCAGGCAAGCGCGAGTACGAGAACTTACGTCAGGCGGTGAAGTCCTCTCAGGCCCGCATGCAACGAGGCCCTGACGAACCGCGTGAGACGCACTAGGCCCCATTTCATCGATCAGGCGACGAGGATACAAACATGGCTGCATCGTTTGCTCAACGTCCCGCCCTGGACCGCTCGCTGGGATGGTTCAGTGTCGGGCTGGGCGTGGCGGAGCTGCTTGCGCCCAAAACGGTAGGACGCATGATCGGAGTGGGAGATCAAAGCACGCTGCTACGAATGTGTGGCATGCGTGAGCTCGTCAGCGGCGTGGGATTGCTTTCAGGGCGCGCTCCGGCGACGTTTGCAATGTCTCGCGTCGTCGGCGATGTGATGGATCTGGCGTTGCTCGGTGCGTCGCTGCGTTCGCCGGACTCGAATCCGACTCGCGTTGCCGCGACGGCGACGGCGGTGGCTAGTGTCGCGGCGCTGGATTTGTATGCGAGCAAGGTGGACGTGCGATCGTCCTTTGCGGAAGCGACTCAGGATGTGCCGATCACGGCCAGCTTGATGATCAACAGCCCGCCGGAGCAGGTGTATGCCTACTGGCGCAAGCTCGAGAATCTGCCGCGCTTCATGACGCACCTGGATTCGGTGAAGGAGCTGGACGAGAAAACATCCGAGTGGCTGGCCCACGCGCCCGGCGGCGTGAAATTGCAATGGCGCTCCGAGATCGTCGAGGACGAGCCGGGTCGGTTCATTTCCTGGAATACCTGCCCCGGATCGCAGATCAACCATTGCGGCAGCGTTCGCTTCGAGTCGCCCCCCGGCGGCAAAGGCACGTTGCTGAAGATCGAGATCTACTACGGCCTGCCGGGTGGGCCCATGGCGGCCAAGGTGGGGCAACTCATATCCAACGGGCCCGAAGCCATGGTGATGGAGGATCTGCGACGTTTGAAACAACTGATCGAGACCGGCGAGATCGCCACGACGCGCGGCCAGCCGTCAGGCACTCGCAGCCTGGTGGGTCGCGCGTTCAGCAGGAGTGAGTCATGAGAGCGGTGTGCTGGCAGGGTGTTCACAAGGTCGGTGTCGAGGACGTGCCGGATCCGCGGCTGATCAATCCGCGCGACGCCATCATCAAGGTGCGCAAGGCGGCGATCTGCGGCTCGGACGTGCATCTGTACGACGGCTATGTGCCCACCATGATGCGCGGTGACATCCTCGGCCACGAGTTCATGGGCGAAGTGGTGGAAACCGGTTCCGGCGTGAGCAACCTGTCCGCCGGCGATCGCGTGGTGGTGCCGTTCCCCATCGCTTGCGGCAATTGTTTCTTCTGCGAGCAGGAGATGTACTCGCTATGCGAGAACTCCAACCCGAACGCGCGCCTCGCCGAAAAATTCTGGGGCCACTCGCCATGCGGCATCTTCGGCTATTCGCATCTGCTCGGCGGCTACGCGGGCGGCCAGGCCGAGTATGTGCGCGTGCCGTTCTCGGACGTGGGACCGCTGAAGATTCCCGATTCGGTCAGCGATGAGCAGGCCCTGTTTCTCGGCGACATTCTCCCCACGGGTTATATGGCCGCCGAGAATTGCAATATCAAGGAAGGCGATACCGTGGCGGTCTGGGGCTGCGGCCCCGTCGGTTTGTTTGCAATCATGAGCGCCAAGTTGCTCGGGGCTGCTCGGGTCATCGGCATCGATCGTTTTCCGGAGCGGCTGACCCTGGCGCGACGTGCTGGCGCTGAGACCATCAACTACGACGAAGAAGATACGCTCGACACCCTGCAGGAGTTGACTGGCGGGCGCGGGCCGGATGCGTGCATCGACGCGGTCGGCATGGAGGCGCACATGCATGGCGTTCAACATGCCTATGACAAGGTGAAGCAGGCATTCCGCATGGAGACGGACCGGCCGGGCGTGGTGCGTGAGTGCATCCAGGCCTGTCGCAACGGCGGCACCGTGTCGGTGCCTGGGGTGTATGGCGGAATGGCCGACAAGATTCCGCTCGGCGCCATCGTCAACAAGGCGTTGACCATCAAGTCGGGACAGACTCACGTGCAGCGCTATATGAAACCGCTGCTCGCGCGCATCGAACGGGGCGAGATCGATCCGACCATGATCATCACCCATCGCGTCAGCATCGACGAAGTGCCGGATGCGTTTCAGATGTTCCGCGACAAGCAGGACGAATGCGTGAAAGTGGTGGTCAACTTATCGTCTTGACCGTGGCCTCGTAATGAGGCCGGCGGCGCGCCGGTCGCGACCGGATCCTGCTTGTCTGGTCGCGCCTGCGCGATGGAATCCTCAGAGCAGCGGCTTGCCGCCAGTCACCGCGACCGTCGCGCCTGAAACATAACTCGCCTCATCGCTCGCCAGCATGACGTACACGGTCGCCAGCTCGCAGGGCTGCGCCGGCCGTTTCATCGGCACCTGCGATCCGAAGTTCTGCACTTTGTCCTCGGACATGGACGCTGGGATCAACGGCGTCCAGACCGGGCCGGGCGCCACGGTGTTGGCGCGAATTCCTTTCTCGGCGAGCAACTGAGCCAGTCCCGCGGTGAAGTTCTGAATCGCGCCCTTGGTCGTCGCGTAGGCGAGCAGCGTGGGATTGGGAACATCCGCGTTGATCGAGGCGGTGTTGATGATGCTGCTGCCAGGCTTCATGTGAGGCATGGCCGCTTTGGTGATGTAAAACATCGCTGAAAGGTTCGTGGCCAGCGTCTTGTCCCATTCCTCGTCGGGGATCTTCTCCAGCGCGTCGTATGTCATTTGATGCGCGGCGTTGTTGACCAGAATATCGATCCGGCCGAGCGCCTCCACCGATTTTTTCACCAGCGTGCGGCAATGTTCGGCTTGCGCGATGTCGCCTGGCACGAGCAGGCATTTGCGGCCGGCCGACTCGACCAGACGCTGTGTTTCTTTGGCGTCTTCGTGCTCGTTGAGATAGCTGACGACGACGTCCGCGCCTTCGCGTGCGAACGCGAGTGCGACGGCGCGACCGATGCCGGAGTCCGCGCCGGTGATCAGCGCCTTCTTATCCGTCAGACGATTCGCACCTTTGTAGCTGTCCTCGCCGTAGTCCGGCTCCGGCTTCATGGCCTTGCTCGAGCCGGGCAGGGATTGGGACTGCTTGGGGAAGGGCGGTTTGGGAAACTCTTTTTGCGAACTCATGACGGCTCCTGCCTGCAAACGGCGAACGTTGAGTCCGAAAAATCGAGCAGTGGAACGCAAAGTTCCGGTCAATCGTCGGCGGGCCTGCCGACGATTGATAAATCTCGCTCGCTGGCGATGAGCAGCACGACGCTGTCGGATGTGAGGCGATGTAATTCCCGCAGCTCGGGGCGGGCCGCCGCGCGCAACAAGCCGGCGACGCCCGCAGCTCCGGAGGTCGTCGTGCTCGGGCCGCCGACGTTGCGCAATCCGGCCCTGCCCATTCGCAACTCGGCTTCGGAAACCGACATCGTCGAAACGGCGTGCCGCTGCAGAATCCGCAGCGCTGGGGCGGAGGCAACGCCGCAAGCCAGCATCGAAGCGGATGTATGTAATTGTCCGTCGACTCGCGTGAGTTGTCCGAGCTCCAGCGCTTGCGCGACACAGGGCGCTGATTCGGGCTCGACGACGATGAATCTGGCGGGTGCGCGCAACAGCGATTGCAATCCTTCGACCATGGCTGCCGCAAGGCCGCCGACGCCGGCTTGCACGAACAGATGAGAGGGTGATTCGCGAGGCGGCTCGCGAAATTGTGCGATGAGCTCTTGTGCTAACAGCCCGTAACCTTCTATCACGGCGTTCACGACAGCGGAGTTCGGATCGCTGGAGGTGTCGGAGATCAGCAAGCCGTCGCCTCTTTCGGCGGCTGCTTCAGCGGCTAGCACCGCGTCGTCGTACGTGCCACTGACGCGCATTACTTCTGCGCCCTGCGCTTCGATTCGCGCGGCGCGTGCTTCGGTAACTTCCGCCGGAAGGTAGACGATGGCTCTGGTTCCGGCTTTGTGCGCGGCTGCGGCGACTGCCAGGCCGTGATTGCCTTCGCTCGCGCAGATCAATCGGGGCAGCGATCTGGCGTCAGAAAACAAATCGCGCGGATCATCGATGCCGCTCGCCTGCGCCAGTGCGCGCACGCCGGCTGTCATGCCGCCGAGCGATTTGAAGCTGCCGAGCGGGCGTTCGCCTTCGACTTTGACGAACACGCGGCCGACACCGGTCAGGCTGGCAAGTGCAGGGAGCTCGAGCAGCGGTGTGGGTTCGGCCTGCGGCCAGAGCAGGCGCCAGAGATCTGCGAGGTTTTTCATGCGCCGATTATGAACGCCGCGTGGCGCTGACAAGCCGCAAATCCTGCCGCTCGGTGGCGGCGAAACAGCTCATTCCTCCGTTGGTGGGATTGGAATCGTCAGTCCCTGCTTCACCAGGCCGAGCACGACGTTGGTGGTGAAGCGGCGCACGTTGGGATTCTCCTGCATCAACTGCGACATCATCGCGTCGAAGGCTTCCGTGTCGCGGGCGGTGGCGATGATCACGAAGTCTGTTTCGCCGGTGACATAGAACACCTGCTGGATCTCGACGCGCTTTGTCAGCCACTCGCGCAGCTGCGCCAGCAATTCCGGGCGCTCGCGCTCGATCTCCAATGACACGACGAAGAAGGTCGGCCTTCCCACGGCGCGTGGATCGAGGACGGAGGCGTCACGGATGATGACACCTTGCTCCCGCATTCGTTTCAACCGGCGCTGAATCGCCGAGGGCGACAAGCCCACGTGCTCGGCCAGTTGCTCGGCGGTTTGCGAGGAGTCCTGCTGTACCAGGTTCAGCAGTTGGCGGTCGAAGCGGTCCAGATCCATGTCGTGCAGTTTGATGTGATGAATGTAGCCCGACTCCGCGGAAAAGCCGCATCGCGCCGGACCGAATCGCGGCCGTTGCGCGCGTCGGTGCTCTTACCATCCTAGCTCACGTCGCTACCGTGGTGAATCTGCCGATGAAACTGCTCTATCAAACTCATTCTCCTTATGCTCGCAAGGCGCTGGTGTTCGCTCATGAGGCCGGGCTGGCTGACCGGATCGAGGTCGTGCATCACGAGACCAGCCCGCTGCGTCGGAATGAAGAGGTATTCGCGGCGAATCCTTTGGGGAAAGTGCCCGTGCTGCTGCGGCCTGGGTTGCCGGCGATTTTCGATTCCGATGTGATCTGCGCTTATTTGGATACTTTGCATGCCGGTCCCAAACTGATTCCTGCCGATGGCGAGGCTCGCTGGCGAGCGTTGCAGTTGCAGGCGGTCGCGCAGGGGGTGGCCGATGCGGGCATCGCGATTCGCTGGGAAACGCAACGTCGGCCCAAGGAACTGCGGTATCCGCCGCTGCGCGATGGCTATGTCGAGAAGTTACTCGCCAGTTATGACTGGCTGGAACAGTCGCTCGATATCGATGCGCCCTTGCACGTCGGCCATATCGCCCTCGCTACCGCGCTCAGCTGGCTCGAATTTCGCGAGCTACCCACGTTCCGGCCCCGCCCGCGACTGACGCGGTGGTTCGATGAGTTCAGCAACCGACCCTCGATGTTGGCGACACCGCTGTGGGGACAGACGCACGACTAGGCGGCTTTTCGCCGGCTAGGCCGAAATAAATTCCGGGCGGCTGTCGTTTTGGGCGGCCGCGGGCCGTCCTTAGGGTATGAGGACGATGAAGGATTGGCACCGGGGCGGGCTCGGGCGTCGATCCTTGTTCCTTTTTCGAAGGAGACGCGACATGGCCCAAACACAGACCAAACCTCAAGCTCTCGTCCCTGCCGCGGAACTGGCGGCTCGGAGCAAGATCAGCCTTCCTAACGAGAGCGCCGAATATCGCAAGGCTCGTACGGCGCTGCTGGCGGAAGAAATCGAGCTGCGGCGTCACATCGAACGCGTGGCGGAGATGCGTCGCGCGTTGCCGCCGGGCGGCGAGGTGAAAAAGAAGTATCGCTTTCAGAGTGAGCGTGGGCCGGTGAGCTTCGCTGACTTGTTCGGAGACAAGCAGACGCTCGTCGTGTACAGCTACATGTTCGGCCCTCAACGGGCCAAGCCATGCCCCATGTGCACTTCATTGCTGAGTGCGTGGGAAGGAGAGGCGCAGGACATCGAGCAGAACGTCGCACTCGCCATCATCGCGCAGTCGCCGCTCGAGAAAGTGCTGGAGTTCACCAAGGCGCGCGGCTGGCGGAATCTCAAGTTGTATTCGGATACGGATGGCGAATACAGCAAGGACTATCTCGCGAACACACCGGAGTTCGAAGACACCGCGGCTATCAACGTATTCACCCGCCGCGACGGCGTGATCCGTCATTTCTGGGCCGGCGAAATGGGCTTCGCCCAAGCCGACCCCGGCCAAGACCCTCGCGGCGCACCCGACCTGATGCCCATCTGGACCGTCCTCGACTGCACCCCCGAAGGGCGCAGACCCGATTGGTACCCCAGTCTCGAATATCCGCGGTGAAGTTGCGCTAAAGAAGACCCTCACCCCCTGGCCCCCTCTCCCGTTGGGAGAGGGGGAATGTGATTTTTATTTTCTTTTTCCCTGCGGGCGGAAGAAAGCGCAGATGTGCGCTGGTTCTTCAGCCGAAGGGCCGCTGCTGAAACCCGCGGTTGTTCCAAATTGCCACTCTGAGTCCGGTGGCCGTTTCAAGTTACCACGGTCCTGGCTCTGCGCGGTCGGGGTGGGCGGGCGGACATTTGGCGGCCGCCGCCGCGCGACGGTTTGCAGCTCGGCGGCTGGTGAGGTCGGAAGGCTGAGCTGA